>JAUWYL010000026.1 GCA_030615855.1 bacterium | reverse complement strand
TGGAGATGGTCATGCCTGGAGACAATGTGGATCTGGAGATAGAGCTCATCATCCCCATCGCCTTAGAACCCGAGCAGAACTTTGCCATCAGAGAGGGAGGAAAGACGGTGGGTGCTGGGGTGGTGACAGAGATTATACAGTAAAGTAGGAAAGAAAAAGAGTAGGAGAGTAAAAAGTTACGGGTGATAAGCTACACGACCAATGATACTTTCTTACTATCCTACTTAAGCGACTTTGTCGCTATTACTTTCATACTCCGAGCGGAGCGAGGTATGCAGGAGACCATCACTTTAGCCTGTACTGTCTGTAAGAGGCGAAACTATACCCTTACTAAGAATAAGAAAAAGAATCCAGATAGATTGGAGTTGAAGAAGTTCTGTAAGTTCTGCAGAAAGCACACCCTCCACAAGGAAATTAAGTAAACGCAGATGACCGCAGATATCAGCGGCAATCTGCGAAGTAAATCAGCGGCAATCAGCGTATAGGCCAGTAGCTCCAATTGGTTAGAGCGCCGGTCTCCAAAACCGGATGTTGGGGGTTCGAATCCCTCCTGGCCTGCCAAGATGCGGATAATTCAGTTCGGAGTTAACAGTTCGGAGTTCGGAGAGAAAATATACTAAACACCGAACTCAAGCGAGGCAAAGCCGAGCGTACTCCGAACTAACCGAGCGTAGCGAGGTAAAAAATGCCCAGAAGGATCGGGAGATTCTTAAAGGAAGTGAGATTAGAAATGAAGAGGGTGACCTGGCCGAACAGGAGGGAGGTCTCCGGTGCTACCTGGGTGGTCGTCGTCACTGTAGTCGTTATTGCCCTCTTTATTGGAGTTGTAGATCTGATGTTAGTAAGACTTCTAAGGTTGATTTTAGTGAGGTAGAATATGGCTAAAGCATGGTATGCCATTCACATCTATAGTGGCTACGATGAGAATAAGGTGGGTGAAAATATAAGGCATCGTTTCCAGAGCATGGGTCTAGAGAATAAGATCTCCCAGGTCCTCGTTCCTACCCAACAGATATCCGAGATTAAGGAGGGCAAGAAGAAGATCTCAACCAAGAAGTTCTTTCCTGGTTATACCCTGATCGAGATGGAGTTAACGGATGATACCTGGTATGCGGTGAAGAATACTCCCGGGGTGATGGGGTTTGTGGGCGCCGGGACAAAGCCCATCCCCTTAGCCCAGGGAGAGGTAGATTACATTCTATCTGAAATGAAGCGGGTGGCCAAGAAGCCCAAGCTCAAGGTCATCTTTGAGAAAGGGGAAAGCGTCAGAATCGTTGATGGCCCCTTCACCAATTTCATCGGCATTATTGAGGAGATCTATCCTGAAAGAGGAACGCTTAAGCTGGAGGTAACCATCTTCGGACGTACTACACCTGTGGAATTGAATTTCTTGCAGGTGGAGAGGATCTGATGGCCAAAGAGATAGCTGCCAAGATAAAACTCCAGATCCCGGCCGGGGCAGCTAATCCTGCCCCTCCCGTGGGCCCGGCTCTTGGCCAGCATGGGGTGAATATCATGGAGTTCTGTAAGGCCTTCAATGAGCGAACCAAGAAGGAGGAGGGGATGATCATCCCAGTAGTGATCACGGTCTACAAGGACCGCTCCTTCACCTTCATCACCAAGACCCCACCCGCGAGCATCTTACTAAAGAAGGCCGCGGGATTGGCCAAGGCAAGTGGTACCCCAGGCAAGGAGAAGATCGCTAAGGTAACCAAGGCCCAGGTAAGAGAGATCGCTAAAATAAAGATGCCCGACCTGAATGCTCCAGACTTGGAGCGGGCAGTAAGGATTGTGGAGGGAACAGCCAGGTCCATGGGCATTGAGGTAGTAACCGAAATCATTCAGGAAAGTAGGAAAGAAGAAGAATAGAAAAGAAGGGCGGAGCGAGGTAGGATGAACCCCGCCCCTCCTTTTATTAAAACATTGCTAGACAGAATTTATAAGGAGGTAATTTTTATGTTTTTTATAAGTCAATTTTGTGAAGTTATAGTTATAGAGGGAGGGGCGGGGTGAAGAGGGGGAAGAAATATAAAGAAACCTTAGGAAAAATAGAGAAGGGGAAGACTTATCCTCTAGAGGAAGCGTTCACCCTAATCAAGAAAGTTGCCCCCGCTAAGTTCGATGAATCGATCGATATTGATATCAGATTAGGGGTGGACCCCAAGGATTCCTCTCAGATGGTTCGGGGGACGGTAGTCCTTCCTTATGGTCGAGGAAAGAAGATAAAGGTCCTGGTCTTTGCTAAGGGAGAGAAGGAGAAGGAAGCAAAGGGGGAAGGGGCGGACTTCGTGGGAACCACAGAATTGATAGAGAAAATCAATAAGGGCTGGCTTGATTTCGATGTGGCCATCGCTACTCCAGATATGATGAAGGAGATTGCTCGGCTGGGAAGGATTCTGGGACCCAAAGGTCTTATGCCCAATCCCAAATTGGGCACCGTCACTCTAAAGATAGCTCAGGCGGTGAAAGAGGCCAAGGCGGGCAGGATAGAGTATAGGATGGATAGCCAGAGTATTTTGCATCTCTCCATCGGTAAGAAGTCTTTCAAGGAAGAAGACCTTTCGGAGAATCTCCTCACCCTTCTCAGGGCGGTGGTTAAGTCCCGACCGGCCACCGCCAAAGGTCAGTACCTGAAGAAGGCCACTTTATCTTCCACCATGGGGCCGAGCATCAGAATAGATACCCAGGATCTAATCAAAAGACTAACCAAGGAAGGCCTCTAATGGCAGAAGAGAAGAAACCACAGAGAATAGCCAAGGAGAAGAAGGTCGAGAAGATAAAGGAGAGGATGCATTCTGCTTCAAGCATCGTTCTCTCTGATTATTGTGGTCTGGATGTGGAAGAGATGAGCGATCTGCGAAAGAAGTTAAGGAGTGAAGGGATTGAGTATGAGGTGATTAAGAATACCTTGGCCCGCCTGGCAGTCAAAGGGGAAAGATATGAAGAAGGGCTCCTTCCTTATCTGAGGGGGCCCACTGCTATTGCCTTTGGTTATGAAGACCCTCTGGCGGGAGTGAGAATATTGACCGATTTTAGCAAGGAACATGAGAATCTGAAGATTAAGGTGGGGATAGTTGAGGGGAGGCTTATCGATAGGGAAAGGATTAGAGAGCTCGCTCTTCTCCCTTCCTATGAGGGACTTCTCTCCCAGGTCGCTTCTATAATAAAATCACCCATACCGGGCCTGATAAATGTTCTCAAAGGAAATATAAGAAATTTAATTCTCATTCTTAAGGGGATTGAGCGATAAAAGAAGGAGGTAGTTGATTATGGTAGAAAAGAAAGAGGGGAAGAAGGAACCAGAAATTAAAGAAGCTCCCAAAGAAGAGAAGAAGGAGGAAGCAAAAGAGATAGTAGAGAAAGAGACAAAGCCAGAAGCTCCGAAGGCAGAGAAAGAGCCTAAACCTGAGGTCGCGGTGGAGCTTTCCAAAAAAGCAGAAGAGATTATAAAAGGCATCGAATCCTTGAGTGTTTTAGAACTTGCCGATCTTGTCAAGGTATTGGAGGAGAAGTTTGGAGTTAGTGCTGTAGTGCCGGTGGCCATGGCGGTTCCCGGAGCAGCCCCCGGGGCACCTCCGGCAGAGGAGAAGACCACCTTCGATGTCATCTTGAAGGAGATAGGCCCTCAGAAGATACAGGTCATTAAGGTGGTGAGGAGTCTGACCGACCTCGGCCTGAAGGAGGCTAAGGCCCTGGTAGACGGAGCTCCCAAGCCGGTGAAGACCGGGATCCCAAAGGAGGAAGCAGAAGAAGTAAAGAAGAAACTGGAAGAGGTGGGAGCCAAGGTAGAACTTAAATAATTTCTGTAAAAGAGAATTTCCAATTTCCAATGATCTGGATTGGACATTTGACATTTAAGAATTGGACATTTTGTTGGAGATTAGTAATTAGAAATTTGATCACTTGTTTAAAATTTCAGAGTTTTCCCCGATAAAATCGGGGTAGGGGGTTATTCTATAATGAAGAAGGTAAGCTTTGCCAAGATCCCAGAGGTCTTGGAAATACCGAACCTCATCGAGATCCAGAAGAAATCCTATGAGGATTTCTTGCAGCCAGGCAAGGGTCCTCTTTCTCGCAAGCCTCAGGGTCTGGAGGCCGTCTTTAGAGAAATCTTTCCCATTTATGATACCCAGGGCCTTAGCTTTTTAGAATTTGTAGGCTATAGGTTGGGGGAGCTGAAGTATAATATAAGGGAATGTCGAGATAGAGGCCTGACCTATACCCTGCCCCTTAAGGTAATCCTGAGGCTAGTGATAAGAGAAGAAGATAAGGCGGGGAAGAAGCAGATAAAGGAGATCAAGGAGGAGGAGGTCTATCTTGGGGAGATACCCCGCATGACCCCTCAGGGGACGTTCATCATCAATGGCGCCCAGCGGGCGGTAGTGAGCCAACTCCATCGTTCCCCAGGGGTGGCCTATACTTTTTCTGTTCATCCCAATGGCAAACACCTCTATTCCTGCCGCATCATTCCCTACAGAGGAGGTTGGCTGGAGTTTGAACTCGATGTCAATGACCTGGTCTATGCCCGGATAGATCGCAAGAGAAAGCTCTTAGTCACTGCCTTCTTGCGCGCCCTGGGCTACCAGAGGAATGAAGAAATACTATCCTTCTTCTATCCCACGAGAGAGATCAAGGTAGAAGAACCCCCCAAGATCCTGAAGGTCAAAGGGCCCAGGTTCTCTCGAGCCTTAGGAAAGGTGGCCATAAGAACCGTTAGGGATAGGCAGACGGGTGAGAAGATCCTCTCGGCTGGAGAGAAAGTTACCCCACCTCTCTTGGAGAAGATCCAGGGGGCCGGGATAAAGGAGATAGAGGTCATTTCCCCCCTAGCCAAGTTGCCCAAGGCCCTGGGCCAGATTTTGGCAAGAGAAGCGATAGATGAAAAGACGAAAGAGGTCATCTTAGAAGCTAACCAGGAGGTCACCCCTACTTCCCTGAGTAAAATGGCAAAAGCAGGGATAAAGAAGGTGCGGACCGTGGTCATTGATGAGGTAAGGGCCAACCTGGCCATCAGGAATACCCTGGAGAAGGATTCCACCACTACCCAGAGGGAGGCCTTGATAGAGGTCTATAGAAGGCTTCGTCCTGGTGAACCACCCTCAGCAGAAGGGGCTAAGAGGCTTTTGGAGAGGCTCTTCTTCGATAAGAGAAGATATGACCTAGCCAAGGTGGGAAGGTATAAACTCAATAAGAAGCTGGGCCTGAATGTTCCCATGAGCGAGAGAGCCCTGACCAGAGAGGATATTATCGGGGCTGTCAGATATCTGGTTGATTTAAGGTATGGAAAGGGAACCATCGATGATATCGATCACCTGGGGAATAGGAGGGCCAGGAGCGTGGGAGAGCTCTTGAGCAACCAGGTGAGGATTGGGCTCCTCCGGGTAGAGCGGGGGATAAGGGAAAGGATGTCCTTTATGGATCTAAAGAGCGCCATGCCCCACAACCTGATAAACGCCAATCCCCTGGTAGCTTTAATAAGGGATTTCTTTGGCAGGAGTCAGCTTTCCCAGTTCATGGACCAGACGAATCCCTTAGCAGAGCTCACCCATAAGAGAAGACTCTCTGCCTTAGGCCCGGGAGGATTATCTCGGGAGAGAGCAGGCTTTGAGGTGCGGGATGTCCACCATACTCACTATGGCAGGATGTGTCCTGTAGAGACTCCAGAAGGCCCGAACATCGGCCTCATCAACTCCCTCTCCACCTATGCCAAGGTGAATGAGTTCGGCCTCATTGAATCTCCCTATCGCAAGGTAGAGAAGGGAAGGGTGACTGAGAGGATCGAGTACCTCTCTGCAGATAAGGAGGACGAGTACACTATCGCTCAGGCCAATGCCCGACTCGACAGTAAGAGATGTTTCTTGGAGGAAAGAGTCTCGGCAAGGAGGAGGGGTGACTTCCCTAAGGTTACCCCAAGCGAGATCGATTACATGGACATCTCGCCTAAACAGTTGGTCTCTGTCTCGGCTGCCTTGGTTCCTTTTCTGGAACACGATGATGCCAATCGGGCTCTTATGGGTTCCAATATGCAGCGCCAGGCAGTTCCCCTCCTGGTTCCTGAGCCCCCTTTGGTGAGAACCGGGATAGAGGAGAAGGTAGCCCAGGACTCCGGGGCGGTCGTTTTGGCTAAAAGGGAGGGAGTAGTAGAAGAGGTAGACGCAGATAAGATCATCATCCGAATAGAGGAGCCTTCCTTCAGCCTCGAGACCCATGATACCTATCTCCTGGATAAGTTCATCAGGTCCAATCAGGATACCTGCATCCATCAGAGGCCGATCGTGAAGAGAGGCCAGAGAGTGAAGAGGGGAGAGATCATTGCTGATGGTCCGGCAGTAGACAAGGGGGAACTCGCTTTGGGAAGAAATGTCTTAGTGGCCTTCATGCCCTGGGAGGGATATAACTTTGAAGATGCTATCCTAATAAGTGAAAGGGTGGTGAAGGATGATAAGTTCACCTCTATCCATATAGAGGAGTATGAGCTCTTAGCCCGGGATACTAAATTGGGGAAGGAGGAGATTACTAAAGACATCCCCAACGTAGCAGAGGAGGCCCTGGTCAATCTGGATGAGGAGGGGATCGTGCGTATCGGGGCCGCTGTCAAACCAGGGGATATCTTGATCGGTAAGGTCACCCCTAAAGGAGAGACCGAGCTCTCTGCAGAGGAGAAGCTACTGCGCGCCATATTTGGAGAGAAGGCAGCAGAAGTAAGGGATGCCTCCCTTCGCTTCCCCCCTGGGGATGAGGGGATAGTGGTCGATGTCAAGATCTTCTCTAAGAAGAAGAGGCCCAAGACTAAGAAGGAGAGAGAGGCCCAATCTGTGGAGTTAGAGGGGATAAAGAGAGAGGCGGAGAGAGAGATAAAAAGACTCTCTGAGAGGGTCAAGAGAGAGACTAAGAGACTGAAGAGAAAAGAGGAGATTGAGAGGATAGAAGAGATCCTGAAGGAGAAGATAGAGGCCATCAAGAGAAGAAGAGACCGGGACCTGGAGAGGGCCAAGAAGGGAGATGAACTCCCCTCAGGGATCTTGAAGATGGTCAAGGTCTTCGTAGCCAAGAAGAGGAAACTCTCTGTGGGAGATAAGATCGCAGGAAGGCATGGGAATAAAGGAGTGATCGCCAAGATCCTGCCTGAGGAGGATATGCCCTATCTGGCAGATGGCACCCCAGTGGAGATACTCTTAAACCCCCTTGGGGTTCCCTCAAGGATGAATGTGGGCCAGATACTGGAGACCCACCTGGGCTGGGCTGCTCAAGCCTTGGGGCTGAAGTTCATCTCTCCAGTCTTCGATGGAGCAAGAGAGGGGGAGATCAAAAAGCTCTTGAAGAAGGCCGGCCTTCCAGAGAACGGGAAGACCATATTATATGATGGGAGGACGGGTGAGCCCTTCGATCAAGAGGTCACGGTGGGCTATATCTATATGATGAAGCTCGCCCACCTAGTGGCGGATAAGATCCATGCCCGGGCAATAGGTCCTTACTCCCTGGTTACCCAGCAACCCCTGGGAGGGAAGGCCCAGTTTGGAGGACAGAGGTTTGGGGAGATGGAGGTCTGGGCCCTGGAGGCCTATGGGGCCGCTTATACCCTGCAGGAGATGCTCACCGTAAAGAGCGATGACATCGTTGGGAGAACGAAGATATACGAGGCCATTGTCAAGGGAGAAGACACCCTTCCCCCTACCCTTCCCGAGTCCTTCAATGTCCTGGTCAAGGAGTTGATGGGACTGACCTTGAATGTCGAACTTGAGAGGAAGAAGAGGACGCCAGCAACCCCTACCTCGCCTCCGTCTGCCGCCCGCCTGTCGGACGGACAGGGACGGGCAGGTGGGTATGAAGCCATAAGAGTAAAGATCGCCTCGCCAGAGGTCATCCAATTCTGGAGCCAGGGAGAGGTCAAGAAGCCAGAGACCATAAATTATCGTACCTTCAGATCGGAGAGGGATGGTCTATTCTGCGAAAGGATTTTCGGTCCCACCAAGGACTATGAGTGCTACTGTGGAAAGTATAAAAGGATGAAGCATGAGGGGATAGTATGTGATCGCTGCGGGGTAGAGGTTACCAAGTCTTCTGTGCGCCGGGTTAGGATGGGCCACATCGAGTTGGCTACTCCTCTTTCCCACATCTGGTACTTCAAGGGGATACCCAGTAGAATGGGAGCTCTTCTCGGGTTATCCCAGAGACAGTTAGAGAAAGTCCTCTACTTTGAGGAGTACATCATCACCGATCCCGGCATGACCAAGCTGGCCAAGAAGAGGCTCTTGACTGAGGAAGAGTACCAGGATTATAGAGAGAGGTATGGTACCTCCTTTAAGGCCGGGATAGGGGGAGAGGCCATCAGGAAACTATTGGAGGAGGTGGATTTGGCTGCTCTTGCCAAGGAGATCAAGAATAACATGAGAAGGACTACCTCTGCCCAGAAGAGGATGAAGCTAAGTAAGAGATTGAAGATCGTGGAGTCCTTCCTGGCCTCTGGGAATAGGCCGGAGTGGATGATCCTAGAAGTCCTTCCCGTCATCCCGCCTGACCTAAGACCCTTAGTTCCTTTGGACGGGGGAAGGTTCGCCACAAGCGACCTGAACGACCTCTATCGCCGGGTAATTAATAGGAATAATAGGTTAAAGAAGCTCATGGAGCTTCGCGCCCCAGAGGTCATCGTGAGGAATGAGAAGAGGATGCTCCAGGAAGCAATGGATGCTTTATTTGATAATGGAAGGAGGGGAAGGGTGGTTAAGGGTGCTGGGGGAAGACCCTTAAAGTCTCTATCCGATATGCTTAGGGGGAAGCAGGGGAGGTTCAGGCAGAACCTATTGGGTAAGAGGGTCGACTATTCGGGGCGCTCGGTCATCGTCATCGGACCAGAGCTCAAGCTCCACCAGTGCGGATTGCCCAAGAAGATGGCTCTGGAGCTCTTCGAGCCCTTCATCATCAAAAGATTAAAGGAGAAGAGTTATGTCACCTCCATTAAGGGAGCCAAGAAGCTCCTGGCCCAGGAGACCAGTGAGGTCTGGGACATATTGGAGGAGATAATCTCAGAGCATCCCATACTCCTCAATCGTGCCCCCACTCTGCACCGCCAAGGGATTCAGGCCTTCGAACCGCTGCTTGTGGAAGGAGACGCCATCAGAATTCATCCCCTGGTCTGTGTAGCCTTTAATGCTGACTTCGATGGGGACCAGATGGCGGTCCATGTCCCATTATCTAGTGAGGCCCAGCTCGAGGCCCGGCTCTTGATGCTCGCTCCAAATAATATTCTGTCCACGGCCCATGGAAAGCCTTTAGTTACCCCCACTCAGGATATGGTTCTGGGCCTATGCTATCTTACAAAGGAGCTTTCTGGAGAGAAGGGAGAGGGTAAGAGATTTTCAAGTTGCGAGGAAGTCCTCATCGCCCATGAACATGGAGCACTCTTCCTTCATGCCAAAATAAAGGTAAAGATCGGTGAGGAGATTGTAGCTACCACCTGCGGAAGGGTAATTTTCAACCAGATTCTACCAGAGGAGCTCCGATTTATAAATAAGGAAATAGTAAAGAAGGACCTCGTCAACCTCATCCTTTCCTGCTTCCAAAGATTAGGACGCTATAGAACTATCCTCCTCTTGGATAACCTAAAGGAATTGGGCTTCCAATTTACCACCCAGGCCGGGATCTCTATTGGTCTGGATGATATGAAGGTGCCCAAGGAAAAGAAAGAGCTTTTGGAAAGGGCCAAGAGGGCGGTATGGAAGGTGGAGGGAGAGTATAAGGATGGGATCATCACCGATGGTGAGAGATATAACAAGGCCATCGACATCTGGACCCATACCACAGACAAGGTGGCGGACTGGATGATTGAGGGATTGAGGGTTCCACCCAAGGGAAGGACGAAGTTCAACCCCATCCTGATGATGGCTGACTCTGGAGCCCGGGGATCCAAGGAGCAGGTGAGGCAGCTGGCGGGCATGAGGGGACTGATGGCCAAACCAAGTGGTGAAATCATAGAATCCCCCATCACGGCCAACTTCCGGGAGGGACTGACCGTCTTAGAGTACTTCATATCCGCCCATGGAGCGCGGAAGGGATTGGCCGATACCGCCCTGAAGACCGCGGACTCTGGGTATCTCACCAGGAGATTGGTGGATGTTGCCCAGGAGGTGATTGTCAACGAAGAGGATTGTGGAACGCTCAACGGGATTACCTTAGGTCCCATACTGGAGGGAGAGGAGATCATAGTCACGCTATCGGATAGGATCATTGGGAGGGTAGCCCAGGAGGATATCACCATCCCCAGACTGGGCGATTCTATCTGCAGAAGGAGTGAGGAGATCACGGAGGAGAAGGCAAAAATCATTGAGGAGGCAGGCATAGATGAGGTCAAGGTGAGAAGTGTCCTAACCTGTGAGGCGAGGTATGGGGTCTGCCAGAAGTGCTATGGAAGGAACCTATCCACGGGAAGGTTGGTTGACTTGGGAGAGGCGGTGGGGGTCATCGCTGCCCAATCCATTGGTGAACCAGGAACCCAGCTTACCATGAGGACCTTCCACATCGGAGGAACGGCATCCAGAGTAATCGCCCAATCGAAGATCCTGGCCAAGGAAGAGGGAAGAGTAAAGTACTACAACCTGAGGAACGTAGTGAATAAGAATAAAGAGACTGTGGTCTTAAACCGCAATGGAAGAATAAGCCTTTTGGATGAGGAGGGGGAAGAGATTCAGACCCAGAGGGTCTTTTATGGTGCCCTATTGAAAGAGAAAGAGGGGAAGAGGGTGAAGAAAGGTCAACTCCTGGTGGAGTGGGATCCCTATACCCGCCCCCTATTAGCAGAGGTGGAGGGCGAGGTGAGCTTCTCAGACGTCATCAAGGGAGTGACCATGAGGCAGGAGCGCGATAGGTCTACGGGACATATAGGAAGGGTGATCATCGATCATCGCCATACCCAGCTCCATCCAGAGATCATCATTAAGGATAGGATGGGCAAGGTCGTTGATAGATATACTGTACTGACCGGGGCCCACATTGCGGTGAGCCCTGGCGATTGGGTCGCTCCCGGAGAGGTTTTGGCTAAGTTCCCCAGAGAGATAATGAAGACCAAGGATATCACTGGTGGGCTTCCTCGGGTGGCCGAGCTCTTCGAGGCTCGGAAGCCGAAGGAGCCGGCAATCATCACAGAGATCGATGGGGTAGTCAAATTCGGAGGGTCAATTAGGGGGATGAGAAGGATCATCGTTGAGGGAGAGACAGAGAGTCGGGAGTACTTCATTCCCCAGGGGAAGCATCTCAGGATCTATGAAGGGGATCGAGTGACAGCTGGAGATAGACTGATGTCCGGTCCCGTCATCCCCCATGATATATTGAGAGTCAAAGGAGATAAGGAGCTCCAGAACTACCTGGTGAACGAGATTCAGGAGGTCTATCGACTTCAGGGTGTGGAGATAAATGATAAGCACGTGGAGATCATCGTCCGCCAGATGCTCAAAAAAGTGAGGATCGTAGATCCTGGTGATACCCGCTTCTTGGCAGGTGAGGCGGTAGATCGGACCGCATTCCGGGAGGAGAACGAGAAGGTATTAAAAAAGAAGAAGAAGAAACCAGCCACTGCCCAACCCATACTCTTGGGAATAACCAAGGCCTCTCTGACAACAGAGTCCTTCGTCTCCGCGGCCAGTTTCCAGGAGACGACCAGGGTCTTGACTGAGGCCGGAGCAAGTGGGAAGCGGGATGAGCTAAGGGGCCTGAAGGAGAACGTGATTATGGGCCACCTCATACCAGCCGGAACCGGTCTCTCTGTTTACCAAGAGTTAGAACTGGTAAAAAGTGAACAGTAGAATAGAGGTTTACAGTAACCAGCGAACAGTAACCAGAATAAATAAATTCCAAATTACAAGCACCCAAATATTCGGCTACGCCGAAGATTTCTTCGCCAAAGGCGAATCAATACAAACAAATCCCAAATCCCAATTTCCCAAATTCCAAACAAAAGCGTGTTGCTTTGGTCATTGTAATTTCGGTCATTGGTTATTGTTTGTGATTTGTAATTTGTGTATTGGAATTTGTAGTTTTCAAAACTGTAAACTGGTTACTGGTTACTCCGAGCGTAGCGAGGTATGAAATGCCTACCATAGGTCAACTATTAAGGATGGGAAGGAAGAGGCAGGTGAGGAAGGTCACCACTCCTGCCCTGGGTGGCTCTCCTCAGCGTAGAGGGGTATGTACCAAGGTCTATACCTCTACTCCTAAGAAACCCAACAGTGCCCTAAGGAAAGTGGCCAGGGTTCGCCTCTCCAATGGTATGGAGGTCACCGCCTACATCCCCGGAATAGGCCATAACTTACAGGAACACTCCATCGTCCTCATCAGGGGAGGAAGGGTGAAGGATTTACCTGGGGTGAGGTATCACATCATAAGGGGAACCCTGGATACTATGGGAGTGGAGGACAGGAGAAAGAGTCGCTCCAAATATGGAGCGAAAAGACCCAAATAAACGCAGATTTCTTTGTATTACCTACTGCGTGGGCGTATTGGACGCTGATTACCGCTGATAATCTGCGGTAATCTGCGTACGAACGGAGTGAGTGAGATGCCCAGAAGAAAGAGAGTCTTTAAGAGGGAGATACTGCCCGATCCCAAGTATAATAACCTCTTAGTGGCGAAGTTTGTTAACTGCCTCATGCTGAAGGGGAAGAAATCCCTGGCCAGATCCATACTCTATGAGGCTTTGGAGATTGTGGGAAAGAAGAGCGGTCAAGACCCCTTGAGCCTCTTTAAAAGGGCCATTGAGAATGTAAGACCCCTTTTGGAGGTAAAGCCTCGTAGGGTGGGAGGAGCCACCTACCAGGTCCCAGTAGATGTCAGACCAGATAGGGGAGAGACCTTGGCCCGGCGCTGGATAATAAACTTTGCCAGGAAGAGAAGAGAGCATACCATGGCTGAGAGATTGGCCGGGGAGCTTTTCGATGCCTCAAAGAAGACTGGGTCAGCAGTAAAGAAAAAAGAGGATACCCACAGGATGGCAGAGGCCAATAAGGCCTTCGCCCACTATCGCTGGTAAGATAGTGAACCGTATTACATAAGGTTAACGGTCTACCCGTCCCTCACTTCATTCGGGACCGTTTACCGTTTTTCACCGTAAACCGTAAACCGTACACCGTAAACCAACTACTACCGATCACCGCTCACCGATCACTTCGACGAGCAAAGTGAGAAGAATGAGAGAGATACCTTTAGAAAGAATAAGAAATATCGGGATCATGGCCCATATCGATGCCGGAAAGACGACCACCACAGAACACATCCTTTACTATACCGGGATAAGCCACAGATTGGGTGAGGTGGATGAGGGGACAGCCATCATGGACTGGATGGCTCAGGAGAAGGAGAGGGGAATAACCATTACCTCTGCGGCTACTACCTGCTACTGGCAAGACCATAGGATTAACATCATTGATACCCCGGGCCACGTGGACTTCACGGTTGAAGTTGAGAGATCCCTAAGAGTCCTGGATGGGGCCATGGCCATCTTCTGTGCCGTGGGGGGAGTGGAACCCCAATCAGAGACCGTCTGGCATCAGGCGAGGAGATATGGCATTCCCTGCCTGGCATTCATAAATAAGATGGATCGCACGGGCGCTCGCTTCCTAAAAGCGGTAGAGGAGATGAGAGAGAAACTCAATGCTAATGCTTTTCCCATCCAGATCCCTATAGGAGAAGAGGAGAACTTTAAGGGAGTGATCGATCTGGTCAGGATGAGGGCCATTATCTGGGAAAAAGAGGACCTAGGGATAAAGCCCAGGATAGGAAAGATCCCACTTGAACTTAGGGAAGAAGCAAAAGAATATAGGGAGAGACTGATTGAGGGAGTAAGCGAGGCAGATGAGGAGTTGATGGAGAAATACCTAAAAGGAGAAGAGATAGAGGAGGATCTGCTGAAGAGAGGGATTAGAAAAGGGACCCTATCTGCTACTCTCATCCCCGTGCTATGTGGTGCCGCCATCAAGAATAAGGGGATCCAGCCCCTCTTGGATGCCATAGTGGACTACCTTCCTTCACCCATCGATATCCGGGCAGTGGAGGGTATTAATCCCATAGGTAGAAGTAAGGAGAAGAGGAAAGCCTCTGACTCCGAGTCTTTCGCCGCCCTGGCCTTCAAGATCGCCAGCGATCCCTATGTGGGGAATCTCACCTTTTTCCGGGTATATTCCGGGAGTGTGAAGGCTGGTTCCTATATCTATAATGCCTCCCGGGATAAGAGGGAAAGGATGGGAAGGATCCTGCAGATGCACGCCAATAAACGTCGGGATAGGGAGGAGGTCTATGCTGGTGATATCGCTGCCTGCGTAGGATTGAAGGAGACCAAGACCGGGGATACATTATGCGATAGAGATGCGCCCATTTTGTTAGAGACCATGCACTTTCCCGAGCCAGTGATCTCT
>JAUWYL010000035.1 GCA_030615855.1 bacterium | reverse complement strand
ATATGGAAAATAAAGAAAGGAGAAGTAAGGAAAGGGTGGCTAAATTGGATAAAGAATCAGAAAAATTCTTTACTCTTTTTCCAAAAAGAGAGACCAGAAATGCAGTACCCAATGGTATAGCCACGAAGAGGGGCAATAGGTTCATCCTTTTAATCTCCTAATTTTGGTAATATCAAAAGTACCATATTTTTCATAGACTCTTACCGCAATGGAGACTATCAAGGCAGTCACGGCCAGGCCGATAACAATGGCAGTTAAGACCAGCGCTTGAGGCAGGGGATCGACCATATTCTTGACTATCTGATCTGGTGCTAATATCGGTGCCCGACCTTTCGAGCGGTAGGCAACTAAGATAAAGAATAAGTTAACTGCATATTCGGTTATTATTATGCCAATGATAATCTTAATGAGGTTCCTCTTTACCAAAATAGCGTATAGACCAACACAGAAAAGAATCAGGCACATGAAGTAGATTATCATTTCTCCTCTCCTGAACCTATCTTTAGGAAGACCAGAGCTGCAAAGATGGCAAATAATCCCGCTCCCACCTTAAAACATATGGCGACATTACATAAAGGAATAATCCCGGCGCTAAAGAGTCTAAAGGGCTCTCCTTTATCTGAGAAGAAATTGAGGAAGAAGTATCCACCCACAAAACCCAGAATAGCAATAGTCAAAAACATAATGGCACCCAGGCTCTCAAAGAAAGAAGCCTGAACCTCGCTTAACTTCTTCAGAGCCAGATCCTTTCCAAAAGCAAGCATCAGATGAATAAAGGATAAAGCGATAATTACTCCTCCAGCAAAGCCACCCCCGGGTGTAATATGTCCGTGCAGGACGATATAGATGCCGAACAAAAGAATTAGTCCGATGGTTAGACGGGTAATTGTCTTTACAATTAGTGTCATTCCTGATCGCTGATTACGCAGATTTTTTTGTCTCATGGGGTTTTCTTCCTTCCGATTTTTCTCAAAACTGCCAGGACTCCAATCACTGCGGTAAAGAGTACTGTTGCCTCACCCAAGGTGTCATAAGCACGAAAATCTAAGATCACTGAAGCCACCAGATTGGTTGCTCCGGTTTTATTTAAGCCCTCTTCTAAGTAATGGTTAGCCACCCTCATTATGGGATGGCCAAACTGGGGTAGGTCTCTTAAGGAAGAATAAGCAAATGCTAAAAATAGACCAATAAAGGTTAAGGTCACAAATATAGTAAGAAAACTCTGTCTGCTTATAACCCGCGGAATACCTCTCTTAATTGTTGCCTGAATCAAAATAATTAGACATAAAAGCTCTACTACTAACTGAGTAATGGCTAAATCTGGCGCCTTTAATATAAGGAAGGTAACTGATAGCACTAATCCCACGGCACCTACAGCAATGACTGAGGATAATAGATCCTTAATCTCTACGGCAATTATGGCACCTATAATCATGAGCAATGAAAGGATATACAGTTCAAGCATTTAGTTACCTCATTAAAACGAAGAATAGGACGAGCATTCCCACTAAGCACCAGACCAAATATGTGGGAAGTATCCCACTATGTAAATGTTGAAGTCGACGGGTAAAGAAGAGGGTGAGTCTTTTGCCTTGGTCATAGATATCGAAGAATTTATCTTCTGCCTTTTTGTAGATCCCTTTGAGGGGTGAAAGTTCCTTTACCGTATTATAGAAATCAACCCCGCTAACTCGATATTCATCAGGGATTACTTCCCCTCCGATAAAACTGGTGTCCCTCCTTAAATTCAGTCTCAAGTTACTTATACCATAAAGAATGAGCCCAATTATGATGCCTATGATGATCAAAAGGGTGGCTAAGGCTGGTGACCAGAACCCTAAGAATGAGACGCCTTCTACCGCAGGAAGGATAAAATGTCTTAGGGGCACTGATATAGCGAATACCCCAAAAAGAATGCAGAGACCAGCTAAAATCACCATAGGAAGCCACATGGTCCAGGGGACTTCAGTGATTCGTTTGCCTGCTAATTCTTTAGCTCGTTGGCCTAAGAATATAGCGTGAATTAACTTCATAAAGCTGGCTAAAGTCAAGGCAGAACCAAACATAGCGGCTATTAGCCATATAACCCATAGTCTATCCCCAGTCTTCCCAAGTTCAATCACACCCTGATAGACCATCCACTTGGAGACGAAGCCATTGAAGGGAGGAATGCCAGATATGGATAGGGCGGCTATTAGGCAGGTAACGAAGGTAATGGGCATGGCCTTGGCTAATCCACCCAATTTATTTAGGTTCGAGGTTCTTGTTTGATGTTCTACGCCGCCACCACATAAGAAAAGACAGCCTTTATAGATAGCATGATTCAACATGTGGAATAAACCACCAGCAATGCCTATCGGGTTGCCTGTTCCAATACCTAAAACCATATAACCCACTTGGGATACTGCATGGTAAGAGAGGAGTCTCTTCAAGTCGTGCTGGATCAAGGCCATCATCACTGCAGCAATAATGGTTACTGCCCCAACTATTAATAAAACCAAACCCAGGGCCTTATTCATTATAAAGAGATTTAATGAGATCCTGGCCAAGAGATAGATACCCAACAACTTATCCAATGATGCCGGCAGGAATGCGGTGACTGAGACCGGTGCGCTCTCGGCCATATCAGGAATCCAGGTGTGAAAGGGCATGGCCCCTGCCTTGGCAAAGGCCCCTATGGCCAAAGAGAGATAGGCCAGGAGGGGCAATCCTCCATTTAAAGATATACTTATTCCGTCCATCTGGAAAGACCCGGTAAGTTGCCAGATGATTGCTATGCCCAGGAGTATTAAAGCGTCTGAGCCGCCAATAATAATGAAGGTCTTCTTCGCGGCATAAGCCGCTTCTTCCCCCCCAAGATTTATGAGAAGATATAGAGTAATCCCCAAGAATCCCCAAAATGTTAAGAAAAGAATCAGATTATTTGATAGGACTACTCCGCAGGCCGCTCCAATGGTCCATAATAGATTAGCATAATATACTTTTAATCCCTGCTTCTCTCCCATATAGCGAAGGGAATAGAGGATGATGAGGAAACCAAAGAGAGCGATGGCCAGCAGTATGAAGCTGGAAAGACTGTCCACCCTTAAAATGGTGAAGTCATTCAGTTGCCAGGATAATGGTCGATTCATGAATAGATAAATAGCCACCAGAAGGGTGGCTAAGGATGTGGCAAAGGCTAACAGGTAAAGATAAGCTTTTCGCTTTTTAGGGATGATAAAAGATATAGTACCAGCTACCAAAGGTAAAACTATAGGATAAAGGAGCGCGTTCATTTCCCCAACATCTTTCTTCTCAAATCCTTAGTCTTCTCTTGAGATAGCCTAATGAGATCGAAACCATTCATTTCCTTCTTTCCCGTTCTCTTATCCACCACCGCCATCCTCTCGGTACAGCAATAGCAGGGGTCTACTGCAGCCAATATTATGGTGGCATCGGATATCGTCTCTCCTATGACCGTGGCCCGGAAGGTGGGGACATTACAAAAACTGGGCGCCCTTATCTTATGCCGCACTGGCCGATTGGTTCCGTCTGAGCGGATATAGTGAAATACCTCTCCCCGGGGTGCTTCGGGATGGCCGATCCCCTCTCCAGGAGGAATCTCCTCCACCTTAATGGCGATTTCTGTCTTTACCTTTCTCAATCTCATCAGGCACTCTTTGATGATCTTCACCGACTCGTACATCTCCAGTAATCTTACCACTACCTTGGCGAAGACATCCCCCTCCTGGCGGGTAATGACCTTCCAGTCCACTAAATCATAGGCAGCGTAGGGAGAATCCCGGCGCGCATCAAAGGGAAGTCCACTTGCCCGGGCAGTGGGTCCGGTTGCCCCATAGTTCCGGGCCTCCTCTTTGGTCAGAATTCCTACTCCCTTCAATCGAACATGGAGTACTGGATCATCGGTTATCGCACCAGTCAAGAGATCTAAGTTAGGAACTAGCTTTTCCACCATCTTTAGAATCTTTGGGATGTCACTCTCCTCGATGTCCCTCCTCACCCCTCCTATCTTCAGCATGGCATAGTTCTGCCGGTTACCGCTTATGGCCTCCATGATATCCAGGACCGGTTCCCGATACTTCCAGGACCACATCCAGACCGTATTGTAACCTAAGAAGTGTCCGGCCAATCCCACCCAGAGGAGATGGCTATGGATCCTCTCCAGTTCAGCAATAATGCTCCGGATATACTTTGCCCTCTCCGGGATCTCGATACCCGCCAAATCCTCCATGGCATTGCAGTAGGCTATGGGGTGAGAGGTAGAACAGATTCCGCAGACCCTCTCCACCAGGAAAGTAACCTGGTCATAGGACTTGGTCTCAGCTATCCTCTCTATCCCCCGATGGTTATATCCTGTCTTCCATTCGATGTCCACTACCTTCTCCCCTTCTACTCCCAGGAGGAAGAACTCTGGCTCCTCTTGCAGGGGATGGTAGGGACCGATAGGAATTATGGTCCTTTTCTTCTCTGCCATCTATTTCACCTTCCGATAAGGATACTTTCCCTTGGGCCAATCCTCGGCCAGGATGAACCTCTTCAGGTTGGGATGATTCTTGAACCTCACTCCCAGGATATCGTATATTTCCCTTTCAATCCACTCTGCGCCTTTGATAATGGAAACGACAGATTCTACTTCTGGTTTCTTCCGATCTAACAGAGTACGAATAGTAACTATCTTATCTAATTCATCAAAGGAGAAGTGATACAAAATCTCTATTCCTGCTCGAGTATCTAGACCAGTCTCGGTGATAAAACGTGCTTCAAGATTATTAAAGAGATATTCTATCACCCCTAAGAGATCCTTCTTATCAATGGTAAAGTATACCCTCTTCTTTGATTTCTCTTGAAAATCTTTTATTCCTTCAGAAAACTTTTTCTTAATCTCTTTGACTACATCCTCTTTCATTTCATGTCCCCCAAAGCCTTAACTATTCCTGAGATAATGGCCTCTGGCTTGGGAGGGCAACCCGGGATATAGACATCTACGGGAATAACCCTATCCACTGGTCCCGCCATATTGTAACCATCCCGAAAGATTCCCCCAGAACAGGCACAAGCACCCACAGCGATAACTATCTTTGGATCTGGGGTCTGCTTATAGACTCTCTTGAGTCTGGGGAGAACCTTCTTGGTGACAATTCCAGTGATTACCAGGCAATCGGCATGTCTCGGGCTACCCACCAGTAGAATTCCAAACCTCTCCACATCGAACTTCGGTGTGATACAGTCTAAAAGCTCGATGTCGCAGTTGTTACAGGAGCCGGCGCCGAGATGGAATATCCAGGGGGATTTTTTAAAGGCCCAATCCTTTAGTTTCATCCCGCCCCTCCTTGCCCAAGATATCCCCTTCGGGAATACTTCCATAGGGGCTTTGCCCCTCTGGCGGGAATTTTTCCTGCAATAGTTCGGAAAAATTCCCTGTCACCCCCTGGGAGTAAGCAGATTCTTTCCCCCAGACCTTCTAATCCTCGGTATCGGAATTTATTCAAATTCCGATACCTCGAGAAAGATATTTGAACTTTCTATAGAATTATTTTGTCGGTTTAAGGAAAGAGGGGCGGGATTCATTCCTTTATTCCCTTAATAAGAAGTCTCTCCAATTTCCAGGCCAAACCAGACACTAATAATACCCCGATTATTCCGGCTAAGGAGGTAGCTAATCTCTCACTCTCTATTCCGGGAAAGAGATAGTCAGCCAGGGGTGAGGAGAGGATAACCTTCCCCTTTTCTATAAAACCCAAATCCTCTGCCACCTTTTCCAGGCCATCGGGAAGAGAGGAAGCAAAGGGAGATAGAAACCCGGCTAAAAGTAAAGAGATAATCAACCCCAGATGATACCACTTAAGTCTCATCTCCCACCTCCTCTTTGAGTAGTTCCGGCTTAACTTTTAAGAGGAGAGTTAATATTCCAACGGTAATCAAGGCCTCGCAGAGGCCGATCAAGATATGGAGATTGACCATAGCGGGCAAGGTTCGGGATAAGGGATAGGTCCTGCTAAATCCTAACTCAAAAGAGCAGGCAATGGAAGCTGATACCACAGAGAGCCAGGCAGCAATAAAGGCAGAAAATAGCATCCCTCTCTTTCCAGACAGAATTTTCTTTAGGAAATAATAAAGATAGTATCCTCCCACGGTAGCAAGGATTCCCATATTGAATATGTTTGCCCCTAAGGCGAAGATCCCACCATCTGCGAAGAGGAAGGCCTGAACGGCCAAAATGATGGTCATTACTATCGCTGCCTCAAAAGGCCCCAATAAAATAGCGGCTAGTACTCCACCTACCAGATGGCCACTCGTTCCATACTTGACAGGAAAGTTGAGCATCTGAGCGGCGAAGACAAATCCTCCCACTACTCCCATCAAGGATGCCTTCTTTCTGCCCAGAGCGCTCAAGATACTCTTAGTAGAGTATTTTCCCACGCCCGGCCCTTGGGCAGTAACTAATTTTGTCTTTAGAACCTTTACTTTCTCAAAGAGCATTGCCCGAGCCCTTCGGATACAATAGCTAATCACTGCCAGAGCAACCATTCCCATTGCTCCGCAGATATTTCTCGATAGAAACCCATCTGGAATATGCATCTTCTCCTCCTCCTTAGTTTATTTTCCAAAAAGGGCCAGAATCATCCCCAGAATAGCCAATCCTGTTACCGGGAACCAGAAAAATTTCAGAGCTTGGTCGATCCTTACGCGGGGATTGGTATTCTTTATTAAAATAATAATAACTAAAATAGCGAGATACTTGAGAATAGTCCATAGGGCATTCATTCCCGAAAAGGAGAGTCCTCTCCAGAAGATGGTGATGAGAAAGACGGGTAGGACGAAGAGCATCATGGCCCGGGTCAACTTGAAGGCTGCCAAGGCCGGCCCAGAGTATTCGATATGTGGGCCAGCCATGATCTCCGTCTCTGCCTCCGGGATGTCAAAGGGAATGAAGGTCAACTTCGCCTGAATGCAGAGTAAAGAGACGATAAAGGCCATTGCCCCGGAGAGACTGCCCAAGATAAGACCGTTAGCCGCTTGATAATTTAGGATCTCTCCAATCTTAATGCTCCCCCCTGCACTTACCACGGCAGTGAACATAGCGATCAAGAAAGGTAGCTCATAGGCCAGGACCAATTTCATCTCTCGGCTGGCCCCGGTAGCCCCTAAAGGGTTGGCAGAGGCAGAGCCGCCGATGATTACCGCCAAAGAAGGGAGGATGAGGAGGTAGAGAACTACGATCAGATCTCCAATGAAGGTCACTTCAGGAGCAAGGTTCAATCTCCAGAGCATAGTAGAGACCAGGATTGCACCAGTCAGCCCAATTAAGGGTGCGACTAAGAAACCGGTTCTCCTGCTCCCTTCTGGTAATATGGTCTCTTTACTTAAGAGCTTCAAGATGTCAGCAAAGGGCTGGTACCAGGGGGGTCCCACCCTCCA
>JAUWYL010000004.1 GCA_030615855.1 bacterium | reverse complement strand
GCAAGAAGTTGCTCACCGTCCCCATCCATTTCCATAAGAAGAGGTATAACCTAGAAAGGGCAATGATGGAGATTGGGAGAACCCTGGGCCAGAACCCAAAGAGTGTAAGGAGGGCCTTGAGCAAGGGCCTGGCGTCCCTCACCCATTTTAATAAGGCGATAAAGAAGAAGGGAAGAGAAATATTAGAGAATATTGGTGATTATCCCCTTCCCCTGGTCATCGTGAGTAGATCCTACACCATCGGTGATCCAGGAATAAATGTTGATCTACCGAGGATGCTTCTGGATCTGGGCGCCCTACCTATTCCCCTCGATTTCCTACCATTGGATGAGCAAGACTTGGGGACTTATCAGGGTAGAATTAACTGGAGTTATGGTCAGAGGATCCTGCGGGCTGCGGAACTAATAAGGAAGACTCCGCGGTTGAACGCCGTCTACTTCTCTACATTCGCCTGTGGCCCAGACTCCTTTCTCACCACATTCTTCAAAAATAGGATGGGAGGGAAGCCATTTCTAAACCTTGAGGTGGGAAAGACAACTGCTCAGGCCCATCTGCGCACAAGATGTGAGGCATTCCTGGACAGTGTCAGAGAAAGGATAGAAAAGATTCACCAGCTAAGTTTTAAAGGTAAAGAGGTTTCTTCTTCCCCTAAACCAGGGAAGAGAAAATTGCTCCTCCCCTATATGGACGAGGATGCCCATATCCTGGTTGAGGCCCTGAAATTCATAGGGGTTGAAGCAGAGCTCTTACCCCGATCATCAGATGCCACATTAACCCTGGCCAATAGATTCATATCGGACAAAACCTGCCTGCCCACCAGGGAGACCGCCGGGGATTTCTTAGACTATGTGCTCCGGCACCCTTGCGATCCAGATAAGATTGCCTTCTTTAACATGCAGGCGGATGGTTCCTGTAGACAGAAGTGCTATTACTTATTGCAGGAACAGACCTTACGAGAATTGGGTTTTGAGGTTCCCATAATAACCCCGGAGCCAGACACCATCAATTATTGGAAGGGATTTGAACTGGTAAATGGGGGAATAAAGATCAGCAAGATAAGGGGGTTTAGGTTCCTTACCAGATTCTGGAAAGGCCTGGTGGCCATGGAGGTTATTAGACAATATGTCAAGGAGAGGCGGCCCTATGAATTAGTTCCCGGCAGCATTGATAGAGCATTTGAAAAGAATATGAATTTAATACTGGAAGGGATGCGGGAAGGCAATATGGCCTCCAGAACCTATAAACTCTTCAAGCTGATAGAAAGGGTTCCTATCGGCAGAAAGGAAGAGAAGGTTAATATCGGGATTGTGGGGGAGGCCTATGTCAGAGTCCACGAGCATAGCAATGAATACATGGTCAAAAGAATAGAATCCCTGGGCGGTATAGTCATCCTGCCTATGACTGGTTCCTTTCTGAACTATGCCTTTGAGGTCATAGCAAAGAGACACCCTATTTTGAAACCCCTAAAATACCTCCAGGAATTCCTGGAACATCAGGTCACTAAGAAGATCCGTCACCATCTACTCTTCCCGGAGCCGAAGGCTAAAGAAATGTTAGCCGCGGCCTCCCATTACCTTCACCTTTCAGCAGATAGTGAGGCCCTGGAGGGAACCGGTCTGGCGCGACTCTATATCGCATCCAGAAAGATTCACGGGATACTCTCCCCCGTCCCCTCCTATTGTATGCCGGGAGGGATTCTCCAATACATGCTGGAGAAGATGCACCGAGAATTTAAGATACCGGTGCTCACCTTAAGGATGGATGGAGTTCATGATCCAAATACCAGGACAAATCTGGAAGTCTTCATGCATAAAGCAAGGCGATACAGGGCGCATTTAGAGAAGAGGTAAATCAGTCCGTCTGCCCGTCAGTCCGTCAGTAGTATAGACGGATTCGAACGACGGATTCGACGGCCAAGACAGAAAAACGCATATCTTGCGTGATGAACAAAGGATGTCGAGAATGAAAAAACCCCTGCTACTATTTTTAATAATAGCGTGTTTTATCTTAACGGGTTTTAAAGATAGTCCCGATTTCAAGATTCGGGTGGCTATTCTTCTGGATGCTTCATCTGCAAAAATATCTGCCACGGGAAGATTTAAAATCTTTGCCCCTGGAAAATTGGAGGCCGTAGCTATTGGAGATGAAGAGGCTATTTATATGATTCAATCTGGCCTCTTTGGATTGAAGATGGATGGGCCAGAGGAGTATGGAGATATCTTGGAGGTTAAGCCCTTAGGGGATTCTTTTATAAGAGTAAATAACCGGACCTATCGAGGAGAGATAGAGGTTAGAAAGAGGAACGATACCTTATTAGTTATCAATGAGGTGGACTTGGAGGAGTATCTTCAGGGAGTGATGAAGCATGAGATATCGCCTGCCTGGCCAAAGGAAGCGGTAAAGGCCCAGGCCGTAGCTGCCAGAAGTTTTGCTCTGAATAAAAAACTAAAGAACATTGGTAAGCCCTATGACTTATGCGCCACTATTACCTCTCAGGTATATGGTGGCCTATCGGGTGAGGATCCCAGATCTAACGAGGCCATTGATGAAACCAAAGGAGAGATACTTATCTATCAAGAAAAACCAATAGCGGCCTATTATCATGCTACCTGTGGAGGGGAAACAGCGGATGTAGAAAATGTCTGGGGCGGAAGACTACCCTATCTGAAGAGTGTCAGATGCAAGTACTGTAAAAATTCTCCTCACTATGAATGGGAGGAGAATTTGAGCCTTTTAGAGATTAGCAATGCCTTGAGTCGTAAAGGGATTAGTGAGATTGAATCTATAGAGGTCTATAAGAGAGGTGGCACAGGCAGGATAGCGAAACTGATTGTGGAAGACGAATTTGGTAAGCATATTATTTCTGGGAATCAGTTTCGGATGGCTCTCGGCCCCAATCTAATTAGGAGCACCCTCTTCAAAATGAAAGAGAAGAGGGGAAGGGTGGAGTTTAAAGGAAAGGGCTGGGGGCATGGAGTAGGAATGTGCCAGTGGGGAGCGAAAGGGATGGCAGAGAAAGGCTATAATTATAAGGAAATTCTAAAACATTACTATCCAGGTGTTAAACTTGAGAAAGGAGGTGTGGAATGAATCAGGCATATGCCATGGCGCCCAGACCAGAGGGGGCGGCCCCTGGTGGAATAGGAGGTTTAGGACCTTTCGTTCCCATAATCTTAATCTTCATCATCTTCTACTTCCTCCTCATCCGACCCCAGCAGATAAAGCAGAAGAAGCATAAGGAGATGCTACAGAATCTGGAGAGGGGAGATGAGGTAGTGACCAATGGTGGGATCCATGGAACCATTGTGAGAATCAAAGAGGATGTGGTCACCTTAAAGGTGGCGGAGAAGCTGGAGATTCAGGTTTCCAAGAGCGCCATCGCCTATCGCAAAAAACGATAGGGATAAGCAGGGACTAGAAGGGATGAGAAGGGAAAATCCTTGCTAATCCTTGCTATTCCGTACTAATCCTTATAATCTCTGAACTACGGAGGGAATTATGCCAAAAATTACCTTGAATGATGTGGTAAAGAATGAGAAGGTGCAGGCCTATCTGGAGGGAGCAAATAGGCAATTAGAGGCCATAGGATATACAGAGCATGGCCATCGCCACGCTGACCTCACAGCAAAGATCGCTCGCAATATCCTTCTTCGCTTGGGGTATAGCAAAGATGAGGCAGAACTGGCTGCTATCGCCGGGTATTTGCACGATATTGGCAATGTGGCGGGAAGGACGAACCATGGCCAAGCAGCAGCCATCTTAGCCTCCCGTATCCTGGGAGAGATGGGGATGGAGGATAAGGATATCGCAATCATCATGGGGGCGGTGGGGAATCATGAGGAAGAGATTGGAGAACCCCCTTCCCCTCAGGCAGCTGCCTTAGTCATCGCAGATAAATCGGATGTCCATAGGTCACGGGTGAGAAATCCCAATATAGCCACCTTTGATATTCATGACAGAGTGAATTATGCTGCAGAGCACTCCTTCGTTAGAGCGGACGAGAGGAAGAAGACCATCGCCCTGGAACTGACCATCGATACCAAGATCTCTCAGGTTATGGAATACTTTGAGATCTTCTTATCCCGAATGATGATCTGCAGAAGGGCCGCCAAGGTCTTAAAGTGTGACTTCAAATTGGTAATAAATGGAGTGAAACTCCTCTAAATAGTTGACAAGTTGACAAGTTGATAAGTTTCGGGTTAACTTGTATCCTTGTTAACTTGTATACTTACCAGAAAAAGGAAGAATGAATAGAAATAGACTCGTTAAACTATTGGCTATTATTTTGGTAATCGGCCTTGCTCTATGGCAACTCTATCCCAGCCTTAAGTATTATAAATTGAGTCCAGAAAAGAGGGAATTAGAGAAGGAATTAAGGGATAGAGCCATCCATCTGGGCCTGGACCTCCAGGGAGGGATGCATCTTGTCTTAGAAGTAGATACTAAAGATTTATCAGCCAAGGATACTAATCTCGCTGTAGAACAGGCCTTGACCATTATCAGAAATCGGATCGATGAGTTTGGGGTAGCAGAGCCCAAGATTCAGAGACAAGGAAAGAATAGGATCATCATTCAGCTTCCTGGAATAAGGGATCCGGAGAGGGCGAAAGAACTCATTGGGAAGACAGCCCTCTTAGAATTCAAGATAGTTAAAGATTGGGCAGATAGTAAAGAGAAATTATTAACCAAACTGAATAATGAAATACCCCCGGGATACTATATTCCAGAAAGCAAGGAAGAGGGGGTCTTCTTAGTAGAAAAAGAACCAGCGTTAACGGGAAGGGAATTATCTACTGCTGCTCCAGAGATTTACGAGGCGCGACCCGAGGTCTCTTTAGAGTTTACCAGAAAGGGGGCGGGAATATTCAAGGAGGTGACCGGGAAGCATGTAGGAAAACAATTGGCCGTTGTCCTCGATGATGTAGTCTATTCTGCCCCAGTAATCAGGGAGAAAATAACGGGTGGCGAAGCTCGCATTACTGGTCGCTTCACCATGGATGAGGCAAAGGATCTGGCGGTAGTCTTGAGGTGCGGTGCCCTACCCAGTTCTGTGGAGAAGATCGAGGAGCGGACGGTTGGTCCTTCCTTAGGCCTGGACTCTATCAATAAGGGGGTAAGAGCAGCTATTCTGGGGTTGGTCCTGGTTGCCCTCTTCATGCTTATTTGTTATCGTTTCTCAGGTCTTATCGCTAACTTCGCTCTTTTTCTAACTCTCCTTCTTCTCTTAGCGGCCTTAGCCGGCTTCGGTGCCACCCTTACCCTTCCGGGAATTGCTGGTATCATATTGACCATCGGTATGGCGGTGGATGCCAATGTCCTAATCTTTGAGAGAATGAAAGAAGAACTGAGGAGTGGAAAGTCGATCCGGGCTTCTGTAGAAGGGGGCTACACTAAAGCCTTTTTAACCATTATGGATGCCAATGTCACCACATTAATCGCTGCCCTAGTTCTCTTCCAGTTCGGCACCGGCCCAGTAAAGGGCTTTGCCGTTACGCTATCCATTGGGATACTGGCCAGCATGTTCTCTGCCCTTATAGTCTCTCGTGCTATCTTCGAATTCTTAACTAGCAGAAGGAGATTTAAGAGACTCTCCATGGCAAGCCTCATCGGCCCCACCAGAATAGACTTCATAAATAGGCGCAAGATTGCTTTTGCTTTTTCCATCCTTCTAATTGTTGTTGGGCTGGTTTCTTTTGTGACCAAGGGAGAGGATAAATTATTGGGAATAAAGAAGAACTTTGGTATCGATTTCAGGGGAGGGAGCTTAGTGCAATTAAAATTCACCTCTCCCATTAATGCGGATGAGGGAAGGAGAGCCCTATCCGAGATCGGACTGGGAGCAAGTACCATCCAGCAGTTCGATACTGGCAAGGGAATGATCATCAGAAGCACTAAAGATGCTGCTACTACTATTGTAAGTAAGTTTTCCCAGGCCTTTAAATTAGAAGAGGTCCAGCGACGGGAGATGGTAGGCCCGGAGGTGGGTAAGGACCTAAGAAAGGCAGCCCTCCTTGCTCTGTTATGGGCTCTGATCGGGATACTCATCTATATTGCCTGGAGGTTTGAGTTAAAATTCGCCATCGCTGCCATAATTGCTTTATTCCATGATGTCTTGATTACCATCGGTGCTTTCTCTCTAACGGGAAAGGAGTTCTCCCTACCCATCATTGCTGCCTTATTGACCATCGTGGGCTATTCATTGAATGATACTATTGTGGTCTTTGATCGAATACGCAGGAATACCAAGATATTGAGAAAAGAACCTTATGAGGTTATGGTTAATATTAGTATAAACGAGACCCTTTCCCGGACGCTTCTCACTTCGCTAACCACCCTGGTCGTTGTTCTATGTCTCTTCTTTCTGGGAGGAGAGGTAATCCATGACTTCGCCTTTGCCCTTTTAGTAGGGATTATCGTAGGAACCTATTCCTCCATCTTTGTCGCCAGCCCCATCCTCGTTGCCTGGCAGAAGAGAGCAAGAAGATAAGAAATAGAGCATCAGAACATCAGAACATCAGAACGAGAATTCAGAAGGTCAGATTAATTAAGGGTAAGGATGGGTAGTGAGTAGTGTGTCGGGTAGTGTGTTGTGTGGATGGGGATATGTTCCCCACCCTCACCCCCACAACCCGACTCATAACCCACAACTCACCCTCATCCTGGTATTCTGGCCTCTCTGATAGCTGGCCTTCCTTCTCCATCTGATATTCTACTACCAATTTGGAAGAAAGTATGCATACCGCAGGAATCGTTATCTTCATCATTATCTTAGTTGCTGCCCTGATTGTCATTCCCTTTGGTATTCCGGGAACATTCGTCATTTTTTTAGCGAGTCTCATATATGGGATAATTACCCACTTCGCCCAGATTACCCAAGCCCTAATCTGGATTCTCTTAGGAATCGCTCTCTTTGGAGAATTGATGGAGTACTTTGCTGGAATATTTGGAGCGAAGAAGTTTGGGGCTTCTCGGGCAGGAATTATTGGAGCGATTATAGGAGGAATTTTAGGCGGGATAGTGGGAACGGGAATTCTTCCTCTTGTCGGTTCAGTGATTGGACTATTAATCGGCGCCTTCTCTGGCGCCTTTCTTATGGAACTAATAGTAAAGAAAAAACCTGCTCAGGCATTGCGAGCAGGCTGGGGAACCTTCACGGGCAGGATTGGCGGCATCCTCACCAAGATTATCTTAGCAATAGTAATGATAATCTTAGTCTTAGTAAGAATTTTCTAAAGATGAGAGTTACTAAATATACCCTAATTGGCGAAGCCTTGGAGATGCATCCTGAAGCAAGGGGAGTATTTACTAAATATGGCTTGGAGCATATTCTTACTATGGGAGCCTTGACAGAAACTATTGAGGCCATCGCCAGGATTAACGATGTCAATCCTCAAAAAATAATTGAGGATTTAAACAATCTTCTAAAAAATAAATAGAATCTTTTAATTTCAGTTGTGTTAATTCACGTCCTTTTCTTTTTTGCGTTTTTCAGTTAAATTTTGCGTCTCGGCGGTTGCAATTCGCGTCTTAGATGGCTTTCTTTACTTTTCCGCTCTTGAGACATTTGGTGCAGACATAGATTCTCTTGACCGTACCACCCATAATTACCTTTACTCTCTGGATATTGGGATGCCATTTCCTCTTAGATAACTTATGGGCATGACTGATCTTATGACCTGATCTTATTCCTTTTCCACATATTGCACAGACTTTCATGGTACCCCCCCCGCATAAAGAATACTAACATAAAAGAAAAACTTTTGCAAGCAATTTCTCATAGTTTACAGTTTACAGTAAAAATAAAAGAGTACCAGATAATCAGAATACCAGATAAAAAGGGTCAGTTATCAGAAATCAGACAAAATCTGATATTCTGACCTTCTGAATTCTCATTCTGATGTTCTGATATACTGATATTCTATGTTTTTACTGGTTACTGTTCGCTGGTTACTGGTTACTTCTACACTTGTAATGAGGCAAGCCATGACCAAACTATCCGATTCTGTTCAATATGTAAAAGGGGTGGGCCCCAAGAGGGTACGCATCCTGAATAGATTGGGAATCGAGACCATTGAGGACCTCTTATATTACTTTCCCCGGACTCATTCTGATCGCAGTCGCCCCAAGCCCATCGCAGGCCTCTTGGATGGGGAGTATGCCACTATAACGGGAGTAATTAAGGTAAGGAGTGTTATTAGACCCAGAAAAGGTTTGGAGATCATTAAGGTGGCCATTGATGATGGGACCGGGATCGCCTATGCCGACTGGTATAATCAGCCTTATCTAATAGAATATCTAAAGGAAGGGACGAAGATAGCCATAAGCGGAACAGTGGAGAAGAAGTATAAGAAGACAGAGATAAAGAACTTTGCCTATGAGATAATTGAAGAAGAAAAGGAATTACTTAATACCTTGAGGATTGTTCCGGTATATAACCTGACAGAGGGAATAAACCAAAAGTACCTAAGGACCATTGTTAAAAGAGTCCTTGATGAATATGCCTCTTCCTTGCCCGAGCCCTTGCCCCTTGACATCAGAAGGAGGAATAAACTAATAAGAATTTCGCAGGCAATAAATAGTATCCATTTTCCAAGAATAAGAAGGAATTATCAGGATGCCCGGAAGAGGCTGGTCTTCGATGAATTCTTTCTACTACAATTAGGAATTGCTCTACGGAAGAAAAAAATAGAAGAGGTGGGAAAGGGAATAAGGTATAGGAAGCCTGGGGAGCTTATTGGGAAGTTCTCCCAACTCCTGCCCTTTGAACTCACCTCTGCTCAGAGAAGGGTAATCGGTGAGATTATTTCCGATATGCAGCAAGATAAACCTATGAACAGACTCCTTCAGGGAGATGTGGGGAGCGGAAAGACTGTAGTTGCTGTCTATGCTCTACTAAAAGCGATAGAAGATGGCTATCAGGGGGCGATCATGGCTCCTACAGAGATCCTGGCCCAACAGCATTATCTCACCCTGCAGCAACTTCTTATCCCTCTTAAGATAAGGATAGAACTATTGATTGGGAGCACGCGTGAGAAGGAAAAGAAGAGGATCCGCAAAAAGGTAGAGGAAGGAAAGGTCGACATCATCATTGGAACCCATACCTTGGTTCAGGAGGCAGCGAAGTTCGCCAAACTGGGGCTAATCATTATCGATGAGCAGCATAAGTTCGGGGTATTACAGAGGGCAACCTTGCGAAAGAAGGGCCTGACCCCCGATGTCTTAGTCATGACCGCTACCCCCATACCAAGAACCTTAGCCCTTACTGTCTATGGAGACCTCAATATATCTGTCCTGGATGAGATGCCCCCGGGAAGAAAAGGAATCACTACTTACTGGGTTCCCCAGAGCCAGAGAAGGAATATCTACCTCTTCATTGAGAATGAGATAAAGAAGGGACGCCAGGCATATATCGTCTATCCTTTAGTCTCAGAATCAGAGAAGATGGAAGAGTTAAAGGCAGCCACCGAGATGCAGAAGCACCTTCAAGAAGAGGTCTTTCCTAATTTCAGAGTGGGACTCATCCACGGTCAGATGCCTGGTGATGAGAAAGAGAGAATAATGACCGATTTTAAGAATAAAAAGATGAATATCTTAGTCTCCACCACGGTCATTGAGGTGGGGATCGACATCTCCAATGCCTCTATCATGCTTATTGAGGATGCCCAGCGCTTTGGACTGGCCCAACTCCATCAGTTGAGAGGCCGCATTGGAAGGGGAGAATACCAGTCCTACTGTTTGATGTTCGCCATTCCTCGGACATTTGAAGGCAAGAGAAGAATAAAAGTCATGACCGAGACTGGGGATGGCTTCCAGATCGCAGAGGAGGATCTGGAACTTCGGGGGCCGGGTGAATTCTTCGGAACCAGACAGCATGGCCTACCGGACTTAAAAATCGCCAATCTCTTAAGAGATCAGAGACTTTTAGAAACCGCCCGCCAAGAAGCCTTTACCTTCATAAAGAAAGATCCCAATCTAAAAAAACCAGAGCATAGACTAATAAGAAAGAGCCTCCTCTCAAAATTCAAAGGAGGATTGGAGATCAGCTGAACACGAATCAACGCGAATGGCACGGAGCGAAAATACGAGAACGCGAATCATCGCGAAAACGCGAATAAACGCGAATGAAAAAACACCGCGAATGGTCGCGAATAAAGAAAGGACGCGGTCTACCCCGTCCTGAACCATATGGTACAGGGCCCCGTGGAAGCGTAGCGACTTTACGGGGAATAAGAAACTATTAGGAAGAATAGTGAGATGGGAGAAGAGGGGCATTGTTTTTCTGATCGTTATTACCACTTGTGGGATGAAGTACTACTGGTAAGAGAAAAGGCACCGGAGAGAGTTAGAGAGAGGCTGGTGAGGTGCATCTGGCTGGACCAGTTAATCAAGAAGAATAGGCTCAAGACCTTAGGTGGTAAAAGAATAAAGATTATCTCACCTGGATGGTGGAATACTGGGGAAGGAGCCGACTTTTGCCAGGCAGAGATAGAGATAGAAGGGAAACGATTGAAAGGTGAGATCGAGGCCCACGTCTATACCTCGGACTGGAAAGGTCACGGTCACCACAAAGACCCCCGCTATGACAAGATAATCCTCCATATCGCCCTCTGGGATGATAGAAATAAAAAATCTATTCGAGATATAAAAGGTAGAAAAATACCTCAGCTAATCCTTTCTTCTTATCTCTCTAATGACTTAGAGACACTTAAAGAAAGTATAAGTCCAGAGAAGTATCCCTTAGCCAGTAGCGCTGATTTTGGCCCCTGTTATCTAGAGATCAAAGAGGTAGATCCAGAGAGCATAACCCAATTTCTCGACTTAGCGGGGGATGCCCGTATTTTGAAGAAAGCAGAATACTTTAGAAAAAGGGCAGATAGCGTTGGCTGGGAAGAGTCCCTCTATGAAGAGATTATGATTGGCCTAGGATATAGGGGATTAAAGGGAGAGTTTCTGGAGTTAGCCCAAAAAGCGACTATTAAGGATATTCGAGGTATAATGCAGAAAGTAACCGCTAAAGAGAAGGTGAAAAGCCTTCAGGCATTCCTCTTTGGAGTCTCCGGATTACTTCCCGAAAAGCCTCAAAGAGGATATGACCGGGAGAGTATAAGGTATCTTCAGGTGGTAAAAGAACTTTGGGAAAAGATACCTAAAAAATTCCAGACTCGCGTAATAGAGTCCCGGGGATGGAGGCCCCTACAGACGAGGCCGGCCAACCTTCCCAGCCGGAGGATAGCAGGAATGAGCCATTTCTTAGCCAGGTACTCCAATAGAAATATCTTTAGTTTCTTTAAGAAAGTTATTGTCAATCAGGAAGCGTTACTTCAATATCTATTAAGGGTCTTTAATCCAGAAGAGGATAATTACTGGAACTACCGTTATAGCTGGGGAGGCAGGAGGAAGAAGAGACCAGTGAGACTTATCGGAAGGGAGCGGGCAGTTATCATTCTCATTAACGCCCTCATCCCAGCCATGCTTGCCTATGCCCGAAAGAAGAAGGATCGAGGGCTGGAAGGAATATTGCACCGCATCTATACCTCCCAACCCTCTTCAGGAAATGATCGCATTACTAAGTTTGTCACCCACCATCTCTTCGGCAGAAAGAAGATAAATAGCGCCCGGCACCAGCAGGCTCTCTATCAGATATTTAACAACTACTGTGGAAATGAAGAGGTAGGTTGTGCCGATTGTAACTTGGCTACTATTCTTCAGTCTCTTTAATCAGGGGTTATGAGTAGGAAAGGGGAAAATAGATCAATGAAAAATGCAAAGTGCCTGCCTTGTCGGCAGACAGGCAAAATGCAAAATGTTCAATGTTCAATGCAAAATGTTCATTGTTAAATGTTCAATGCTCAATGTAAAATATAAGAGGAGAAGATGAGAATAATTGGGGGAGAGTTTAGGGGAAGAAGGCTGAAGACTCTGAAGAGCGTTAAGATGAGGCCTACCCCTATGCGGGTGAAGGAGGCACTATTTAATATCTTGGGCAATAGGGTAGTTGGCGCGAGCTTTCTTGACTTATATGCGGGAAGCGGGCAGATCGGGATTGAGGCCTTAAGCCGGGGGGCGAAAGAGGTCATCTTTATTGATAATCATCCTTCTGCGATAAGATTAATCCGTACCAATTTAGGCTTCTTGCATCCTGAAGAGGGTCTTAAGATCCCTCGAAATAATGTCCTGAAAGCAATCGGTAATCTGAGCAAGGAAAAGAAGAGATTTGATATCATATTTCTGGATCCACCTTACGAAAGTAGATTAGTAAAAAATACCTTGCAAGCACTGGCAAAAAGTGATATATTGAAAATTACTACTTTAGTCATTGCCGAACATCATAAATCCCTTAATTTAGATAAGGAAATTGGCTCACTAATTCAGATTAGGCAAGAGAGATACGGAGATACGGTTCTTACTTTTTATAAAAAGATAGTAGGAGAGTAGGAAAGTAGGAGAGTAGATTAGTGAAAAATGTAAAATGCAAAATGGATTTTAATGTTCAATGTAAAATGTTCAAAGTTCAATGAAGGAGAGTGGGAGGCCTTATGAAGAAGATTGCTGTTTATCCGGGAAGTTTCGATCCAGTAACCAATGGTCATATTGATCTGATAAAGCGTGCCTTAAGAATTGTGGATGAACTAGTAGTGGCGGTAGTGAAGAATCCAGAGGAGAAGCCCCTCTTCAGCGTGGAGGAGAGGATTGATATGTTAAAAGAGGCTACTAAAGATCTTAAGAATGTAAAGATCGATAGCTTTGATGAACTATTGGTCAATTATGCCAAGAAGATTGGAGCAAAGGTCATTATCCGAGGCTTGAGGGCCATCTCCGACTTCGAGTATGAGTTTCAGATGGCATTGATGAATAGGAAGTTGAATAAGGAGATCGAGACGGTATTCATGATGCCCTCTGCCAAATATTCCTATCTCTCCTCAAGCATGATTAAGGAAGTGGTGAGTTTCGGTGGCTCATTATGTGAGTTGGTTCCCAAGGTGATAGAGGAGAGGTTGAAGGAGAAATTAACTAAGTAATGAGCAATAGCTGGAAAATGACGAATAAATGTCAAGATACAATAACTAAATAGAGAATTTCCAATACCCAATATCCAATTTCCAATTTCCAATAAGCCAAGTTAGACATTTGACATTGAAGAATTGAACATTTTGTTAGAAATTGGAAATTAGTAATTAGAAATTTAATGGATTTGTTCCTTGGTGTTTGGTTATTTGTGCTTGTTTCGGATTGGGGTAGATAATGGATTTATTGGAAGAGATTAGGGAGAAGGCAAGAAAGAGTCCTAAGAGGATTGTCCTTCCTGAAGGTGAGGAAGAGAGAACCATTAAAGCAACGGCAGAGATTCTAAAGGAGGGCATAGCAGAGACAATCCTTCTGGGAGAGGGATCAAAGATAAAAGATATAGCCCAATCTCTAAAAGTAGATATTGGAAAAGCAAGGATTATTGAGCCAGAGAAATCAGAGAGATTAGAGGATTACGCAAACACTTATTGCGAACTTAGAAAAGAGAAGGGAATAAGCAAGGATGAGGCTCTTTCTGTTATGAAGGAGCCTCTTTTCTATGGGACAATGATGGTTAAGAAGGGCGAGGCAGATGGTTCAATATCCGGAGCAATCCATACTACGGCAGAGACCATAGGGCCTGCCCTACAGATCATAAAGACCGCCCCCGGAGTGAAGAAGGCATCGAGTTCCTTTCTTATGATTTTAAAGGATGAGAAATTTGGAGAGAATGGGACATTAATCTTCGCTGATTGTGCCATCCTTCCCAATCCGAATGAAGAGGAATTAGCAGATATTGCTATCGCTTCAGCCAAGACGGCAAAGGATTTAATGGGGTGCGAACCGAGAGTGGCTATGCTCTCTTTTTCCACAAAGGGAAGTGCTAGCCATAAATTAATAGATAAGGTGAGAAAAGCAACAGAAATAGTCAAAGAGAAAGCGCCAGGGCTTTTGGTCGATGGGGAGCTACAGGCAGATGCTGCTTTGATCCCAGAGGTGGCAACTCAAAAGGCTCCCAAGAGTCCTATCGCGGGAAAGGCAAATGTTTTAATCTTTCCCGATTTAAACTCTGCAAATATTGGTTATAAGTTGGTCCAGAGATTGACCGGTGCTCAGGCCATCGGCCCTATCTTGCAGGGACTGGCAAAACCGGTGAATGATCTCTCCCGAGGCTGTAGCGTCGAGGATATCATCAATCTGGTAGCCATTACTTCTCTCCAGGCCCAATAACGAGAGCTCTAAAAAAGTCATGGATTCAGACAGATTTAAGCGGATTCAAACGGACAAATCGTCAAAGAAGAATTTCCGTCTGCATCCGCCACAATCCGTTTGCATCCTTTTTTCAAAAATCTCGTAACAAAACTTGACAAATTCTTTCGTTTTGGTAGAATGACAAGGCGATTTAAAAGGAACGAATATGGAGAAGGGAAAAGTCTTTAGAGTAATTCTAGCGGGCACACTGTTGCTGCTGGTGGGAATAGTTATCTTCGCCTTTAAAGAGAAGCCTTTGAGCGAAATGGCGCTTCTCAAAGGCATGGTTATTGTTTTACAGCTGCCCAAGAGGAGGCATTCCAAATCAAGAAGGGATAAGAGGAGGGCGCAGTGGAAGATAAAAAGCCCTAACCTATCCCGCTGTCCTCAGTGTGGGGCTCCAAAACTTCCCCATAGGGTATGTCCAGAGTGCGGCTACTATGAGGGAAGGGAGATCATCCCTCCCAAGAAGAAGGAGAAGAAGTGAGGGTTGCCCTGGATGCCATGGGAGGGGATAGGGCTCCGGGAATAATAGTTGAGGGAGCCATCCAGGCTCTAAGAGAATACAAGGATTTAGAAGTAATCTTGGTCGGGGATGAAGAGAAAGTAAAGAAGGAGTTAGCCAAATATCCTGCTAAAGGACTCTCCCTTTCTATTATTCATGCCTCTCAGGTAGTGGAGATGGGTGAGCTGCCCACCAGTGCTCTACGTGAGAAAAAGGACTCCTCCATTATGGTAGCTGCCAGGTTAGTGAAAGAGAGGAAGGCACAGGCCATCGTCTCTGCTGGGAATACCGGGGCGGCCATGGTGGCTACTAAGGTCGTCTTGGGAACATTGGAGGGGATTGAGAGGCCAGCCATTGCCATCTTAACACCTCACATATACGGGGTCTCAATACTGACCGATGTGGGAGCGAATGTGGACTGTAAACCCCAGCATCTTCTCCAGTTCGCCATCATGGGGAATACCTATGCTAAAGAGATCTTAGGAATAGAAAAACCAAAGGTAGGTCTTTTAAATGTAGGAAAAGAGAGGATTAAGGGAAATGAGTTAACAAAGGCCACCTACGACCTGTTAGCAAAAACTTCTCTAAACTTTATTGGAAATGTTGAGGGAAGGGATATCTTTAATGGCTCTGTGGATGTCATCGTCTGCGATGGCTTTATCGGCAATATTGTTTTGAAAACTGGGGAAAGCCTGGCAGAGACCATACAGGGAATGCTTAAGAAAGAAATCACCAAGAATTTTTTGCGCAAACTTGGTGCCCTACTATCAATGGGGGCCTACCGGGCATTGAAGAAGAGGTTTGATTACTCGGAGTATGGAGGGGCGCCACTCTTGGGGATCAATGGGGTATGCATTATAACCCATGGCGGGGCCCCTAGCTTGGCAATAAAGAATGCTCTCAGGGTAGCGGGTGAATTCATTAACCATAAAGTGAATGCCCACATTATAGAGGACATTAAAGGAGAGAAGATATGAGGTCGGCTAAAATTGTCGGTGTTGGCTCTTATGCTCCACCGAGGATTCTGACCAATGAAGACCTGGAGAAGATGGTCGATACCTCTAACGAATGGATTATAGCGAGAACGGGGATAAGGGAACGCCATATCGCAGATGATAAAACAGCGGCCTCGGATCTTGCTCTTGAAGCAGCCAGAAGAGCCCTGGAAGATGCTAAGGTAAACTCAGAGGAACTGGACTTAATTATCGTCGCTACCGTTACTCCAGATTTCGTCTTCCCCGCTACTGCTTGCCTCATCCAGGATAGATTGGGAGCAAAGAAGGCAGCGGCCTTTGATCTGGAGGCTGCCTGCTCTGGTTTCATCTATGGCCTCTCTATTGCCCGAGGTTTCATCGCTTCTGGAGAGTATGATACCGTCCTGGTCATTGCCTCTGAGGTCCTATCCAAGATCACGGACTGGGAGGATCGTACTACCTGCATTCTCTTCGGTGATGGGGCAGGGGCCGCGGTATTGAAACCGGCTGAAGAGGGCCAGGGGATCCTCTCCAGTTACTTAAGGGCAGATGGAGGAAACTGGGACCTCCTCCGGATACCGGCTGGGGGTTCACGCATTTTAGCCACCCATGATTCCATAGACAAAAGACTCCATTACATGAAGATGGAGGGGAATAAGGTCTTCAAGATTGCGGTACAGTCCATGCAAGAGGCTGCTTTGGAAGGAATGAAGAGGGCAGGAGTAAAAGCAGAGGAGCTCTCCCTTCTCATCACCCATCAGGCAAACGCGAGGATCATCAATGCCGTGGCCAAGAGGCTGGGTCTTCCTTCAGAGAAGGTCTACATTAATCTCGATAGATATGGTAATACCTCTGCGGCTTCCATTCCCCTTGCCCTGGATGAGGCGGTGAAGAAGGGAAGAATAAAGAAGGGAGACCTGATTATTTTAGTGGCCTTCGGTGGCGGTTTTACCTGGGCTTCCTGCGTTATGAGGTGGTAGGAAATATCGTTACATATTGTGTATTAAATAAGAAGCCATTCGGTTGCGGTAAAGAAATTAAATATTAAAGATTAAATATCAAAATTACAGATTAAGATTCAAAATTTTACATTTTGCATTGTAATTTTCCATTTTCATTTTTGATTTTACTGCCTCATTTTACATTGTCATTTTAATTTTTGCATTTTGATTTTTAATATTGCCATCTGATACGGGCTTCGTTACCGTAATCTTTCAATAATATAATCTATAGTCGAGGACTTTGGACAATTAGGGGGGTTTCATGGCTAAGCTGGCGTTTCTATTTCCGGGTCAGGGTTCACAGGAAGTGGGGATGGGGAAGGAACTATATGACAACTTCCCTAAAACAAAGGAAGTATTCCAGAGAGCAGATGAGGTCTTGGGAATAGATCTAACAAGACTAATCTTTGAAGGCCCAGGGGAGGAGTTAAAGGAGACTATAAATGCTCAGCCAGCAATATTTACGGTAAATGTAGCATGTTATAAAGTATTGAAGGAGAAAGGGATAGCCCCAAAGGTTACTGCTGGACACAGTCTCGGTGAATACTCTGCCTTAGTAGCCAGTGGAGCAATAGACTTTGAAAATGGATTAAGATTGGTGAGGAAGAGAGGGGAGTTTATGCACCAGGCAGCAACAGAACATCCCGGTGGAATGGCAGCCATCATCGGATTGGATATTAGCAGAGTGGAAAAGATATGTGAGAAAGCCTCTTCTGTTGGGATAATAGTCATCGCCAATCTGAATTCCCCTGGCCAGGTGGTTATCTCGGGTGAGAAGAGAGGAATCGATGAAGCGGTTAAAATGGCAGAAGAGGCGGGAGCGAAGAGGGCCATTCCTCTGAAGGTCTCTGGTGCCTGGCACTCTCCCTTGATGGAGTCTGCAAAAGAGAAGTTAACCCAGGAGATTGAGAGGACTGATTTTGTTGACCCTAAAATTCCTTTAGTGGCCAATGTAAGCGCTGATTATGTTAGAGATGCGGGAAGTATAAAGAAAGCTCTCATCGATCAGGTATGTGGGATTGTCCGTTGGGAAAATTCTATGAAGAGAATAATTGGAGATGGCTTTGATACCTTTATTGAAGTTGGTCCGGGGAAAGTTCTAAGCGGCCTTTTGAAGAGAATAAACAGAGAAGTAAGGGTTCTCAATGTCGAAGATAAGGCAAGCCTGGAGAAAACGATAAAGGCATTGGGGGAATAAAGAGATGCGATTAGAAAATAAGGTGGCCCTGGTTACTGGAGGAGGAAGAGGGATCGGCAAAGCCATCGCCCTTGCTCTGGCTAAAGAAGGAGCAGATATTGTGGCCTGTGACATTAATCTGGAGAACTTAAAGGAAGTGGCAACCGAAATAGAAAAATTGGGAAGAAAAATTCTCATTTTGAGGGCCGATGTCTCTAAGGTAAGTGAAGTGGAAGAGATGGTGAAAAAAGCACTTGACAAATTCACTAAAATTGATATATTAGTAAACAATGCGGGAATTACCCGGGACAACCTCATCCTGCGTATGAGTGAAGAGGAGTGGGATCAGGTCTTGGATATTAATTTAAAAGGCACTTTTAATTGTTTAAAGGTTGTTGCTCGGCCCATGATGAAGGCCAGGTCGGGCAGGATAATCAACATCGCCTCTGTAGTAGGAATAATGGGGAATCCCGGTCAGGCAAACTACGCCGCTTCCAAAGCCGGAATTATTGGCCTGACCAAATCAGCAGCAAAGGAACTCGCCTCTCGGGGAATAAATGTTAATGCCATCGCCCCCGGTTTCATAAAGACTAAGATGACCGAGGCCTTGGGCGACGAGATAAAGGAAAGATTGACCAGTCAGATTCCCTTAAAGAGACTAGGGGAAGTGAAAGATGTTGCCAACCTGGTAGTTTTTTTAGCCAGCGGCGATGCCAGCTATATCACCGGAGAAGTGGTAAAGGTAGATGGCGGCATGCTATAGACACGGATAATCACGGATTACAACACGGATAGGCACGGATTTATCTATGATAATTCGTGGTATTTTGCCCATGTAGTAGACATACTCACAATCCGTGTCCAAGATTTATCCGTGCTAATCTGCGTCAAATAAGCATTCGCAGTAAGCGATACAAAGAAATCCGTGTTAAAGGAGGTGGAGAGAAATGGCGATTGAGGAGAAGGTAAAGCAGATCATTGTCGATCAGTTAGGAGTGAATGCCGAAGAGGTGACGAATGAGGCATCCTTCATCGATGATCTAGGAGCAGACTCCCTTGATACTGTGGAATTGGTCATGGCTTTAGAAGAAGAGTTTGACATCGAGATTCCAGATGAGGATGCAGAGAAGATCACCAAGGTAACAGCGGCCATAGAGTATATCAAGAAGCATACCAAAAAAGAGTAAGACACGAACCAACACGAATAAATTCGCGACTATTCGCGCTAAAACATTGCTTAATCAGCCTTATAGATTCGCGACTATTCGCGTTAAGGAGGGAATATGGAGAGAAGGGTAGTCATAACTGGAATAGGAGCTATTACTTCCATTGGGAATAATGTCCCGGAGTACTGGGAGGCCCTTTCCCAGGGTAAATCGGGAATAGAGAAGATAACCCTCTTTGACGCCAGCCAGTTCACTTCCCAGATAGCGGGAGAGGTAAAGGGCTTTGAGCCAGAGAAGTATATCGATAAGAAGGAAGCGAGGAGGATGGATAGGTTCGCCCAGTTTGCCATGGCAGCGACTTCTGAGACCATTCGAGATTCAAAATTAGACCTATCTAAAGAGGATACTAAGAGGATCGGGGTCTTGCTTGGCTCTGGCATCGGTGGCCTGGGGACCATTGAGAAAGAGCATAAGGTGCTCCTGGAGAAGGGTCCCAGGAGGGTCTCCCCCTTCCTCATTCCCATGCTCATCATCGATATGGCTTCTGGCCTGGTCTCCATAAAGTATGGATTGAAGGGCCCTAATAGTGCGGTAGTTACTGCCTGCGCCAGTGCTGCTCATGCCCTGGGAGACTCTTATAAGATCATCCAGAGAGGGGATGCGGAGGTCATGATCACTGGTGGAACAGAAGGCGCCATAACGCCTTTGGGCCTGGCTGGCTTCTGTTCCATGAAGGCCCTATCCACAAGGAATGATGATCCTCATAAGGCGAGCCGACCCTTTGATAAGGAGAGGGATGGCTTCATTATGGCAGAAGGAGCAGGGATAATAATCTTAGAATCCCTGGAACACGCTAAAAGTCGAGGAGCGAAGGTCTATGCTGAGGTGGTAGGCTATGGGATGAGCGGTGATGCCTATCATATGACCGCTCCCGCGCCAGAAGGAGAGGGTGCGGCAAATGCCATGCAGATGGCTTTAGATGATGCTAAGATGAAACCAGAAGAGGTGGAGTACATCAATGCCCATGGGACCTCGACTTCCTTGAACGATAAGTACGAGACCATGGCCATTAAGAAGATCTTTGGAGAGTATGCTAAAAAAATTCCGGTAAGTTCTACCAAGTCCATGACCGGCCACCTCCTGGGAGCTGCAGGAGGAGTGGAACTCATTGCCTGCCTTCTGGCCTTGGAGAAAGGAATTATCCCTCCTACCATGAATTACAAATATCCTGATCCCGAGTGTCAGGGTCTGGACTTCGTCCCCAACCAGGCCAGGAAGAAGGAGGTTAAGGTGGCTATGTCCAACTCCTTCGGCTTCGGGGGCCACAATGCGGTCTTAATCATTAAGAAACTTGAAAAGTGATAAGCTTTGGAATAAGGAATCGAGGACTCCTCAGAGAGGCCCTGACTCACAGATCATACATTAACGAGAATAGACTGAAGGATTCAAAGGATAACGAAGAGCTGGAGTTCTTGGGGGATGCCGTCTTAGGTCTGGTAATCAGTGATTATCTCTATCGAAAATATCCTGAGTACTCCTCTGGGGAGCTATCCAAGTTAAAGGGCATTGTAGTCAGTGAACCAATATTGACAAAGCGGGCTAAGATTTTGGGAGTAGGGAAGCATCTCCTCTTAGGCAAGGGGGAGGAAAGGGCGGGGGGAAGGTATCGTTCCTCTATCCTTTCCGACGCCTTAGAGGCAATAATCGGTGCCCTTTACCTAGATCGCGGGCTGGGAGCAGCCCGCCATTTTATTTTAAGGGAATTTGGTGAAGAGATTAATTTTCTGGTCAAGGAGAAGTATCTTCAGGACTATAAGGGCCTGTTGCAGGAGATCATTCAGGACGGGTTCAAGAGAAAGCCGAGTTATAAGGTCATTGGCCAAAGGGGCCCCCAGCATAGGAAGGTCTTTACTGTAGAGGCCAGGCTGGGCAAGAGAACTATAGGAAAGGGCAAAGGGAAGAGTAAGAAGGAGGCCGAACAAAAGGCCGCCCAGCAAGCCCTGGTAAAAATGGAAAGTGAGAAAGTGAGCAGGTGAGAAAGTGAGAATCGGTGAAGGGGTGAAACGGAGATTAGTGCAAAATGCAAAATTTCTGTTCATCGATCACCGTTCACAGTTCACTGATCACTGTTCACTCCGACCGAAGGGAGGTTTAGATGGAATACTTCTTGACTGAAGAGCAGGTCATGATTCGGGACTTAGCGAGGAAAATCGCAGAGGAGAAAATTGCACCTAAGGCCCAGGAACTGGATGAGAAGGGGGAGTTTCCATGGGAGATAATAAAGGTCTTGGCCCAATCCGACCTCTTTCGGGTCTTCTTGCCTGAGGAGTATGGTGGGCTGGGAGGAGGGGTATTCGAACTCTGTTTAGTGACTGAGGAATTATCCAGGGCATGTAGCGGAGTGGCGGTAAGTTATGCGGCAAGCGCCTTAGGGGCCTTTCCCATCCTATTATATGGAACAGAGGAGCAGAAGAAGAAGTATTTATCGGATATCGCAAGCGGTAAGAAGTTAACCGCCTTCGCCATAACAGAGCCAGAAGCCGGATCCGATGCCGGTGCCATCCAGACTACGGCAGTCAAGGATGGAGACCATTACGTTCTGAATGGAACAAAGTGTTTCATTACTAATGGGGGAGAGGCAGAGATCTATACCATCATCGCTATGACCGATAAGAAGAAAGGGGCGCGGGGAGCAAGCGCCCTCATCGTTGAGAAGGGAACAGAAGGATTCACCTTTGGGAAGGAAGAGGATAAGATGGGGATTCGGGCTTCAGCAACCAGGGAACTGGTCTTTAGTGATTGTAAAGTTCCCAAAGAAAATTTAATTGGAAAGGAGGGGGGGGGATTTATTGTGGCCATGAAGACCTTTGACTCTTCTCGGCCGGGTATCGGTGCTCAGGCAGTGGGCATTGCCCAGGGAGCACTGGATAGGGCCATAGATTATGCCCGAGAAAGGGTGCAGTTTGGCCATCCCATATCCTCCTTTCAAGGGATACAGCATATGTTAGCCGATATGGCCACCCAGATAGAGGCCGCTCGTGCCTTAGTCTATGCGGTAGCCCGGATGGTGGATAAGGGGTGTAAGGATATTGCCAGGCCAAGTGCTATGAGTAAGCTCTTCGCCAGTGATATGGCTATGAAGGTCACCACAGATGCTGTTCAGATATTTGGGGGCTATGGTTATATGAAGGAGTACCCGGTAGAGAAGATGATGAGGGATGCCAAGATCACCCAGATCTACGAGGGAACAAACCAGATTCAACGCAATATCATTGCCTTGGCATTGATCAAAGAAGCAGCCAAAAGGAGGAAGAAGAAATGAAGTTCTTCATCAACCTCTGGAGGAGTACAACAAACTTTAGGTTCTATAAGGAGGTTGCCTTTCAGAAGGTATCAAAGAGTATTGGCTACTTCTTTCTCTTCATCTTTCTTATTACCCTCATTCTCTCTATGAAATTTAGCACCACCCTAATTCAGGGAATGGATGAGGTGAGTAAGGAGTTAGGGGATAGATTACCAGAGATAAGAATAGAGAATGGAATAGTCTCCACAGATGCTCAGGAGCCCTTCACCATCGAAGAGAAGTATTTTATATTCATTATTGATACCACAGGAAAGATAACCACCGTAGATCCTTCTTACAAGCAGGGGATTCTCCTTACCAAGAATAAATTAATCCATAGGCAGAGTGAGATTGAGACCAGAGAGTATGACCTCTCAAAGATAAAGTCCTTTACCGTGAATAAGGAGGCAATGGAGAGATGGAAGAAGACTTTCTCTCGCTTCGCCTTCCCTATTCTACTTGTAAGCCTCTTTCCTTATTTCATAGTTGCCAAACTAATCCATATATTATTATTTAGTCTCATCGCTTTAATAATAAATACTGCCATTAAAGCGAACCTGAAGTATGAAAACCTTTTCAATATCTCACTCTTTGCCCTTACCCCACCCGTCCTACTGGCCACCATCTTTAATCTCGCCGGCCTCAAAATCCCTCTCTTTGGATTGTTATACATCGCCGTTTATATTGTATTCCTTATCGGGGGCATAAGAAACTGCAAAGGCCAAATAATAGAGACAACACCCTAATCTAATCTTGGAAACATTCGCACGAATGAGCGAATGATATAAAGCCTAAAGGTGTTAGAGGAAATTTTATGGAAATCATTGTCTGTATCAAACAGGTACCGGATACTGCGGACATCAAGATTGATCCTAAGACAAATACCCTGATAAGGGAGGGGGTCCCTTCCATCATCAATCCCTTCGATACCTATGCCATTGAGGAAGGGGTGAGGCTAAAGGAGAAGTATCAAGGGAAGGTTACCGTGATATCCATGGGCCCTCCTCAGGTAGAGGATGCTCTGAGGGAGGCCATATCCTTAGGAGTGGATGAAGGGGTCTTATTATCCGATAGGGCCTTTGCGGGTGCGGATACCTTAGCCACCTCCTATACCTTAGCTGAAGGGATTAAAAAGATAGGGAAGTTCGATCTCATCATCTGCGGAAAACAGGCCATGGATGGGGATACCGCCCAGGTGGGACCAGGGATCGCGGAGAAACTGAATATCCCCCATGTCACCTATGTAAAGAAGATTGAAGAGATTAAGGATGATTATGTCCAGGTCGAGAGATTGATGGAGGAAGGATATGAGGTAATCAGAATGCCTCTTCCAGCATTAATTACTGTGGTGAAGGAGATTAATGAGCCGAGGATGCCTTCTTTAAAGGGCAAGTTAAAAGCGAAGAATGCTCAAATAATTACCTGGAGTGCCAAAGACTTAGAAGCCGAAGAGGATAGGATTGGATTACAGGGTTCACCTACTCAGGTGATTAAGATATTTACTCCTCAGCCGAGAGGAAAAGGGGAGACAATAGAAGGAACGCCTCCTGAGCAGGCAGCGAAGTTAGTAGAAAAGCTGAGGGAGACAAAAATCGTATAAAACCTACGTCTTTCCGTCAGTCCGTCTGTCCGTCAGTCCGTCCATTTAATGACGGATACGACGGATTCGACGGCTCAGACGGATAATGGTGAAAGCATGATCGAGATTAAGATAACCGATAAGTGCACCGGCTGTGAGAAATGTATTCCCAGCTGCCCCTATGGTGCCATAGAAGTTATTGATAAGAAAGCAATCATTAAAGATAACTGCACCCTCTGCGGAGCATGCGTTGGCTCCTGTCCCTTTAAGGCCATAGAACTTACCAAGAAAGAAGTTAAAATGGCTGGCCTCGATAAATATAAGGGAGTGTGGGTCTTCGCTGAGCAAAGGAATGGAAGGATACAGAGCGTAGTCTATGAGCTCCTGGGCAAAGGAAGGAAACTCGCTGATCAGTTAAAGGTGGAACTCTCTGCTGTTTTACTGGGAGAAAAGATAAATAAAGAAGCCCAGGAACTTATTAGCCATGGAGCAGATAAGGTCTATCTTGTGGACCATGAGAAACTGAAGGACTTCAGAGATGACTCCTATGCCGATGTTCTAGTTGATCTGGTCAGTGAATATAAGCCAGAGATCATCTTGGCCGGAGCAACCTCCATCGGAAGATCTCTCATTCCTAAGGTAGCCACTCGTTTAGAGACCGGACTTACCGCAGACTGCACTGGATTGGACATCGACAAGGAGAAGAATATCTTACTCCAGACCAGGCCCGCCTTTGGGGGGAACATCATGGCCACCATCATCTGCCCCAACCACCGGCCCCAGATGGCTACCGTAAGGCATAAGGTGATGAAGGAGGCCCCTTTTGATGAGAATAGAAAGGGTGGAGAGATAATTAGAATAGAAGTCGATCCCAAGAGAATCCCCCTGAGGACAGAGGTAATCAAGATGGTGGAGAGGATGGAGGAGACGGTTCTCTTGGAGGAGGCGGACATCATCGTCTCTGGAGGAAGGGGATTGGGAGCACCGGAGAATTTCAAAATCATTGAAGAACTGGCCAAGACCTTGGGAGGAGCGGTGGGGGCCTCAAGGGCCACGGTCGATGCCGGATGGATTCCCTATGCCCATCAGGTGGGCCAGACGGGAAAGACGGTCTGCCCCAAAATCTACATCGCCTGCGGAATATCGGGCCAGATTCAGCACCTGGCTGGCATGCAGTCCTCAGATATCATCGTGGTCATCAATAAGGACCCTGAGGCACCAATATTCAATGTCGCCACCTATGGCATTGTGGGAGACCTGTTTGAGGTAATGCCAGCCTTAATAAAGAAGTTCAAAGAAGTCCTTGGCAGGTAAATTTAAAAGGAAGAATAAAGATCCATTGCTTAGAAAGGCATTTTTTATGAAAAAAGAAATTTTAATTGTCTCAGTTATTATCTTAATTGGATTGGCCGGGTTGGGGGCCTTTATTGCTCTCTACGATTCTGTCTTTCCTACCGCCTCTTTAGACTTCAAAATATCTCGACCACAAGCCTTAGAAAATGCTCGAAAGTTTGTAACCTCCCGGGGATTTGACCTGAAGGACTATCAGGAAACCATCATCTTCTCTCACGACTACTATGCCCAGATCTATATGGAGAAGACCATTGGATTAAAAGAGGCCAATAGGTTGATGAGAAAAGAGGTGAGCGTCTGGTACTGGAGGGCGAGATGGTTCAAGCCCCTGCAGAAGGAGGAGTTTAGGGTTTGCCTTGATCCTGGGGGGAGAGTGGTTAGATATAGCCATCTTCTCTTAGAAGACGCTAAGGGGGCGAATCTTTCAAAACCTCAGGCTCTGAAACTTGCCCGAATATTCCTGACTGAAGAGAAAGACTTTAATCTCGCAGAATATGAACTTGTAGAAGTCTCAAAGGAGAAGAGGAAGAACCGAACAGACCATTACTTTAACTGGAAGAGAAAGGATTTTAAGATAGGGGATGCCACCTATCGCTTAACAGTAAGTGTCCAGGGGAATAGAGTAGATTCCTTCACAGAATACCTGAAGGTTCCTGAGAAGTTTAGGAGGGATTATAGGAAAACACGTTCCCGGGCTGGCCTTCTCTCTCAGATCGCCGGGTCTCTTCAGGGACTATTATTCATTGGATTAATCCTGGTCTTTATGTTCAAACTCAGGGCAAATGATATAAGATGGAGATGGGCCCTGGTCTTGGCCTCTCTGGCAGCATTCCTGATCCTGACCGCTCAGATCAATTCTCTCTCTTTAGTAAGATCGTACTTCTCTACTAAAGTGACCTTATCGAATGAGATCATTAAATGGATTTTTAGTGCTCTTATCATCACCGGCCTGGGTGGTCTCTACCTCTGGTTTATCGGTTCCAGCGGTGAATCCCTATATCGTGAGGTCTTCCCCCAAAAGACCCCCTTGATTAAGAGCTTTAGATGGAGGAATATACTATCTCCTGAATTTACCAAAGCCTCCTTAGTTGGTTATTCTATTGGTTTTGCCTTCTTGGGCTATTTAGTGGTATTCTACCTCTTTGGTAAGAGATACCTGGGTGCCTGGGCTCCAGCCCACAGCCCCTATGATAATATCATCTCCACCGCCCTTCCCTGGATCTATCCTCTAACTGTAGGAGTCATGGCAGCAGTAGATGAAGAGTTCTTCTTTCGCCTCTTTGCCATCTCCTTTTTAAAGAAATATTTAAAGAAAATCTATCTAGCAGTAATTATTCCCGCCATCATCTGGGGTTTCTTGCATTGTCTCTACGCTGTGGAGCCCATCTACATCAGAGGATTGGAATTAACCATTGCCGGGATCATCTTTGGGATAGTCTTCTTGAGGTTTGGATTATTCTCTGTCCTCATTGCCCATTATGTTATAAATGCCCTGATAGTGAGTCTACCCCTCTTGCGCTCCAAGAGCCCCTACTTCTTTATCTCTGGCCTGGTAGTGGTAGGATTAGCCCTTCTACCCATCATCCCCGTTGTCATTAGGTTGTTAAGGAGGAAGAAATGAAATATAAGCCCCTGTCGAGAAGGAATATACTAATCCTGGTTGGACTGGCAGTTATAGGAATAACTCTATACCTTCTCTCCTTCTTCGCTATCCTTCCCGAGGTTCAGGATTTTGGTGAGACCCTTCATCTGGCCACTACTCGTTATCAGGCAAAAAAAGTCTCTAAAGAATACTTAGAGGGCTTGGGCCTTTCCTTGGAGGATTATCGCTCTGTAACCTACTTTACCACTCGGGGAGCCGGAGTCTGGGCAGAAACCTATGTTCTTCGCCAGGTGGGGATGAAGAAGACCAACCAGATATTCACTGAGCAACTTCCCTTCTGGAGATGGAGAGCGAGGTGGTATAGGCCATTAGAGAAGGAAGAGATAAATGTCTGGATCGACCCTGAAGGAAGGGTCTGTGGTCTCTGGCACCCCATAGAAGAGGATGCCCCGGGTGCTAACCTCTCTCCCAAGGTAGCGAGAGCAATCGCAGAGAAATCCACTAAGGAAGAAGGGAGATTTGATCTATCAGAATTTAGGTTGATTAAGACCGATTCTGAGAAGCAGAAGAATAGAAGAGACCATATCTTCCTTTATGAGAAGGAGGAGCCCGAGATAGGGGAGGGAAGATTTAGATTAAAACTGAGGGTAAAAGGAGACAGATTATTCGGTTATCACTACTTCTTCAAGACTCCAGAGGAGTTTATCAGGGAAGAGAGAAAAGCAGGCATTAGGAAGGCGATCATCGGTGGACTAATGGTCCTCTTTTTTATCACCTTAGCGATTACTGCAATTGTTTTATTTTTCATAAAGTTTACGAGAAGGGATATCAGATGGAGATTGGTCTTAATCTTAGCTGGAATATTGGCTGCTTGGAAGATAATAGGTCTACTAAACGGCCTACCCACTTTCTTCTCTCATTACTCGACAGCGAAGGATTTACCGGTATTCGTTACCCGGCGAATCATATGGAATTTAACTGGTATTGTATCTGGGTTCCTTTTCTCTTGCGTTCTACTCTCTGTTGTAGAATCCCTGTGGAGAGAGGTCTTTCCTAAAATAGAGCCGCTCACTACTTGGTTCAAAAAATTAAAGCCCAGCAACTGGCTATCTCGAGAGTATATCGATGGCTGCCTGGTAGGATATTTGATATTTGGAGCTTTGGGGATCTATTCCCTTCCAATTGGCTGGATAACCCAAAGATATCTCACTTCTTCATTAAGGGCCCATTCCCAACTTCCCACGGGTATTCTCCAGACCTTCATCCCTTCTCTCGCTTCCTGGGGAAAGGCCTGGGGAGCCGCCCTATGGGGAGGAGCAGCCTTCCTTCTCTTCATTCTCTTACTCAAGAAGTTCTTGAAAAGATGGAGGTGGGTTATTTTAACCTTCATTCTTCTTTCTCTTCTAGGAGCTGCTAGTGAGGCAAAGAGCTTTTCTGAAGGAATGATAAGGAGTGGCCTTTCTCTCTTAGGTTTGGGAGTAACGATCCTCTTCATTGTTCATTACTTCCGCTTCAATATCCTCTGCTATCTCTTTTCTATTTACTTTATCCTTCTATTATCAAACGGCTGGTATCTGGTTACTTTCAAACATCCTTATTTCATAATCCATGGGGTAATCATACTTGTTTTAGCCGTCTTACCTCTCATTCTATTACTCGCTGCCTATCTTAGAAAGAGACTGAGAAGCACTGAACCCCGCACCTTTAAGTAAAGAGAAGGAATTGAATAGCAAAAGGTGCGGGGTATATTTTGAAAAGTGCCCAGGAATCCTGAATACAATCGGGAGAAGGGCATTTTTTGTTGCTTTTTAGACGAAAATGTGATATATTGAATCAGGTGATCGGGTAATCAGGTTATCGGGAAGTTCCTGATAACCTGGTATCCTGATACTCTGATATTCCGGAGAGAAGAATGTACTTCAAGAATCTGGTCATGCAGGGGTTTAAGTCCTTTGCTGATGAGACCAAGTTAGAGTTCGAACCTGGCCTCACCGCCATCGTGGGTCCCAATGGGTGTGGAAAGTCGAATATCTCGGATGCCATCAGGTGGACCTTAGGTGAGCAGCGGCCAACTGCCCTGCGCTTGAGTAAGATGGAGGATATCATATTCTCTGGTTCCGAAGCCCGGAAGCCCCTGGGTATGGCAGAGGTCTCCCTAACAGTGACCAATGAGGATAAGAAACTCCCCATTGAGTTTACTGAGGTCACCATCACCAGAAGGCTCTTTCAGAGTGGGGAGAGTGAATACTATATCAACAAGGCACCAGTGAGGCTCAAGGATATCCAGGAACTCTTTATGGATACTGGCTTGGGCTCCAGCACCTACTCCCTGATCGAGCAGGGGAAGATTGAACTCATCCTATCTTCCAAGCCAGAGGATAGGAGATTTTTGTTTGAGGAAGCGGCCGGGATCTCAAAGTATAAGCACCGGAGAGAAGAGACCCTCAGGAAGTTAGAGGCCACTCAGGAGAACCTCCTGCGCTTAGAGGATGTTATTGGAGAGGTGAGGCGCCAGATCAATTCTCTCAAGAGACAGGTGGGTAAAGCAGAGAGGTATCAGAAGTTAAAGGATGAATTAAAGGATCTGGACCTAAACCTTGGGATAATTAAATTTCGGGAATTGAAGAAGAGAAAGGAAACCTCTTTGGAGGAGACTACTAAGTTAGAGGATTCGAGGGAATCCTTAGGAAAGAGGATAGAAGAAAAGGAGAAGGCCTCAAAAGAGATCGAGAAAGGAGCAAGGGAGATAGAGAGAAACCTCTACGAAATCCACCAGAAGGTATTCAAAATAGCAAGCGATATTGAGAGGTCGAAGGACAGGATTGCTACCTATCAGGAAAGGGAAGAAGGAGTTGAAGGAGAGAAGGCAAGAAGAAGAAAGGAGATAGAGGCCTTTAAGGAAAAAGAAAAGGGTTTAGAGCAAGCGATAGGGAGAAGGGAAGAGGAATTAAAAACCCTTGCCACCCAGATTGAAGAAGAAACTGCGAAAGCAAAGGAGAAAGAGCAATCCTTTAAAGGACTTAATGAGGAGTTAGAAAAGGCTATAGAGGCCTTGGAGATCCTGAAGAATGAAATCATCGAGACCCTCTCCAAAACAGCCAGCACCAGAAATGACCTGAGATATCTAGAGACCGGGCAGAGGAATGTTGATATCAGGAAGGAGAGACTTTTAACTGAGAAGACGAGGGTTGAGAAGGAATCGAAGGATGTTGGGGGAAAAACGAGGGAGATAAAGAAGAGCATCCAAGACCACAGGAAAAGAATCTCTGGGCTCGAGGAGGAGAAGAAGAGTCTCTTAGAAGAGGAGAAGAGAGATGGAGAAGGGCTTCACGCCCTAGAGGAAAAGATCGATGGATTGAAGGCCCAGATAACGAAGAAGACCTCCCATTTAGAATTCCTACAAGAAGGGCTTGGAGGTTACTATGGCGGAGTGAGAGAGGTTCTCCTTGCCCGGGATAGACTATCGGGCATCGAGGGAGTGGTAATAGATCTAATCCAGACCTCCCCAGAATATGAGAAGGCCATCGAAGCTGCCTTGGGGGAGAGGATACAGGATATTGTTATCCGGGATGTGAAGGCCGCCCAAGAGGCCGTGGAGTATCTGAAAGCCAGGAGTCTGGGAAGGGCCTCCTTCCTTCCCTTAAAGGCCATTAAGCCAGGTAGAAGATTGAATCCCTCTTCTCTGATAAAGGAGAAGGGAGCCATTGGCCTTGCTTCTGGCCTCGTCAAGTATGAAGCAAGATATCAGCCGATTATAGAGTATCTCTTAGGAAATGCCTTGGTGGTAGAAGACCTTAAGGCGGCCTTTGAAATCAGCAGGCAGGCAAGGGGAGATATCAGAGTAGTTACCCTCGAAGGAGAGATAGTTACTCCTCAGGGGGAAATTACTGGTGGTTCTCTGAGGCGCTTGCTGGGGAAAGAGAGGGAGAAAGAAGGACTCGCCAGAGAGCTCAAGGCCCTGAACGAGAACCTTAAGAAGTTAGAGAAGGATAGGGCTAATCTAGAGAAGAGGTTGCTCGAGATTGGAAAAAGAGTGGCAAACATCGATTCCGATATCAAGAAAGAGGAACTGGAGATAAATTTTAAGGAAAGGGACTTAGCAAGCATCAACTCTCAAGGAGAGAGGATAAAGAAAGACCTCTCGCTCTTAAAGACAGAAGCCGAGGAACTGGATAAAGAGGGGGAGGAACTAACCAAGAAGAGGGAAGAACTGGAGGCCCAGTTAGAAAATCTCAAGGAGAAGGAGATTGGGACCCAGGAGAGGACGGCTAAGTTAAAGGAAGAGATTGGGGAAAGGGAAAAAGAGATTAGTAAAAATAGTAGTGAGGTGACGGCACTTAAGATCTCTATCGCTTCCTTGGTAGAGAAGGAGACTGGATTTCGAGAAAGTCTGGGGCGCATGAGGGAGAATTTAAACGACCTCGTCCAGTCGATCAAGGCCCGCCAAGAAGAGGTCGATGAGGGAGGAACGAGAAAGGAAGAGATTGGAGATTTAATCGCCAAAGAGGAAGATAGGCAGAAGGAATTATCGAGAGAAAGCGAAGAGGCAGAAAAAGAACTTGAAGACCTAAAAAAGAAAAAGGAAGAAATTGCTGGCGAAGTATCTAAAGGAGAGGAGGAATTGAGAGAGGTCAGGACCTTAGGCGAAAGATTTCAGGGTCAGTTTAATGAATTAACTTTCCAGGGCCGGGAGCTCAACCTCGAATTGGAGAACCTTTCTCGCAGAGTGAGAGAGGATTATGGGGTTTCCCTAGAAGAGATTGAAAGGGATTATCAGATACAGGAGATAGAAGATAGGGAAGGCTATAGAGTAAGGATAAGAGAGTTGAAAGAGAAGATGGAGGCCATGGGACCGGTGAACTTAGTGGCCATGGAGGAGCATAAGGAACTTGAGGAGAGGTATAACTTCTTGACTGGCCAGAAGAAGGACCTGGAAGAAGCCGCCACTTCTCTTAAAGAGGCCATTGCTAAGATCAATAAGACAACGAGAAGCCTCTTCTCCAAAACCTTTGAACAAATACGAGAGAATTTCAATATGGTATTCACTAGACTATTCGAAGGAGGGAAGGCGGACCTAGTCCTATTGGATGAGCGGAATATCTTAGAATCAGGAATAGAGATCAAGGCTCGACCGCCAGGAAGGACTTTGAAAAGTATTTCCCTCTTATCTGGAGGGGAGAAGGCCCTGACGGCCATCGCTCTATTATTTGGTATCTTCATGGTCAAGCCCTCTCCCTTCTGTGTCCTAGATGAGATCGACGCCGCCCTGGATGAAGCGAACATCAGTAGATTTACCCGGGTGTTGGTAGAATTTGCCAAAAAGTCACAGTTCATTATCGTTACTCACAATCGGGGAACCATCGAGGCCTCGGATACCATGTATGGAGTGACCATGGAGGAATCCGGGGTATCGAAGCTGGTCTCGGTTAAGTTTGCCCAGGAGGAGATCGAGAGACAGAGACGCAAATCATCGCGAATGAAAGCAAAAGAATAAGAGCGCGAATAAAAATATAATTTGACAACTGAGATTATTTGTGTTAATCTAATTTTGTAATTGAATATTGGCTGAACCCCGCCCCTCATGGAGGAGCGGGGTGAATCTTCGGGGTGAGGTGGAATTCCTCGATCGGCGGTAACCTGCCTGCCGATAGGCAGGAAGCCCGCGAGTCTGGATATGGTTATGTCCGGATTGAACCGGTGCGATTCCGGTGCCGACGGTCTAGTCCGGACGGGAGAAGATTGTAAACGCGAAAACGCAAAATTTCCGTCAAAGCGCGAAATAAGCCCCGAAGAGAAGTCTTCGGGGCTTTTTCTTTGTACGCGAATCATCGCAAATAAAAAAACAACTGGCTGACTGGCAGATCCCATACCAATCCCTACGGGATGCTACGGGGCAAGCAGGTAAATATGAACAATAAAAAGTATATGAGATTGGCTCTAAGGTTAGCAATTAAGGCGAAGGGAAGGACCTCTCCCAATCCCTTAGTGGGGGCGGTTATTGTTAAAGATAATAGAATTATTGGAAGGGGGTGTCATAGAAGGGCAGGGGAACCTCACGCAGAGATTAACGCCCTGAATATGGCGGGAGAAAGAGCAAGAGGTGCTACTCTATATCTTAATTTAGAGCCCTGCGCCCATTTCGGAAGAACCCCACCCTGTACCAAAAGGATAATCTCTTCTAGGATAAAGGAAGTAGTAATAGCCATGATCGACCCTAATCCCCTGAATTGTGGTAGAGGAGTTAAAAAACTAAGAAAAGCAGGAATAGAGGTAAAGGTAGGGGTTTTGGAAGAAGAAGCGAAGAAGATAAACGAAGCCTATACTAAATACATTACTACCAAGAAGCCATTCGTTATCCTGAAGACCGCCATGAGCTTAGACGGAAAGATCGCTACTAAGACTGGGGATTCCAAGTGGATTACGAATGAGAAATCACGGAAGTATGTTCATAAATTGAGAAGAGAAGTAGACGCTATTTTAGTCGGTATAGAGACGGTCTTGAAAGATAATCCGAGATTAACATCCAGGATCCAGGATCCAGGATCCAGGATCCCAGTTAGAAATCCTATACGCATTGTTGTAGATAGCAAGGCAAGGATTCCTCTAAGGGCGAGAGTTTTAAATAAAAAGGCCCCAACGATTATTGCTACGACAAAGTTTGCATTAAAGAGGAAGATAGAAGCATTAAGAAAGAAGGGAGTCAAGGTTTTAATTATTAAGGATAGAGATAAAAAGGTTAATTTGAAAAAATTATTGAAAAAACTTGGGGAATTAGAGGTAACCAGCCTCTTGGTTGAGGGAGGGGGAAAGATCAATGCCTCATTCTTGGAGAATAGTCTAGTGGATAAGGTTCTGTTCTTTATCGCCTCCAAAATAATCGGAGGAGAAGAAGCACTTACTCCAGTAGAAGGGGGAGGAATAGAAAGAATAAAAGACGCCATAAAATTAAAAGATATTAGCGTCAAAAGATTTGAAGAGGATGTGCTCATAGAAGGATACGTAGCTAATCGTTTACCGTGAACCGTTAACCGTTAACGGTAAACCAACAGCCCCCTAAATAAGCAGGAGAAAGAAATGTTTACTGGATTGATAGAAGAGATGGGAACAGTTAAAAGTATCAAGAGAAGAGCGAAATCTATGGAACTTACCATCTCTGGTAAAGAAGTGATAAAAGACACGAAGAAGGGAGATAGTATTTCGGTGAATGGGGTATGTTTGACGGTTAGCCAGTTAGCCAGTTTGCCAGTTAGCCAGTTTAAAATAGATGTTGGGGCAGAGACATTGAGAAGAACAAGTCTTGGGGAGTTAAGGATTGGAGAGAAGGTGAATTTAGAGAGGGCCTTAAAGATGGGTGAAAGATTGGGAGGCCATTTCGTTACTGGGCATATCGATGGGGTGGGAATTATAAGAAAGAGAATTAAGGAAGGAGATACTTTCCTCTTTGAGATTGAAGCCCCAAATGAAATTATGAACTATATCATCCCTAAAGGTTCCATCACCCTAGATGGAATAAGTCTGACCATTGTTGATTTTAACAAAAATAGATTCAGCGTCTCCATCATTCCTCATACCTTAGAAGTGACTACCCTGGGCCTTAAAAGGGTGGGGGATAAGGTCAATCTTGAGGCAGACATAATCGGGAAATATGTTTTTAAAACGATAAAGGAAGAGAAAAGCATTACTTTAGATTTCTTGAAAAAACACGGTTACACGAGGTGAAAGGAATGAAGTTCGATTCAATAGAGGAAGCAATAAGAGAGATTAGAAAAGGGAAGATGATCATCGTCTTAGATGATGAAAGCCGGGAGAACGAGGGGGACCTTGTCCTGGCGGCAGAGAAGGTGACTCCAAAGACGATTAACTTCATGGCAAAATATGCCCGGGGATTAATCTGCCTTCCCATCATTGGAGAAAGACTAGAGGAACTCAATATCTCATTAATGGAGCCGGAGAACACTAGTCTCTTGGGAACAGCCTTCACGGTATCCATAGACGCTAAGGAGGGAACCACTACTGGCATCTCGGCTCATGATCGAGCAACAACCATAAGAACGGTCTTAAATCCCAAAACAAAATCAGAGGATCTCGCCCGACCGGGGCATGTCCTTCCTCTGCGCTATAGGGAGGGAGGGGTCCTGGCCCGGGCCGGCCATACTGAGGCAGCAGTGGACTTAGCAAGATTGGCCGGACTATATCCTGCGGGAGTAATCTGTGAGATCTTGGCTTCCGATGGGACCATGGCCCGATTACCGGAGCTAAGAGGACTCGCTAAAAAACATAACCTGAAGATTGTGACTATCGCCGATTTAATTGAATTCCGCCGGAGAAAAGAAAAATTGGTGAAAAGGATCGTTGACTTTGAACTACCCACTCAATATGGAGATTTCCGAGGAATATTATATGAGAGCATCCTGGATAGAGAGCATCACATTGCCTTGGTTATGGGGGATATTAAGAAAAGGAAGGATGTCCTGGTTCGGGTTCATTCTAGATGCCTGACGGGCGATGTCTTCAGATCCCTGAGATGCGATTGCGGGGCACAGCTTGAGGCAGCGTTGAAAGCCATAGCAAGAGAGAAGTGCGGGGTATTACTCTACATGCATCAGGAGGGAAGGGGGATTGGTTTAATAAATAAGTTGAGAGCTTATCGCTTACAGGATGAGGGAAAGGATACCATAGAGGCAAATATCGAACTGGGATTCAAGCCAGACTTGAGGGATTATGGGATCGGAGCCCAGATCTTAGTGGACCTGGGACTTAAGAGCATTAGACTTTTAACCAATAATCCAAGGAAGATCGTGGGCCTGGAGGGATATGGTTTGAAAATAATAAAGAGAGTCCCCATCGAAATTAAAACAATGAGAATAAGCAAAAAGTATCTAAAGACGAAGAAGGAAAAATTAGGACACATTCTAAAACTGGATAAGTAAAAAGTAGGAGAGTAGGAAAGTAGGAAAGTAAAAAAGTAGAATCAATGCAAAATAAAAATGCAAAATTAGCAATTATCTGTGATCTGTGACAATGCTTAACTATTTATGCTCTCTAGGATGCTAACGAAGTGCATCCTGTAATCTATAATCTATCTGTGTAAATCTGTGTTAGAAGGAGGTGAGAAAAATGACAAAGACCTATGAAGGAAAAGTCTTGGCAAAAGGGAAAAGATTTGGTATAGTAGTAGCCAGGTTCAACGAGTTTGTCAGCGAGCGACTCTTAGAAGGAGCGCTGGATGGCCTTTTGCGCCATGGAGCAGATGAGAAAGATATTACCGTGGCCAGGGTGTCGGGCTCCTTTGAGATTCCCTATGCAGCAAGCAGGCTGGCCAAGAGCAAAAAGTTTGATGCCGTGATCTGTCTTGGGGCCATCATCCGGGGAACTACCCCCCACTTTGAGTATGTGGCAAGTGAGGTGGCAAAGGGGGTGGCCTCTACCAGCCTTGCTACCGGAGTTCCTGTCATCTTTGGAGTAATCACTGCAGACTCCATAGAGCAGGCCATTGAGAGAGCAGGAACAAAGGAAGGCAATAGAGGACGGGATGCAGCCATCACCGCCATCGAGATGGCAGACCTCTTCGCCCAACTGAAAAAGTAAGAACGAAAAAAAGTTAATATCGGTTAAAAATGTTATCAACGATTAAAATCAGTTGCAGTGAATAGAGTAACTGATATTAACCACTATTAACTGATATTAACTGTTAGTAACCACGGGAGAAATTGATGGGTAGACGCCGAAAAGCGAGAGAGCTGGCTTTACAGATTCTCTTCCAGCTGGATAGTGGCCAGGAGAATCTAAAAGAAGCCTTAGAGACCTTTTGGTTTCTCCACAGACACCCAAGAGAGATAAAGGACTTTGCCAATAGATTAGTCGAGGGCACTTGGGAGAATATCAAGGCCATTGATGAAAAGATAGCTTGCTATGCCGAACACTGGGAGATGAAGAGGATGCCCACTGTGGATAGAAATATCCTGCGCTTAGGAGCCTACGAGATTCTTTACTGCCCGGATATCCCCGTTAAGGTAAGTCTGAATGAAGCGGTAGAATTAGCCAAGAAATTTTCCACAGAGAAGTCGAGCCAGTTCGTCAATGCCCTCCTCGATAGAATAGCCCACGAAAAAAATAAGAAACTAAGAAAGTGAGCAGGTAAGAAAAGGAGAAACAGCGAATTTCTAATTGCTAATTTCCAATTTCTATCCGTCCATCCGGTAAAAACGGATGGTCGGACCAAACTACTTAAATGCCAAATGATCAATCCGAAATCATTGGAAATTGGGTATTGCCGCCCTTGGCGAGCCTCGCCTTCGGCGGGGATATTGGAAATTCTCTATAAGAAAATATTATGCCCGAAAAATACGTTGACCCCGCCCCTTTCTACTTTAAAGAAATACCCCAAAGTAAAAGGGGCGGGGTTGACCTTCACATTCATACCACCATCTCAGATGGAGCACTTACTCCCAAAGAAGTAATAGAGTACGCTCACAAAGAGGGATTGGTAGCGATAGGGATAACGGACCATGATGTCACAGATGGAATCGAGATAGCCCAGAGGACAGCCTCTAAGTACCGATTAGAGGTAGTGCCTGGGGTGGAGCTTTCCAGCGATTACGGGAAGAAGGAGGTTCACATCCTGGGCTACTATATTGATTGTGAGGATGAAGAATTCCAGAAGAAACTAGCCCTTTTCAGGAAAGCGAGATATGAGAGAGCAAAGGAGATGGTCAAAAGGCTAAAAAGTTTAGGAATGGAAATTGACTTCGGAAGGGTGGAAGAGATCGCCGGAAAGGGCTCCATCGGTAAACCTCACATCGCTCAGGTTCTAGTAGAGAAAGAATATGCTTCAAATATTCCTGAGGGCGCCTGGAGGTATTTGGGAAGCGGAGGCCCAGTCTCTGTTCCTAAGTATAAACTGAGGCCTTCTGAGGCTATAGATATCATCTTGAAAGCAGGTGGAATCCCAGTTCTTGCCCACCCTGCAGGGACAAAGGTCGATGAGCTCATCCCACAATTGGTAAAGAATGGTCTTATGGGCCTGGAAGCCTATGATGTCATAAACCCTCCTTCTGTCGCTCGTTATTACATAAGTCTGGCGAAGAAGTATGGTCTCTTAGTTACCGGGGGAAGTGACTGCCATGGAAAGGCCAAAGGAGAGATACGCTTGGGAAGAGTGAAGGCCCCCTATGAGATCGTAGAAAAATTGAAGGAAGCAAAGGCGAAGCTATGAGCACTACCTTAATTTTGATAAGACATGGAGAAACGCCTTACAATAGGGATAGAAGGTATCAGGGGCATAGGGATACGCCCTTGACAAGAAAGGGGAAGAGGCAGACAGAGAAGATCGCCCTGAGGTTAAGAAACGAACCCTTAGATGCCATTTACTCCAGCGACCTAAAAAGAACAGAGTATACAGCAAAGGCTATAAATCGTTATCACTCCTTGAAGATAAATATCCTTCCCCAGTTAAGGGAGATCGACTTCGGTGATTGGGAAGGGAAGACGCATGACGAAATTCAAAGGAAGTGGAGAGGGCTTCTTGATGAATGGGAGAGAGAGCCCTCTAAGATTAAGATTCCCGGGGGAGAAAGCATCCAGGAATTAGCAGAACGTACCAGGACTACAATAAAGAAAATTATTAGCACTTACCCCAATCAAAGGGTAGCCATTGTCACCCATGGGGGGCCGATTCGTATCATCCTCATGGATGCCTTGGGTTTGGGACTTGACGATTGGTGGAAGACGATCACCAGTAATGGAGGAATCTCCATTATCGAGTATCAAAGCAATGAAGCAGAGGTTTTGCTCCAGAATAATACCTCCCACCCAATAAAAAATTTGACAAACGAGAAATAATAGGTTAAACTAGATTTAGTAACTAAATCTAGTAAGTATCCAGGTGGAGGGAATCCGGTGAGAAACCGGAGTGGCCCCGCCACTGTAATCCTGCACCTTTTTAAAAGGTTGTGCCTTTGGCATATGCTCGGAAGCAATAATACCACTTCTCGCTTTAAGTCGGGAGGGAAGGTTAGCCAAAGGTGCGGGAGAGCCAGGAAACCTCACTGGATACTGAAGTAACTGGCCTTCGAGGGAAGGTTGAAGTACTTTTTTTATTCTCAAGGTTCCTTCAAGAAGGCCTTGAGGATTTTTTTATGACACGAATAAAAATCTTTTAATCTTTCATTTTTAATTTTAACTGTAAACTGTTAACTCCGAGCGAAGCGAGGTAAAGATGGGAAGGTTAATATTCATTACTGGAGGAGCGAGGAGCGGCAAGAGCACTTTCGCCCAGAAGTTGGCCAATAGGTTAAGTAAGAAAGTGACCTATATTGCTACTGCCCAAGCAAGAGATAAGGAGATGGAACTGCGGATAAAGATTCATCGAAAGAATCGTCCTTCTCACTGGAGAACAGTAGAGAAGGAGAAGAATATTACTGAAGTATTATCCCGAATAGCAGAAAAGAGTGAGGTCATTCTCTTAGACTGCCTCACCCTCTTAATTTCTAATTTATTATTGAGCGGTAGAAAGGATGTTTTAAAAGAAATTAGGCAACTGGTAAACAAAATAAGAGAGATTAAGGCAACCGTTTTGATAGTCTCTAACGAAGTAGGAATGGGGATTATACCGGATAACAAATTAGCCCGAAGGTTTAGAGATATAGCAGGCAGAGCAAACCAGATAGTCGCCCAGGCAGCAGATGAAGTCTATCTGGTGGTATCTGGAATTCCAGTAAAAGTGAAGGGGTGATGTAAATGGGAAGGATTGAAGAAATAATCAAAAGAATAGGGCCAGTTGATAAGAAACTAATGGTAGAGGCTCAAAAGAGACTAGATAATCTGACTAAGCCACAAGATTCTCTGGGAAGGTTAGAAGAATTGGCCAAGAAAGTAGTAGGAATTACTGGGGAAAAGAACCCTTCCTTTAAGAACAAAGTTATCTTCACTATGGCCGGAGACCATGGAGTAGTTAAAGAAGGAGTAAGCGCCTTCCCCCAAGAAGTAACCCCCCAGATGGTCTATAACTTCATACGGGGAAGAGCGGGAATAAATGTCTTAGCCCGCCATATAGGAGCAAGAGTAATAGTTGTAGATATGGGGGTAGCTAGCGAATTAAAAATGAAAAATGAAAAATTAAAAATTAAAAAGATAGAGTATGGGACAAAGAATATGGCCAAGGGGCCGGCCATGACCAGGGAAGAGGCAATAGAGTCTATTGAGGCCGGAATAGAGGTATTTGAGGAAGAGTATAAGAAGGGAATCGACATCCTGGGCTTAGGAGACATGGGGATAGGGAATACTACGCCCTCAAGCGCTGTCACGGCAGTCATTACTGGTAGGCCAGTAGAAGAGGTTACTGGTCGGGGAACAGGAATAAATGATGGAATATTTGAAAATAAGATAAAGGTAATAAAGAGGGCTATCAAATTAAATAGACCTAATCCAAAGGATCCCATAGATGTCTTGGCCAAGGTAGGGGGCTTCGAGATCGGAGGATTGGCCGGTTCCTTTCTGGCAGCAGCAGCTCACAGGATACCAGTGGTTACTGATGGTTTCATCGTTACTGCTGGAGCATTGATCGCCTTCGAATTAGAACCCAAAGTAAAAGATTATATCTTCGCTAGCCACTCTTCAGTTGAGGTAGGCCATAGGGCTATCTTGGAAAGGATGAGATTACGACCTTTGCTAGACTTGGATATGCGCTTGGGCGAAGGAACCGGCGCTTGTTTAGGGATTAGTCTCATTGAGGTCGGAGTGAAGATATTGACCGAGATGGCAACCTTCGAATCTGCTGAAGTCTCGAAAAGTATAGAGGAAAAATGATAAATTTGTTAATCGCTCTTCGATTTTTAACTCGAGTTCCTGTGGGTAAATATCCTAAAGATGAGAAGAGACTGGGAAAGTCCATGGCCTATTTCCCGATTGTGGGATTGATTTTAGGTGGGATTTTAGTTCTAGTCAACTGGGGATTCTCTATTCTTTTAGCTCCCTTAGTAGCAGATGCCTTAACTATCATTGCTTTAATCATTCTAACCGGGGCCTTACATATCGATGGCTTTATCGATACTATTGATGGACTCTCTGGAGGAAAAACGAAGGAAGAGATTCTAAAAATTATGAGGGATAGCCGGGTGGGCGCTTTTGGCATAGTGGGAGTAGTCTCTTTAATAATGCTCAAGTTAGTCCTGCTCCACGAGATGCCTTTAGAAATAAAGAGGGGGGCCCTACTTCTCTTTCCTGTTATGGGAAGATGGGCTATGGTGGTCGCTTCTTCTTTATCTATTTATGCTCGGAAGAAAGGAACAGGAAAGGCGTTTCTTGATTATTGTGGAAGAAAAGAGCTAATTGTTGCCAGTTTAATTGCCTTAATAATTACTGGAGGTTTCTTAAAGATCTTGGGCCTGGAACTATTCCTCTTCATTCTAGCTCTGACCCTTCTTTTGACGAGATTTATTTCTAAAAGGATTGGAGGAATGACGGGTGATACCCTAGGAGCAGTAAACGAGATAATTGAAGTGGGAACCCTATTCATTCTTTTCTTACTTTTTAATCTCACCAAGGGAATTCTGTGAAAGTAGTCTCTAGCGAACTAAGAAAAAAATTGAGAGAGGCTGTCAGGCGGAATTCTGCAGAGGGGCTACTCTTTTCTGGAGGATTGGATACCAGTATCTTAGCGGTTTTAAATCCCAATATGAAGGCCATCACGGTCAGCCTGGAATCCTTTGGAGAGGATATCTCATATGCTGGATTAGTGGCCAAGAATTTAAAACTAAAGCATTATCACAGAAGGGTGAGTATAGATGAAGCGATAGATTCTATTCCAGATGTAATAAGGATCCTTAAGAGCTTTGATCCGGCAATCCCCAATGACCTGGTTGTTTACTTTGGCCTAAAATTAGCAAAGGGGATGGGAATGGAAGAGATAATGACTGGCGATGGAAGCGATGAGCTCTTTGCCGGCTATGATTTCATGAACCCCGCCCGTGCAAGCACGAGCGGGGTGAAGGATATAGAAAATTTGGATAAATACATTAAAAAAATATCTTCTTCGCTACAATTTAGTTCTAATGAGTTGGGTAGTTTTTTTAATATTAAGGTCAAACAGCCCTTTCTGGACAAAGAATTTATCGACTTTTCCCTCAAGATACCCGTAGAACTTAAGATTAAAGAAGAAAACGGAAATTTATGGGGAAAATGGATTTTGCGCAAGGCTTTTAAGAAGATGTTGCCTGCTAAGATTATCTGGCAGGATAAGAGACCCTTGGAGTATGGCTCGGGTATGAGAAAATTAAGAGAGATTATTACCTCAAAGATCCCGGATGAAGAGTTTGAACATAAAAACAGGCGATATCCAGTGAAGTTTATGAATAAGGAGCATCTCTACTATTATGAGATTTACAAAAAGGAAGTGGGAGAAATTACTGAACCTAAAAATAATCAGAAAACCTGTCCAGGCTGCGGGGCGGGGATGAATTTAAATAGCTTTCATTGCCAGATTTGCGGAAATGTTTTGGACTGGCGGATGTAAATGGAAAAGGCATTTGTTTCCTGGAGTGGAGGCAAGGAAACATCTTTAGCCTGTTATAGAGCGATGCAGAACAAGAACCTTAAGGTCGAATATCTTGTAAATATGGTATCAGAGGATGGTAAACGTTCTCGCTCCCACGGACTTAGCTCAGCTCTTTTGAGGGCCCAATCGGATGCCATGGGCATCCCCATCATCCAAAGGAAGACTACTTGGGAAAGTTATGAAAAGGTGTTTAAAAGAACAGTTTCAGAGTTGAAAAAGGAGGGTGTTGAGATAGGTATTTTCGGTGATATCGACCTTCAGGAACACCGGGATTGGATAGAAAGAGTTTGTAGAGAGATAGAAATTAAACCAGTATTACCTTTATGGGGAAAAGATCGGGAGAGATTACTGAAAGAATTTATCCGAGCTGGTTTCAAAGCCATTGTGGTAGCCACTAAGGCTGATTTATTAGGCAAAGAGTGGCTGGGCCGTAGAATAGATGAAGAATTCATAAAAGACCTGAAGAGATTAGGCAATATCGATCTCTGTGGAGAGAAAGGTGAATACCATACCTTTGTCTTTGATGAGCCAATTTTTAGAGAGCCTGTAAAGTTTACAACCGGCAGAAAAGTGTTTAAAAACAAACATTGGTTCTTGGAGGTTATCCCTAAAAATGAGAAGTAAAGAGATTGTTTTGGATTTGGAAGATATAAAAGCGCAGATAATCTATCATCGCTTTAAAGAGACTGAAGTAAAAACCTTTCTCATCTTCTTTGCCGAGAGAAGAAAGGCCTTGAGCACCTTGGAAGGATTTAAGAAAGTGCGATACGTGGCTAATCACTACAATCCCCCTGAGCTCTGGGACTTCGTTCATCAAAATAGGAAGGAATATGAGGAAAGAATCTGTGCTGATTTAAAACTCGAGCCCGGTGATGTAGCCATGTTGTTTACGGGCGCAGATATGGATAACCTTTCCATCAAGAGGGAAGAATACGAAGACTTCAGGGTCTATGCCTGCGTTACCGCGGGAGCGAAATCTAACGCCCAGAGGGTGGGAGTAGACAAAGCGGGAAGTGTGGAGAAGGAGGAAGGCAAATTCGAGCGCCTCGGTACCGTCAATATAATAGTTTTGACCAATGCATCACTCACGGATGGTGCCATGTCGAGAAGCATAATTACTATAACTGAGTCCAAAGTAATAGCCTTCCAAGATATGGATATAAGGAGTTCGTATAGTCCTGAAATTCAGGCCACGGGCACAGGAACCGATAATATTGTAATCGTATCAGGCAATGGCCCAAGAATAAGCTATGTGGGTGGGCATACTAAGGCCGGAGAATTGATGGCGAGAGCGGTGACCTCTGCTGTAAAGGAAGCCATTTTGAAACAAAATGGAAGGTACTAAATGACCTTATGCAGAAGAGTGCCATTCTTAACATTTGTGGTAAGCCCCAAGAGAAAAGTGAAGATCAATCTATCCGGCTGTAATTTTGATTGCCGAGGATGCTTTGCCATCGCCAAGCAAGAAGTGGGCAGAGCCCTGTCAGTTGAGGAACTTCTCAATCTACTTATTAAGTCTTGCCAGTTCATCTATGGCGAAATGATCGAGGATGTTCAATTTACAGGTGGCGAGCCAACGATGAATACCGATTACCTACTTTCTCTAATCCGCCAATTAAGAGAACTCCAGGTGAGTAAAATTGGTATCTCAACCAATGGCCATCTGCTCGGTAAAGACTTAGTTAAAGAGCTAAGGTCTTTAGATGTGAATTATATTAAATTAGACCTGAAAGCATACCACGATAAAATTCATAAATGGTACACTGGTGAAAGCAATGCTAAGGTATTAAAAGCGGTAGAGATATTAAATAGATATGGTCTAAATTTTTATGTGCGAACAATATTCATTCCAGACGTCATAGACTTTGGTGAGATTGAAGAGATAGCAAGATTTTTAAGTAAGATTAATAAAGGTATAACTTATAAAATATACCAATTCTCACCCGAATATGTGAAGAATAACATTTCAAAAAGAAGACCGACCGAAAAGAAGATGTTAAAGGCCTTCAATGTTGCCAGAAGCTACTTAGACCATGTCGAATTTTATACCACTAACACTGCCTATAAGCCCGATCCCTATAAGTGTATAGAGGTTCGCTCAGATGAGCTATTAGAGGATTTTAAGAGAATCGATGAAATATCTAAATTGATTATCAAGGACTGGGATATGCAGTATCTCACCATGAACCAGATTCTAACCTCCTAATGGAGACTTAAAGTGAAAATTAAGGGGATAAGTATTTTAATCCTAATTTTATCTATTTCTCTTCTCCTAATCTCACAAACAAGAGGTGAATCGCCCCAGAGGATTGTCTCCTTAAGTCCCGCCATAACTGAAGAACTCTATCTCTTGGAAATGGAGGATAGAATTGTGGGCACAACCGTATATTGCGACCGCCCCCCTGAAGCTAAGGAAAAAGAAAAGGTGGGCACAGTAATTAAAGTGGACCTGGAAAAGATACTGATTCTCAAACCAGATTTAATACTGGCTACATCTTTAACCGATCCTGGGCAGATTGAAAAACTGAAATCTCTGGGCATGAGGGTCATTTCTTTCCCCCTCTATGAGAACAAGAATTTTTCCCAGATCTGTGAGCAGTTTATGGAATTAGGGAGGATTGTTGGAAGAGAAGCTGAAGCGGAAGAGATAGTTTGCCAGATGAAAAATAAGATAGATTCCATCAGTAAAGGGATTAAAGGCCTGCCCAAGCCAAAAGTTTTCGTTCAGATAGGAGCAAGGCCATTATTTACGATAATCAAAGATTCGTTTATTCAAGATCTCATCGCTCTCGGCGGCGGGATAAACATTGCTCGCGGAGCGAAGAGTGGACTTTACAGCCGGGAAGATGTTATCAGGCAAAACCCTGAAGTAATTATCATCGTAACCATGGGCATTGTGGGCGAAGAAGAGAAAAAAGTTTGGAGGAAGTTTAAGACCCTGGATGCAGTCAAGAATGACAGAATATATATCATTGATTCTAATAAGACCTGTAGTCCCACACCGGTAAGTTTCGTTGAGGCCCTGGAGGAGATAGCGGAATTCCTTCACCCAAAGAAAGGGGATTGAGATGGAGAAAGGGCTGATTGAGGTCTACTACGGGAATGGTAAGGGAAAGACTACCGCCAGCCTGGGGTTAGCTGTTCGGGCTATTGCCTATAACTTTAAGGTTTGTTTTATTACTTTCTTTAAACCCCGGGATATCTTCGAACAAGGACAGGGCAAGGTTTTAAAAAGACTGGGCATTGAGGTCCATGATCTTATTCCTGTAAAACTCCATTCTTACAAGAAGATGGGCTTTGAGAAAGGGAGAAAGAAGTGTTTGAAGGCACTTTCTTTCATCGAAGGAACATTCCAAAAGGATTACGATTTGCTCATCCTTGACGAAATGAACATTGTTTTGCGGGAAGGTTATCTTGGGAAAAAGGAGATCTTGAGATTCCTGGAAAAGAAACCCGAAGGGCTGGAGATCGTTTTCACTGGAAGAGGAGCACCGCAGTGGCTGATTGAAAGGGCTGATTTAGTAAGCGAAATAAGAAAAATTAAACATCCTTTTGATCAAGGAATAAAAGAACGGAAAGGAATAGATGGATAAGAAATTGATCCGCTGGATTATCTGGATATTGGCCTTGATGGGGCTCCTTTTAGTTGTGGGACTATTCTCTTTAAGCATGGGCTCAGCCGGGATTCCTTTTAAAAAGATTATTCCCTTGATTATTTCTGGAGAGAAAAGCATTGAATATTCTATTCTCTTTGATATCCGGCTCCCACGTATTATTTTAGCCCTGATTGTGGGCGGAGCTTTAAGTGTTACCGGGGTCATTTTCCAGGGGATGTTTAGGAATCCCTTAGTTTCGCCCTATACCTTAGGGGTCTCTGGGGGAGCGGCCTTAGGAGTAAGCTTATCCATTATTGCTGGCTTCAGAATCCTCCCCTTAGCGGGATTCCTGGGAGCCCTGGGAGCCGTTTCCCTGGTCTATTTCATTGCCCGGAGGCAAGGATATCTTAGAATATCTATGCTCTTACTGACCGGGGTGATGATAAGCTTCATTGCCTCTGCCATCATCCTTCTCATCATGTCCTTATCTCGGGAACATCAATTGCACGGAATATTATTCTGGATTATGGGGAGCCTGGAAGAGTCCAATTTTCCCCTTATAAAGTTAGTCTCACTCATTATCTTGGTCGGAATAGCCATCTCTTTCCTTTTTAGTCGGGACCTGAATGTCCTATCTTTAGGAGAGGAGGAGGCCCTGCATCTGGGAGTAAATATTGAAAGGACGAAGAGAACCCTATTCATCTTAGGTTCTTTAATCGCTGGAGTAGCGGTCTCGGTATCGGGAATAATCGGTTTTGTAGGATTACTTGTTCCTCACTTCATGCGCCTCTTCGTCGGTCCAGACCATAGGATCCTCCTTCCTACTTCCTGTCTGGCAGGAGGGATATTTCTAATCGCCAGCGATACCTTAGCGAGAACTATCATCTCTCCCCTGGAACTCCCCGTGGGAGTAATTACTGGGATTCTTGGTGGCTCGCTCTTCATCTATTTTCTTACCAAGAAGAGACTAAAGTTGGGGAAATGAGATGCTCAAATTAGAGAAAGTGACCACAGGATATAATACAAAAGCCATCCTGAATGATATTAGCTTTACCATTAAAAAGGGAGATTTTTTAGGGGTGATCGGGCCCAATGGAAGCGGCAAGACGACTCTTCTAAGAGTAATCAGTAAGATACTCAAGCCCTGGAAGGGAAGGGTGACTTTAGAGGAAAGAGGGTTAGATGAGATTAAATATAGGGAATTAGCCAAGAGGATGGCTATTGTTCCTCAGAGGATGCAGGAACTCTTCTTTTCTTATTCTGTAAGAGATTTTATTCTCTTAGGTCGCACCCCCTACTTGAGAAGATTCCAACTATTAGAAAGCGAAGAGGATTTAAAAGTAGTTCGAGGGGTTATGGAGGAGACAGACACCTTAGGATTGGAGGAGAGGAATTTGGAGGATTTAAGCGGAGGGGAGAGGCAGAGGACGGTAATTGCTCAGGCCTTAGCCCAGGAGCCGGAGATCCTCCTCCTTGATGAACCAACCGCCCATTTAGACATCAATCATCAGGTAGAGATCCTAAATCTGATTAAGAACTTGAACCAGAAGAGAAATTTGACCGTTCTCATGGTATCCCATGATCTCAACTTAGCAGCAGAGTATTGTGAGAGACTAATCCTCTTAAAAGAGGGGAGAGTATTTCAGGAGGGTTCACCTCAAGAGATTCTAACCTATCAGAATATCGAGAAGGTTTATAAAACATTAGTAGTAGTAGAAAAAAGCCCGGTTTCTTTCAAGCCCCACGTCTTCTTAGTATCTGGTAGGAATAAAAGAAAACAAGTTTGATTTTATCTGCGATAATCCGTGTCAAATATGCATTAACAATAGGCAGTAAAAGGAAATCCGTGTATGGAGAGGAGGTGAAGGAAAAGAGTAGATAGCCTAAGGGAATCCGGTTAAAATCCGGAATGGCCCCGCCACTGTAATCCGCATCTTTTTAGAAGGTTGCGCCTTTGGTATATGCTTTAGAGCAATAATACCACTTCTCGATTTGAATCGGGAGGGAAGGTTAACCAAAGGTGCGGGAAGTCAGGAGACCTGGCTATCTACCAAAAACGTTATCTCTCTTCGGAGGGAAGAGGAGGTAAGAAATGAAAGGGAAAAGAGGTTTAATAGTTTTATTATCAGCACTAAGCGGCATCCTGGCTTCACTGTTCACTGTTCACTGTTCACTGTTCACTCCTGCCTACGCGGCTGAGGGCAGGCAGGAAGAAATCTTTGACTTAGGAGAGGTAGTTATCACTCCCACCAGAACCCCCAAACTCCTGGGAGATGTATCTCTCCACACTACCATCATTACCAAAGAAGAGATTGCAAAGAGTGGAGCGAGAAACATCGGAGAAGTAATAGAGAGGGAGACCGGGGTTAAGGTAGATAGTTACGGAGCCATGGGGGCTTCTACCACGGTGAGTATGCGTGGTTCTTCATCGAAACAGGTTTTGGTCTTGATCGATGGTCAGAGGATGAACTGTATCCAATATGGCTATGTAGATTTTGGCGAATTCCCTCTTCTGGAACATATTGAAAGAGTAGAAGTGGTGAGAGGTCCGGGATCTGCTCTTTATGGCTCGGGTGCCATGGGTGGGGTGATAAATATCATTACCAAGAAGCCGCCCAAGAAGCCTACCTTTAGTTATGAAACATCCTATGCTACGCATAATACCTTCATTAATAAGTTTGCCCATGGGGCAAAGATAAAGAAGTTTGGCTACCTCCTCTCTGGTGGGCAGTATCAATCCCAGGGACATCGGCCTAACAGCGATTATGACGCCCATGCCATCTTTGGAAAATTGACTTATGATCTGGCTGGTTGGTCAAAATTCATCCTTGAGGGTGGATACTATAATGGGGAGCATGGAAATCCGGATAAGAAAACTACGCCGGATTATGACGATAGAAATCATAAGCACCGGGTTTGGGGAAGCCTGGGATGGAAAGCAAAGTTAGGTGAGCGATCCAACCTCTCTTTGAAGGCCTACGGAAGGGAAGAGAAATTAAAAAATATCACCCATACCAAAGCGCCCTCCTTTCATAGAATGGATGTCTTGGGAGGGGAGGCAGAGTACTCCATAGAGATTGGGAAGAGAAATAAGATTACTCTTGGGACTGACCTTCATGAGGATGGGTTAGACTCTATACAATCGGGGGTGAGACCGGATATTAAGCATGATCTGACCACCCAGGCCTATTGGATTCAGGATGAGATAAAGATATGCAAGCCTCTAACCTTTACCATAGGAAGCAGATGGGATTACCATCCGGCCTTTGGCACAGAGGGCTCTCCTAAAGCAAGCATCCTCTATAAGGTGACGAAGAAGACTACCTTGAGGGCCTCTGGAGGGAAAGCCTTCCGGGCCCCTACCCTATCTGACCTCTATGCCAATGATCCTGGGATGGGGGTAGGAAACCCTGATTTGAAGCCAGAGAAGGCCTGGGCCTATGAAGGGGGAATAGACCAGGTTTTCACCAAGAATCTATTAGGAAAACTGACCTTCTTCAGAAGGGAAGTGGAAGACCTCATCATTTGGGCGGATGAGGATGGAGACAACACCTGGAATCCGACGAACGTAGAAAAAGCCTTAATCTGGGGGATAGAATCAGAACTGAAGGCCAAGATGGGCAAGTATTTATCAAGTGGCATAGGCTATACCTGGTTAGAGACGAGGAATAAGACAGTAGGAGTTAATTACAACAACCATCTTACCTATCTGCCGATACATAAGGCCAATGCCTACTTAGAGTATAAGTCTAAATTTGGGCTTCTTGCTCGGATAGAAGAGGAGTTCGTTGACTCTCGCTTCGTTAATAAAGCCAATACAAAAGCAAGAGAACTCCCTCGTTATTTCCTGACCAACCTCAGGGTAGAATACACTAAGAAGTATTTCACCTGGTTTGCTGGGATTAACAACGTTTTCAATACCAACTATGAGATGAGAGAGCACTATCCCATGCCCCGAAGGACGGGGATAGTGGGAATGAAGATAAAGTTCTAAGACGCAGATAATCGCAGATCAAAACGCAGATGCCGGATGCGCTTCGCTGGCATCCGAGAGAGCATGAATATCAAGCAATGACCGCAGATTTCAAGAAACGGGGAAAGGGTGAAACGGTGACACGGGGAACGAAAAATAGTCTCCGATTCGCCGCTTCACCGATTCCCCAATTCAGCATACTCAACTTACCTAACTCAAATGGAAAGGAGGCTGTATTATGTTTGACATTATGGTAAAAGGTGGGGTCTTGATGTGGCCCATTCTTCTCTGTTCGGTAATATCCGTAGCCGTTATTCTGGAAAGACTCTATCACTTCCATCAAATAAGGATAAATATTCCTGAGTTTTTCGCATCCATAAGAAATCTTCTCCAAAAAAAGAAGGTTAGAGAGGCCCTGGACCTGTGTCAAAAAACCCGAGCCCCAATAGCACGCATCTTGGCCTGTGGCATTCAGAACCATAAAAAAGATGCTGCGGTCCAGGAAAAATCAATCTCTCGCGTGGGCTCCTGGGAAGTGAGGGGTTTAGAAAAGCATCTAAGAGGCCTGGCTACTATTGGCAACATCACTCCCCTCATAGGTCTTTTGGGCACTGTTGTGGGGATGATTAAGGCCTTTGTAAAGATCCAGGAATTGGGCGGCAGAGTAGATGCCAGTGTGCTTGCTGGTGGTATCTGGGAAGCACTTCTTACCACTGCCGCCGGGTTGACTGTGGCTATACCTACCTTGGTTGCCTATCACTATTTTGAAGGCAAGATTGACAATATGTCTTCTTGGATGAAAGAGGTAGCATCAGAACTCCTCGAGTTCCTAGGAACAAAATCAGTTCCAGTCGAAGCGAAAAAGATAAAAGGGAATAAGAACTATGGAATTTGAAGGACGAAGAAGAGTTAGCACTCGCCTCAATATCGCTCCCTTAATAGATGTCGTCTTTCTCCTTCTGATTTTCTTCATGCTCTCTTCTCATTTTGTTACTCAACCAGGGATAAAGATTACCCTTCCTTCTGCGGCTACTGCCAAACTACATGCCGAGGAAGATATTATTATCTCTATCACAGAAGATAGTAACCTATATCTAAATGAAAAACTGGTAACCTTAGAAAACCTTCTTAAGCAATTAAAGATGGAGATAGTAAAGACCGAGAAGAAGACCGTAATTATCAAGGCTGACGAGAAGATAGACTTAGGCTTGGCGGTTAAGGTTATGGACCTTGCCAGACAGGCTGAGGCCGAGAGGTTAATAATCTCTACTAAATTAGAAGAAGATGTTAAAAGATAGAGTAATTAGAACTACATTTATAATTTCCCTTATTAGCCATGGTTTCTTTTTAGGTATGCCCTCATTTAATATCAACTCGCCCAAGCTTGAGAAGCCCAAAGAACTTACTCTCCAGATAGAGATAGAGAAACCTTCACTTCTACCTAAAATAGAGAGGATGGGTGAGGAAAAGAAGATAAAAGAAGTAATAGAGAAAGCAGAGCCTGAAAAACAGGCTAAGGAGGTAGCATTAGAAGAAGTAAGTCCCCAGCCGGTCACAGAAAGAGTGGAGGTCTTAAACCCAGCCGACGAAGCCATGCTCCGCTATCAGGATATGGTCAAACAGAAAATAGAAGAGGTGAAAAGATATCCTGAGTGGGCGAAGAAGCAAGGTATTGAAGGGATTGCCCATCTTGAATTCGTAATTTTAGCTAATGGTAAGGGTCAAGAGATTAAATTAATACGTTCCTCAGGATCTAAAATTTTAGACCAGGAAGCAATCGCTACCATAAAAAGAGCCTCCCCCTTCCCACCCCATCCAAAGGAAATAGCCAGTTCCTCTCTCCAGATGGAAGTCTCCCTTGTCTTTACTTTAAAGTAAGGAGTTACCGTGGGCTTGGAATATGTTATCGCCTATATCATGGATTTAACCTTGGGGGATCCCGAGTGGCTGGGCCATCCTGTGGTTTGGATGGGAAAAGCCATTTCATTTTTGGAAAGAAAGGTTTACAGTTTACGGTTTACCGTTTACGGCAAAGAATTAAATCGTAAAAAGATTGCCGGGGTTATTTTAGCGGTTATTGTTGTGGGAGGAAGTTTCTTAATTGCCTGGACAGTTATTAAAATAGCCTATGAGCTGCACCCCGTTCTGGGTTTAATTGTGACCATCTGGGGCGCTTTTACCACTCTTTCTATAAGAGGACTTGCTCAGGGAGGAGAAAGGGTCTATCAAGCATTAGCGAAGAAGAACCTTAAGTCGGCCCGGAAGAGACTTTCTCAAATTGTAGGAAGGGATACTAAAGATCTAAGGAAAAAGGGAATAATTCGAGGGGTAGTGGAGTCTATAGCAGAGAGCACCATAGACGGTGTAGTAGCTCCTCTATGCTATCTCTTCTTAGGCGGTGTTCCCTTGGCCTTTGCTTATAAAGCGATAAATACTTTAGACTCCATGATTGGGTATCAAAACAAAAAATATAAGGACTTTGGTTGGGCAGGAGCGAAATTAGATGATATCGCTAACTACATTCCTGCTCGCTTAGGAGGGGTATTGATCTCACTGGGAGCGTTCTTGTTTAGGAAAGATGGGAGGAGTGCCTTCCATGTTATGTTTAGAGACGGAAGCAAGTATCATAGCCCAAATGCCGCTCTTCCCCAGGGGGCGATGGCTGGAGCCCTGCGGATTAGATTGGGTGGAGTAAATTATTATCGGGGCAAAAAGACGGTAAAGCCATATTTAGGCAGCCCCAAAAGAAAACTTTCTCCAATCCATATCAAAGAATCCAGCAATCTAATGTATCTAACATCTGTTCTCACTCTAATCTTGGGGGTTTTTGTTAGATGGCTTCTCTCATAGGTATAGCAAAGGCACCTGGCTCCTGCGGGGAATTGGTTCAGGGAACGCTCAATGGAGAAAGTTTTCATATCTCTTGCCCCATAAATCTATATTCACAGGTGAGAATTGTCTTGAATGACAGGGGTAAGATAATTGGCCCTCCTGATAAGTGGAAGACGAGAGAAGCAATTAAAAAGACTTTAAAATTCTTCGGCAAAGAAAATCTTGGAGCGAATTTTGAGATTGATTCTAAAATACCTTTGGGGAAGGGAATGGCTTCTTCTACCGCAGACATTGGAGCCACCTCTCTTGCAACCGCCAAAGCGCAAAATTTTCCGCCAAAGGCGGATCAGCCTCAGGCTGAAACTGAAAAACGCAAAGAGATATCTCTCCAAGAAATTGCTAAGATTGCCCTATCCATCGAGCCCACGGATGGAACCTTATTTGAAGGAATAACCATCTTCGATCATAGAAACGGCGCCCTCTTCAAATTCTTAGGGAAAGCACCAGATATGGAGATACTTGTTATCGATCTGGGGGGGAGAGTTGATACCTTAGAGTTCAATAAGAAGGATTTGACTGAAATCAATCGGCAGAGAGAAGGAGAAATAAAAGAAGCCTTAAAGTTAGTGGAAGAAGGGATAAAGGGAAAGAATCCAAGATCGATTGCCAAAGGAGCAACGATTAGCGCCTTCAGTAACCAGAGAATCCTCTATAAGCCTGCTCTTGATAGAATATGGGAGATCTCCCAAGAGGCCGGGGCTTTAGGAATAAACATCGCCCACAGCGGAACCGTAGTAGGCATTCTGGCTGAACCAAATGAAGTCGATTTTAAAGAACTGAAGAACTCCTTACAGGGCAGGGGAATTGGCAAAGTTTTCTACAAAACAAAAATAGTGAACGATGGCTTACAAATAATCTCAAAATAATCACTAAAACCACAGATTTTCACCAGATTCTCACAAGATTTTGAAAACTTTCTCTGTGTTAATCTGCATTAATCTCGTGGTTTTTATTCGAGTTCCGATACTGCAGGATATTTTTTAGAAGAGGATAGAGTAAATTGTTGCAAGTTGTGTCCGATCGGACAACGAGTGCAACAAATGATAGGGAGAGAAAATGAAACATGTTCACGGGGGGAATGTAGAAGAGATTGCCAGACAATATGGATTAAGAGAAGAGAAGATAATAGACTTCAGTGCCAATATCAATCCTCTAGGTCCTTCTCCAAGAGTAATCAAAGCCTTGAAAGAAAATTTAGATAGAATTGCTCGTTATCCTGACCCGGAGACAATAAATCTAAGAAAAGAACTCTCTAAATATCTAAAGGTTAGTCCAGCAAATGTTATTGCCGGAAATGGGGCAGTAGAACTTATCTATCTCATCTGCCGCACTCTTAGGCCAAAGAGAGCATTAATCGTGGTTCCCACTTTTAGCGAGTATGAATTTGCCTTAAAAAGCGTGGGATGTAGGATACGGTTTTTCCCCTTAAAATTCAAAGACAACTTTAGGTTAGATGTAGAAAAATTATTGAAAGATTTGGATAAAATGGATTTGCTTTTCTTATGCAATCCAAACAATCCCACGGGCCAACTTATAAATAAAGCCGACCTACTGAAGATAATCGGCATCGCCCGAAAAAAGAGAATTTTTGTTGTCGTAGACGAGGTATTCATGGACTTCGTTGAAAATGAAAAAGAAGAGACTTTAATTCAGGAAGCAGTTAAAAAGAATAATTTGTTTATAATCAAATCTTTAACAAAATTCTTTGCCCTTCCCGGAATAAGGATTGGTTATGGAATAGGGAATAAGGATCTTCTAAAAAGGATGAAGATTCATAAGGAATACTGGAGCGTCAATGCCCTTGCTCAGATAGCAGGAATAGCGGCCCTGAAAGATAAAGAATATATTAAAAAAACAAAGAGCCTTGTCTCGAAAGAGAGAAAGTTTCTCTATCATGGATTATCTAAAATCGATGGCCTGAAACCCTATCCCTCAGTCACCAACTTTATACTCTGCCGATTGACCGATAGAATGGGCTCTAAAAAACTTCGAGAGGAACTGATCCAGAAGCATATTCTCATTCGAGACTGCTCCTTCTTTCACTCCTTAAATAATAAATACATCCGTATCGCAGTAAGAACTCGCAAGAAAAGCCTTCGTTTAATTAACTCCCTCTCTAAAATCCTTTAAAAACTGTTTTTAAACAAGAAAGCCCCGTTAGAATTGGGGCTTTTGCGTTTAAGGAAAAAGTATGATAGAATTTAGCAATATGAAGAATGTCGCTATCCTCCCAGTAATCCTTAGTTTAATTGTTGTCTTTTCTGGTAAGGCCTGGGCAGAAGAAAAGAAAAAACCTACAGTGAGTGGGGGCTTTGAGAGAGGGTATAGGTTCACTGACCTGGATGAGGATGTCGATCTTTTGGGCCGGGAGAATGAGGACTTAGTCTATCGGTATGATAAGGGCTATCTAAAGATTATCCAGCCATTCAAGAGGGGAGAGACCTCTTTCAAGTATAAATACTTTATAAGGGATTATAGTGGCCCAAATAGAAACAGAGATAGCCACGCCCACTACCTCATTCCCAGCCTGAAGTATAAATTAACCGATATCTATACTTTGAAATTAAAGTTAGAAATAAAAGACAAGAACTATACCCATGGCGGTATAGATGATAACCTCACCCTCTCTCCTTCCATAGAACTAGGAATAAAGCCCAGGCCAAAGGAAAGTTATAGTCTAAAGTATAGTTATAAACATCAGGACTTTCCCAATAACCCTGTTAAGGATAATCAGCTACATATCTTTGCTCTCTCTGCCAGGAAGGGATTCATCGATTGTTTGATTTTAAAAGGAAGGGCCCGGGCATTATATAAGGATTATAAACACACCGCTCCCCAGAGAAAGGACTTCTGGAAGGAGTCTCTCACCGCAGGCTTTAAATACCACAAGAAAAAGACCTTTCTGCCTATCATTGACTTAAGCCTTACCAGAGGACATAGGGCCACCTCCTTAGACGAGGACATCCCCTTTCAGGAGACAGAGGAAGAGGGGGATGCCTATCGGTTCCACAAGGGTTATATAAAGTATACCCAGCCCATTAGCAAGAAATATGAGCCCTTCTTCAAGTATAAATTCGATGATAAGGATTACTATTATTCTGTTGACCGGAATAAGGATTCCATAGCCCAGTATTATACCCCAGGCCTCAAGGTTAAAGCGACAAAGAAGATTACTCTTAAGGGACTAATAACCATTAAGGATAAGGACTATGAGAATGTGGAGGTAAACGATTATCGGGTGCTCTCCCCATCTATAGAGTTCCGGTTCCGACCAAGGGTGGCCACCCTTTATCTAATAAAGTATACCCATAAGAATCAGGACTATCTAAGAGACCCTTCCCGGGATAATCATCAGAATATCCTCCGTCTCTCCTGGAGTGGTAAGGTAACCAAAGATCTGACCCTGAAGGCAAAGTATGAACTATTGGTCAAGAACTATGATCATCCCTCTCCCCAGAGAAGGGACACCACAAAGCATCTGATCTCCACGGGGTTTAAATATAAATTCTAAGCAAAATAATACGGGGTTTACAGTTAACCACTGTTTCTATATTTTCGAGGGCAGAATGTATGAGAGACGGTTCTATCGGAACTTAATAAGGCTTGAAGATCTGGTCACCTTTGAGGTAGCGATCAAAGAGACGGACCTCTTTATTTCTGTAAACACGGATTCACACGGATTACAACACGGATTAGCACGGATTAGCCCGAACGGGGTAAATAGGGAATTAAAAGATGAAGCGAGCAATGCTATCCTAAAGTATAGGAATCAGATTGAGGATTACATAGGAGAGAATCATTTATTCCAGAACAGTTTAAAACCTCTTCCCGTAGATAAAAATGCACCAGAGATTATTAGGACTATGCAGGAGGCCTCCTTAAAAGCAGGAGTGGGCCCCTTTGCCTCTGTGGCGGGAGCCATGGCAGAGTTTGTGGGAAAAGAGCTATTGAAGTATTCTAAAGAAATCATCGTTGAGAACGGAGGGGATATATTCCTAAAGACTTTAAGAAAGAGAAGGATTGGGATCTTTACTGGTAAGTCTAAGTTTTCTAATAGATTGGCCCTTGAGATATCACCAGATGAGACTCCTTTGGGAGTCTGCACCTCTTCTGGGACCGTGGGTCATTCCCTCTCTTTTGGGAAGGCAGATGCCGTAGTGGCAGTCTCTAAATCTTGCTCCTTAGCGGATGCTTCAGCCACTGCCATTGGAAATCTAATAAAGAAAAAGGAAGATATCCCGAGAGGGATAGAGAAGGCAAAGGGGATAGAGGACTTGAAAGGAATAGTCATTATTAAGGATGATAAACTTGGCGTCTGGGGAGACCTGAAGATTATTTGACTTTTTCTGGCAGATATGATATAGTATCCTTGAAAAGGAGGTGAGAAAAAGAGCGATTGTAGTACGGAAAAATTTTAGGGTAAAAGGAGGATAACTATGGAAGAAGAGAGGAAAGGTTTGATAACCAGGATTGTCTCCGATATCAAGGAGGCCTTAGTGACTGCGGTTAAAGGAGCGGGTGAGGTAACGGTGGAGCTGGTCAACGTCGTAAGCAAGACCCTGGTTTCTGCAGTAAGAGGAACAGGTAATATGGGACAAGAGATTATTAATGTGGCTAAAGAGACAGTGATCAGTACTATTAAAGCAGGAAAGGAGACCGGCCGCAATGTTACCGAGACCGCGCGGCAAACAGTGGTCGGGGTCATTAAGGGAGCAGCAGAGGTTGGTGGTGAGATTGGTAGCACAGCCAGAGAGGCGGTAAAGGGCGTGGTGAATGGCGTCTCTGAGGTAGGAGGCGATGTGGTAGAAGCGGCCAAAACGGCAGTGCAAGCAGCCATCGAGACTACCAGAGAAGTTGGTGGTGATGTAGCCAAGGTTACCAAGGATAGTATTGAGGGAGCTATTGAGGCTGCGGGAACTATTGGCGCTGAAATGGGCAGAAAGGTTAGGGATACCTTAAGGGGTACTATCGCAGGAGCTAAGGAGGTTATCAAGGAGCCCTTTAAGGAAGAGAAGAAATCGGAATAAGGACGCCTTGACTTCGTCAAGAACCTTGTTACTTTTGGGGTAAAATTGCGGTCAGGGCGTAATAGTGAAATCACAGATCAAATCTGTGATTAAAGATTAAAAACCCCCGATCGTTTCTTAATACGCTCGGGGGTTTTTGACAAAAAAATTCATATATGTTATAATATTACATATTAAACGAGGCAAGCGAAAGCGCGTCGTCATAATATATGAAATTAAAATCAGGAGGTAAGATATGGATATTCGAGCCCGAACTCTGGAGTGGTTAGAGAAGAACACTATTCCTATGGGGGGAAGGCTATTGGCCGCTTTAGCCATTCTGCTTATTGGTTATATAATTGCTCAAGTAACAGTAAAGATCGTCCAGGGAGCCCTGAAGCGTTCTCGGGTAAGAGATAATGTCCTGCTTATTAAATTTACCTTAGGCGCTATCAAGTGGACCATTATGATCTTTGTTCTCATCATGGCCTTAGGGCAGATAGGGATTAATGTTACTGCCTTGATAGCTGGAGTAGGAGTGGCGGGTTTTGTCATCGGCTTTGCCCTAAAAGATGTCTTGGCTAGCTTTGCCAGTGGGGTCTTACTCATTATCAGACAGCCATTTAAGGTGGGGAACTTCGTTCAGGCTGGGGGAGAGAAAGGATTTATTGAGGAACTCAATGTCTTCTCCACTGTTTTAAGAACCCCGGATAATAAGGTAGTCGTCTTACCCAACTCAAAGGTCTGGGGAGATACCATCATAAACTATGCGGGATATGAGACCAGAAGGATGGAACTTAAAGTAGGGATCAGTTATTCCTCTGATATGGATAAGGCAATTGATGCGGTGAAGAAAGTCATAAAAAAAGATAAACGCATCCTAAAAGAACCAGAGCCCTTTGTGGGAGTTACTGAGTTAGGAGATTCCAGCGTCAATCTCATCGTCCGTCCCTGGGTGAAATTGGCAGATTATTGGAATGTTTTCTTCGAACTCACAAAGAAGGTCAAAGAGGAATTCGACAAATCGGGAATAGAAATACCCTTCCCCCAGAGAGTAATCCATATGAGAAAGGAGTAGTCATGACTACCATCCTCTTAATTCTCCCGGTAATCGTGGTCATCG
>JAUWYL010000014.1 GCA_030615855.1 bacterium | reverse complement strand
GATTTTCAGTTTGATTTTGAAAGGCTAAAGGTCTACCAATTTGCCCTAAAGTTTATAGATAAAATCTTTGAGGTGTATAGAAAACTACCAAAAGAATTTAAATATTCCATAGGCAATAATCTTTTAAGAGCCGGTTTATCTATTGCAAACAATCTGGCAGAGGGAAGTGGCAAAATATCAAAGAAAGAGAAGGCTCGTTACTTTGGAATTTCTTTAGATTCCACGAGGGAATGTATTTCTGTATTCAATGTCTTAATCAGGCAATCGCTTATTGATAAAGCAGTATTTAAAGACCTACGTAAGGATGGTCGAGAGATTACCAGTATGATTACTGGGCTAATCAATTCTTTGTAATTTTTACTGTAAACTGGTTACTGTTAACTAATACCTACCTGAAAGGAGGTTGTAAGATGTTATTCGATTGGTTCTTGGGAATATTCTCTAACGATGTGGCCATCGATCTGGGGACCTCTACCACCTTAGCCTATGTTAAGGGCCAGGGAATTATTTTGAGGGAACCAAGCGTGGTGGCCATCCTGAAAGAGACAGGCAAGGTAGTGGCGGTGGGAAGCGATGCCAAAAGGATGCTGGGAAGGACCCCGGCCAATATCGTGGCCATCCGACCTATGAAGGACGGAGTAATCGCCGATTTCGAGGTCACAGAGGAGATGCTACGCTACTTCATTACCAAGGCCCATAAGAGAAGGGCCCTGGTAAGACCCCGAATTATCGTCTGTGTTCCCTTAGGAATAACAGGGGTGGAGAAGAGGGCGGTGGAAGAATCCGCTCGGCAGGCAGGAGCCAGAGAGGTTTATCTTATTGAGGAGCCCATGGCTGCCGCCATTGGAGCCGGACTCCCCATTGCCGAACCCGCGGGAAATATGATCGTAGATGTTGGTGGGGGAACCTGTGAGGTAGCAGTAATCTCATTGGGCGGGATCGTCTGTCATCGCTCGATTCGCGTGGCCGGGAATGAGATGGATGAGGCCATTATGGCCTATCTTAAGAAGACCTATAACCTGGCTATTGGAGAGCATACTGCAGAGGAGATTAAGATAAGGATTGGGAGCGCCTACCCCTTAAAAGAGGAACTCACCCTGGAGGTGAAGGGAAGGGACCTGATAGCAGGTTTGCCCAAGACAGTGACCATCACTTCCCAGGAGATAAGAAAAGCCTTACAAGAAACCTTAGGGGTCATTGTGGAGGCGGTGAAGAGCACCTTAGAACGTACCCCACCAGAGCTATCCGCAGACATTATGGAGAGAGGAATTATGATGGCAGGTGGGGGAGCCATGCTCCGGGGAATGGATAGGCTACTCTCTGAGGAGACCGGACTTCCCGTTAATCTCGATGAGGATCCTATGTCTACAGTTGTTCTAGGAACGGGTAAGGTCCTGGATGAACTGGATACCCTAAAGCACATTTTAGCTCCTATCCATCACCGCTACTGAGGACGCAGATGCCGGATGCGCACAGCTTTCATCCGAGAGAGCATGAATATCAAGCAATGACCGCAGATTATGACAGTGCGTTTCACTTGCCCTGTCTAATAAAGACGCGCTGGCATAACAAAGTTCTTCGCGAAGCGAAGGCGTCTTTATTATGACGACGCGCTTCGCTTGCCTCGTCTACTAAAGATGCGGAGGAATAACAAAGTTCTTCGCAAAGCGAAGGCATCTTTATTATAAGGGCGCGCATTTGCTTGCCCCCTCTACTAAAGAAGCCCGAATAACAAGGTTCTCCCCGATGAATCGGGGAGGCTTCCTTATTATCAGCGGTTACTCCTCAAGGCAAACGCCACCGCCGAATGGCGGGGTCCCGCTAGAAGCGGGAAAGTACGTTGAGTATCCGCGTCTAGTAAGCCCAAGCAGTAAGCAGTAAAAGGAAATCAGCGTCTGATGAAGAAGAAAGTTTTTGTTTTAGTTTTGCTTATTTTAATAGCTCTCTTTTTTTTGCTCTCTAAGAAGCGGGGTACTAAATTAGAGGAGGGCCTAACCACCATTATCTACCTGCCAGTGAAGGTCCTGGCCAGGGCACCTTCTGGACCGAAAGAAGTGCCAGTCCAAGGAAAAGAGAGGTTCTTGCTTGAGGTCGAAGAGGAAAATAAGAGGTTACGGAGGCTCTTGGACCTAAAGGAGCATTCCATCTATGAGGGTCTGGTCTCTTCTGTCATTGCCCGGGAGCCAAGCAACTGGTTCCATGCCCTTCTTCTCGATAGAGGGGAAAAGTGGGGAGTAGAAAAGAATTCTGTAGTAATTACCCCAAAGGGCCTGGCAGGAAGAGTAATTAAGGCGAATAAAAACTCTTCCCAGGTTTTGCTCATCACCGATCCGGGAAGCGAGATCGGTGCTTTAGTTCAGAGGAGTCGTATTCAGGGAGTAATCCAGGGAAAGGGAAAGTATCTCATCTTGAAGTATCTCCCCTTAGGGGCAGATGTCCGGGAGGGGGATCTAGTCATCACCTCTGGTTTAGAAGGCGGGCTCTTCCCTAAGGGTCTGGCCATAGGAAGAGTAAAGAAAATAGAACCTCCCCATCCCCAGGACCTCTTCTTGAAGATAGTTGTTATCCCAGAAGTAAACCTGAGCAGCTTAGAAGAGGTCCTAGTCCTTAAGACTCAATGAGAAGAATAGTTCCCTTCATCCTCCTTCTCTTCCTGGCTATTCTCCAGGCCACCCTCTTGAATCGGCTGAGCATCCTGGGAATTAAGCCCGACCTTCTCCTCATACTGGTCATCTTTATAGGTCTTTATAAAGGACCCATCTCTGGAGCCTGGTGTGGTTTCTTGGCCGGGATTCTTTTGGATCTTTTTTCCCCCGTCTCATTAGGGACCAATGCTTTCTCTAAGACGGTTCTTGGATTTTTAGCAGGAGTGGTTGCTCCCCTTCTATATTTCAAAGCCCCCCTCACCCAGGGGCTCCTTCTATTTATAGGCATGTTCTTGGAAGGAATGATTCTCTTCATTCTCCTCTCCTCGTTCTATCTTACCCCACCCTTCCGCCACTGTTTTCTTTACATCATCCTTCCCGCTTCTCTCTATACCTCCCTTCTTACCCCTCTCCTCTTTTACGTCTTTAAGAGGATAACCCCCATTAGAAATACTTCTAATGAGACAAAGGTTTGGTAATCATGTCTTCTGAAAAGAAGTCGCCTACGCTCTCCATCCTCCGTAGCAGTGCTACTGCGGAGGACGGGCATAGCTTCAGCGACGGAGCGGAATTTCGAAAGCGGCTCTTAATCCTTACCATTCTTATATCTCTCTCTTTTCTCATCCTCTTGGGAAGGCTCTGGGTCCTGGAGATTATCCAGGGCGAGAGATATCGCTCCTTAGCCCAGAATAATAGCATCCGCCTCCTCCCCTCCCGCGCCCCGAGAGGGATTATCTATGACCGAAAAGGGAAGGTTCTGGCCAAAAGTCGTCCCTCTTTCTCCCTCACTATCTATCCCTGGAACCTAAGTCGAGAGGATTTAGCCAAGACCGTCAGAGAGGTAGCTCCCATTATTGGGGTGGCGGAAAAAAGAATCTACCAGACCATTAAAGAGTCCCAGAGGCCTTTCTCCAGCATCTCTCTAAGAGAGGATGTTGATCTGGAGACGGCCACTAAGATCTTGGTGAGAAAATTAGAGCTTGCTGGAGTTGATCTCCAGGTGCAGCCCCGGCGCTACTATCCAGATGAAGAACTTTTAGCTCCGGTTCTGGGGCACTTAGGAGAGATTGATAAGGAGGAACTCGAGGTTTTAAGAGGTGAGGGCTATCGCTTGGGTGAGAGAATAGGACAGGATGGAGTGGAGAAGGTCTATGATGAGTATCTGGGGGGTGAGGATGGGGGTTGGCAGATTAGGGTGAACAACCGTGGCCAGAGGGTGGGAGTAATGGACTATAGGAGGCCGCTTCCCGGGAATAACCTGGTACTGACCATCGATCACCAGTTACAGAGAGTGGCCTGGGATTCCTTCGAAGGGCGACCAGGAGCCGTTGTAGTCCTGGACCCCAATAATGGGGAGATACTAAGTTTAGTAAGTTCTCCAGCCTATAACCCCAACCTCTTCGCAGGGTTCCTCTCCCAAGAGGAGTGGCTTTCTCTGAAAAAAGATCCCCTACATCCCTTGACCAACCGCGCTACCCAGGGTCAGTATGCCCCGGGTTCTGCCTTTAAAGTAATCACGGCTATCACTGCCTTGGAGAAGAGAATAGCCTCTCGAGATAAGGAGTTCTCATGCTCCGGTGCCTTCCCCTTTAAGGATCGGGTCTTCAGGTGCTGGAAGGAAGAGGGACACGGGACCTTGAATCTAAAAGAGGCCATTATCCATTCCTGCGATATCTACTTCTATCAATTAGGTCTTGAGACCGGGGTAGATAATATCGTGGATTTCTCTCAAAAGTTCGGCTTGGGCCAGCCAAGCAGGATAGGCCTTCCTTATGAAGAAAAAGGTCTTCTACCTTCTAAGAAATGGAGGAAGGACTCCCTGGGCAGGGGATGGTATGAGGGAGATACCGTTAATCTCTCCATCGGCCAAGGGTATCTGCTCGTTACTCCTTTGCAGATGGCAAATCTAATAGCTGCTGTTGCCAATGGAGGGAGGCTCTATCGCCCTTATCTGGTAAAGAGAATCCTTTCACCAGAAGGGAAGGTGATAAGGGAAGCGAGACCCCGCTTAATAAGAGAAGTGAAATTAAGGAAGGAAAATCTCGACCTTCTGAGAAAATCCCTCTCCGGTGTGGTCAATGAGCTGGGGACCGGTTGGCGGGCAAAGATAAAGGGAGTAGAAGCAGCAGGGAAGACGGGCACTGCTGAGAATCCATTAGGAGAGGACCACGCCTGGTTCATTGGTTTCGCTCCCCACAAGAAGCCAGAGATAGCGCTTGCCATTCTCATCGAACACGGAGGGATGGGAGGGGAGGCTGCGGCCCCGGTCGCCAAAAAAATATTTGAGGCCTACTTTACAGGAAAATGAGGCTCCGCCCCAGAGGGGCTCTGCCCCGGAGGGAAAGTGAGAAAGTGGGAAAGTGAGCAGGTGAGAAAATGGATAGTAAGTTGGGTGGAATAGGTGGATTGGTTGGATTAGGTGAATAGTTTGATGGTTGGATGGTTGGATGTTTTAATCACTTATTCCCGTATTTTCGAGCAAAGCGAGAAAACAAGGTTCTTGAGCAAAGCGAAAGGTTCTTATTTTCGCATTAATGTGTTAACTTTTTTTCGCATTAACGCATTTCGCATTACCGCATTAACTTATTAACTTATTAACTTGTCAACTCCCACCGGAGGTGGGCGATGTTCGATAGAAGGCTTTTCAAGAACTTTGACTGGGGCTTACTCGCCATCACCCTTCTCCTTTGCCTTATCGGGATATTGACCATCTATAGTACCGCCACTCCCCATCACCTGAAGCAGTTTGCTTCTCTGGGTCTGGGCCTGGTTGCCTGTATGATTCTCTTCTCCATCGATTATCATAAGTGGGCGAGATGGGCTCCTCTCCTTTATCTTGCAGGCTTGGCGCTTCTCTCGCTCCTCTTCTTCTTCGGCCACTCAGTATTGGGTGCCAGGCGCTGGCTCTCCATTGGCTTCTTAACCTTCCAGCCTTCAGAAGTCTCCAAGGTAGCAACCCTTCTCCTTCTCGCCAGATACCTAAGCCAAAAAGAGAAGACAGACCTCTTCATTCCTTTAATCATTGTCGTCCTACCCCTTCTTTTAATAGCCAGTCAGCCCGACCTGGGAACTGCCTTCCTCTTCCTGCCCTTGGGATTCATTCTCGTCTATCTCGCTGGTGCCCGGATAAGGCATCTTCTCCTTTTAATCGGTTCCTTCCTACTTGTTTCTCCCCTAGTCTGGCTCTTCCTGCATGACTATCAGAAGAGGAGGATCCTCTCCTTCTTAAGTCCCGCCCGGGATCCTCTGGGTGCGGGCTACAATGTCATCCAGTCTAAGATCGCCATCGGCTCTGGCCGGCTCCTGGGAAAAGGATTTCTAAATAGCACCCAAAGTAGTTTTTTACCCGGACATCATACCGACTTCATCTTCTCCTCCTTTGCAGAGGAGTGGGGCTTTCTGGGCTCCCTTCTCCTTTTGGGAATCTACTTCTTTCTCATCATTCGTGCCATTGAAATAAGCCTCCATGCTAAGGATAGATTGGGATCCCTCTTAGCAGCAGGGGTGGCCATTCTCCTCGCCAGCCAGATCATCATCAATATCGCCATGGCAACCGGAATCCTGCCTGCCACGGGATTGCCCCTTCCTTTCTTAAGTTATGGGGGAAGCCACTTAGTAACCAGCCTCGCCTCAATCGGCCTCTTGCTCAATATTAGAATGAGAAGATTTATGTTTTAAGACCCAGGCAACAAGAGGGAAGTTAGCAAGGACCTCAAGACAATATTTGACAAATCTCGTAATTAATGATATACTTAACAAATAAAAACCTCGCTTCACAAGAACCTTGTTTTATTGAAATTTCGGTACCTTAAAATGAGCCAAACAAGTTGACTCTTTTATTGAAATAAAATAGAGTAATTGGAGAACGATATGTACGCCATAATCCAAAGCGGAAGCAAGCAGTATAAAATAGAGGTCGGGGATACTATCCGCACAGAAAGAATAGACTCCAAAGTGAGAGAGAAGATAGAGCTAAAGGAAGTCCTACTGATCAAGGATGAGGATCAGGTCCTGGTGGGAAGGCCCCTTCTCTCTGGAGCAAAGGTTATTGCAGAGGTGAAGGAGCAGGGGAGGGAGAAGAAGATAGTGATCGGTAAGTTCAAGAAGAGGAAGGGATACAGAAGAAAGGCCGGGCATCGCCAGGAATATACTGCATTGCTCATCAAGGAAATTATAAGGACGCCTTGACTTCGTCAAGAACCTTGTTACTTTGAGGGCTAAGTTCTGGTCAAGACGTAATAAAGTAACCAGTAACCAGCCCACCGAAGGCGAGGTCTCGCCCCTCTGGGGCGGACGAACAGTAACCAGAACAGTAAATTCCAAATAACAAATTACAAATCACAAACAATATACAATGACCAAATGACCAAAACAATAAGCGAATCAGAACATCAGAACATCAGTAGGAAGGATAGACGCCAGACAAGCTGGCTAAATTCTTCGCGATACTCCGAATGCAGATTATCGGGATATCAGGAAAAATCTATTAAAGCCTGATATTCTGCCTGCCCCGTTGGAAGCCACAGGCTTTCCTTCGGGGGTACCCTGATACTCTACCCACTGATATTCTGGTACCCTGGTATGCTTTTGATTTATCTAATTTGGTGCTTGTAATTTTACTGTAAACTGGTTACTGTAAACTTCTAATCTATAAGGGAGGAAATTATGGCACATAAGAAGGGAATGGGTTCCTCAAGGAACGGAAGGGATTCCGCTTCCCAAAGATTGGGGATCAAGACCTCCTCTGGCCAGAAGGTAAGAGCAGGAGCCATCATTGTCAGGCAGAGGGGGACGAGATTTCGACCGGGTTTGAATGTCGGCTTGGGAAGGGATGATACCCTATTTGCCATGATAGATGGTTTCGTCTCCTTTGAGAGAGCCGGGGAGAGGAAGAGAGTCTCTATCTATCCCTCTCTTAAGATGACCCACTAAAGGTAGGTGATCAGGTAATCAGGGGATCGGGTGATCGGGAACCTTCAGATATCCTGATATCCCGATAACCTGATATCCCGAACCATGTTCATTGATCGGGCAAACATCTTTATTAGGGCAGGCAATGGAGGAAATGGTTGTACCGCCTTTGCCCGCCAGAAACATCGCCGCGGTGGTCCGGATGGAGGAAATGGGGGAAGAGGAGGGAGTATCTACCTGGAGGTAGATAAGAGGCTCAAGACATTAATCGACCTTCGTTATCATCCTCACTATAGAGCACGAAACGGGGCCCATGGTAAGGGAAAGAAAAAAAGTGGAAAGGCGGGAGAGGACTTAATCGTTAGGGTCCCCCCGGGAACCGTAATAAGGAATAGAAAGAATAGAGAACTCATCGCTGATCTGGTAAACCCGGGCCAGAAGATATTAATCACTAAGGGAGGGAAGGGAGGAAAGGGAAATGCCTCCCTTGCTTCTTCTCGGGACCCTGCCCCCCGCTTTGCCGAGGAAGGGCAGACAGGTGAGGAAAAGGAGTTAGAATTAGAATTAAAACTAATTGCAGATGTGGGATTGGTCGGCTACCCTAATAGTGGGAAGTCGACCCTTTTGGCCTCTCTTACCCGTGCCCGGCCCAAGGTCGCATCCTATCCCTTTACCACCCTCTCCCCCAACCTGGGGGTTGCCTCCTTTAAAGGAAGAGAATTCATCCTGGCTGACATCCCAGGACTCATTGAAGGGGCCCATAAAGGGAAGGGGCTGGGAGTTGACTTCCTGCGCCACATAGAGAGAACCAGTCTCCTCATCCACATTGTCGATCTTACTGGCTATGGAAAAAATCCTCCCCTCTTTAACTTCCAGGCGATAAATGAAGAGCTTAAAGCTCATGATCCCTTGCTCTTCGAGAGGCCTCAGATCGTGGCGGCGAATAAGATGGATCTGAAGGAGGCCAGGGAGAACTTCCCCCAGTTCCAAAAAGAGCTTAGAAACCAGAGATATAAGGTATATCCTATTTCCGCCTTAACTGGAGAAGGAACAGAAGAGTTAAAGGAAGCAATAGCAGAAGGACTGGAAATACTGGGAAAGTGAGCAAGCGCGAAAACAAGATACAAGAAACAATTACCAAACAATCACCAATATTCAAACACCAAGTAAAAAGTAAGGGAATGATTAAGGGTGAGGATGGGTTGTGAGTAGTGGGTCGGGGATGAGTTGTGAGGATGGGGAATTAAAACTCACCCTCACCCGCACAACCCGACTCATAACCCACAACTCACCCGCATCCCAATCTCCCTTCTTACTTGCGACCAAAGGGAGCAGTAGATGGAAAGAGACTTCTCAAAAGCAAAGCGCATCGTGGTTAAGGTGGGTTCCAGCCTCTTAACAGAAAAGAATAGACTGAACCTGAAGAGGATGGAGGGGATCGTAGATCAACTAGCCTCTTTACAGAAGAAGAATAGAGAAATCATCCTCGTCACCTCTGGTGCCATTGCCAGCGGAATGGGGAGGCTGAACCTGAGGAAACTCACCACCATGCCTCAGAAGCAAGCCGCGGCAGCCATCGGCCAGAATCTCTTGATGGGGATATACGAGAGGCTCTTCAAGAAGAGGGGCTGCCTCGTGGCCCAGGTTCTATTAACCTCAGAGGATATTCAAAATAGAGAGAGATACCTCAATGCCCGAAATACCCTTTTAACCCTCTTGAATTACAAGGCCATCCCCATCGTCAACGAGAACGATACCGTAGCAGTAGATGAGATAAAGTTTGGAGATAACGATACCCTCTCCGCCTTGGTAGCCAGTAAGGTAGAGGCCGATCTACTAATTATCCTAACAGATACTAAGGGATTATATACCACGGACCCTAAGAGGGGAGGAGGGGCTAGGTTCATAGAAGAGGTGTCCCAGATTACCCCTCAGTTAGAAAGGATGGCCTCTGGCTCGGGAACCCTGAGGGGAACGGGTGGGATGGTAACTAAACTCCGGGCGGCCAAGATTGCCCGCTCCTCTGGGGTGGCCATGGTCATCGCTGATGGAAGGATAAAGAACGCGATCTCCCGGCTCCTAGCTGGGGAGCGCCTGGGAACCCTATTCCTCCCTAAGGAAAGGCTCAAGTCGCGGAAGAGATGGATCGCTTTTGGAGTCGTCCTCAGGGGGAAGATAAAGATAGACGAGGGGGCCAAGGAGGCCATTTCTAAAAGAGGCAAAAGTCTCCTTCCCTCTGGAATCAGAGAGGTCGAGGGTAGGTTCTCTATAGGAGACGGGGTGAGCGTTATCGATGAAGAAGATGAAGAGTTTGCCCGGGGAATAGTCTCTTACTCTTCAAATGAAATTGATGAAATAAAGGGAAAGAAGACCCAAGAGATAAGAAAGATCCTGGGCTATAAGGACTACGATGAAATCATCCATAGAGATAATCTGGTCATCCTTTAACAAGTTAGAGGGCAAGGCAGAGAGTTTACAGTAACCAGCCCGCCGAAGGCGAGGTCTCGCCCCTCTGGGGCGGACGAACAGTAACCAGAATGTTTAAATTCCAAATAACAAATTACAAACAAGATGAAACGCATATCAGGGTATCAGCAAATCAGTAGGTAGAGTATCAGGGTACCAGAATATCAGGCTTTAATAGATTTTTCCTGATATCCTGATGTACTGGTATCCTTCCTACTGATATTCTGATCTTCTGGTATCCTTCTACTTTTTGCTGTAAACTGGTTACTGGTTACTTCTTATATGGGTGTTAAGGTGGATATTAAGAATGAGATGATAAGAATGGCCAAGAGGGCCAAGAGGGCCTCGGAAGAATTGGCCAGACTTTCCACCCCTGTCAAGAATAGCATCCTAAAGAATATGGCAAGGGGAATCCTTAAGAGGAAGAAAGAAATTTTAAGAGCAAACGAAAGGGATATTAAACTGGCTAAGAAGAAAGGTCTAAGCAAGGCCCTGATAGATCGCCTCACTCTGACTCTCTTACGCATCAGGAATATGGCAAAATCCCTGAGAGAGGTCGCCTCCCTTCCCGATCCCGTGGGAAGGATAATGAGAACCACCAGAAGACCCAATGGCCTAGTAATAAAGAAGGTGAGGGTTCCCATCGGGGTAATCGCCATGATCTATGAGGCCCGGCCAAATGTCACGGTAGAAGCCAGTGGCCTGGCCTTCAAGAGCGGGAACGCCATCATTCTAAAGGGAGGAAGCGAGGCCCAGAACTCTAACCTTATTATCACCAAAATTTTGAACGGAACTAAAGGCCTTCCTGAAAACGCCATTCAACTAATCGGGACCACTTCTCGAAAGGCGGTAAAGGAATTACTGAGGCTGGATGACTACATCGATCTCGTCATCCCCCGGGGAGGAGAGGGTCTCATCCAGATGGTGCGAAGGGAATCCACTATCCCGGTCATCGCCCATGCCAAGGGGTTATGCCATACCTATGTGGACCGGGATGCTAATCTGGACATGGCGGAGGAAATAGTCTATAATGCCAAGGTTCAGAGGCCAGGGGTATGTAATGCTCTTGAGACCCTCTTGGTTCATAAAGATATCGCCAAGAAGTTTCTACCCCGAATAATCGAAAGACTAAAAGAAGCAGGAGTGGAGGTGAGGGGTTGTCCCAAGACCAAAAGGATTATTTCTCAAATTAAAAGAGCAAACGAAATCGATTGGCAGACAGAGTACCTGAACTTGGTCCTGTCCATCAAGGTAGTAAAAGGCCTCGCTGAGGCCTTAAACCATATCTCAAGGTATGGCTCAGGCCACTCAGAGGCCATAATTACCAGAAATAAGAGAGCGGCAGAGAGGTTCTTGAAAGAGGTCGATGCCAGTGCGGTCTTCGTCAATGCCTCAACCAGGCTCAATGATGGTGGGGAGTTTGGTCTGGGAGCCGAGATTGGGATCTCTACCCAGAAGCTCCATGCTCGAGGGCCCATGGGCCTAGAGGAACTCACCACTTATAAGTACTTAGTCTACGGGAAGGGACAGGTTAGAGAATGAGGATCGGGTTATCGGGAGATCAGGGGATCAGGTTATCAGGAGAACAGGTAAGAAATGGCGGGGTTTGAAAAACTAAGAATCTGGCAACAGGCGCATAAATTGATGCTCGAGGTTCACACCATTGCTAAATCATTACCTTCAGATGAGCGCTTTAGGGATCGGAGTCAAATAGAAAGGTCGTCTTCTTCAGTTCCTGATAACATTGCCGAAGGTTACACCAGTTATTATTACAATAATAAGATGAAAGGGATGTATACAGCACGCAGAGAGGCAGGTGAGACCCAAAACCATTTAAGGAAACTTGAAGGGAAGAAATATATTGATAAGGAACGTAGCGATCGTTTAGTCAACGAATATGAGGAGTTAATAAAAGGAATTAACGCCTACATCAAATATATTCGTAGAAAACGGGATAGCGACGATTAATACATTACATGTTTTTAACCCGATTACCCGATATCCTGATTACCCGATATCCTGAACTTGGCAGGTGAAATATGCGCATTGGGATCATGGGCGGGACCTTTAACCCCATCCACTACGGCCACCTGGTGACCGCAGAAGTAGTGAGGGATAAGTTCAAGTTGGACAAGGTGATCTTCGTTCCCTCCTATCGCACTCCCTATAAAGGGAGAAGAGACTTAATCTCTTCCTCTCATCGCTACAAGATGGCAAAATTAGCCATAGAGAATAATGGCTATTTTTCAGTATCCAATATTGAGATTAAGAGAAGGGGAAAGTCATACACCCGGGATACCATGAAAGAATTTAAGAAAAAGTTTGGGAAAGAGACGAAACTCTTCTTTATCACGGGAGCGGATGCCATCGCTCAGATGCCCAAGTGGAAGAAGGCCAAGGAATTACCCACTTTGTGCGAGTTTATCGCTGCTTCCCGACCGGGCTTTAAACTAAGAAAACTACCCCCGAGATATGAGAGGCATACCCGCTTAATCGAGGTTCCTGCCTTGGCCATCTCATCCACAGATATCAGGAAGCGCCTGAAAAGGGGCGAGACCATAAAGTATCTTCTCCCAGAGAAGGTGGAGAGATACATCTATCAGCACCGGCTATACCTATGAACCCCGCACCTTCTTTATATTCAATCATATTCTTGATAAGAGGGTGTGGGGACATAGAGGTTGACACAGTAGTTAAATAAAAATAATAGAATACGGAGAAGGTGCGGAGTGAAGATTCCCTTAGTAGACCTGAAGAGTCAGTATGAGGAGATAAAGGATGAGATTCAGGGGGCAATAAATAGGGTCTTGGATTCAACGGCCTTTATTCTGGGTGAAGAGCTCGCTAAATTTGAAGAAGAGTTTGCTAAATTCTGTAATACGAAATACGCAGTAGGAACCTCGAGTGGGACCTCTGCCCTCCACCTCGCCCTATTATCTTTGGGGATTGGAGAAGGGGATGAGGTCATCACCACCCCCTATACCTTCACGGCAACGGTCGAGACCATTATCCACTCTGGGGCGAAACCAGTCTTTATTGATATTAATCCCAGAGACTACAATATCGATGTCCAAAAACTCGGGGAATTCATTAAAAAGAGATGTAAGGTTAATTCCAAAACTAACCAACCAACCAACAAACAAACCAACCAACTAATCAGAGCCATCATCCCCATCCATCTCTATGGCCAGCCAGCAGATTTGGACCCTATTCTGAAATTAGCCAAAAAGTATAATCTCAAGGTGATTGAGGACGCCTGTCAGGCACACGGAGCAAAGTATAAAGGAAAGAGAGTGGGCTCCATAGGAGATATTGGATGCTTCAGCTTCTATCCCGGAAAGAATCTGGGAGCCTATGGGGATGGAGGAATGGTGGTCACCAATGATGGGAAGATGACTAATAAGATCAGAATGCTTCGGGATCATGGAAGGAGAGAAAAGTATGAGCATCTCATGGTTGGTTATAATTATAGGTTAGATGCCCTCCAGGCCGCTATCCTGAGAGTAAAACTCAAATACCTCGATGAATGGAACGAGAAGAGAAGAAAGAATGCCTTGATCTATAATGAGTTGTTAAAAGATTTCGATGTCATCACTCCTTATGAAGAAGAATACGCCAGGCATGTCTATCACCTCTATGTCATAAGAATAAAGAGAAGGAACGAGATCTATAAATTCTTGCAGGGGAAAAGTATTTTCTGTGGCATTCACTATCCTCTTCCTTTACATCTCCAAAAAGTATATCATCGTTTAGGATATAAAAAAGGGGATTTCCCAGTTGCAGAAGAATGCGCTAAAGAAGTAATCTCTCTTCCCATCTATCCCGAACTAAAGAGGGAAGAGATAGAATACATCGTTGAAACCTTAAAAGAGGTCTCTGAATAAAAAATTATTGTTAAATCGCAATCTTTATGATATCCTGATTACCCGATACCCCGATTACCCGATACCCTGATTAAAGGAGTCTATTATGTATGAGGCCTACTGGGGATTGAAGGAGAAGCCCTTTGAGAATACTCCCGATCCCCGCTTCCTCTATCGCTCCCCAAAGCATGAGGAGGCTTTAACCCGCTTAATCTATGCCATTCAGGAGAGGAAGGGAGGAGCAGTAATGACCGGGGAGTTCGGAAGCGGGAAAACCGTCATATCCCGGGTCCTTTTGGATGAACTCGATCCCGTGAAGTATAAGCTCATTTACATCACCAATACCCAGATCACAGCCATAGAGTTCCTGAGGGAGATCGTGCGTCAATTACAGAATGAGACCCCTCCCTTCAGAAAGTCAGACCTCCTCCACATCCTGAACGAGATACTGCAGAGGAATGTGGATATTGGAAAGGATACCGTCATCATCATCGATGAGGCCCAGCTTATCGCCGACCAGAGGATATTCGAGGAACTGAGGATGCTTCTGAACTTTCAGTGGGAGAAGAGGTTCCTTCTCACCCTCCTCCTTTTAGGCCAACCCGAATTGAGGGAGAAGATAAACCGCATCCCCCAGTTCAAGCAGCGCCTTCCCATAAGGTATCATCTTACCACCCTGAATGCGGAGGAAACCGGGAAATACATCGCCCATCGCCTGCGAATAGCGGGGAGGGAGGAGGAGCTCTTCGATGCTGAAGCATTGGACCTAATCCACAGGCAGTCCAAGGGCTGTCCCAGGGAGATAAATAATATCTGCGATATGGCCCTCTTCATCGGCTTCGGCAAGGAGGTTCCCAGGATAGGGGAGGATATCGTTAGAGAGGTAGCCAGCGACCTGGGAGGAAGATGGTAAAATAACATAAGGTTATCAGGCTATCAGGTTATCCGGATATCCTAGTTCCTGATTACCGGATTGCCGGATGACCTTTATCTGTGATCCGTGCTAATCCGTAATAAATCTGTGCAAATCTGTGATACTTATCAACTTGTCAACTTATTAACTATTCAACTTATCGACTAATTAATTGATCCGTGCTAATCCGTGGTATTTTTCTCACACAATAAGCAAAGCAAGAAAATCCGTGTCTAAAAGGAGGAACAAAGAAATGAACCCCGTTAGAGATGATAGAGCAAATTTGATAGTAGAAAGAATTTTTGAAAATAAGAAAAAGGACAAGGAGGGAAAAATGAAGCTAGTAAATGATGTAAATTACGGTCGCCCAAGGCGACCTATCTCTAACGGGGTGAAGAAAAAGAGTTTATTGGTTTTGGTGTTGGTGGGATTATTTGTGGGTTTAACTACTGCAACCCTTAATGCAGCAGAGCCTTTAAGCATCCAAGATCTAGAGGATGTAACAACTACTGTTAGAACAGCTAGTAGCTACGGATATCCGAACAATGATCCGACTTGGTATCTGTTGATTTATGGAAAACCTTGTCCTGATGAGAGATTTGGTGATGTTCACCTAGACGGTAACCAAGAATTTTTTTATGATAATTTTTCTTATGTTTCTCATCTTGTTCTTGACCTTGAGGGAATATGCGAGCCACTTTCGATAGAGGCAGGAGATACGGTTACCATCACTTATGACGGTGGCCAAGAATTGACTATTTATCTTCCAACAACAACGGAAAATTGGCTTCGTGTATATGTAGCCACAGATGGCTCAACCTACTATGATAGAGCATTGACTCGGTTGGCCCAAGCATCCCCACAAATGTCTGATGTAGCAGAGCCTTTAAACATCCAAGATCTAGAGGATGTAACAACTACTCTCAGAACAGCTGGCAGTTACGGATATCCGAATTGGGATCCGATTTGGAACATAAGGATTCATGGAGAACCTTATCCTGATGAGGCATTTGGTTATGTTGCCTTAGACAATAACCAAGAATTTTTTAAGGATAATTTTGCTTATGTTTCTTGCCTTGTTCTTGAATTTGAGCCATTTCACGAGCCACTTTCGATAGAGGCAGGAGATACGGTTACCATCACTTATGACGGTGGCCAAGAATTGACTATTTATCTTCCAGAAACACCAGAAATAGAATATAAGGTTCTTCGTCTATATGTTGCCTCTGATGGCTCAACCTACTATGATAAAGCATTAACTCAATTAGCTTGTCGACCACCCATTACTATCTATGTTGATCTCAATAATACCTCTGGCATTGAAGACGGAAGTTTCGAACATCCCTATAATACTATTCAGGAAGGAATAGCTGCTGCTGGTAGTGGCGATACTGTTTTAGTAGCGGAAGGACTCTATAATATTACTGAAAGAATACGTATTACAAAGAACGGAATAACTTTGAAGGGCTCAGGGGCTGAGAATACCATATTACTGGCTGGAGATACCTGCTTTTATATGCTGGGTGTTTATAAACACCGTTACGGGATTGAAAATTTCACAATCGCGGGATTTACTTTCAACGGTGATTCTCGTGCTACCGGGATCATCACTGGCCATGTTTCCTCGGTAACTATCAAAAACAATATTTTTACGGGATGCGGAAATGATGGGGCTATACTGCTTGAGGAGGCAGCTGGAGAAAATACCATTACAATTCAAAATAATCTAATTTATAACTGCTTTGCTGGGTTTTATGGGTTTGTACAAAATGATGATTTATTAGAGGCAAGAATTTTCAATAATACAATTGCGGATATTGAGGGTGAAGGTATTTATATTTTAGCTGAGAATAGGTCTACCCTTTCGGGTAAAATCATAAATAATATTATCATTGATGGCTATGTTGGTATAGGAATAGAAATTACTGATCCAAATGTTACTAACTTAATTTCGATCGCTTATAATGATGTCTGGAAGAATGCTAAAGACTATACTGGGATGGGTTCACTCTACTATACACCTGCACCTGGCGAAGGCGCGATCTCACAAAATCCGTTATTTATAGACCCAGAAAATCACGACTATCATCTACAGGCAGGTTCACCCTGTATCGATGCAGGTGATCCAGACCCAATTTACAATGATCCTGATGGAACAAGGAATGATATGGGCGCTTATGGTGGGCCAGGAACAGAGGTTGAAGTATTGACACCCGATAAAGAATTGGAAGCGCTAATTACTACGATAGAGGAAATGGATATTCCTCAACAGGTTGAAGGAAGTCTTGAGGCGAAACTGGAGACAGTATTGGATAAGGTACTAACTGCTCAAGCAGATATTGAGAATGGAGACATTGAACATGCTGAGAATATGGCAGCATCTGCCATAAACAAGATAAATGCCTTCATCAATCAAGTAAAAGCCCAATCGGGAAAGAAGATTACAGAAGAGGATGCTGCCCAACTCATCAAGGCCGCCCAATCATTAATCGCTAACATCGAAAGTCTGGTTGAAGGGCTGTAACGAGTAACGCCTGCTTGCCGGCAGGCAGGAAGCCCGTATCAAGTAATAGGTCACAATATCAAAAATCAAAATGCAAAAATCAAAATGATCCGCCTGAGACGGACAAAATGTAAAATTTTAATCTGTAATTTTGATATTTAATATGTCATTTTTATCTTTGATATTTAATATTTGATTTTGTTATCTAATCAGTGTGATAAAAATCAGTGCTAATCCGTGTTTTAAAAAGGAGGTGATTAGAGATGAGAACGCTTTCCATCATTGCTATTGTTGTGGCGGCAGTAAGTGCTCTTCTGGGGATTATCTCACGAATAATGATTCAGCCCTTCTTCGGTGGTCTCCGGGTTGAGGCCCATGCCTTCCTCCAGTTTTCCAGCGTCTGCCTACTATTCGCCATCGCCTTAGGAACCCTGAAACTACTAGAGAAGAAGTGACTGTAAAGACACCAGAGCGAGATAAGTAAACAAAGGTTACGGTAACGCCTGCCTGCCGGCAGGTAGAAAACCCGTATCACTATTTAAAAAACGGGAAAATTCTGATTTCAGATTTCTGATTTCACTACCGTTTTCAGGTTTCCATCAACTGTTTTCCGACTTCAACAAAACGGGCGTCACCCGCCCTCCATAGTAATACTATTACGGCGGACGGGTAACCCTAACCGTATTACATTACTGAAAGATAAAAGCGGGCATCATAACCGTAACCGAATAGTTGGATTATGCTAACTTCTTGAGGCGAAGTTCCCTACTCTGTAATTGCCGATCAGGGGAGCGAGAAATTCTCGCTCCCCTTTTCGCACATTTTTCAAGACGATCGTCTCTAAAACTGTGCACATACTGAATTGTGAGAGCACAAATTGATCGACGATCGTCGATTGATTTGTGTAGTTAAAAGCATTGGCACTTCAATAATATAAAGAAGGGATTCAAGCGCCTGCCTGCCCCGTTGATGCGTAGCAACTTTACGGGGTATGCATTCGTGACTTTTTCAGGAATCAAATTAGAACTTGACAAATGGCTTTTTCTATGATAAAATTAAAATTGACTGTTAGTTCTAAGATTTTGTCGTATCGGAACTTGAATAGTTACACGGATGGGCACCCCATACCACTCCGACTTAAAGTCGGAGGCTACGGGACAGGCAGATTAAATCAGTGTCAATGCTTAATTATTTATGCTCTCTAGGATGCCAGCGAAGCGCATCCTGTAATCCGTGTTCCAAATCTGTGCTAATCTGCTTGCCCCGCACCTTTTTAGCATTCATAAAGGCATTATTTAAGTATTCAAGAAATTCTGAATATTTAAAAGGTGCGGGGTGAAATTGCCGAACGATAGTGAGGCTTATCTGGGAGGAAAATATGACTCGTAGTGAGAGGTTGAAAAAGGGACTGTTGAGGGTAGGGGAGTTAGCAGAAAGGGCTGGGGTTCTATCCTCTACCATAAGGCACTATACCAATGTCGGCCTTCTATGCCCGGCTTCTACCACCCCGGGTGGCCACCGCCTCTATGAGGAGGAAGAGAGCCTGGCCAGACTAAGGGAGATCAAAAAAATCAACAGCCAGCGACCAAGCCTGGCCCAGATCAAGGAGAGGATAGACAGGCAGTTCAACTCTGGAGAAAAAAATGAAAAAAGTCTGGTTGAATAAGACGAATTCCTTCCAAAAAGCAGAAGAGTTCGATGATCAATATAATCTATCCCTTTCTCCAGAAGAAAGATTGAGCGCTGTCCAGCTTTTGAGAGAGGAGTATTTTAAAATAAATAAGGATTTAAAGAATGAGAATAGAAAAGCCTGCCTGCTGACAGGCAGGGATTACGAAGAGTTCTTAAGATTATTAAACAAAAGTAAATCCGAATAGTTTAAGAGAAGATGACGGAACAAATAAGGCAGAATTTACAGCAGTTTATGAAAAAAAGAACCTTGACCTAAAGAGCAATTCTTACCCATAACTCGTAACACGTAGCTTGTGTTTTAACCACTCAACTTGTTAACTTATTAACTTGTCAACTGGCTAACCGGTACACATAAGGAAAGACAATGAGTAAAAGAAGATTTTTCCAGAACTTGATAAAGGAATGAAATTATCGATTATCATCCCGGTCTATAATGAGAGGCGGAATCTCTTGAAACTGATAGAGAAGGTGGAGAAGGTACCCGTTGAGAAGGAGATTATTGCCGTTGATGATTATTCCACAGATGGTTCCAGAGAAATATTAAAGGACTTAGAGAATAGGATCAAGGTAATCTATCATTCAAAGAATCAAGGAAAAGGGATGGCTATTCGGAGTGGGTTAAAAAGGGTGAAGGGAGATTTAGTCATTGTTCAGGATGCTGATCTGGAGTATAATCCCCAGGATTATCTTAAATTACTCCCCCCTATTATAGAGGGCAAGGCAGAGGTAATATATGGCTCCCGTTTCTTAGGGGAGCCCAAAAACTTCTTCTTCCTATTTTACTGGGGGAATAGATTTTTAACCTTGGTTACCAATCTTTTATATGGCTCCCATCTGACTGATATGGAGACCTGTTATAAACTCTTCAAGACCAGGATATTAAAGAATCTAAACTTGAAAGCAAAGGGATTTGAATTTGAACCCGAAGTAACGGCAAAACTCCTACGCCATAATATCCCTATCTATGAGGTTCCCATCAGTTATCAGGGTAGAAGATATTCGGGAGGAAAAAAGATCACCTGGCGCGATGGCTTCCCTGCTCTATGGACATTAATCAAGAATCGTTTCATTCCCCTAAAAGGCAAAGAAAGATGAATAAGACCAGGATAATTTCGTTTCTCATCCTAATCGGAATATTTGCTTTAGCCTTTTCCCTCCGCACCATTCCTTTCTATTCCAAGGTCTTCATTGAGGGAAAGGTTATCTTCGTTGATACCGACCCCTATTACCATATGAGGAGGATAGTCTATGCCCTCGATCACTCTATGAAGGTACTGGGGTTTGATCCCTATCTCAATTATCCTGAGGGCCAGGTGAGTTTCTGGCCCCATCTATTCGATAGAATAATCTCTGTTTCTGCTTTGCTCATTGGTAGAGGGGCACCTGCCAAGGAACTTACAGAGAGGGTCGCTGCCTGGTTTCCTCCTCTGATGGGTAGCCTGACCATCTTTCTCGTCTGGCTCATAGGAAAGGAACTCTTTTCTCATAAGGTGGGAATCCTCTCCGCATTCCTCTTTGCCCTTCAGCCCGGCCACCTCAGCTATTCCACGCTTGGCAAGGTCGACCAGCATGTTGGGGAGACCTTTTTTACCTTGCTCTTTATCTATTTCTTCATCATGACCCTAGGAAGGAAGAATGACTCTACTGGACAAAAAAACTATCTCTGGGCTTTTCTGACCGGCTTTGCCATATATCTCAGCTATCTCAATTGGTCAGGGACCACCCTCTATCTCTTTCCAGTGATATCGGTTATGTTTCTCTCCCTCTTCTTTATCAATAAAGAATCCCTGGGTAGAATGCTCAACCTCTATATCCTTATTCCCTTGGTAGCATTACTCTTTCTTCTCTATCCCTGTCTTACCTCTTGGTGGGGAAGGCGGGCCCTCCTCAACCAGAAGGCCTTATCCTACTTCCAGATATATCTTTTCTCCTTTCTCATTCTCTTCTTTGTCGGAGTGAGAATATTTTCTGGAATGCTTAAAAAGAGAATACAAAGTATTCCGAAAATTATCCTCTCTTCGTCACTACTTAGCGTGGGATTAATATTTGTCTTCTCCCGGATATTCTTCCCTGATTTTCAAAGGTTGTTCTTTAAGGGAGTCTCCTGGATAACGAAGACAGAGAATGTCTGGCTTACCACCATTGGAGAGAACCAACCCCTGCTTTACTTTGGCGAAAATTTCTCACCATTAAGGGCCGTCTTCCAACTCTCCTGGGCTTTTTACCTTTTTCCCATTGCCCTTCTCCTACTCTTTTTTACAAGAAGGAAGGAGCCGGTAAGGGTCCTCTTTCTCCTCATCTGGACAATCTCTTTTTGTCTGATAACCTTGGCAAAGTTGAGGTTTGCTTATATCTTTGGAGCCAACATCGCTCTCTTAACTGGCTATCTCTTCTTTAAATGCTATGATTATCTGAAAGAAAGAAGGTTTAGTAAGATAGTGGAAGTAAGAATTGTCTCAGAGAGATTTCTCGCTCTTCGAGAACGACTTCCCAAGTTTTTAAAAGGAATACTAACCTTCAAGCCCCAGATGATTGTCATCCTAATCGGCCTCATCTTCCTCTTTAGCCATTCTAAGATGCTCTATGCTGGATTTAGAATGAGTAGACCATTCCTCTCCCGTGGCGAATATGAGACCTATATCTGGATAAAGGAGAATACTCCAAAGACCAGTTCCTATAACAATGTCGATTTAGAAATTAAGCCAGAGTATGGTATAATGGCTTTTTGGGATCTGGGCCATTTCATTGAATATCTGAGCGAAAGGCCAGCAACGGTCAATCCCTATGGAAAGGGCGTTGATCGAATGTGCGACTTCTTCTTAGCCAAAAACGAAAAGGAAGCGAATATGGTGATGGAGAAATCAAATTGCCGCTTCGTCATTAGCCAGGATCTCCTTCTTTTGGTGGAAGCCTTGAGGAAGATCAGCCTCCGTTATCCAGAAGAAGCCTACCGTCTGTTAGAGTATGATGGTCCTTTAGTCAGAATCCCCAAGGGAGAGTATCTCTCTTTAATGGGGAACTGCCTCCATCTCCACGATGGTTCCCAGCCCATCATTCCAGACTTAGATATCCCGGGGGTAAGCCAGTATAGACTTATCTATGAGTCCCCAGAATACTCAGACTTCACCTATTTTGGTGGCCCGGGCTCTACCAGCAGGATGAAAGTCTTTGAATATGTGAAGGGGGCAAGATATAGAGGAAGAACTAATCCTTTGGAAGAGATAGAGATCTCCCTTCCCCTTATCAGTAATGCCGGAAGAAGGTTCCTCTATAGAAATGTGATAAAGGCTGATGAGAAAGGAGAGTTTGAGGTTATCCTCCCCTATGCCACAGAGAATAGTCCCTATCAGACAGTATCTGAGGAGCCCTATAAGTTAAAGGTAGGAGAAAGAGAGATTAGTCTAAAGGTCACTGAAGAAGAAGTAATGAATGGAAGGAGAGTGAAAGCATGAAAAAAATACAAAAATTCTTAATTTTCTTAATAGCCATAGCAGCCCCAATTATTCTCTTTACAGACTCTCTTCTGGCTGCCAATCAGTGGACTTCCATGAACGCTGTTTCCACTGCTGTGCTTAATGGTGGTCAACTGGTGGGGTTTCACAGTAACCAGTATATCTGGGTCTTGATCGGTGGTACAAATAATGCCTTTTATCGCTATAATACGGGAAATAATACCTGGACTCAGATGGGCGATTCCACCTACACTGGTGCTACTCCCATAAATAGAAACTCAGGAATCTGCTGGGGAGGGGGAGATAATATCTATGTTCTCAGAGGACAAGGAACCAATGCTGCTACCAATAAGCAGATGTCCCGCTATAATATTGGGAATACTACCTGGGAAGCGGCAACCAGTTTCCTTGCCCTGAAGAGAAATACAGCCATGGCCATGAATAGTGGTGGGATGGTCTTTGCCCACCCAGGAAACAATACCATTGGAACCTACTTTAGAGCATCATCTGAAGGAGGTTCCTGGGCTACACTTGCTGGTATGCCAGTAAATGCCGGAAATGGCGCTGATCTTGTCTGGGGAGGAGGAGACTACATCTATGCTACTGGGGGAGGACAGGGCCCAGGATTTTATCGCTATTCAATAAGTGGAAACAACTGGGGAACTCCCTCCGCCTGGAACGCTCCTATTGATTCAGCAGCAGTTAGTAAAGAAAGTTCCTTATGCTGGGACGGAAGCGATTATATCTATGCTCTTCAGGGAGGAGCAACCAAGGGTTTCTGGAGATTCAGTATTAGTGGCAATTCCTGGGAGACATTGACCGATCTCCCCTTCACTTTAGCCAACGGGAGTAACTACTGCGGTTCAAGGCTCTCCTTTAATAACAACAATGTCTGGCTCATGAGGGGAGAAGGGGAAACAGATTTCTACCGCTGGGGACCCGTTGTTGCTGATGGATCTGGCACTGGGACCATTGATCCAGATGTTGCGGCAACCTTGGCCGGCCAGGACTACAATGCATTTAACATCACCTATACCGCAACAGCAACCATATCGGGTGGACAGTCAACCATCGATATCCCCGGTAATTGGACAAACCCTCAGAAGAATAATTCAAGTGGCGCAGGATACTGCACCATAACAAATACCGGAACTATCGGCACCATGGATATCTCTGGCGACACAATAACCGTACCATTAACAACATTTGTATCAGGCAACTACTTTATAGTTGAGTATGGGAATCAAGCAGGACCCGCCGCTGGCGCTCGTCCAGAACCAGGCGAGGATGCCTATGTGGGCACATATACATTTACCATGAAGAGCAAGGGATCGGGAGGGACACTAACACCATTGTCAAGCGGCTCTCCAACGGTAGTAGTGAAATCGACCACGGATAATCTATTGAAGAACGAATTCTTTAGGGACTGGTCATCAGGAACCTCCGGAGTTCCCCCCGACTATTGGGAATGGGAAGGTGCCACGGGTAATATCGCCCGCTGCTCAACTGAGGCCTGTGTAGATGATTATGGTACTGATTACTCTACAAACTGTACTGCCAATGACTCCAGCACTGCGGTAGGCCTCAAACAAGTGAATCTCGGCCAAGGGTCAGGGGGGAATTACAGTATGGAGATATGGGTATATCCCATAGCAACAGGTGATTGGAGCGATCCACCTACCAATAGTAAGCATGAGAATATAGGTCTCGGTATGAGAGAATCGGGTGGCAGCCTAGATACTGCGTATTATGAGGTCCCCACTCTCAATGAGTGGTCTGAGTTAGCCCGATATCATGGCGATTCAGGGACAGGAACTAGTTTAGGCTTAGAGATAAGGTTAAGGAATAGCGTCCAGGTATACATAGGGGCGGCCTGGTTTGGTGAAGGTACATCCGCTCCCGCTTGGTGGCCCTGCAACCCCACTTTGGTCACCCTGACAGGCTTTCAGGCTCTGGGCTATGAGGATGGGGTCTGGCTCTGGTGGAGGACGGCCAGTGAGCACAACAACGCGGGCTTCAATATCTATCGGAGCGAGAATAGGAATGGGCCTTATACTAAGTTGAATTCATCCCTCATCCCTGGACTGGGATACTCTATCGTTGGCAGACTCTATTGGTATACTGATCCAAATGTCATCCCGGGAAAAACCTATTATTACAAGTTGGAGGATGTTGACTTCTTTGGTGGAAAGGAGAGGCACGGGCCGGTCTGGGCTACTCCAGGAATAGACTCTGATGATGATGGCATTCCAGATGGCTGGGAGGAGAGGTATGGTCTTAATCCTAATATAAATGATGGAGGGCTTGACCCGGATTATGATGGCTTCACCAACTATGAAGAGTTCCTGAATGATACCGATCCCTATGTTCCAGATATAGAAGGAGTCACGCCTCCTCGTCCCCCAGAGCCCGAAGGTCCCAGTGCTAAAGGAGAGGGGATAGAGATCATTGAATCTGATGAAACCGGGGTGACCTTAGAACTCACCACAGATGAATTTGATGAAGAGGAGAAGATAGAGGAGGGGATCACCTATCAGAGAGTCTCCATTCCCGGTTATATCCACGGCCATTCTTCTGAGATAGGAAAGCCCCAGGTCCCCATGAAGGGTGTTTTACTTGGTGTGCCCACTGACTCCTCAATTGAGATCAGCATCCTTGACTCTGAATCTACTATCCTGCCTGACTATAACCTCTATCCCGTTCCCACTCAAGAGACCAAGGAATCAGGGGATATTAAGTATGTGGAAGAGATATTTACCAAGGATGAAATAGCCTACACTTCAGATGCCTTCTATCCCGATAATTTAACAGAACTTGGCTTCACAGGATATATGAGGGAGCAGAAGGTCGTTCAGATAAAACTCTATCCCATCCAGTTCAATCCAGTAACTAATGAACTCAAATTCTATAAAAAGATAAGAGTAAGACTTGATTTTAGTGAAGTTAGCCAGTTAGCCAGTTCTCCGGTTCACCGGTTCACCGGTTCACCGATTCGCTCTCTATTTTCTACTCCCGCCTGGGCAGACCCCAGTCCCTCTTCCCTTCCTGCCTTTACTGGCCCAACCTATAAGTTATCCCTTGACTATGCCTACAGCGAAAGCGGCCTTTACCAGGGAGTCCAGGAAGGAATCTATAAGTTGACCTATGATTATCTACAGGCGAATACCGATCTTGAACTAGATTCTCTTGATCCCAGGACCTTCAAGATCTATGACAGTCAAGGCAATCAGATCCGCATCTATGTAAAAGGAGAGAGTGATGGGACCTTCCACTCTGATGACTATATCGAGTTCTATGGAAAGATCGAACCCACAAAATATACCTCTACCAACGTCTACTGGCTGGACAGCGGCGGCACGAATGATGGCCTGCGTATGACTACCAAGGATGGTACTCCAGATTCTGGTACTACTCCAAATTCCTTCCTTTCAACAGAGCATTATGAACGGGATCAAACATACTCCTATGCCGTTACGGGTGCAGCGAGTGTCGACAGGTGGTTCTTCTCCCAAACCGCTGCCAAAGACTCGCCAGGAGATTATACCATTACCTTGACCGATCCCCTTCATTCACCAAGTGGTAATGCTCAAATAAAAGCTGCCCTCTACAGTTTCTTTGATGTTACCCACCATACCATACTTAAGATTAATAATAATGTAGTTGAGGATACCACCTGGTCAGGGGTAGGAGAGCGTAGTATTGATAAGTCTATACCCCAATCCGATCTCCAACTCCAGGACGGGATTAATACCATTACCGTTCAGGTCATCCTTGATCCCGGGGTGGAGAATGACGAGGTCTATGCCAACTGGTTTGAGATTGACTACTGGCGCGACTTCAAAGCAAGTAACAATTCCCTGAGTTTCAACCAGGATGCTGGCGACCACCTCTTCGAGATCTCAGACTTCAACACTAACTTCACCAATAATGATATAGAGGTCTTTGACATTACAAACGATCAAAAGATCAATAACTTTGATATTACGGATGGCACCTTAAGCTTCAAAGATAATATCTTGGCAACTACTGAGTATCTGGCACAGGAGCCGCTTACCCTTCCAGCCTCAGCCATTGAGAAATACGAAGACTCTGGTATCCGTTCTCCAAATAATAGGGCAGACTATATCATCATCACCTACGATGACTTCTACAATGAGAATGACCCCGATAATCCCATCATAAAACTCAAGAATCACCGGGAGTCCCAGGGTCTGAGGGTCAAGGTAGTAAAGGTAAGCGACATCTATGATGAGTTCAATTACGGCATTGTCTCTCCCCAGGCAATAAAGTACTTCTTGATCTATGCCTATGATAACTGGACGGCACCCAAGCCAACCTATGTCCTCTTAGTAGGAGATGCTACCTACGATTACAAGAACAATAGGGGAGAAGAGCAACATCATAATTATTTGCCTGTCTACCTCTCAGAGACAGAATATATGGGGGAGACGATCAATGAGAACTGGTTCGTCTGTGTCAATGATGACAATGACGATGGGGTAGTGAACGATGAGGATATCGTGCCCGATATCTATATCGGTCGCCTGCCAGTAAAGACTACTGATGATAAATTGGGGGTTATTGTTAATAAAATAGTGGATTATGAAAATGCAGCCTATACTGATACCTGGGAGAGAAATATCCTCTATGTTGCTGATGATGCCAAAAGGATAGGTGAATTAATATTTGAGACAACTAACGATAGTGTCAGAAACTACCCCTCGTCTGACTACCAGCTTTACAAAGCATATCTCAGTGAACTGGGCCAAAGCGCTTGCAGACAGGCAATCATCGATACCATCAAAAGCGGTGTTTTAATCGTTAACTATGTAGGCCATGGTGCCTGGAATCTATGGGCAGATGAAACTATCTTCCACTCCTCAGATATTTCCTCTCTTAACAATGAGGAGAAACTTCCCTTCTTTATTAATATGACTTGCGAGGATGGCTACTTCGCCTATTATGCAGGTTATGAATGTCTGGCTGAAGAATTATTAAGAGCAAAGGATGATGAAGAAAAAGGAATAGGAGCCATTGCTACTTTCTCATCAACGGGGATAACCCCTTGCTCTGGACAGAAAATACTCAATGAGGGACTATTCCAGGCCTTCTTTGGAGGCACCACTAACATTATTGGAAAGGCCATCTCCCAAGCCAAGATGTCGGCACTGGCCAATGGCTATGAAGACGTTGCTGATACCTTCGGCTTGCTCGGCGATCCGGCATTAGGATTGAAGTTTCCTCCTGGTGAGGATGGTCATACTCATGGCCATACCTGCCCCATCGCCTCTGTTGCCTATGGCACCTCTATGGCAGAGGAGGTAGAAGTATTCCGCAACTTCCGGGATGAATGCTTGCTCACCAATAAGACGGGTAGAGCCTTCGTCCGTTTTTACTATCACCATAGTTCCTCAATATCCAAATTCATTGAGAAAAAGAAAGCCTTGAAGCCCATAATAAGAGCAGGGTTAAAGCCTATCCTCTGGCTGGCTAAAAGAAAAACAAGACCTCCCCACAAATACCCCATCTGGGAATGACAGAGAGTAACGAGCGACGTGCCACGACTCACGAATAAAACATGAAAATAATTTATACTAAGCATTTAAAATTTAGAATTAAAATCTGTACCAATCTGCATAAAAATTTAGTTAGAAGAGAAGGGTAAGAAAAGATAAGAAGATGAAAAAAGTAGCTAACTTTATATTTAACCGTGGTTAGGTCAGAAGGAGGACAAGAAATGATTAAAAGTAAAAAACAAGTAGGTCTTGAATTCTGGAAAGGGATGATGGGAACGGGATTTTTCACCTTCTTCAGAAGGCATTGGAGAGGACCTGAGAGCCGGGAGGGATTATCAGAAACGTCTGGGAAGAGCAATAAGGAGCTTTTAGAAACAGTTCCATCAAAAGAACCTTTGAGAAAGGTTCACGAAAATGTCAAAAAGTCTGGTTTCTTTCGTCAACGTTTCTTCGGAAGAAAGGTTGGCTCGCTCACGCTATGTCTGATACTCGTACTAGCGTCCGCGACTGCCTTCTTCACCTTGGTTACTTTCGCGTCCGCATCCGTGGCTGCAATGACAGGTTCAGGAACAGAACAAGACCCATATATAATTGAAAATGCAACTGACCTTCAAAACGTGAGGGATGATTTAACTGCTTGGTATGAGTTAGGTAATGATATTGATGCTTCCGATACTAAAAATTGGAACGATGGAAAAGGATTTATTCCTATTGGAACTGCAGCTGATAAATTTAGAGGTCGCTTTAACGGAAATGGACATACACTAACTAATTTATTTATAAATAGAAGTTCTCTTAATAATGTTGGTTTATTTAGTCATATTGTAGGTGGCACAATCAAAGATGTTGGTTTGATAAATGTCGATATAACTGGGGGTCGACACAATACTGGTAGTTTGGTTGGTTATAGTGTAGGTGCTATGATAAATAACTCTTATTCTACAGGAAGTGTGAATGGTAGACAAGACGTCGGTGGTTTGATTGGTGAGCAGCAAGGAGGCACTGTAACTAACTCTTATTCTACAGCAAGTGTGAACGGCAGTTATAATGTCGGGGGTTTGATTGGTTATACTGGCCAAAGCCGTGTAACTAATTGTTATTTCACAGGAGATGTAAGTGCTGTTGGTACTTTTATCGGTGGTTTGGTTGGTGCTACTTTTCGCACTCCTATAACTAATTCTTATTCTACAGGTAATGTGGGTGGCATTAGCCAAGTTGGTGGTTTAGTCGGTTATAATGGTCGCAATAGTGCTGATGATAGTTCTACTGCTCCTATAACTAATTGTTATTCTACAGGAAGTGTAAATGGAAGCGATATTGCGATTGGTGGTTTAGTTGGTAGTAATATAGGTGATATAACTAGTTGTTATTATTCCATAGGGAGTGTAAGTGGAAGGGCTACTGTTGGTGGTCTAGTCGGTTGTAATGGTAAAGGTAGTATAACTAATTGTTATTCTACGGGAAGTGTAAATGCTGTAGATTATGAAGTTGGTGGTTTAGTTGGCTGGAGTAGAGGCGATATAACTAATTGTTATTCTACAGGAAGTGTGAATGGTAAAGGTTTTCTTGGTGTTAATAGTGGTGGCACTTGTAATAACTGTTTTTGGGATAAACAAACTTCAGGACAAACCTCAAGTGCTTGTGGAATAGGAAAAACAACAGCAGAGATGAAAGTGAAAACTACCTTTACAGACGCTGGGTGGGACTTTGATACTATTTGGAACATTGACGAAGGGGTAAGCTATCCATTTTTAAGGATGCTTCTTTTTTCACCAACAGTGACTACTCAAGACGCTACCAATATTGAAGCAAATAGTGCTATCCTGAATGGTGATCTGACCGATCTTGGTTATCCCACTGCCTGTAAGGTATGGTTTGAGTATGGGAAAACAACTTCTTATGGATCCAAAACCAGCAAGGTTAATAAATCAACTACTGGAACCTTCCACCAGAGAATCTTTGGACTTACTGCCCGCACTACCTATCATTTTCGGGCCTATGCCTCCAATGTCGGAGGAACTACCTATGGAAGTGATAAAGAGTTCACCACTCTTAACCATAAACCAGTAGCAAGCAATCTATCTATCTCTCCAGAAAGCCCCAAGACTACTGACGATTTAGTGGGAAATTATACCTACTCTGATCTCGATGAAGATCCAGAAAGCGGAACAGAGGTCAAGTGGTATAAAAATGGTGTTCATCAGCCAGACTACGATAATAATGATGCCCATAGCCCGGTAACCCTTGCCTCAAGCGCCACGACAAAGGGGGAGAAATGGCACTTCACAGTAAAGCCAAAGGATGGAATATACTTTGGTGAACTTAAGACCTCGGGTCCAGTAGGCATTAGTATAGATGACTGGACTCAAACTGATTGGTCGGGCGGTCCTGGTCAAGATGTCTGGGATGACCCAACAATGTATAAATCTGACAATGGAAATGTAGATACTATCAGCAGTCCAGGAGATGTAAAACTAAAATCAAAATTATTTGAAGGCTCAAATTGGACAGTTAATTATACTGCTGACGCTTTGCCAGAAAATAGTAGTCCTGTGTGGAATAAAGACTGCTTTTTTAATTCGGGTGCTCCAAATATATATATTTCTGATGGAATACTATCAGTTGATCAATTTGGTGCCCAATATGGGCACGTTATGTATAGTCGAAGCAATGTTCTAAGTCAAAATTCTGTCGGGAATACAGTGGAAGTAAGACTAAAAGTCCTTAATTTTGATCCTGATGGTAGTGTAGGATTTACAATATCTGATGGAACAAAAAGGGCATCTTTTAATTTTGGAACAGATGGTATAGATGATGGGAATTTTCATATTTATCGTTTAACACTAAAAAACGAAATTTACAAAATTTATGTTGATGGTTTATTAAAATGGACAGGAACTGCTTCTGACTATACGACTAATTATGTAAGGTTTAGCATACTTTTTTGGACAACCAACATAACAAAAATTAAATGGGATTATGTCAGATACTATACTGGTAGAGTAGTAGGAAACACAGGCACCCTTACTTCTTCAGCCTATGATGCTGGCTCTCCTGCTGATTGGGGTACCATAAGTTGGACTGCTGACACTTCTACTCAAGGAACAAGTATTAAGTTTAGGACAAGGACATCTCCAGATGGTTCTTCCTGGAGCGCGTGGAGTGATTACTATACAACGAGTGGCTCAGTAATAATCAGCCCTTCTAATAGATGGATTCAATATGAAGCGATACTTGAAACAACCAATAATCAAAACACTCCCATCCTAAGCGAGGTCACAATAAGCTACACCACAAATATTCCACCAATAGCAAGTAACCTAAGTATCTCGCCAGAAAGTCCCAAGACTACTCACAATTTAGTGGGAAGCTATGATTACTATGATGCGGACGATGATCCAGAGAGTGGATCAGAGATCAGATGGTATAAAGACAATGTTTTACAACCGAATTACAATGACCAACTGACTATCCCCTCAATCGCCACGGCAAAGGGAGAGAAATGGCACTTCACAGTGAAGCCATGTGATGGAACAGACTTCGGTGTACTAAAGACCTCTCCTTCAGTGACTATATTGAATAGCGCACCATCTGCGCCGAATTTAGACTCTCCAGCAGATGGGACATTGACAAAGGATAATACCCCGACTCTTACCTGGAATAACACTACTGATCCAGATAATGACACTTTGACATATACCTTAGAAGTTGATACCTCAGATAATTTTAATACCCCAAGCAAACGGACGTATTCTAACATTGCAGAAGAGACAGATAAGACTTCGAAGAGCATACCAGCTGGAGATCCCTTGGCAGACGATACCTGGTACTGGAGAGTCTCTGCCAATGATGGAACTACAGATGGAGACTGGTCAGCTACTTGGTCTTTCACCCTTGATACTACTCCTCCACCAGCCCCGGTCATCTCATCATCCACTCATCCCAATGAGAATATTTGGTATTCTAACAACGATCTATTGTTTGATTGGACTACTCCCCAAGATTCTTCGGGAATCGCTGGCTATAGTTACATTTTAGATCAGATTGCAGAAACTGTTCCCGATACGGTCATCGATACCACTGGAAATAACGCATCATATATTGATGTGGTAGATGGCATCTGGTGCTTCCATGTTAGGGCTCAAGATGGAGCAGGCAACTGGGGCGATCCAGACCACTATCAGATCAGGATAGATACTGTTTCCCCAGAGCTAACAAGCATTACCCTCTCTGATCAAGATAGTGGATCCACAACCTATACCAATAGCCAGACAATAGACGTTGATTTGGTTGCCTCTGGGGAACCAACAGAGATGATTCTCTCTGAGGATCCAAACTTCATTGTCGGTAGTTGGGTTCCCTATGAAGACCCCACCACCTTTAGTCTATCAAGCGGAGATGGAGCAAAGACCGTTTATTGTAAAGTGAGGGATGCACCCCTTAATGAGAGTAATATCCTAAGTGACTCCATCACCTTAGACACCCTGCCACCTACCGGGACTATCTCCATCAATAGTGGAAATATTACCACTAACTCCACTTCAGTTACTTTAACCCTTTCAGCTAATGATAGTGGAAGTGGGGTCAGTCAGATGAAGTTCTCTAACGATGGGGTTAGCTACAGCGAAGCTGAAGCTTACTCTACTTCTAAGTCCTGGATTTTAGTCTCTGGAGATGACGGAGAGAGAACAGTCTATGTCAAGTTCAAGGATGTGGCTGGTAATTGGTCAGAAGCATCCAGCGATACCATTATCCTCGATACCATGCAATCACCGGTAGGCCGCGTGCTCTGGATGCACCTGGACGAGACCGCTGGCGGAGGAGCACCAGGCGGGTACGACATAGAGGACTCTTCAGTTCAGGGTAATCACGGAATAAATTATGGGGCCACTTATGGAGCAGCGGGAAGGATCGACACTGCCTTGAGCTTTGACGGGGTTGACGATTACGTTGACTGCGGGAAAGATTTGAGTCTGGAC
>JAUWYL010000020.1 GCA_030615855.1 bacterium | reverse complement strand
CTTCTTACCGTTTTACAAACACATTGGTCTCTACATCTATAGAAAAGAGTTTCTAGCGAAACTCGTTCAATTAGAGCCAAGTCCTTTAGAAAAAATAGAGGGCCTGGAACAGTTGCGCGTTCTGGAGAGTGGATATAGAATAAAGGTTGTGGAGACAGAGTATGATTCCATTGGTGTCGATACCCCAGGGGATTTAGAAAGGGTAAAAGCCCTTTTTCAAAAACAGTAATCGGTAATCGGTGATCAATGAAAAATGCAAAATTAGCAATGCAAAATGTGAAAGTGGGAAAGTGGGAAAGTGAACAGATGGGCAGGTGGGAAAGTTAGAAAGTTAGAAAGTAGATAGTAGATTAGGTGGATTAGGTGGATTGGTAGTAAAAACGGAATACTGATTTCAGATTTCTAATTTCACTACAGGTTTCAGATTTCATTGTTCGTTGTTCAATGCTCAATGTAAAATGGAAGTGAGAAAGAGAGGGGAAAAATGGTTAAGGAAGTAAGGGTAAGGAATATCAGGATTGGTGGAAATAATCCACTGGTTTTGATCGCTGGGCCCTGTGTTATCGAAACAGGGGAGCAGACCTTTCAAACGGCAAGGAGACTAAAAGAGATTACCAGCGAATTAAGAATGCCCTTTATCTTTAAATCCTCCTATGATAAGGCGAATCGGACATCGATAAAGTCCTACCGTGGCCCAGGCCCAAAAAAGGGTCTTGAAATCTTAGAAAAGATAAAAAAAGAGTTGAACATTTCCCTCTTAATCGATGTCCATGAGAGAGAACAGGTGCCCGCGGTCAGTAAGATAGCAGATATCTTACAGATCCCGGCTTTCTTATGCCGCCAGACAGACTTCGTTCTGGCAGTGGCCAAGGCAGGAAAGCCGGTGAATGTCAAGAAGGGTCAGTTCTTAGCCCCCTGGGATGTGAAGAATGTCGTTGAGAAGATTGAATCCGTAGGGAATAGGAATATTTTATTAACAGAGAGGGGAACCACCTTCGGCTACAATAATTTAGTGGTTGATATGAAATCCCTGCCCATCATGCGTTCCTTGGGATATCCCGTGGTCTTCGATGCCACACATAGCGTTCAACTTCCCGGGGGAATGGAGATAGCAACTGGTGGAAATAGGGATTATATCCCCTATCTTGCTCGGGCAGCGGTGGCCTGTGGGGTAGATGCCTTATTCCTTGAGGCCCATCCCGATCCAGATAAGGCGTTATCCGATGGTCCCAACATGATGAGGCTAGAGGAAGTAGCAAAACTCTTAAAAGAGGTGAAAGAAATAGACAGGATAGTGAGAAAGTGAGAAAGTGAGAAAGTGGGAAAGTGGGTAGTAAATTAGTTGGATTAGTTGGATTGGGTGGATTGGTGAAGGATGAGGGACGAGGGACGATTTGAAAGCAACCAATATTAACCAATATTAACTGTTAGCAAAAATGTTCAATGTAAAATGAAGGAGAGTAGGATGAGTATTGAGGATGCCAAGAAGGTATTGGAGATAGAGTCAGAGGCCATTAAGAATTTGATGAAGCAATTGGATGATAACTTCTCTCAAGCGGTAGATCTAGTCAGTAGGTGTAAGGGAAGAGTGATCGTCACGGGCATGGGAAAGAGCGGGCTCGTTGGGAGAAAGATCGCCAGCACCCTATCGAGTACCGGAACAAGCGCCTTCTTCGTCCACCCGGTAGAGGGGATGCATGGGGATATGGGGATGGTCATGAAAGAGGATATCATCCTCGCCTTATCCTATAGCGGGGAGACGGAAGAGATAAAAAGAATTCTACCCTTGGTCAAGAGATTAAGACTAAAGCTCATTACCTTGACTGGGAATCCGAATTCCTCTTTAGCCAAGGAGTCTGATGTGGTATTGAATGTCAAAGTAAAGAGAGAGGCTTGTCCCTTCAACTTGGTACCCACCGCCTCAACTACCGCCATGTTAGCTTTAGGCGATGCCCTAGCCATCTCTCTCCTGAGTAGAAAAGGATTTAAGGAGAGTGACTTTGCTCTGCTCCATCCTGGTGGACCCTTGGGGAAGAAATTATTATTGCGGGTTGAGGATATTATGAGAAAGGAAGAAGAGAATCCCTTGATAGATGAGGATAAGACAGTGAAAGAGGCTCTGCTCGTCATGACCTCCACCAGACTGGGGGCGGTAAGCGTTATTAATAGAGAAGGAAGGTTAGTAGGTTTCTTTACTGATGGAGATTTGCGAAGGAAATTGCAGAAGGATAAGGATCTTTTAGAAAAGAAGATCTCGCTCGTTATGACCAAGAAGCCCACTACTATTACCAGGGATAAACTGGCCACGGAAGCAGTGGGGATCTTGGAGGAGAAGGGGTTTGATAACATACCAGTAGTGGATGAGGATAATTGTCCCATAGGCATCGTTGATGAAAGGGACCTCTTGAAAGAAGGAATCACCTAAACGCGAATAAACGCGAACTGTTAGACAAAAACGCAATAAACAAAACGCGAATCTACGCGAATATTAGGAATAAAATATGGAGAAGAAAATATCGCAAAAGATACGGGAAAGAGCAAGAAGAATAAAGATGCTCATTATGGATGTTGATGGAGTACTGACAGATGGTCGCATTATTTTAGGGAGCAAGGGAGAGGAATTAAAGAATTTTTATGTCCAGGATGGCCAGGGAATCAATCTTGCTTTACAAAAAGGACTGATCGTAGCATTGGTCAGTGGTCGAAAATCTAAAGTAGTGGAGAGAAGGGCAGAGGAGCTAAAAATAAGCGAAGTCTATCAGGGGGTCTCTCTTAAGATAGAAGTTTATCATAAGTTCTTAAAGAAATATGGTTTAAAGAATGAGGAAGTGGCCTATATCGGCGATGATCTAGGGGACATCCCTCCCTTAAGAAAGGCAGGCCTGGCCCTCGCTCCAGCAAATGGAGTAAAAGAGATCAAAGACATCGTTCACTATGTTACTCGGGCTTCTGGAGGAAGGGGAGCGGTGAGAGAAGCGATAGATATAATTCTTAAGGCTAAAAAAACTTATTAAATTTCTAATATCTAATATCCAATTTCTAACAATTCAAAAAGTATATCAGGATAGACGCCAGACAAGCTGGCTAAATTCTTCGCGATGCCCTGAATGCAGTATATCAGAACATCAGAAAATCTTTCTTTAAAGCCTGATACCCTGGTCTTCTGATACCCTTCCTACTGATATTCTGATTCTCTGATCTACTTATTTCTTTTTTTGGCATTTGACATTTAAAATTTTATTGGAAATTAGGAATTGGAAATTGGAGATTCTCAGTTTGGTTATTAATTATTAGGCATTGGTTGGTCGCTAGAAAATGAAGAAACTGATCTTATTGGGGCTTGTCATTTTAGTCTTTGTTTTGGGGGGCTGTAGTTCAAGGTCTCCCCTTTCCCGGGTGGCAAATGAGATCCCCGTCCCCCAGCAGAAGTTAGAGGACTTTAGACTCATCGCCACAGAGGGAGGAGTGAAGACCTGGGAGCTGGAGGCCGAGGCTGCCCAGATCTATGAGAAGATAAAGAAGACCTATATTCAGGACTTCAAGACCTCCATCTATGAAGAGGGAGAACTGGCCTCCATCCTTTCTGCCCGGAGGGGAATCCTTGACATGACCACCAATAATATGGAGGCTACGGGGAATGTAATCGTGACCTCGACAAAAGGCTCGCGTTTGGAGACAGAAGAGCTTCACTACCTATCCCCCACAGAAAAGGAGAAGAAGGGGAAGTTCGTCACTGAAGAGTTCGTCAAGATTATCGAGCCAGATAGGGTAACCACAGGTTATGACCTGGAGATAGATTCTGACTTGGAGAATGCGAAGATAAAAAGGGATGTCAAGGTAAAGGTGAAGGCCTTAAGTGCACCGTAAACTAATCTTTCTATCTTTGATCCTCGTACTCTTTGCCCTTCCCTCCTGGGGGACAGAGAAGAAAGGTCCCCCTCTGGATATTACCTCAGATGAGGTAGAATATTCTAAGGTGAAGGGGAAAGAGGTAGTAGTATTTACCGGCCATGTGGTTGCTGTTCAGGGGACCACTACTCTAAGAAGTGATCAACTAAAACTCTTCCCGGATGAGAATAAGGCCGTTGCCCAAGGCCGGGCTTGGATGAAGGACGAGAAACAGAAAATGATCTTAACAGGTGAAAGAATAGAATACTACCATGATAGAAGGTACGGAATGGCAACAGGAAAGCCAAAATTGGTCAGCGAGAAGGAAAACTTTACCCTGACCAGTAAGAAGATAGAGGCCTTTCTACCAGAGGATAGATTGCGGGCCACAGGAAGGGTGAAGTTAGTAAGGGATGGTATGGTTGCCACCTGTAAGGTCCTCGATTATTTCGACAAAGAGAGAAAGGCCGTCTTGACTGGTAATCCTGAGATAAGAGAAAAAGAGAATCTGGTCACTGGGGAGAGAATAACCCTGTATGTCGATGAGTACCGGGTGGTGGTTGAGAATAAAGCAAGAATAAAATTCATCCCAGAGGAGAAGGAATGAACCCCGCCCCTCACGGAATTGATAATCTTGTAGCTTCGAAGACTTTAATAAAACCACGGATTGGACGGATTAAACAGATTTTTAAAAAGAATACTAATCCGTGGAAATCTGTGAAATCCGTGGTTGCTGTTTTGAATACAAAAGGAGGGGTGGGGTGAAGACCCTAAAGATCCAGGGCCTGGTCAAAAGCTACAAGAGAAGGAGAGTGGTAAACGATGTTAACTTAGAGGTAAGGGAGGGAGAGATCGTTGGCCTTCTGGGTCCCAATGGAGCAGGAAAGACCACCACCTTCTATATGATCGTGGGATTGGTCAAGCCAAATCGGGGGCAGATACTCATCGACGACTTCGATCTTAGCAGACTCCCCATGTATAAGAGGGCGAGAAAGGGGATCGGTTACCTTGCCCAGGAGCCCTCCATCTTCAGAAAGCTCACTGTTGAGGAAAATATCCTGGCCATCCTGGAGACCCTGGATCTGACAGAGGAAGAGAAGGGGAAGAGGCTGAAGGAGCTCTTGGCAGAACTCAATCTCTCCCCCCTTGCCAAGAACAAGGCCTATACCCTCTCTGGCGGAGAGAGGAGAAGGGTGGAGATCACCAGAGTTCTGGTTACTACCCCTTCCTTCATTTTACTGGACGAGCCCTTTACTGGTATCGATCCCATTGCCATTGCTGATATCCAGGAGATCATCTTTCAACTCAAGAAGAAGGGGATCGGGGTTTTGATTACCGATCATAGCGTGCGAGAAACATTGGCCATCACCGATCGAGCATATATTATGTATGAAGGGGAAATTCTAATCTCTGGTACCTCTCAGGAACTGGCGAATAGTAAAGAGGCCAGAGAAATCTATCTTGGCGAGAAGTTTACCTTAGAGTGAAGTTTTCCTGTTAGCCGGTTTGCCTGTTTGCCAGTTCGCTGGTTTGCTGGTTTTAAACTGGTTAACTGGTCAACTGGTAAACGATAAGGAGACTATGGGGAGGTTAAAATGAATTTAACCATTACTGGACGGGGAATGAGAATAACTCCCCCCCTGCGAAACTATATTCAGGAGAAGATGAGAGATATTTTGAAGTACTTTGAAAACATGGTGAGCGCCCATGTCACGACCACCGTCACCAAAGAGCGTCAGAGGGCGGAGGTGGTCATCTACGGGGATGACCTCACCTTTAAGGCCGTCCAGACCTCACCCGATATGTACGCCTCCCTGGATGGAGCGATGGCTAAGATAACCAGACAGGTCAAGAGGCATAAGGAGAGAATAAGCCATAAGGGAAGGCATAAGCCGAAGCACTTTGGGGCAAAGATGAAGGTTATTACTCCTCTTGAGATGAAGAAGGAGAAACACGAGATCATAGCGAGCAAGAGATTCGCCATAAAGCCCATGACCCCATCAGAAGCCGCAGAGCAGATGGAGCTATTGGGTTATAATTTCTTTGTCTTTTTCAATCCCACTACAGAGCAGGTCAACATTGTCTATCGGAGGAAGGATGGAAACTACGGCCTCATCGAGCCAGAGTTCTGGTATTAGGTACCGGAACCTTTGGCGAGCGGAGCGAGACAAAGTTCTTTGACTTAGAAATTTTAAAGGAGGGATATGCAGGAGAAAGAATTGGTCATAGAGAATAAGGCCGGCCTCCATGCCCGGCCGGCGGCGCTATTTGTTCAGACGGCCAATAAGTTCGCCTCCCAAATAAAAGTGGCTAAGGAGGGCCAGGAGGTAGATGGTAAATCCATCATGGGGATCATGATGCTTGCTGCTGGGAAGGGAACCAGAATAAAAATAAAGGTAGAGGGCAGTGATGAGGAAGAGGCCATCAGGAAGTTAGAGGAGTTAGTCTTGGATAAATTTGGAGAGGAATGATGAAGGAGTTGAAGGGGATTCCTGCTTCTCCCGGAGTAATGGTGGGAAAGGTCTTCTTCCTGGATAAGGAGGAGTTCGAGATAAAGAAGAGACCCATCAGGAAAGACATGGTCTCTAAGAATATCTCACGCTTCCAGGAAGCCCTGGCCAAAACAGAGGAAGAGATCAAAGAGATAAGGGCCCAGGTCGCTAAAAGATTGGGAAAGGAGGAGGCCTATATCTTTGATGCCCACCTCTTGATCCTGAAAGACCCCTATTTAATAAAGAAGGTCACTCAGGGGGTGAAAGAGGAATTGATCAATGTGGAGTATATCCTTTCCCAGGTCCTGGAGACTTTCCGAGAGACCTTCAGCAGCATGGAAGACTCCTACCTAAAAGGAAGGGCAGTAGATATTAAGGATGTGGAAAGGAGGATATTGAGGAACCTTCTGGGCAAGGAGAGGGAGACTCTGGCCACCCTGAAGGAAGAGGTCATCGTCGTAGCCCACGACCTCTCCCCTTCTGATACGGTATCCATGCACAAGGAGAAGGTGATCGGATTTGCCACAGATATGGGAACCAAGACCTCCCATACGGCAATCATGGCCCGGGCTCTGGAGATCCCGGCCGTAGTGGGATTGAAGAATATCACTCAAGAAGCCCAGGCGCTTGATACCCTGATTGTGGATGGCAGTCATGGGTTGGTGATTATAACCCCAGATAAAAAGACTCTAAAGAGATATAGGAAAGATAAGGAGTCCTTTGAGGTCTTCGAGCATGAGTTAGTTAAGTTAAAGGACCTTCCGGCCCAAACGCTCGATGGCCATAGGATAATCTTAGCAGCAAATATTGAGGTTCCGGATGAGATTAAATATGTCAAGGAGCACGGGGGAGAGGGGATCGGGCTATATCGTACAGAATTTCTTCATCTGGGAAGGGATGATCTCCCCTCTATCGATGAGCAGTTTAAGGCCTATAGGGAAGTGGCCCAGAAGCTTTCTCCCCATCCAGTAATCATCAGGACCCTAGATCTGGGAGGAGATAAGTTTTTATCCTACCTCAACCTCGCCCCAGAGATGAACCCTTTCTTGGGCCTAAGGGCCATCAGGCTCTGCCTGGCAGATATCCCTCTCTTCAAGGATCAATTACGGGCCATACTAAGGGCCAGCCCCTATGGGGATTTAAAAGTCATGTATCCCATGATCTCCGGGGTTGAGGAGGTGAAGAAAGCAAATCAGATATTGAGCGAAGTTAAAGAAGAACTTAAGAAGAAAGGAATTCCCTTTAACAAAAACTTAGAAGTAGGAGCCATGATCGAGATTCCCTCTGCGGCCCTCACCTGTGAATCCATTGCTAAAGAGGTGGACTTCTTTTCTATTGGAACCAACGATCTCATTCAGTACGCCTTAGCCATCGATAGGGTGAATGAGAACATCGCCTATCTCTATCAGCCCCTACATCCTGCGGTACTGCACCTCTTGAAGAGAATCATTGATGGGGCACATAAGGCAGGGATTTGGGTGGGGATGTGTGGGGAGATGGCCGGAGAGTCCCTCTTTACTCCTCTCCTATTGGGTCTAGGTTTGGATGAATTAAGCATGAGCCCCATTGTCATTCCTGAAGTGAAAGAAGTCGTTCGCTCTCTCACTCTAAAGGAGGCAGAAGAACTCTCCAGAAAGGCTCTGAATCTTTCTACTGCCCAAGAGATCGAAGCCCTCCTTAAAGAGAAGGCAAGGAAGATCTTGCCGGAAGCGGTAACTTAAATGATGAATCCCGCCCCTCGATACGATTTAGTTTAATGGGAAAAGTGAGAATACATGAAAAATAGGAAAAATACATTGATAATTTTAGAGAAGGAGGGGCGGGATGAACCTTGATAACCTAAAAGATCTTGAGAAGTATGATAAGAAAGATATGGCCTATCTTTTGGCTGATTTTCCTGATCAATGCTCCCGAGCAATTGAGATAGCCCTTCAATCTTCTCTTCCTTCATACAAGAAGATTGACAAGATTCTGGTCTGTGGAATGGGTGGCTCAGGTATTGGGGGAGAGATATTGAAGAGCGTGATAGAACCAGAGTTAAGAATCCCCTTGGTGATCAACAAGAATTACTCCCTTCCAGAGTTCGTCGACTCTAAAACCCTGGTCTCCTCTGTCAGTTACTCGGGGAATACAGAAGAAACCCTCTCTGCCTATCGAGAGGCAGCAAAGAAGAAGGCGAAGATGATAGCCATCACTACCGGAGGAAGATTGGGCAGATTAGCCAAGAGAGACGGGGTTCCGGTAGTCTCTATACCCTCTGGGCTTCCTCCCCGGGCCTCTTTAGGCTATCTCTTCTTCTCCTTACTTATCAGCTTAGAGCGCCTGGGACTAGTTAAAAGTAAGAAGCGGGAATGCCAGGAGACCCTTCGGTTGCTCAAGGATTTGAAAAGAAAGTTTTCTCTCTCATCAAAAGTGGGTTCCAATCAGGCGAAGAGAATAGCCCTTAAATTACATAAGAATCTCCCTCTAATCTATACCTCTCCCATCCTCTCCCCGGTTGGTCTGCGCTGGAAGGGACAGCTATCTGAGAATAGCAAGGTCTTAGCCTTCTCCAATACCTTCCCCGAATTAAGCCACAATGAGATTGTTGGCTGGAAATGTCTGCCAGAAATCCTTAAGAGGTGCTATCTCATCATCCTGCGGGATAGGTATGATTCTCCCAGAATAAAGAAGAGGATAGAGATTACTTCTAAGATTATCAGGAGAAAGGCACATGGCCTGGACTTCCTCTATTCTCAAGGAAAAAGCCTTCTCGCCCGCCTCTTCTCTCTCATCTATCTCGGGGATTGGGTGAGTTATTACCTCGCTATCCTCAACAGAATAGACCCCACCCCAGTTGAGGCTATCGACTATTTCAAGAAAGAGCTGGCCAAGGGATGAAAGCCCTTATCCTGGCTGCAGGTTATGCTACCAGGCTCTATCCTCTGACTAAGGATAGACCAAAGCCCCTTCTGCCCATCGCAGGCAAGCCCATCTTAGAATACATTATGGGGAAACTGGAAAGAGTAGAAGAGATCGATGCTATCTATCTGGTAACCAACCAGAAGTTCATCCTGGACTTCCAGAACTGGTTTGCCAACTTCCAAATGAAGAAGAGAGTAAAGACCCTAAACGATGGTTCAACATGTGATGATGATAAACTGGGAGCCATTGGGGATATTAGATTTTTTCTGGAGGAAGAGAAGATCGATGATGACCTTCTAATCGTTGCTGGAGATAACCTCTTCCAATTCGACCTCTCAAGGTTTATTAAATCCTTTGAAAAGAAGAAGGCCCCCTGTATCGCTCTTTATGATATCAGAGATAAAGAGAAGGCCAGGAATTATGGGGTGGTAACGGTAGATGAGAATCAGAGAATCGTCAAATTTGAGGAGAAGCCTTCCCATCCTACCTCTACTCTCATCGCTACCTGCCTCTATCTCTTCCCCAAAGAGGACCTCCCATCCATCAATAAATATCTAGAAGAAGAAAGGAGAAAGGATGCTCCTGGTTTCTATATCCAATGGTTGGCCAAGAGGGAAGAGGTCTACGGTTTTGTCTTCAAAGAGAAGTGGTATGATATCGGAAGCCTGGAATCCTTAAAAGAAGCAGATTTAGATTACAGAAAAGAGGTGTAGGAATGAAGAGACATCTATTTACTTCGGAGAGTGTGACCGAGGGTCATCCAGATAAGATCTGCGATCAGATCTCGGACGCTGTTCTGGATAAGGTCTTAAGAGATGACCTGAAAAACCACCTTCCTCCCTATAGAAAGAAAAAAGGGGGAAAGAGGGGAAGCCGGGTGGCCTGTGAGACATTCGTCACTGTGGGATTGGTTGTGGTGGGAGGGGAGATCACCACCGGATGCTATGTCGATCTCCCTATTCTGGTGCGCGGTCTGATTAAAGAGATCGGCTATACCCGACCAGAGTTCGGCTTTGAGCATGAGACCTGCGCCATATTGAATGCCATTGGAAAACAGTCCCCGGATATCGCCCTGGGGGTGGATACGGGAGGAGCCGGGGATCAGGGTAGTATGATCGGCTACGCCTGCAAAGAGACCAAGGAGCTCATGCCCCTGCCCATTATGCTCGCCCATGGATTAACTAGGAGGTTGGCCCAGGTGAGAAAAGAAGGGATCTTGGACTATCTCGGTCCGGATGGAAAGAGCCAGGTCACTGTAGAATATCAGGATGGTAAGCCGGTTCGCGTGGATGCTATCGTTCTCTCCACCCAGCATACAGAGAAGATCCTGGATGCCAAGAAGACCCACATAACGGATAAAGCGAGGGAGGAGCTGATCGATTTAGTAATAAAGGAGGTCATCCCGGAAAGGTTCTTAGATAAAAAGACGAAGTATTTGGTTAACCCCACCGGGAAATTCATCACTGGCGGGCCAAAGTCCGATACCGGCATGACGGGAAGGAAGATCATTGTCGATACCTATGGAGGGAGGGCCTTGCATGGGGGAGGGGCCTTCAGTGGGAAGGACCCTACCAAGGTAGATAGATCCGCTTCTTATATGGCGAGATATATTGCCAAGAACTTGGTGGCTGCTGGGATAGCGGATGAGTGTTGCGTTCAACTGGCCTATGCCATTGGGGTCAAGGACCCGGTCTCGATCATGGTCGATACCTATGGTACGGGAAGGATTAATGAGAAAAGGATCGTGGAGTTAGTGAAGAAACACTTCTCACTGACCCCAGAGGGGATCATTAAGGAACTCGACCTCTGGCAACCCGTCTATAGAAAAACCGCCTGCTATGGCCACTTCGGAAGGGAAGAAGAGAGCTTCACCTGGGAGAAGAGGGATAAAGCAGAAATATTGCGCAAAGAAGCCGGACTATAATGAGCGTTCTGGTAGTAGGTTCTGTTGCCTTGGATACTGTGAAGACCCCCTTTGGAGAAGTAAAAGAAGTCCTAGGAGGAAGTGCCACCTATTTTGCCCTGAGTGCTCATCACTATACCCAGGTGAGCCTGGTGGCAGTTGTGGGAAGCGACTTCCCTAAAAAGCATCTGGGTCTCTTCAGGAGAAAGGGGATCGATACCAAGGGACTGAAGATAAAGAAGGGCAAGACCTTCCGGTGGAAGGGCTACTACGAGTACGATCTGAATCAGGCCCATACCCAGAAGACCGAGTTGAATGTCTTTCGCACCTTTCACCCCAAGATACCAAAAGAGTATAAGAGAATAGAGTATATCTTCTTAGCCAATATCGATCCCCAATTACAGCTCTCTGTTTTAAGACAGGTCAAGAGACCCAAGCTCGTTCTCTGCGATACCATGAACTACTGGATTGAGAAGAAGAGAAAGGAACTGCTTCTTACCCTGAAAGAGGTCGATATCCTTCTCTTGAACGACTCAGAGGTTAGGGAGTTGACTGGAGAGCACAGCCTATTCAAGGCCTCGCGCAGGATACTGAAGATGGGCCCAGAGACAGTAATCATAAAGAAGGGAGAGCATGGGGCCCTGATGTGGAGCGAGAATTCTCACTTCGCTGCCCCGGGATACCCCTTAGAGGATATTAACGATCCCACCGGCGCAGGTGACGCCTTTGCCGGTGGTTTTTTAGGATTCCTAGCCTATACAAATGACTTAAGTGAGGACAACATGAGGAGGGCCATGGTCTTTGGGAGCGTCATGGCCTCCTATAATGTGGAAGATTTCAGCATAGAGAGACTTGAGAGGTTAAAGAATAAAGAGATTATCGAAAGATATCGGGCGTTCAAGAGGATGACCCATTTTGAGGATCTAAACGGGGAGGTCATAGAATGAAATACCATATTAAGAAGATTAAATTAGCAGAGAAAGGAAAGAAGCGTATTGAATGGGCAGCCGGGGAGATGCCTGTTTTACGACTCATTAAGAAAGAGTTTATAAAGAAAAAGCCCTTCAAAGGCCTACAAATCGCTGCCTGCCTCCATGTGACGAGTGAGACCGCTATCCTGATGCAGACCCTGAAGGCCGGAGGAGCAACCCCTTATCTCTGTGCCTCCAATCCCCTCTCTACCCAGGATGATGTGGCGGCCTCCTTAGTAAAACACGACAGGATCAGCGTCTTTGCCATTCACGGAGAGGATAATAGAACCTATTATCAGCATATTAGAAGTGTTCTAAATATCAAACCTCAGATTACTATGGATGACGGAGCTGATCTCGTTGCTACCGTTCACCGTTCACCGTTCACCGTTCACCGTGGTATTATCGGAGGAACGGAGGAGACCACTACCGGGGTGATAAGATTAAAGAGCATGGCAGATAGGGGAATATTGAGATATCCCATCATTGCCGTAAACGATGCCCGGACGAAGCGCTTCTTTGATAATAGGTATGGGACGGGACAGTCAACCATAGATGGTATCTTACGGGCAACGAATAGGCTTCTGGCGGGGAGTAACTTTGTGGTCTGTGGCTATGGCTGGTGTGGAAGGGGAATCGCTATGAGAGCCAGAGGTATGGGAGCAAAAGTCATCATCACTGAGGTCGATCCCTTAAAGGCCCTGGAGGCAAGTATGGATGGCTATCAGGTGATGCCCCTGATTGAAGCGGCAGGGATAGGGGATATCTTTATCACCGCAAGCGGGGACATAAACCTCATTGATAAGAGACACTTCAGGGTAATGAAGGACGGGGCGATTGTTGCCAATGCCGGCCACTTCAATGTTGAGATCAATATCCCGGCTTTAAAAAGGGTGGCCAAGAAAAAGAAAAGGATGAGGGGTCTAATCGACCAATATCTCCTTCCCAATGGGAAGCGAATCAACCTCTTAGGAGAGGGAAGGCTGGTGAATTTGGCCTGTGCTGAGGGACATCCTCCTACGGTAATGGATATGTCTTTTGCCAATCAGGCTTTATCTGCTGCCTATCTATCAAAGATGAAGGGAGGATTGGAGAAGAGGGTATACCCCGTTCCTTCCCAGATAGACGAAAGGATCGCCAGGTTGAAGCTCAGATCCTTAGGAATAAGGGTAGATAGACTGACAAAAGCACAAGAGATATACCTCAAATCCTGGGAGTTAGGAACCTAAATATCCCAAAAGTGAAAAGGGGCGGCTCTAAATGAGCCGCCCCTTTTTTATCGTATCGGAACTTGAATAAATTCAATTCCGACCGCCCCTTACCCTTCGGGTTAAGGTGCGGGGCTCAACTGATACGAACCCAGCCTCTTTGATAAAAGGGGCTGTCCGAAGGAAGATAGAGCACGAGTGAAACGAGTGCCTATCTGGAATATCTGAGAATAATGTCTTTTATTTTAAGGTATCGGAACTTTAATAAGCAAAAGACGACGGAGAGCGAAGCGCGCCGTTATTTTAAGATATCGGAACTTCAATAAGCAAAACAAGGTTCTGACGAAGTCAGGTTCTTATTTTGAGCAAAGCGAGAAACAAGGTTCTCCGATGAAATCGGAGGTTCTTATCTCGCCCGGCGTAGGAGATATAATCCTAGGCTAATGAAGAGAAAATTGGCCACCCAGGCGGCAAGAAGCGGGGTTAGAATCCCTACCCTTCCTAAGGAGCGACCGACAGACATCCCCCCCCAATAAAGGAAGCCGATGAAGGTGGCTATCCCGAAACTGATCAGTCTTCCACTCCTTGGGGAAAAGATGGCCAGGGGAGCACCCACCAAGAGGATGATGATACAAGCGAAGGGTGAGGCGATCTTCAGATGGAGGTCAACCAAATACCTCCGGACATCATATCCCCCTCTTCTGGACTGAGCAATATATCTTGCCAGCTGGATGAAGTTCAACTCCTCCGGCTTCTGTATCTCCCGGCTGAAGTCACTTGGCTTAACATCCAGGGGAAGATATTTCTCTTCGAAACCCTCTTCCTTTAAGATATTCTCTCCTCGCACATCGAACTCCCTCTCTATCCCTTCAATGAAGTACCAGCCTCCATTACTGTATAGCCCCTTCTGGGCATCTATTCTCCTTGCTAAGCTACCATCCGGGCGCCGGGCCAAAATCTGGATATGACGCATCTGGCTCTTCTCTCCGTCAAAGGTCTTCATATAGATGAGGTATTGATGGTCCGGGCTATAGAAGGCGACATTATCTCTCCTCTCATACTCTGGCCGCTCATCCATCCTGGTCTGTTCAAACCTCTTGACCTTCATGTTGAGGGGAGGAATGATGGATTCATTCAGGATGAGGGTGAGGAAGCTGATAACCAATGCTAAAGCTAACATGGGAACCAAGATACGCCCGAAGGATATTCCTCCGGCCTTCATGGCGATGAGTTCGTAGTTCTTGGAGAGGTTTCCTAAAGACCATAGCCCAGCGAGAAGCACCGTTACTGGTGCGAACTGGGCCAGGAAGAAAGGGGTGCGATAGAGCAAGTAGCGAATCATCACCCCCCACCCCAAGCGCTGTATATGGTCCAGTTCCTCAAAGAGTTGGGCGATGAATATCAGAGCAGTGAAGATCAAGAGACAGAAGATGAAGGGCTTTAAGAGCTCTCTTGCTAAATAACGATCCAGAATCTTCATTACCTTTTCACCATTCTTACTAAGAGGAATATCCCGGCTATTCCCAAAAAGAGATTGGGGAGCCAGATGGCCAGACCCGGAGGAAGAGCCCCTATTCTACCCAGATGCTCTCCCGCCATCATGATGAAATAATAGACAAAGGCCAGACAGAAACTGATGACGAAACCGATGGACTTGGCGCTGTGGTGGGTCTTTATTCCCAGGGGGACTCCAATCAGGATGAAGGCCAGGGGAGCGAAGGCGAAGGAGAACCTCTTGTGAAGCTTGACCAACTGCCATCTGGGAACCTGTTTTCGACTGCGAATCTCTCTAATATGTCCCCAGAGCTCTTTTGTGGTCATCTCTTCCAAGCGCTTCGCCGTCTCTTCGTGTTTAAGAGAACCGTGGATGTCCAGGTTGGTGAAGTGGGTGGCGAAGGATAGGATATGGTAACGCGTGGGGTGTTTGACATCTGCAGTATGCATCGTTCCATCGAAGAGCTTGATTCCCACCTCTAGTTTTTGGGGATCGGAGACCAGCTTTCCTCTCTGGGCAAAGATGGTTCTTGGAGAACCCTCCTCACTCAATTGATATAGAGTGACCCCGAACATCTCCCCCGTTCTTTCATCCATCTCCTCGGTGTGCAGGATGAGGCCATCGAAGTCCGAGATCCAGATTCTAGGCTGGAGGATAACGCTGGCCTGCTTATCAACGATATCAAAGTAGAGGCTCCTGAAGGCATATTTACTTCTGGGGGAGATGAAATTATTGAAGAGGGTCAGAAAGATACTCAAGGCCAGGCCGATGATCAGTACTGGCCGTACCAAGACCCAGAGATTAGTGCCCGAGGCCTGGATGGCAGTGATCTCATTATCTTGTGATAGCCGACCGAAGGAAAGCAATACTGCTACCAAAATAGCCATGGGGATGATGAACATGAGGAAGTAGGGAAGGACATAGAGAAAGAGCCGCCCCACAATCCCTATGCCCACTCCCTTGTAAATGACCAGATCGGTGAGTTCTATGATCTGTTGCATGAGCATAACGAAGGTAAAGATTCCTAAGCCCAGAAAGAAAGGCCCTACTAATTCCTTACAGATATAGCGCCTCAGAATTTTCATCCTACTTTCCTACTATCTTACTTTGCTACTCTCCTACTTATATATAGTATACCTCAACTAAATAAATTTTGCAAATTCTATCTTTTAGGGTAAACCCCGCCCCCATTTTTGTAAAAATTCACAGAATAATGACTTGATTTTCGAATGAGGACGGGGTAAAATGTAACTATGAACCTTATCAAAACTCTTTTAAGTTTAATCTTTCCTCTGGAATGCAGAATCTGCAAGAAAACTTTAGAAGCAGGGAATCTCACTTATATCTGTTCAGAATGCTTTGCTAAGATTAGATTCATTGAAGGGCCCCGTTGCCTCAAATGCGGCCGACCTTTAAGACCTTTTGAAAATAGGATCTGTAAGGATTGCCAAAAAGAGAAACGTTACTTTAAAAGTATATATTCTATGGGCATCTATCAGGAAGTACTGAGGGAGGCCATTCTGCTTCTCAAGTATGAAAGGGTAAAGGCCCTCATTCCACCTCTGGGGGAATTACTCCTAAAGTATTGCCAGAGGAATCTAAAGATGAGCGACTTTGACCTCATCCTCCCTGTTCCTCTCTTCAGGAGCAAGAAGAAAGAGAGGGAATTCAATCAGGCAGAGGCCTTTGCCCAGATAATTGGTAAGCATTTCTCTCTTTCTGTCTCGAATGGAAACCTATTAAGAATAAGGGATACCAAAAGCATGAGCAACTTGAATCCCGAAGAGAGGAGGAAGAATGTCAGAGGTGCCTTTATGGTGAAAGAGGAAGAAGGGGTTCGGAATAGAAGGATTCTTCTCATTGACGATATATGTACTACTGCAGCCACGGTAGACGAATGCAGCAAAGTCCTACTTACTGCCGGAACAAAGGAGGTAACAGTCCTCACTTTAGCCCGGACCACCTCAAAAATTTGACTTATCTTTGAAAATATGATATTATAATAAATTAAGGAGAAGTCATTCGGTTGCGGTTACGCTGCTCATATAATTAGAATATCAGATTACCAGAGTATCAGATGGAGAGGGTCAGTTATCAGAAGGTCAGATTGAATCTGAAATCTGATTCCTGAATTCTCATTCTGATAGTCTGATGTTCTGATAATCTGAAAACGAGTTGCGCAACCTTTTAACGTATAACATAAGAAGGAGGTATTTATGGTAAGGGTAGGCATTAACGGATTTGGGAGGATCGGTCGTCTGGCTTTGAAGGCTGGATTGGAGAAAAAAGGGTTAGACTTCGTTGCAGTCAATGACTTGACGGATGCTAAGACTTTAGCCCACCTCTTCAAATATGATTCGACCTTCGGTATCTTTCCCGGAGAAGTAAAGGCAAAGGATAATACTTTAATCATCAATGGTAGGAAGATTAGGGTATTGAGCGAGAAGAACCCGGTCCTCCTCCCCTGGAAGGAACTGGGAGTAGAGGTAGTCATCGAAGCCACAGGAAAGTTCCGGGATAGAGAGGGAGCAGAGAAACACCTAAAGGCCGGGGCCAAGAAAGTAATAATCTCTGCTCCAGCAAAGGGAGAAGATATCACCATTGTCTTAGGAGTGAATGAGGAGGAGTATGATCCAGAAAAGCACCACATCATATCCAATGCCTCCTGCACCACAAACTGTCTGGCACCGGTAGCCAAGGTATTGTTGGATAATTTTGGGATTAGAAGAGGACTGATGACCACCATCCACTCCTATACTAATGATCAGGTGATCCTGGACTTCCCCCATAAGGATTTGAGGAGAGCAAGAGCAGCAGCCCTCTCCATGATCCCCACCACTACCGGAGCAGCAAAGGCCACTGCCTTAACCCTACCCCAGTTAAAAGAGAAGATAGATGGTCTGGCAATAAGGGTTCCCACACCGAACGTTTCTTTGATTGATTTCGTCTGTGAATTGGAGAAGGAGGCAATCAAGGAAGAAGTAAACCATGCCTTCAAGGAGGCCTCAGAAGGTAAACTATCCCATATCTTGGAATACACTGAAGAACCATTGGTCTCCCGGGATTTTAATGGGAATCCTCACTCCGCCATTGTGGATGGTCTATCTACCTATGTCATAGATAGGAATCTGGTGAAAGTCTTAGCCTGGTATGATAACGAGTGGGGATACTCCCACCGTTTAGTAGAACTTGTAGAGTATATCAGTAAGCGATAATTAGTTGGATTAGGTAGAATAGTAAATTTGGGAAATTGGGTGATTGGGTGACTGGGATTTGGTGATTAGGGGACTGGGGGGTTAGAGACAAAGGCGTTCCTGATATCCCAATTTCCAAATCCTGATATCCAAATTTCCTAATATCCGTTAGGGTGGAGCGAGGATGAGAATGGATAAATTAAGCATCGATGATCTGGATTTAAAGGGCAAGAGAGTCCTTATCCGGGTGGACTTCAACGTTCCCCTAGATAAGGGGAAGGTCACGGATGATACCCGCATCAGGGCCTCCCTTCCAAGCATAAGGAGAGTCCTGAAACAGGGAGGGAAAGCCATTCTCATCTCCCATCTTGGGCGGCCGAAAGGAAAGATAAAAGAAGAGCTTCGCCTGACTCCGGTAGCAGAGAGATTGGAAGAACTGCTTAAAAGGAGGATAAGGAAGCTCGATGACTGCGTTGGAGGAGAGGTAAAGGAAGCAGTCTCCGAATTGAGAGAGGGCGAGGTAATACTCTTAGAAAACCTTAGATTTCACAAAGAAGAAGAAGAAAACGACCCAGAATTTGCAAAGCAGTTAGCCAGCCTGGCAGATTTCTTTATCAACGATGCCTTTGGCACCGCCCATCGAGCCCATGCCTCAACCGTAGGCGTGACTAAATTCCTTCCTTCTGCCTGTGGCTATCTATTGAAGAAGGAGATTGAGTATTTAGGAAAAGTTCTCTCCAATCCTGAGAGGCCTTTCATAGTTATCCTAGGGGGGGCAAAGGTATCGACGAAGATCGGGGTAATTAAGAACCTTTTTGGTAAGGCAGACATCTTCATCTTTGGGGGAGGGATGGCCTATACCTTCTTTAAGGCCAGAGGGGTAGAGATCGGTAGGTCATTAGTAGAGGAGGACAAGATAGAACTTGCCAAGGAGATACTGATCGAGGCCATAAGAAAGGGGATTCCCATTCTTCTTCCCATTGACCATGTGGTAGCAGACAGGGTAGCAGCCGATGCTAAGGTGAAGGTCGTTCAGCGCCTGGGTATTCCTCCTGACTGGCAGGCGGTGGACATCGGACCAGCCACCATTGCTAAGTTCGGCCATGCCATAAATAAGGGAAGGACTGTCTTGTGGAATGGCCCCCTGGGGATATTTGAGATCGAACCTTTCAGTAAGGGAACATTTACCATCGCTAAACTCTTGGCAGAATCAAAGGCTACCACAATTGTTGGGGGAGGGGATTCTGTAGCAGCCATCGCAAAGATAGGTCTTACGGATAGAATGAGCCATGTCTCTACTGGTGGAGGAGCCTCTCTGGAATTCTTAGAAGGGAAAGAACTTCCTGGTGTAGTAGCTTTAAGTAATAAGGGGGGAAGATGACTAATCTAATTCTGGGAATCCATATCGTAGCAAGTCTCTTATTAATTCTCATTGTCCTCATGCAGTCGGCTAAAGGAGGAGGCTTGGGAGGAGCCTTTGGGGGAGTAACTGAGACTGCCTTTGGCAGCCGAGCAGGAACCTTTCTAACTAGGTTCACCACTACCATGGCCATCCTCTTTATGATTACCTCCCTGACCTTAGCCGTTCTCTCCTCCAAGAAGAGAGTCTCTGTCATGGAGAAGGAACCGGCAGTAGAGACTATCCCAGAAGAGGTTCCAGCGGGCAAATAATTTTGGACTGACAACAAGGTATGCGGACGTGGCGGAATTGGTAGACGCGCTAGCTTGAGGGGCTAGTGGGAGTTATCTCGTGGAGGTTCGAATCCTCTCGTCCGCACCATAACACAGATAATTTAGTTCGGAGTTAATAGTTCGGAGTTTGGAAAAACAATACACCTAACTCCGAACTCAAGCCCCGATGAAATCGGGGCGTACTCCGAACTGTAGTTAGGCGGGCGTAGTTCAGTTGGTAGAACGCAACCTTGCCAAGGTTGAGGTCGTGGGTTCGAAACCCATCGCCCGCTCCAATAGGGCGCGGTACCCAAGGGGCTAAGGGAGCGGTCTGCAAAACCGCGATTCGTCGGTTCGAGTCCGACCCGCGCCTCCAATGCCGGGGTGGCGGAATTGGTAGACGCAAGGGACTTAAAATCCCTTGTCCTTTTAAAGGGCGTGCCGGTTCGACTCCGGCCCTCGGCACTATGGGCGGTTAGCTCAGTTGGTTAGAGTGCCTGCTCGACACGCAGGAGGTCACTGGTTCAAATCCAGTACCGCCCACCATTCTGTATAATCACAGGTTTTAAATTAATTCCAAAGGAGGTAATCATGAAAGTGACTCTTATAGTCTTGACACTTTTACTTCTAACTCCTTATACTCTCTTATCAGCAGAGGAAGGAGAATATTTGCGCTATGAAGAATTAATCGAGAAGGTAAAAGCAGGCAATGTAGAATCTATAAACTTGGGAAAATATTCTCGAATTACAGGTGTTTATATTGAGAATGACAACAAAAAACAATTCCATAGTTATCATGAGAGCGATTCTGCCAATGATCCACTCCTTATTGAACTCCTTAAAGAGAAGAAGGTTACTGTTAATATTGAAGAGGAGAAAGAACGAAGTCGTTGGCCTATGATGGGACCGGGATTGGTTATGTTTTTTGTCATGTTTATTGTTCCCATCATTATTCTGATTGGTATTGTAATAATAACTAGGAAGGTTAACAGAATAATCAAAAAACTCGAAGGCAAATGAGAATCTGGATAACAAATATACTATCCAGGAGCAATAAATGGCGAAAAGAAACCTTGATACTCTGAGACATTCTACTTCTCATATTTTGGCCGCAGCAGTGAAAGAATTATTTCCCAAGGTAAAGTTGGGGATTGGCCCGGCAATTGCTGACGGCTTCTACTATGACTTTGAAAAAAAAGAGCCCTTTACTCCGGGGGATTTAAAGAGAATAGAGAAAAGGATGAGAGAGATAATAAATAAAGATCTTTCTTTCGAAAAGAGGATGCTTTCCGGAAGTCAGGCAGAGAAGTTATTAAAGAAGGATAAAGAGAGGTTCAAGTTAGAACTTCTTAAAGGGCTCAAAGGAAAGAAAATAAGTTTCTATGCTACAGGAGAATTCGTCGATCTCTGCAAAGGACCCCATATGAAGAGTAGCGGGGAAGTAAAAGTCTTTAAACTCACCTCTATTGCTGGCGCCTACTGGAGGGGGAGAGAAACCAATCCCATGCTCCAGAGGATATATGGCACGGCTTTCTTTAGTAAGGAAGAGTTAGATAGACATCTACGGAATATTGAGGAGGCGAAGAAGAGGGACCACAGGAAATTAGGAAAATCTTTAGATCTCTTCAGCATCCATAATGAGGCTGGGGCAGGGTTGATCATCTACCATCCCAAGGGAGCTATCTTAAGAAGAATAATTGAGGACTTTATAGAAGAGGAGCATAAAAAGAGAGGCTATCAATCGGTCATTACTCCTCACATATATAAGATCGACTTATGGAAGAGATCCGGCCACTATGACTTCTATCGGGAATTAATGTATTTCTTCAAGATAGAAAAGCAGGAGTATGCCATAAGGCCCATGAACTGTCCGGGCCATGTCCTGATCTATAAGAGCAAGACCAGAAGTTATAAAGACCTGCCTATAAGATACTTTGAATTGGGAACAGTCTACAGACATGAAAGATCGGGAGTAATGCATGGCCTGATGAGAGCCCGAGGCTTTACCCAGGATGATGGCCACATCTTCTGTACCCCGGCTCAACTTAAGGAAGAAATAGAGGATGCGGTCTCCTTTGCCTTAGATATCTTGCAGCCCTTTGGCTTTGGTTATAAGCTCATTCTATCTACCCGACCAGAGGATTATATTGGAAGTAAGAAAAACTGGGAGCATGCTACAAGGGCATTAAAAGAAGCGCTAAAAGAAAGTAAGTTAGAATATGAGATTGCTCCTGGCGAGGGGGCCTTCTACGGGCCGAAGATAGATATTCAGATCTCGGATGCCTTAGGGAGACTCTGGCAGTGTTCTACCATTCAGGTAGACTTCAACTTCCCGGAGAAATTCGACCTCACCTATACGGGAAGAGACGGCAAGAAGCACAGATGCGTCATGATTCATCGGGCCTTATTGGGAAGCATAGAGAGGTTCTTAGGAGTCTTGATTGAGCATTATGGAGGAGCCTTCCCTGTCTGGCTTTCTCCAGTTCAGGTGAGGATACTCCCTATAGCAGACCGCCATATTAAGTATGCTTCAAAAGTAAAGGAGAGGTTGGAAAAAGAGAATCTGAGGGTGGAGTTAGACAGCCGGAACGAGAAGATCGGCAAAAAGATCCGAGAGGCCCAGATAGAGAAGGTCCCCTATATGCTCATTATCGGAGATAAAGAAGTAAAGAATAATACCCTCTCCTTGAGGTTGAGAAGCGAAGAGGATTTGGGAGAGATAAAGATAGATAAATTCATCAGAAGAATTTCTCTTGCAATTAAAAAGAAAGAGTGATAAAATTTTAGTAAAGCGGAAGCTATCTGCTTCTCACCTTACCGCGTCCTCATGAAAGGACTGCGCGTAGGGTTTAGATATGAAAAGGATGGCTTCTGCCATCCAAATTTTTTAATGTAAGGAGGAGGAAAGATTAAAAAAGAGTTGAGGGTAAATGAGGCCATCTCGGCCAAAGAGGTAAGGGTGATTGGTAAAGAGGGTAAGCAGCTGGGAATTATGGATATAGGAAAGGCCCTGGAGATTGCCCGAAGAGAGGCTTTAGACTTAATAGAAATCGCTCCCCAGGCTTCTCCCCCTGTCTGTCGGGTAATGGATTATGGAAAGTTTAAATACCAACAAGAGAGAAAATTGCGAGAAGCGAGGAAGAGGCAGAAGACCTATGAAATTAAACAAGTGAAGATGCGCATCAAGATTGGAGAGCATGATTACCAGGTAAAGAAACGCCTTGCCGTGAAATTCTTAGAAAGAGGAGATAAAGTCAAAGTAACCATCATGTTTCTAGGGAGACAGAGATCCCATCCCGAGCTGGGCCGGCGCCTTCTTGATAGATTGATTGAAGAGACAAAAGAGATTGCCGAAGTGGAGATAAGCCCAAGATTAGCAGGCTACAACATGACCATGGTTCTTAAATCAAAATAGGGAAGTGCAATGTGCACTTTTGGTTTACGGTTCACGGTGAACGGTTAACGGTAAACGAACCGAACAAAGTGAGGTTAGAATGCCTAAGATAAAGACCAAAAGAGGAGCAGCCAAGAGGTTCAGGTTAACCAAGAAGGGGAAGATTAAGAGAAAGAAGGCCTTTAAGAGCCATATCCTGACTAAGAAGAGCGCCAAGAGAAAGAGAAGCCTTAAGAAATCGGGTCTCATTCATAAGGCCGATGTGAAAAATATCAGGAGATTAATTCCCTACGGATAAGGGCTATAAGCACTTAAGTGTGAACCGTGAACTGTGAACTGTGAACAGTAAAAGAGATTTAACCGATCACTGATCACCGATCACTGTGAGCGAAGCGAGGAAGAAGATGGTAAGAACAAAGTATGCCCCGGCAAGAAAGAGAAAGAAGAAGAGAATATTAAAGGCTGCAAAGGGGTATTACGGAGCAAAGAGTAGACTCTATAGAACGGCAAAAGAGGCGGTGACCAGATCTCTGGTCTATGCTTATCGAGATCGAAAGAGAAGAAAGAGGGACTTCAGACGCTTGTGGATCTCAAGAATAAATGCTGCCTGCCGCAGCCAGGAAATAAGTTATAATAGATTTATTAATGGACTAAAAAAGGCAGAGATTGCCATCGACCGTAAGATCCTATCCGATTTAGCCATAAATGACCCAGAGACCTTCACCCAACTGGTAGATATTGCTAAGAAGAATACCCTTGAACGCTAAGGCGCCAGATTGGTTGGACTAATTTAGTATATTAGGTGGAATAGTAAAATAAGAACCTGACTTCGTCAGAACCTTGTTTTACTTATTGAAGTTCCGATGCCTTAAAATAGTTGGATTTGATAGAATGTAATCCAACTAATCCGTCTAGTTTCCTAATCTAGCTACTTCGTTTGGCGGTTGCCCCGCAAGATGCTACACAGAGTAGCAGAAGCAGCGGGATCCCGCTATAGCGGGACAAAGGAGAGTGAATGGCGAAGGCCAGACTGAATCCTGCCCAGATCCTTGCCCTGGGCTTTCTATTCGCTATTACCATAGGGACCATTCTCCTCTCCCTACCTCTAAGCACGGCCAATGGCCAGAGGCTTCCCTTTGTCGATGCCCTATTTACTGCAACCAGTGCCACCTGTGTCACGGGTCTGAAAGTGGTCGATACGGGAACTTACTTCTCTCTATTTGGCCAACTGGTCATCCTGGTGCTCATTCAGCTTGGCGGATTGGGGATCATGACCATGGCCACATTATTTGGCCTCATGATCGGGAAGAGGATTTCTCTGCGGGAGAGGATGGTCGTTCAGGAGGCATTGAAGCACTCCACATTAGGGGGAATAAGGGTTCTCTTAAAGTATGTCATTATCCTGACCCTGAGCATCGAGGGATTGGGAGCCATATTCTTCTATCTGAGGTGGAGAGGGACAGGTATTAGTTATCCTGGATACTGCGCTATATTTCATGCCATCTCTGGCTTCTGCAACGCTGGGTTCTCCCTCTTTAGAGATAGCCTGGTGGGTTATAGAAGCGATCCCGCAATAAATATCATAATGCTTTCCTTGATCATTCTCGGTGGATTGGGGTTTACTATTCTATCCAATCTGAAGAGATATCGCCCCAAAGGAAAGGGAGCCTTGAGCCTTCATACTAAGGTAGTCTTATCCACCACCTTCTTTCTCATTGTCATAGCTATTCCTCTCATCTTCCTCCTGGAGGGGAATAATACTCTAAGTACTCTCCCTGTAGGAGGAAAGATACTGGGGGCTGCCTTCCAGGCCATTACTCCCCGGACAGCAGGCTTCAATACCTTACCTGTTAGCCAGATGAGAGGGGCAAGCCTCTTCCTATTAATGATCTTGATGTTTATTGGTGCTTCGCCCGGTTCCACAGGAGGAGGGGTAAAGACCAGCACCTTCTGCGTCTTCTTAACCAGTTTACTTGCCATGTTTCGGGGAAAGAGGGAGGTCAGTCTCTTCAGAAAGACCATACCCTGGGTGACCATCAAGAAGGTCTTGACCATCGTTGGTCTCTCGGTTGGTCTGGTGATACTATCAAGC
>JAUWYL010000040.1 GCA_030615855.1 bacterium | reverse complement strand
ATCGCTGAGGAGGATGTGGCCATTACCGTTTCCCATACTGGTTACATAAAGAGAATCCCGGTCTCCATCTATCGCGTGCAAAGGAGAGGTGGAAGAGGGGTCACGGGAATGGGGACCAAGGAGGAGGATTTCATAGAGCATCTCTTGATTGCTTCTACCCACCAGTATATTCTGTGCTTCACCAATAAGGGGAGGATTCACTGGCTCAAGGTCTATAAGATTCCCCAGGCAGGAAGGGTCGCCAAGGGGAAGGCTATCGTCAACCTCTTGAGGCTGGATAAGGACGAGTTCATCACCACCTTTATACCAGTGAAGGAGTTTGATGATAAACATTTTCTCATTATGGCTACCAAGAAGGGAGTAATTAAGAAGACCAATCTGGCTGCCTACTCCCGCCCTCGGGCAGGAGGGATCATTGCTCTCCGTCTAGATAAGGGGGATGAGTTGATAAAGGTGAAGATGACCGATGGCTCTCAGGATGTTGTCTTGGGAACCAGAGGGGGACTAGCCATAAGGTTTAAAGAAACCCAGGTGCGAGGCATGGGAAGGGGTGCAAGAGGAGTGAGAGGGATTAGGCTGGCTAAGGATGATCGGCTAATTGGCATGGAGGTCATGAGGGAGGAGGCTACGTTATTAGCGATTACCGAGAACGGATATGGGAAAAGGACCAAGTATACCAATTATCGGGTCCAGTCGCGGGGCGGTAAAGGAGTAATAAATATTCAGACCACCAAGAGGAATGGCCCGGTGGTGGGGATCAAGATGGTCGATACCTCTGATGGGTTGATGATTATTACTGCAAAAGGGATGATTATCCAATCTCCAATTAAGGATATCCGGTCCATGGGAAGAAATACTCAAGGGGTTCGTCTCATCAGGCTCAAGCCCGAAGATAAGGTAGTGGCCACTGCCCGGGTTATGAGCAACCAGGAAGAGAAGGAAGCAGAAGTAAAGAGAGAAAGTAGCCCCGACAAGCGGCCCCGACAAGCAAGAAGAGAAGAGTCGGGATCTCCACTTCGTTCCGAGAAGAGTCAGGGTCGGGGTCGGAGTTTATCCCGCAGAAAGCGGGGCTCCGCTTCGAAAAGTGGGAAAATTGCAACCCTGCCTACGCCAAGGCTTCGGCAGGCAGGCGCAAAGACGCAAAAGATTCGCAGAGAGCGCAGAGAAAAGATTAAAGAAGGCGGAAAAAGAAAAAGGGGGAGACCCCCTAAAAAGAAAATCAAAAATCAAAAATCCCGCCCCAAAGGGGCGAGGCTCGCCCAAAGGGCGGCAAAAGTCAAAATTAAAAAGTAATTATTCCGATAGAGTTCCTCAACTTAATCCTAGTATTAAATTCTTTTGATAATTCCTGAATTCTTTCCAGGACCCTTTCTGCTTCTTTATCCTTAAGGATTCGGGGCTGGAATTTAACTTCTTTGTTATAGACTGAGATAGGGATTATCTCTAACCTTTGCAACTTATCTTTTGAAAAAGAAAACCTAAAGATTGCCGATTCCTTTGCTTTCTCGCTATAGGAGCCGAAGGCAAAGTTTCCCAAAGAATAAATAATCACCCCCTTCTCATAGGTCTCGATACCACTTAGGATATGAGGATGATGGCCTAAGATAATATCCGCTCCCTGTTCAATGGCAAGACGGGCTAAGTTTCTCTGATACTCTTGAGGAGAGATTTCCTCTTCACTTCCCCAGTGGAAGGAGACGATTAAAAAATCTACCTTTTCCTTTAGCTCTTTGACATCCTCTCTTACTCTTGAGAATTTACCGTAGGCAGTTCCTGCTTTTTCCTCTTCTGCCCAGAATCTTTGAGGGAAGGTATTGGAGTAAGCAAGAAATCCGAATCTCTTATCCTTTACTTTTAAGATAACTGGTTCTCTTGCTTCAAGGATATTCTTCCCTGCTCCGATGTGAAAGATCATTTTGCTATCCAGGACCTCTATGGTCTCAAAGAGGGCTTCTTCCCCATAGTCCAGGATGTGATTATTGGCCAAGGATAGGACATCGAATCCCGCACCCTTTAATCCTTCTGCTACCTTGGGATGAGCACGGAAGGTATACTCCTTATCTGGAACGGGTTCTCCTTTTGTGGATAGGGGAGATTCCAAGTTAGCAAAGGAGATATCGGCCTCCTTGAATATATGGGCGGTGTACTTATAAGGATAAAGGGGGCCATATTCTTCAATGAATGGTTCCAGGCGGTGAGCGAGCATGATATCCCCTACGGCAACAAGAGTTATTTCTTCTTGAGCAGCGGCATTTAGGCCGAATAGAAAATATAGGCTAACAATTAACAGAAGAACTTTTTTAAACATTTTTAACTCCAAAAGCAATTATCATTATTGCAGTTAGGTCAGTTGAGTCGGTTAAACAGACAAGACGGGTTAAACGGACACAACGATATTATCACAAACATTGATAAGAAGTCAATTATGGAAAAATACAAAATATTAGAGCATACTGCAGATGTGGGAATAGAGGCAGAAGGCGCGACCCTGAAGGAAGCATTTGAGAACGCTGCCTCTGGAATGCTCTCTATCATGATCGATCCAGAGAAGGTTGAAGAAGAAGAAGAATCCTACTCTCTAAAAGCAAAGGGAAGGGATGAAAAGGAAGTACTGGTTGCTTTCTTGAGTGAACTGCTCTATAAGTATGAGGTAAACGATCTCCTACCGAAGAGGGTTAGTATCTCTCTTCTGACCGATAAGGAATTGAAGGCAGAGGTCTATGGGGAGAAGATAGATCTAAAGAGACATACCATAGATACTCAGATCAAGGCCGTAACCTATCATCAATTGACGATAGAGAAGAATGAAGACTGGAGAATAAGAGTAATTTTCGACATCTGATGATGCGGATAGACACGGATAAAAAACTACAGATAGACACGGATTTATCTGTGATCATCTGTATCAAATCTGTGTCAATGCTTAATATTTATGCTCTCTAGAATGCCAGCGAAGCGCATTCTGTAATCTGTGCATAAAGAGGCTTACAGAGATGAAAAAGGAGTGGACTGGACCGTTAGAGAAGATCGATGAGTATCGCTATCGCATCCCAAAGTCTTATAAATCAGGGATGAGAACTTCAGGGATTATCTATAGTGATGAGAGACTCTTAACCAGTATCCGTCAGGATCAGGCATTAGACCAGGTGGCCAATGTTGCTTTTCTTCCCGGGATTGTGGGCAGTTCCTTAGCCATGCCCGATATCCACTGGGGCTACGGCTTCCCTATTGGCGGAGTAGCCGCCTTTGATATGGAGAAAGGTGTAATATCTCCAGGGGGTGTAGGCTACGACGTGAATTGTGGCGTGCGAGTTTTACGTACCAATTTAAAAGAAGAAGATATTAGGGAGAAGGTCCAGGACCTGGGCTGGGCTCTCTTTCGAGAGATTCCCTGTGGGGTAGGCTCTACGGGAAGAATTAGAGTAAGCGATAGCGAGTGGCAGGAGGTTCTTACCAAGGGTACCCAGTGGGCGGTGAAGAAGGGCTATGGTGTTTCAGAGGATATTGAACATACTGAAGAAGAGGGAGCCATGCCTGGCGCTGATCCGGATAAAGTCTCTCATCATGCTAAAGAAAGGGGAAGAAAACAGTTAGGAACCTTAGGAAGCGGGAACCATTTTTTAGAGATTCAGGTGGTGGAGGAGATCTTTGATGATGAGGCAGCCAGGATCTTTGGCATAGAGAAGGGTTCTATCACAGTGATGATCCACTGTGGCTCTCGTGGTTTTGGCCATCAGGTCTGCACCGACCACCTAGTTTATATGGGGAGGGCGATAGAGAAGTATGGCCTGAGCCTTCCCGATAGGCAGCTGGCCTGTGCCCCGGTCAATTCTAAGGAAGGGAAAGACTACTTTGGAGCCATGGCCTGTGCGGCAAACTATGCCTGGGCGAACAGGCAGTGCATCATGCACTGGACGAGGGAGCTCTTTGAGAAGGTCTTGGGAAGGAGTCCTAAGGATTTAGGGATGGATTTAATCTACGATGTGGCCCATAATATCGCCAAGTTTGAGGAATATGAAGTAGAGGGGAAGAGAACAAAGTTATGCATTCATAGGAAGGGAGCCACCAGGGCCTTTGGGCCGAATCATCCTCAGATTCCTAAAGAATATAAGGCCATCGGTCAGCCGGTTCTCATTCCGGGCGATATGGGAAGAAACTCCTATATTTTAGTAGGAACTAAGAAAGCAGAAGAAGAGTCCTGGGGCTCTACCTGCCATGGCGCAGGAAGGGTGATGTCAAGGCATGCTGCTATTAGACTTACCAGGGGAAGGGATATCAAACAGGAATTAGCAGAAAAAGGGATTATCGTCCACTGGAGGGGAAGGCATACCCTGCAGGAGGAGGTCTCTGAGGCCTATAAGGATGTCAATGAAGTGGTCCATGTGGTCCAGGGAGCCGGGCTCTCGAAGAAAGTAGCCAAGTTAAGACCCTGGGTGGTTGTAAAGGGATAGAATAGAAGTAACCAGTAACCAGCGTCCGCCAGAGGCGGATCAGCCTTCGGCTGAAACTGTAAACTGACCGAGCAGAGCGAGGTCTAAATGTTGGATATAAAGTTTATCAGGGAGAATCCAGAGAAGGTAAAAGAGGCCTGCCGGGCGAAGAAAGAGATGGTGGATATCGACCGGCTCTTAGAATTGGATAAGAAGTACCTCAAGCTCCTTCAGAAGTTAGAGGAGCTACGCCATAAGAGGAGGGAGAGTTCTAAGAAGCCCCCTAAAAAAGGTGCTACTCTAAAGTATTCCAAAGAAGAACTCAAAAAGTATGAGGAAGAGACCCGAAAAGTAAAGGAAGAACGG
>JAUWYL010000015.1 GCA_030615855.1 bacterium | reverse complement strand
TCGTCCAGATGATTCCCTACCTATTAACCTTGGTTGTTTTGGCAAGTGCCATTGGAAGAGCGGTTCCTCCAGCAGCAGATGGGATCCCTTACGAGCCTTCTGAGGACTAATTGGCCTCAAAATTGAAAAAATATTTGACATACCGATTTAGAGTATGATAAGATAAGTAAAAATTAAAAAAGACAGGGGGTGAAATAAATGAAATTAGGGTGGAAACCAATAGAGAAAAGGATAGTAGAAGAACTAAAGAAAGAGAAATTGTGGAATCTGATATTAGCAATTTTATGCTTCCTAGTTCTCGTATGGGGTACATTTGTAATAGATTATACATTTCCATGGTGGTTTCTAGGTTTCGTACTATTTATAGGCGCTATTCTACGCTATTATGTTGCTGCATTAGCTTTAGCTTATAAGAAAGAACTAAAGGAACTAAAAGACAAAATAGAAAAGTCGAAGTGAATCAATATATGGTCCAACAGTTTTATAATTGAACAGTAACCAGTAACCAGAAGTTGACAAGGATACAAGTTGACAAAAAAATATGAGAATACGTATAACCTGTCCCACCTCGTAGGTGGGCAAGGTTGAACTAATCCACCCAATCCAACTAATTTCCTTAATTATTCCAAGCGTAAGCGAGGTGTAGAATGGCCCAGGACTATACCGAGTGGATAGAGAAAGAGATTAAATCCTCTGAAGGATTAGAAAAAATTGTCGAGCGTATAAAGGTCACAAAGGAACAGAGGTGTCTCATAGTAAGCCACGACGATCCGGATGGGATCGTTTCCGCCCTTATTTTAAAGCGTCTCTTGGATAAATTGGGGGCAGAGGTTGATTATTTCTTTCCCCCTTCTTATATACTAACTAAGGAACAATTAGCCTCTACAGTAAAGAAGAAATACGAGCTTCTCTTCATTCTGGATAAGGGGACTACCAGCTACTATGACGAACACACCATGATCATAAAGGATATCGTAGTCATCGATCATCACTTCCCCGATCTCCCCGAAGGACCTCCCAAGAAGTGCCTCCTCTATAACCCTAATAGCAATCCTCAAGCAGAAGAGTATATCATGTGTTCCACCTCACTTCTCACCCACATGATCGCTACTACCTTGGGTTTAAAAGAGGATTATGATGATTTTCTATGCTTCATCGGCCTGAAGGGAGACTTTGCCATCGATCCGGCAACAGGAGAGGTGAGTAAATTCGCCCAATCCTTCTATGAGACATATGAGAAGAACTTCAAGAACCTGCTCACCCCTCTGAAGTCCAGACCCACCATGTTCGATATTACCCAGAGGGAGAAGACCTCTCTTCTTTCCCGGATCACAGAACTCATCCATGGAACATGCGGTGGAGGCTTCCAGTACTTCTATAACGATAGAGCGAAGTCTTTAAAGGGGGTGGACCAGGTAGATCTGGTCTTTACCTCTTTATCCAAGTATGGAAGAAGAAACCCTAAGATGTCGAATCTAAAGAGGCTCGATCACTTCTCAGGAGAAATTCCCTATCGCTGGGTCATCCAGCAACTATACAAATATTATTTAAGGGATTGGGAGAGCGCTAGCCACCTCTTAGATTCCACCATCTCCATAGGGAAGATGGGTCGGGTGGCCATCCAGCTCTTCATTGGAGAGAATGTTCCCTTACTGCCCATGGTGGGCTCGGTGAAGCTCCATGATCTCACTAAGGAATCGAGTGAGAAGCATGTCCTTTTAGTCATGATCAATAAGGAGCCTGATGGAGGAACCCACTTCTCCCTTCGTGCCACCTCGGATAGGATACACTGTGGTAAAATCTGCCATACTCTGGCCAGTAGGCTGGTGAGGAAGTATGGCTTTCCAGACTTGATTACTGGAGGAGGCCATAGCCGGGCGGCAGAATGCAATACCCGGACGGCACCCGTTCCCACCCCCACTGCCATACTGGCCTTCTTCAGATTCTATGAACAGTTAAAGGATCTCTCCTTGCGGGCAGACAAGAATGGACTTAAGAAGAGGGAGAGGGAGATCGCCATAGACCTGGGCCTGGATTATCTCAAGAGTTAAACTGAGGAAGAGATGAGATCATTTTCAAAGATTATCTTGATAGTGGTTTTGGGTTGTCTTATCACTTCATCATCGTTCGCCAAAAGAGAGGTAAAGGAGGCTGTGGTAAAGATCTACACAGTATATAATGAACATGATTACTATGATCCCTGGCAGATGTCGGGTCAGAGGAGGCGCAGTGGTTCGGGATGTATCATTAGTGGCAACCGGATCCTGACCAATGCCCATGTGGTAGGTGACCAGACATTCATTCAGGTCAGACGTGCTGGAGAGGCGAAGAGATATACCGCAGAGGTAGAGATAGTGGCCCATGAATGTGAACTGGCTATTCTCAAGGTTAGTGATGACTCGTTCTTTTCGGGCATCAGACCCCTGGAGATGGGGAGCCTGCCAGAAGTCAGGGATAGGGTGGCGGTCTATGGCTTTCCAAGAGGCGGCGATGAATTATGCATCACTGAGGGAGTGGTCTCCCGGGTAGAACACCAGAGATATACCCACAGCCAGGCCTACCTGCTCACCTGTCAGATCGATGCCGCCATCAATCCGGGAAGTAGCGGGGGACCGGTGATTAAGGATGATAAGATAGTGGGGGTGGCCTTTCAGGCGGGATCTGGTGAGAATATCGGCTATATGGTTCCCGTCCCGGTCATTAACCATTTCCTAAAGGATATTGAGGATGGTGAGTATAATGGGATACCGGGCCTGGGAATCTCCTGGCAGAAGATGGAGAATCCCGATCTGAGAACTAAGTTTAACATGACTGAGAAACAGACCGGGATACTGGTGAATAAAATCTATCCTGGTTCTCCCGCCAGAGGGATATTGAAATCGGGAGACATAATCCTCTCCATCGATAGCCAGAATATCGCAAACGATGGAACCATAGAATTCAGGAAGGATGAGCGGACATCCTTTGGCTACTTAGTACAGAAGAAGTATATCAATGACCCAGTCGGATTTGAGATCCTGAGAGAAAAAGAGATTAGGAGCGTTGAGATTAGACTCTCCCTACCTTTAGATACCTGGCGCTTAGTACCCCATGCACAGTATGATGTAGCCCCAACATATTACATCTTAGGTGGTCTAGTATTTGAGCCCCTTACCCGAAACTTTCTGAAGGAATGGGGTAGAGAGTGGTGGGGTGAGGCCCCGCGAAATCTGGTCAATTACTACTATGAGGGGGAGCCAACAGAGGAGCGGAGAGAGGTGATTGTATTGGTGAAGGTCCTGGCTGATGAAGTCAATGTGGGCTATCACAACTGGAAGTATAATGCAATCTCTTATGTCAATGGCAAGAAGATTTCTACTATGAAAGATCTGGTAAGAGCCTTTGAGGATTATGAAGGAAGATATCACACCATAGTAGATGAGCGGGGTTATGAGATAGTTTTGGAGAGAGACAAGGTCCAGGAAGCCAACCAGAGGATTCTCAAGAAGTACAAGATCAATTCTGATCGCTCGGAAAACTTGAGGAGTTTCTGATATGGAGAAGATTAAGATCGGGGTGATTGGGGGAACGGGATTATATGATATCAAGGGCTTAGAGGATATGAAGGAGGTGAAGCCCTCTACTCCCTTCGGGGAGCCCTCAGATAGCATAATCACTGGTACTTTGGAAGGGAAGAGGGTGGCCTTTCTACCTCGTCATGCCCGGGGTCATAGGATTATGCCCACAGAACTCCCCAATAAGGCCAATATCTATGCCCTGAAATCTCTGGGGGTGGAGTGGATCATTGCCTTTTCTGCTGTGGGAAGCATGAAGGAAGAGATCAGGCCCCAGGACTTCTTCATCCCCGATCAGTTATTCGATAGGACGAAGATTAGGGTCCCTACCTTCTTTGGGGATGGGATAGTGGCTCATATCTCCTTCGCTGACCCCTACTGCCCAATCTTGAGCAAGATACTATATGAAACGGGCAAGGATTTGGGATACCGGATACATAAGGGCGGAACCTATCTCTGCATCGAAGGGCCAGCCTTCTCTACCCGAGCAGAGTCCAGAATATATCGCAGTTGGGGGGTGGAGGTCATTGGGATGACCAACCTTCCGGAGGTGAAGCTTGCCCGAGAGGCAGAGATCTGCTATGCCACAGTGGCTCTGGTTACGGATTATGATGTGTGGCATGTGACAGAAGAAGTGAGCGTTGCGACCGTGATAAAAAACTTAGAGGCAAATGCCTTAAAAGCAAAGGAACTTGTTAGAGCGATCATTCCCAGGATACCAGATAAGAGGGAATGTTCCTGTGCCACTGCCTTAGCCACTGCCGTTATTACTCAGAAAGAGGCCATACCAGAGAAGAGGAAGAAGGAACTAGAACTTCTTATTGGAAAATATTTGAAGAAATAAAGGTTTACGGTTAACGGTGTACGGTCCTTCATTTCATTCAGGATCGCCCAGTCTCGAGTGAAAACGAGAGGCGGTTTTTTTTACCGTAAACGGTCAACAGTAAACCCTCGAACGGAGTGAGAAAAATGATTAGAATCGGAAGGAACTTTACTAATCTCTTAGAGTTAGATTATGTAAGCCAAGAGGATAGAGAGAGATTTAAGAGGGGTGAGATAGATGTTCCGGACTTGGACGCCCTGACCCAGATAAAGTCCAAGAGAGATATCCCTAAACAGATAGAGGTAGCTAAGGAGATCGGCCTGGATCATATAGAACTGGATGGCGGGGTGCCCAACCCCTTCTTGGAGATGAGTGAGGAAGAGATCGAAAGAGTAAGGCAAACGGCCCAGGAATCGGGAATTACCATTTCTTTACATCTCCCCTATACCTATGTTGCTACGAGCACCTGTGCCTTCCAGGAGGTGGACCGGGAATTAGCGGTTACCCTGCAGAAGAGATACTTGAAGTTTGCTGAAGGAGTGGGAGCGATCAATGCCATCATGCATCCAGGCACTGTTCCTTTCTATCAGGCCGGCCCCCAGTATCAAGAGGATTTGAAGAAGAGCCTCATCAAGAGCCTTATAGAATTGAGCCAGGCTTCTAAGGAGATGGGGATCTCCTTTCACATTGAGAATAACACCGTATTTGACATCGTCTTCGTGGAGTCAGAAGAGATCTATCCGGTAATTGAGGAGGTGAAGAAGAAGGGGTTGGAGATTTATTACTGCTTTGACATCGGCCACTGGTTTACTAGGGCGGATGGAACACCACCCAAGGAGATACCAGACCCCCCAGAAAGCATCCTGGAAAAGATCCCAGCGGAACTCTTGAAGGAGATCCATCTCAATGACTATATCCCCAAGATCAAGAAGTTCCATCCCCCCCTCCATTACCAGAGGGGCCCCCTGAAGAAGAAGAACTTAGAGAGGTTTGCTGAAATTATAAAGGAAAAAGGGGTGGAACTGATCGTCGTTGAGACTGCAGTGAGGGATCCGCAAGAAATCATTAATGCTAGAAAGCTTTTGCAGGATGAGACAGATTATCTAAATAGTATTTTTAAATGAAGGGCAAGGTTAACGGTGTACGGTTTACGGTAAACAGCGACCCCGATAAATCGGGGGAACGGGTAAATTGAATAACAGTTATTCACCAGCGGGGCAAGTAAAACGCGCCGCTCAACTATAAACTCCCGAACGAAGCGAGGGTTGATGGCTAAGAAAGAATGCAGGAATATATTTATGTTGGGCAGGCCGGGATGTGGAAAGAGCGAGTTACATAGGAGGCTTACCCCAAGATTAAAGAAGGAAGGCTTTGCCCAGGAATTTGTCAGGGTGGATGACTTCCCAAAACTCTGGAATATTTTCGTAAACGACAAAAATTTTAAGAGATGTAAACCGACAGAGGATGGGGGATATAAAGTTACCGATCCCAAGGTCTGGGATGACATCCTAAAAGAGGTGAATAGGGATGTGAAGAAACTGGATAAGAAGGGAAGGATGATCTTCATTGAGTTCTCCCGTTCAAACTATGTCCATTCCCTGAAAAACTTTGATAAGGGAATCATAGATAAATCCTTGATTGTCTATATTGATTGTTCCTTTGAGACCTGCTGGAGGAGGAATGTGAGAAGGCATGAGGCGACCTTAGCTGCGGGAGTGGATAACCATCTGGTACCACGTGAGGAGATGGAAGAGACCTATCTTCACGATGATAGAGATGATCTGCTAAGATTTGGAAAAGAATCAAAGATACCAATAGTAGTGGTCAATACCGATTATAACGGGATGGCCCACTATAAGGGAATAGTAGAAAAGATTACCCAAGCAGTAAGCAGCAAAAAGAAATCCGCGTTGAGGAGGGAGAAATGACCTTTCAGGAATCGGATTATCCCAATCTAAAGAAAGAGATGATAAATCTCATCCAGAAGTATAAGAACCCAGCCCTGGTGGTTGAGGTATTGAAAGAGATCTGGGAGACCCATAAGCAGGTCCCTCTCTATCCCGGAATAATCTCTATGTGCCTGCCCAGTATGGTGAAAGAGAAAAAGATAGGGGAACTAAAGAGGGGGGAGAAAGTACTCATTAGGACCCCGGGCTGTGAAGTAGTAGGAACCGTGAAGTCTAAAAAAGGGAAGAGAATTGTCTTGGAGAAGCCAGAGGTAGTGAGACGTCCCCAGAGCGTGGAGATAAAGAAAGAGGACATAAAGAAGATTCTGGTGCTGGAGAAGGGTGTCTTAGAAAAGATCTGGCCTACCTTAGTATTTAAAGAACACGAATCAACGCGAACTATAAAGGGTAGACGAAAGAAGTAGAACACGAATTGACACGAATAAAGAAAGGGAGGTAAAGGATGGAATATAAGGTAAAGAAAGGTGATATCTATATCCTGAAAGGGCCGGGAAAGGTAAGAGTAAAGAGGGGAAAGATAGAGGCGGTGGGAAAGAGTGTCGAAGAAAATGAAGAGGTCTTTATTCCTCCGGGCAAGACCATTCCTTTAGAGGCCGAAGAAAAATCCACTCTTTCTATAGAAGTAAAGAGGCCTGGCGAGATAAGGAAAATTAAAGAGAGAACTATCCCTTCCTCCTGGGATGATCTTATCTCCCGCATTGTAAAAGAAAAAGCCAGAACAATTCTCGTTCTGGGGGAGGTGGATACGGGAAAGACCTTCTTCGCCACCTATTTAGCGAATAAGCTCCTGGAGAAGGGAGTGAGGCCGGCGGTCCTGGATGGTGATCCGGGCCAGAGCGACATCGGTATCCCAGGCACTTTGGGGTTGGCGGTTTTAAAGAAACAGGTGGTCTTTTTGAAAGAAGCCCGCATTTCTGCCATCTACTTCGTGGGCTCCCATTCCCCAGGCCTGCACTTTTTACCCACTATTGTGGGAATCAAGCGATTGGTAGAGGCTGGTTTGAAAAAAGCGAATACGGTCATTATCAATACCACAGGCTGGGTACAGAGCGATGGAGGGCGGGCGCTCAAGAGGGCGAAAATCGAAATCCTCTCTCCAGAGATCATTGTTCTTTTACAGAGGACGAACGAGTTGGAACATCTGATTAAGGGTTATGCTCCCAAAAAGATCGTTCGGATTCATGTTTCGAAGAAGGCCTCTTTTACTAGTGAGGGGGAGAGGAAGAAGTTGAGGGAACTGCCCAGCACAAGGTATTTTAAAGGGGCCAGGAAGATTAGACTTCCCCTGGAGAGAATAGCAACTGATAGGTGTTACTTCAGGACAGGAAGAGAGATGAAAATTCCCGGGACTCTTTATGCCGAGAGACTATCTGGCTTTGAAGGAACATTGGTTGTTACCCAAAAGCCTCTTCCTCAAGAGAGATTGAATGAGCTGGGTAAAGAATTGGGAAATATCAGAAGCATCGTTGCTGGAGACGAGAAGGGAATACTGGTGGGCCTCTTGGATGAAAAAGGCGATACCTTAGGAATGGGAAGGATAGATGAGATCGACTACAGGAAGAAGGAAGTCCTCTTATCCACTCCAGTTAAAGATGGAGGAAGAATAAGGATTATTCAGTTTGGCTCTTTGAGAATTACTCCAGAGGGAAGGGAGGCGGGCTTTGTCAGCCCGGGATACTTCTAAACAGATGAAAGTTAGTTTAGCAGGAAAGATTGCTGGATTTGTGATTATGATCATCGTGATCATCATGTCCTTAGTGGCTGGTATCACTCTCAAAAGGGAGGAGGGAACGGCCACTGACCAGATGATCAAGAGGGCCAAGGACATTACCAATGCTCTGGCCACCACCTCCACCACGGCCATCCTATCCAATGATTACATCACCTTGGCCCAGATAGTGGAGGGAATAGGCAAGAAGGGTGAGGATATCGATTATGTCATCATTTTGAATGATATTGGAGAGGTCATGGCCCACACGAATAAGAGCCTGGTGGGCAAGACCTTGAGTGATGACTTGAGCCTCAAGGCCCAGGGAGCAAGGACCACCCTCTCACAGATTACAGAAGAGGGAGTATACGATGTCGCAGTTCCTATTCTTCTTGGAAAAAGAAGGATCGGCCTGGTAAGGGTGGGATTCTCCTCTCTCCTCTTAAAAGCAAGGATCGCTGAGATTCGAGATCGCATCTTTCTTCTGACCATTGGCCTGCTCATCCTAGGGATCGTCATCTCCTTATTCCTGGCAGCCAGCATTACCCGACCGATAAAGAGGTTAGTTCAAGCTGCCAAGAAAATTGGTAAGGGAGATCTGGGAGCCAGGGTGAGGATCACCTCTCGAGATGAGGTGGGGGAATTGGGAGAGGTATTTAACCAGATGGGGAAGAGGCTCTCTCAGAGCTGGAGATCGCTTGAGGAGAAGAGCACTCTCTTAGCCAGAGCAAAGGAGGAGCTTGACCAGAGGGTCCTGGATCTTCAGATGCTTCAAAGACTCTCGACAAAGATAAGTTCCAACCTGGAGAGGGAAGAACTTTTGAGGCTCATCGTAGGATTATTCATGGAGGTGGCTCAGGTGGAGAAGGGATCCCTCATGCTCTGGCACGAGAAGAAAAAGAGGCTCTATATCGCTTATGGTACAGGGATAAGTGAGGAGGCCAGGAAACACCTGAGGCTAAAGATAGGGGAAGGGATTGCCGGTAGCGTCTTTGAGAAGAAGAAACTCATGGTAATCAATGATACCTTAAGGGATCGACGCTATAAGACTCTAAAGACAGAGAAGAAATTACATAGGACAGAGACTTTACTCGCTCTTCCCCTGGTGGCTAAGGGAGAGGGGGTGGGAGTGATTACCCTCTCCAATAAGGTCTCCCGCCAGCCGTTCATTCGCCGGGACGAGGAGCTCCTATCTACCCTGGCAAGCCATGCTGCGATAGCCATCCAGAATGCTATGCTATATGAGCAGGCGATTCACGATGGATTGACCGGTCTCTATGCCCATACCTTCTTTCAGAATTACCTGGAGCAGGAGATGGGGAAGGCCAAACGTTATGAGACTCCATTATCCTTGCTTATGTTAGATATTGATCACTTCAAAAGATTTAACGATACCTATGGCCATCCAGCGGGGGATACGGTTTTAGTGAATATCGCCCGTCTCTTAAAGCAAGCTATAAGGGGAGCGGATATCGCTGCCCGCTACGGAGGAGAGGAATTCGCCCTTATCCTACCCGAGACGGATGCTAAGGGAGCCTGTCTCTTGGCAGAACGCCTGCGGAAGAAGGTCCAGGGCTTTGATTTTCTAAAAGGAAAGAAGAAGAGAGTCAAGATTACGATGAGTATTGGGGTGGCCGGTTATAAGAAGGGTATGCGTAAGGAGGTACTAATCGGCCAGGCAGACCAATCTTTATATCGCGCTAAAAGAGAAGGAAGAAATAAGGTCTGCCTCTTTAAAAGTAAATAGACACGGATTAGCACGGATAACAACACGGATTAGCACGGATTTGATCCGTGACCATCCGTAAAGAATCTGTGATTATCCGTGTATTAGAGGAGGTGAAGAAAATGGTAGAAGCAAGAGAAGCGCTGGGGATGATTGAGACCAAGGGACTGGTAACCCTTATCGAGGCTACAGATGCCATGATCAAGGCCGCCAAGGTGAATCTCGTGGGCTGGGAGAAGATCGGAGCCGGCTATGTCACTACCTTGGTGAGGGGTGACGTTGCCGCCTGCAAGGCAGCCTGCGATGCGGGAGCCAGTGCTGCCCAGAAAGTAGGAGAACTGATAAGCGTCCACGTCATTCCCCGACCTCATCCGGATCTGGAAGGGGTAATGCCCATCACTCCTGGTAAATAGCACAGATCATCACAGATTGTTTACAGATGGCCACAGATCACAGATTATAAAATTCGATATTAGAATTTTTTGGAATTCGGATGCTATTAAATATCTGTGATCTGTGTGAATCTGTCTCTTATCTGTGTGAATCTGTGTTTAGAGGAGGAGTTTATGCGCCGGCCGATAATTGCCGGGAACTGGAAGATGAATAAGACCATCGACCAGTCCCTGGACTTAGTGACTAAATTAAAGTCCGAGGTCGCCAAGGTCAACGATCTTGACATTGTAGTCTGTCCTCCTTTTACTTCTCTCTTTGCGGTGGGCAAGGCCATTCGAGGGACGAACATTTTTCTCAGTGCTCAGGATGTCTACTGGGAGGAGAAGGGGGCCTATACGGGAGAGGTTTCACCAGGGATGCTCACTGGTGTGGGCTGCAGATACGTCATCATTGGTCACTCGGAGAGGAGGCAGTTCTTCGCTGAAACGAATCAATCAGTGAATAGGAAGGTAAAGACGGCTCTAAAGTTTAGCCTTACACCTATAATGTGTGTGGGAGAAAGGTTAGAGGAGAGGGAGAGGGGAGTGACCGAAGGGGTGGTGAGAGAACATATCACCCGGGGACTGGAAGGCCTATCCCGGGAAGAGATACTGAAGATAGTCATTGCCTATGAGCCGGTATGGGCCATTGGAACCGGAAAGACCGCCACCCCAGATCAGGCACAAGAGGTTCACTCCTTCATTAGAGGACTTTTAAACGAACTCTATGATGAGGTTACTGCCGCTAAGGTTAGAATCCAATATGGAGGAAGCGTCAAGCCAGAGAATATCTCTGATTTAATGAGGGAGGAGGACATCGATGGCGCCTTAGTGGGGGGAGCGAGCCTCGATGCTAAATCCTTTGCCCAGATCATTAAGTATAAAAAATAGCCGCCGAGTAAATTAGTTGGATTAGGAAATTAGGTGGATTTTAAATCCAACTAATCCAACCAATCCACCTATTATACTGTATTTTATTGACATCTATCGAGGACAAGAAAGTGTACGATGAGAAGTTAGTTCGTTCCATAGTGGAGGAGGTCTTAAGCAAGCTGAGTGCCGCGCCCAAAGCACCTCCTGGAAAGATCCCAGTCGGTCTCTCTAATAGACATGTACATCTTACTACAAAGGATTTAGAAACCCTATTCGGAAAGGGAGCGAAACTGACAAAACTGAGAGACCTCTCTCAGCCAGGGCAGTTTGCAGCAAATGAAGTAGTCGCCTTAGTAGGACCAAAGGGAAGGATGGAAAAGGTGCGCATCCTGGCCCCAGTAAGAAAAGAGACCCAGGTCGAGGTCTCAAGAACAGATAGCTACATCTTGGGAATCAAACCTCCAGTGAGGATTTCGGGAGATATAAAGGGCTCGAGCGGGATAAAGATTATCGGCCCCAAGGGAGAGATTAACTTAAGAGCGGGGGCGATTATTGCCCAGCGCCATATCCACTTGTCTCCAGATGAAGCAAGGGGCTTTGGGGTGAAGGACGGGGATACAGTAAAGGTAAAGGTACCGGGAAAGAGAGCATTAATATTCGATAACGTCATGATAAGGTCGGGACCAACCCATAGGTTAGATTTCCATATAGATATTGATGAGGCCAATGCCGCTGGCCTATCTCAAGGAGACCTAGTAGAAATATCATAAAAAGTTAAGATAAAGAGTAATCAGTAACCAGCGAACAGTAACCAGTTTTTTGCTGTAAACTGTACACTGCTAACTAATACCAACCTTAAAGGGGGTAAAAGTGAAAATATTAGTACTAAATTGTGGAAGTTCTTCTGTGAAGTATGAACTGATTGAGATTGAAAAGGAGTCTGTTTTAGCCAAGGGGATTGTGGAGAGAATCGGAATGAGTGGAGCGCTCTCAACCTATCAGGTTGGGAAGAAGAAGCCGGTAAAGACGGCAGCAGAGATCTTGGATCATAGAGAGGCGATAAAGTTAGCCCTAGATGCTCTTCTCCATCCTAAAACGGGAGTCATTAAGGATAAGAAAGAGATTGTTGCTGTCGGTCACCGAGTAGTCCATGGGGGAGAGAAATTTGCTACTTCAGTCCTGGTTACTGAGGAGGTAAAAGAAGGTATAGCGGATTGCATAGAACTTGCTCCTCTACATAACCCTCATAACCTGAGGGGAATCATGGCCTGTGAGGAACTCCTTCCCGGGATCCCCCAGGTAGCGGTCTTCGATACTGCCTTCCATCAGACCATGCCTCGCCATGCCTATATCTATGGATTGCCTTACACTCAGTATCGTAAATATGGGATAAGGAGATACGGCTTCCATGGAACTTCTCACCTCTATGTCTCCCAGAGAGTGGCCCATCTCATGGATAGGCCCTTGACAGATTTAAAGGTCATCACCTGCCACTTGGGGAATGGAGTCAGTATTGCTGCCATTAAGGGAGGGGTATCCATCGATACCTCAATGGGCTTCACCCCCCTAGAGGGTTTAGTCATGGGGACCAGATGTGGGGACATCGATCCCGCCATCGTTCTATATATCATGACTAATGAAGGATTATCCATAAATGAGGTAAATACCATGCTTAACTTCCACTCTGGTCTTCAGGGATTATCAGGAGTGAGCAGTGATATGTATGATATCCTGGAAGAGGAGAAGAAGGGGAATGACCGGGCAAGATTAGCCATAGAGATCTTCACCTATCACATTAGGAAGTATATCACTTCCTATGCCGGAGTCATGGGAGGAGTGGATGCTATCGTCTTCACTGCCGGGATTGGCGAAAATGCTCCCAGAATAAGAGCCTTGAGTTGTGCTGGGTTGGAATTTTTAGGGGTGGTTATCGATAAGGAGAGGAACGAGAAGACAATAAAGAAGGAGGGGGAGATAAGCGCTCCCAATTCAAAGGTCAAAGTCTATTGCATACCAACCAACGAGGAACTGGTCATTGCTCGAGATACCTACGATGTCATCAGCAAAACAAAGAAGTAACCAGTAACCAGCGAACAGTTTACAGTAGAAGACTGGTTACTGTTAACTGGCTACTGTAAACTTCTAATCTATAAGGAGGAGACAGATGATATTTGCCAAGGTGATTGGTACCGTTGTGGCTACCAGGAAGGATGAGAAGATAGAGGGTTGTAAGTTATTGGCGATTCAGCCCATAAGCATGGAAGGAAAAGAGGAGGGATCTCCTCTGGTAGCCATCGATGCTGTGGGAGCTGGAATCGGAGAGGTGGTCCTGATCGCCAAGGGCTCCTCTGCCCGTCAGACAGTAAGGACTAAGGATACCCCCACAGATGCGGTGATCATGGCCATTGTGGATACCATTGAGGTAGAAGGTAAGGTTTTATTCAGAAAGTCTTAGACACGGATTAGCACTGATAATAATACAGATTAGCACGGATTTAATCTGTGCTCATCCGTATGAAATCCGTGATTATCCGTGCACCGGAGCGAAGTGAGGATGAAGATGGAGATCAGTCCAGAGAAGATAAGAGAAGTTGTTAAGGAAATAGTAGAGAGGATGACCAAAGAAGAGGCCAGACCTCCTGAAGTAAAGGCAGGTGCTGGGGACCTGGGGGTCTTTCCTAATGTGGAGGAAGCCATTGAGGCGGCACGGATTGCCCAAAGGGAGCTCTTTCGCGAGAGTCTGGAGAAGAGGAGCAAATATATCGAGGCTATGAGGGAGGCCTCAATCCGGGAGGCAGAGAGTTTAGCAAAATTGGCCTGGGAAGAGACCAAGATGGGAAGGTGGGAGGATAAGGTCCAGAAGAACTTATTATCTGCCCAGAAGACCCCTGGAGTAGAGGATCTACACCCCATAGCCTATACTGGGGACCATGGTTTAACCTTAGTGGAGATGGCTCCCTTTGGAGTAATAGGTGCTGTGACTCCCTCTACCAATCCTTCCTCTACCATAATAAATAATGCCATCTCCATCATCGCTGCCGGGAATAGTGTGGTCTTCGCCCCCCATCCGGCAGCCAAGAAGGTATCCCTGAAATCCATTCAGATTCTTAATGAAGCGATTATAAAAGCAGGTGGGCCAGCAAATCTGATGACCACTGCTGCCAAGCCCTCCATTGAAGAGGCCCAGACACTATTCAAGCATCCCAAGATAAAGCTCATCCTAGTCACTGGTGGGCCAGGGGTGGTGAGAGCCGCCATGGCCTGCGGAAAGAAGGTGATTGCTGCTGGTCCAGGGAATCCTCCAGTAGTAATAGATGAGACTTTAGACTTAGAGCATGCCTCTGACTCCATCATAAAGGGAGCCAGTTTTGACAATGGCGTCTTGTGTACCGCAGAGAAGGAGATCATCGCCGTGGAAGCTATTGCTGATAGATTATTGGAACTATTGCGCAAGGATCCCCGGACCTATGAGTTAAAGAAGGATGAGTTTGAAAAGTTAACCAAGGCCGCCATACTGGAACCAGGTGGTCCAGGGAAAGAGCCCAAAGTGAGTAGGGAGTATATTGGTAGGGATGCCACTTTAATCGCTTCCAAGATTGGAGTAAAAGTACCAGAGAGTACCAGACTCTTATTCTGTGAAGTGGACCGAAACCACGCTTTCGTCTGGACAGAGCAGCTCATGCCGGTCATCCCTTTTGTCAGGGTAAAAGATGTTGATGAGGCAATTAATTTTGCTGTAGAAGTTGAACAGGCCAATAAGCATACCGCCATCATGCATTCCTTAAATGTTGCCAATCTGACCAAGATGGCCAAGACCGCTCAAGTTTCCATCTTCGTTAAGAATGCCCCTTCCTATGCCGGGTTGGGGTACGAGGGAGAGGGATATGCCACCATGAGCATCGCCACCCCCACTGGAGAAGGATTGACCAAAGCCAGCACCTTCACTAGACCCTTAAGATGCGTATTGGTGGATTACTTTAGAATTGCCTAATAAAAAACTTTAAGTTTTGAAGGAAACGTCTAATCCGTCTATCCGTCTAACTTACTGACGGAATGACGGAATGACGGAATGACGGAATGAATAAGAAAGAGATTATTGAGAAAGTAAGGGATGCTGGGGTGGTGGGAGCAGGGGGAGCGGGCTTCCCCACCCATGTGAAGTTAGAGACCAAGGTAGAGTATGTCATCGCCAATGGTGCGGAGTGTGAGCCTCTCTTGCGCATCGATCAGCAATTAATGGCTACCCAAGCGAACAAAGTGATCAAGGGTTTAAAGCTAGTAATGGAGGCCACGGGAGCCAAGAAGGGATTTATTGCTTTAAAAGAAAAATATAAAGAGGCCATCGCTGCTTTAACATCCCACATCCCACATCCTCCATCCCACATCGAACTATTTATCCTTGGTGACTTCTATCCTGCGGGTGATGAGCAGATACTGGTCTATGAGGTATTGAAGAGGATCGTCCCTGAGGGAGGAATTCCCCTACAAGTGGGAGTGGTGGTGGATAATGTGGGAACCCTCATCAATGTTGCAGATACTATAGAAAGAAGGCCGGTCACCCATCGCTATCTCACAATATCCGGGGCGGTGAAGGGACCGAAGTCAGTGAAGGTTCCCGTGGGGATGAGTGTGGGAGAGGTAATAAGATTAGCTGAACCAAAGATAAATGATTTTTCTGTCTTGGATGGCGGACCTATGATGGGGAAACTGATTGAAGATTTGGATTCCCCAGTAATGAAGACCACCACGGGATTGATTGTCCTGCCCAAAGACCATCAGGTCATTATGAACAAGACCCTGGAGATGAGAAAAATCCTCAGGAAGACCATGCTCTGTATGCAGTGCACCGACTGCACTGAACTCTGTCCCCGGTACTTAATCGGCCATTCCTTAAAACCCCATAAGATAATGAGGCATGTGGGGTATGAAATGAGAAAGGAATTGAATGACATCACCGCTGCTTTCCTCTGTTCAGAATGCGGTTTATGTAATCTATATGCTTGTCCTTTTGGACTATCACCACTCAGGGTGAATCAGGAGATTAAAAAGGAACTGACAGAGGCCAAGGTTAAGAATCCCCATAAGGAGGCTCCGGAGGAAGCCCATTCCATGATAGAGTATCGCAAAGTTCCTACAGAGAGGATCATCTCAAGGATCGGAATAGAGGAATATAATCTTGATGCTCCTCTGGAGAAGAGAGAATATCGGACGAACCTTGTCAGGATTTCTCTCTCTCAGCATGTGGGAGCAAAATCGATCCCGACCGTAAAGTTGAATGAGAAAGTAAAAGTGGGAGATTTGATTGCCGATATTCCCAGAGGAGCCTTAGGAGCAAGGATTCATGCCTCAATAGAGGGAAAGATAACCGATATCGGAGACTCTATTACTATCGAAGCATAACAGTGAGCAGTAACCAGCAAGATAGGGTTTACGGTTAACGGTGTACGGTTTACGGTAAAAGACGGTTAACAGTAAACAGCGAGGCCAAAGGCCGAGCGGATAAACTGTAAACTATCCGAGTGAAACGAGGATGAAATGGTTAAAAATGCCATCGGTATGGTGGAATTGAATAGTGTTGCCCGGGGGTTTGAGGTCTGTGATGCCATGATGAAGGTAGCGGCAGTGGACCTCATCGAATCCTTCTCCATCTGCCCCGGTAAATATATCGTCTTGGTAATGGGAGATGTGGCCAGTGTCCGGTCCTCAATCGATAAAGGAAAGGAAGTGGGTAAAGAAACAGTGATGGATAGCTTCGTCATTCCCAATGTCCACTCCGATGTCTTTCCGGCCATAATGGGAACGAGCGTTATTAAGGAGCTAAAAGCAATTGGTGTAATAGAGACCTTCTCTGTATCAGCCATTATCCTGGCTGCAGATGCCGCAGTAAAGGCGGCCAAGATAGAACTCATCGAAATTCGTTTAGCAAAGGGATTGGCCGGAAAGGGCTTCGTTACCTTGACAGGAGAAGTAGATGCGGTCAAGGCTGCCATAGATGCTGGTTGCAGAGAGATAGAAGAGGAAGGACTATTAGTCAATCGAACCGTCATCCCCAAGCCCCATGAGGCACTACGTAAAGCCCTCTTATAAACGCAGATAGACGCAGATGGCGAGGAGAGATATGGAAAAAAGACGCAGATGACCGCAGATAATCAGCGGCAATCAGTGCAGTATATCAGCGGTAATCAGCGTATTGAGCGAACGGAGTGAGCGAAATGGATAAAGAGAAGTTGATTCAAATCGTTACTGAAGAGGTCCAGAAGGAGTTGGCTGGAAAGGGGAAGGTAACTTCTCCCCGTGGGACGAAGAGGATGCTCGTTAATGAAGAGGTGATGCTTAAGGCGGCAAAGCAGGGATGCAAGGAATTAAGGGTTCCCAGGGATGCCATCATCACCCCTTTTGCCCGGGATAGGGCCCTGGAATTCAGAATCAAAATTATAAAAGAGTAAGAAGAATGGTTTCTGAGGATATCATAAAGAAGATCGTAAAAGAAGTTGCTGCTCAGTTAAAATCCTCTGAAGCTCCTCCTAAGGATGAGAAGAAAATTGCCATGGGGAGCGATCACGGAGGGTTCCCCTTAAAGGAGGAACTGAGAAAATATCTCAATGAATTGGGATATAAGGTGAAGGACTGTGGTCCCTATAGCCCGGAGTCCTGCGACTATCCGGACTATGCCCATCTCGTTGCTTCAGAGGTTGTAAAGGGAGAATGTTCTAAAGGAATAATGATCGATGGTGCGGGAATGGGTTCCTGCATCGCCTGTAATAAGGTTCCCGGAATAAGGGCGGCTTTGGCCTATGACACCTTTACTGCAAAGATGGCCAGTGAGCATGATGATGCCAATATTCTATGTCTCGGGGGCCAGACCATTGGAGTTGCTTTAGCAAAGGAGATGGTTAAGGTATGGCTGGAGACTAAGTTCGCTGGTGGTCGTCATGCCCGAAGAGTAGATAAGATAATGGGAATAGAAAAAAAATACTTGAAATAGCCACAGGCTGTAGGAATGTTGAAACGGAGAGACGGAGAAAGGGAGAAACGGTAATAGAGGGATATAAGGATGCGGAGAAAGAGGATCTCCGATTCACCGCTTCCTAAGTGTATGGCTTGAAGCGCGACTGGAAGGAGCCTATGAAGCTTGCTAAAGTCATTGGAACAGTAGTTGCCTCTCAGAAGTATGAGACATTGGAAGGGGCAAAACTTTTAATCATTCAGCCCTTAACTTGGGAGGATAAAAAGCCCATAGACAAGCCCCAGGTGGCTGTAGATACTGTTCAGGCGGGGATCGGGGACTATGTCTTCTACGTTGAGGCCCGGGAAGCTTCCTTACCTCTATTACCTGAGGTTGCTCCGGTTGATGCAGGTATCGTGGGCATCGTGGACTCCATAGATATCCATGAGGAAGAATGATTAGGGCGTCACAAAAGTGTCGTCCTTTATTACACCCATTAAAATTTAGATTACACAGATCAAATACTCGTCGGTAAAATCTGCGTAATCTTTTTAGAATCTGTGTAATCATAGGCTGGAACGAGTTTCGTGACAGCCTAGAAGAATGATTGAAAGGGGGTGATAGAATGGGACGGAGACTTTTAATACTGGGCTTAGTAGTTGTTATCCTATTGGCTGGCTGTGCTGCGGTAACTACTAAGAAAATCCCGGCCAAGGTCTGGATCAAAGTAGGGCAGGCCAACATAAGAAGTGCGGCTACAATAGAGAGTAAGATAGTTATTACTCTTAAACAGGGTGACCGCCTAAAGGTCTTAGAGGAAAGCAGGAATTGGTATAAGGTTAGACTACCTGATAAGAGAGAGGGATGGATTCACAAGTCCTTGGTTACTCCAACCAAACCGCGATCTAAATGAAGGGAGTGAAGAATGTTAATAGCTAAAGTAACCGGGGTAGTGGTAGCTACCAGGAAGAATAAGCACCTGGAAGGGAATAGGCTCTTAATTGTTCAACCTCTGAATAAAAAACTAAAGCCTGAGGGGAATTCCCTGATGGCCGTGGATCAGGGTTATGCCGGCTTTGGGGAGACGGTCCTGGTCATCGATGAGGGAAACTCTGCCCGTCAGGCATTCGGCAATCCAGATATTCCCGTGAGGACTTTTATCGCAGGAGTAATAGACCGCATCGACATGGAATGAAAGCAGGTTTACGGTTAACGGTTTACGGTAAACGGTAAACAGCGAAGCGGGTTAACGGTAAACGATATGCTTGGAAATCACGTGGAGGAAGAATGGCTGAGTTCGATGAGCTAATAGATAGAATAACCAGGAATGTTATGCGGCGCCTTGCTGAAGAGGAGACAGGAGTTATTCCTGGAGTGACCATCTGTCCGGCAACGGATAGCGAATGTACTGCCTGTGGATTATGCGTTGTTAAGTGTCCCAGTGAGGTGGAGAAAGTAGTTGCTGCTGGAGCAGAGAGGATAGGGGCTACCATTGGAGCAAGGCCGCCAAAAGAAGAGATTGCCCATACCATTGATCATACCTATTTAAAGCCCGATGCCTCTCCAGAGAAGATCACCCAGTTATGTGAGGAGGCAAAGAAGTATAACTTTGCCTCTGTCTGCATCAATCCCAGTTATGTCCCCTTAGCAGCAAAGGTACTAAAAGGGACCCCAGTCAAGATCACTACGGTAATCGGTTTTCCCTTAGGAGCCACGACCTCCACGGCCAAGGCCATGGAGACCAGGGATGCCATCGCCAATGGAGCGGATGAGATCGATATGGTGATGAACATCGGAGCCCTGAAAGCAAAGAATTACGATCTGGTGAAAAAGGATATTCAGGCGGTAGTCAATGCGGCCAATGGAAGGATTGTTAAGGTGATTCTGGAGACTGCTTTACTAACTCAAGAGGAAAAGATTAAGGCCTGTCAGATAGCAAAGGAAGCTGGAGCAGACTTTGTTAAAACATCCACCGGTTTCAGTGGAGGGGGGGCAACGGTAGCCGATGTTGCCCTCATGCGTCGCATAGTTGGTCCTATTATGGGGGTAAAGGCCTCGGGAGGAGTCAGAACCTTTGAGGATGTCCAAGCCTTGCTCAAGGCCGGAGCCACCAGGATCGGGGCCTCAGCGAGCGTGGCTATCATAAAGGGAACCCCAGCTGGAGCCGGCTATTAGACACGGATAGGCACGGATTAAATCTGTGCTAATCTGTTTTTTCTAATCTGTGCTAATCCGTGTTAGGGAGATTAGATGAGAAGTTTGAAGGATATTGATCCTGAGATCTATAAAGCGATAGAGGATGAGAAGCGAAGGGAGAGGGAGTGTCTGGAACTCATTGCCTCTGAGAATTTTGTTTCTGATGCGGTTATGGAGGCCCAAAGATCAGTGATGACCAATAAGTATGCTGAGGGCTATCCCGGGAAGAGGTACTACGGAGGCTGTCAATTCGTTGATGTGGCCGAAAGTTTAGCCATCGAGAGGGCGAAGAAGTTATTTGGCTGTGAGCATGTCAATGTCCAACCCCACTCTGGAACCCAGGCCAACATGGCAGTCTACTTCGCCTCTTTAGATATAGGGGATACCATGCTCTCTATGAAACTTTCTCATGGTGGCCACCTCTCTCACGGAAGTCCAGTCAGCTTCTCTGGAAAATACTTTAATGTTGTCTTCTATGGTGTGGATAAAAAGACAGAGAGAATAGATTATGATGAGGTATTGAGGACTGCCAAGGAGTGTAAGCCAAAACTCATCATCTGTGGAGCGAGCGCCTATCCCCGCATCATTGACTTCAAGAGGTTTAAGGAAATTGCGGATGAGGTAGGCGCTTATCTTTTAGCTGACATCGCCCATATCGCTGGACTGGTGGCGGCCAAGCTCCATCCCGATCCTATTCCTCACTGCGACTTCGTTACTACTACCACCCATAAGACCTTGAGGGGCCCGAGATCAGGGATAATTATGTGTAAGGAGAAGCATGCCAAGATGATAGATAAGATGGTCTTTCCCGGGATCCAGGGAGGCCCTTTCATGCACACCATCGCTGCCAAGGCGGTCTGCTTTGCCCAAGCCCTGAAACCAGATTTTAAAGGGTATCAGAAGAGAATCATTAAGAATGCCCAAGCCTTAGCGGAAGGGTTAAAAGAGGAAGGATTCAGACTCGTCTCTGGGGGAACAGATAATCACCTAATGCTCGTTGATCTCACAGATAAGAATATTACCGGTAAGGACGCCGAGGAAGCCTTAGAAAAGGCAGAGATCGTGGTCAATAAGAATACCATTCCCTTTGAGAAGAGAAGCCCCTTCATTACCAGTGGTTTGAGGATTGGGACTCCAGCCCTAACTACCCGGGGAATGAAAGAAGAAGAGATGAAAAGAATCGCTAAATGGATAGGAGAAGTATTGAAGAATATAAAGGATGAAAAGATAATTGCTCAGGTAAAAGGGGAGGTTAAGAAGTTGTGCAATAAATTTTCCCTCATGGAGGAGAGAGAATGAAGAAGGAGATGATCGCTAAGAGGATGTCCAGGATTGGAACAGAGACCGCCTTCGAGGTCTTAGCAAAGGCCAAGGCTTTGGAGAGAGAAGGGAAGGAGATCGTTCATCTACAGATCGGTGAGCCGGATTTCGATACTCCAGAGAATATCAAGGAAGCAGGCATTAAAGCAATCAGAGAGAATAAGACCCACTACGGTCCCTCTGCTGGATTGTGGGAGGCAAGGGAGTGCTTTGCCAAATATATCTCAAAGACCAGGAATATCTCCGTTGATCCAGAGGAAGTGGTAGTCACTCCCGGGGGAAAGCCCATCCTATTCTTTTCTATCTTAGCTTGTATCGATGAAGGGGATGAGGTCCTATATCCCAATCCGGCTTATCCTATCTATGAATCGATGATCAACTTCGTGGGAGCCAAGGCAGTTCCCATTCCCATAAAGGAGGAGAAGGGATTCGTCTTCGATATCAAAGATCTGGAGGAGAGGATCACCAAAAAGACAAAGATGATCGTTCTGAACTCTCCAGCCAATCCCACTGGAGGGGTTATTCCCAAAGAAGATCTTGAGGAGATTGCCAAGGTCGCTGTGACCAATGATCTCTTGGTTCTATCTGACGAGATATATTCTCGCATCATCTATGGGGGGGAGCATCATTCCATTGTCTCCTTTCCCGGGATGAAGGAGAGGACCATTATCTTAGAGGGCCACTCCAAGACCTATGCCATGACTGGTTGGAGATTAGGATATGGGGTGATGAATAAAGGGATCGCCGAGAAGGTTACTAAGTTAATGACCAACTCCAACTCCTGCACGGCAACCTTCACTCAGATTGCCGGAATAGAGGCCATCAATGGGCCACAGGATGCTGTAAATAAAATGGTGGCTGAGTTCAAAAAAAGGAGAGATGTCATTGTTGAGGGTTTGAATAAGATTCCCAGGATTAGCTGTCGTAACCCCCTTGGCGCCTTCTACGTCTTCCCCAATATTACTCAGACGGGAAAGAAATCCCAGGAATTGGCGGATTATCTTTTGAATGAAGCAGGGGTAGCTGTTTTGTCTGGGACCTCTTTCGGTGAATATGGAGAGGGCTATATCCGACTCTCCTATGCTACCTCCATTGAGAATATAAAGAAGGGCCTGGAAAAAATTGAGGCTGGCCTCTCTAAACTTTAAGAGGAGAAGGGTAAGGACGGGTGAGGATGGGTAAGGGAGTAACGGGGTAGGGGAGTAGTGGAGTGTGGGAGTAAAAAAGAAAAATATTCACTTACACCATTACACCGACACTCCGATACACCGATACCCCAATACGCCCATACTCCGATACATCAATATTCCTCCTCTATCCCCTCCTAACCCTTGAAGATTAGATAAGATGAACAAAATAGTAGCCAAGAAAAGAGTGGCGCCAGAGATCACTCTATTCCAAATAGAGGCCCCCCTCATCGCTAAGAAAGCCCTGCCCGGTCAATTCGTCATCCTGAGAATCGATGAGCAGGGAGAACGGATCCCCTTGACCATCTATGAGGCGGATGGGACCCAAGACAGGATAACCATCATCTTCCAGGAGGTGGGAAAGACTACCAAGAAGCTCTCTACCCTGAAGGTGGGGGATTCCCTCCCGGATCTTTTGGGCCCTTTGGGGAAACCTACCTCTATAGAGAAGTATGGGGAGGTGCTTACTATTGGAGGGGGCATCGGGATCATTCCCTTAGTTCCTATTGCAAGAGCGCTAAAAGAGGCCGGGAATAGGATTACCACCATCCTGGGAGCTAGGACTAAGGAGCTCATTATCTTAGAGAAAGAGATGAAGGATCTAAGCCAGGAGATCTATATCACTACTGACGATGGTTCCTATGGAGAGAAGGGCCTGGTAACCGATATCCTGGAGAGATTGATCGCCCAGAAGAAAAGGATGGATCAGGTCCTGGCTATAGGACCTTTGATCATGATGAAGAAGGTCTGTGAGATCACTAAAAAGGAGAAAATTCCCACTACGGTAAGCCTCAATACCATCATGGTGGATGGCACTGGGATGTGTGGAAGCTGTCGTGTACGAGTAGGAGAAGAGAATAGGTTCGTCTGCGTCCACGGTCCAGAATTTCCAGGAGAGCTGGTGGATTTCGATGAGCTTTTGGTCCGGGAGAAAAGGTTCACAAAAGAGGAGAGGATAGCCCTGGAGAGATATGAGGAAGAACTTAAGGGTGAGAATGCCCAGGCAGAGGCCAGAGGAGAGGATTAGGAACTTCGCAGAGGTAGCCCTGGGATATAGCGCAGAAGGGGCAAGGGAAGAGGCCAGTAGATGTCTGATATGTTCCCCGGCACCCTGTAAGGAGGGATGTCCGGTAGGGATAGACATCCCGGGATTCACTCTTCATATAAAGGAGGGAAGGTTCGATTCTGCCCTCAATCTCCTGTGGGAGAAGAATAACCTGCCCGCCATCTGCGGTCGGGTCTGCCCCCAGGAGACCCAGTGCGAGGTCCAATGTATTCTGGGTAAAAAAGGAGAACCTTTAGCCATTGGGAAGTTGGAGAGGTTTGTTGCCGACTGGGGCAAGTCACAGAATATTAAACTCAAAACTCCCCGGCCTCGCCCCGCGAAGCGGGGCGGGCAAAACTCAAAACTCAAAAATGTAAAAGTGGCGGTGGTGGGTTCTGGTCCGGCAGGGTTGACCGCAGCAGCCGACCTGGCCAAATCAGGGTATAGAGTAACCATATTCGAATCTTTGCATTTTCCAGGAGGGGTCTTGAGGTATGGGATCCCGGGCTTTAGATTGCCCAAAGGAGTTCTGGACTTTGAAATCGAGGGAATAAAAAGGCTGGGGGTAGAGATCCAGACCAATATGCTCATAGGCAAGGTATTTACTCTTAAGGATTTATTCGAGCAAGGATATAAGGCCGTCTTTATCGGCACTGGGGCTGGGCTCCCTCGCTTTCTAAACATCCCGGGAGAGAATTTGAATGGTATCTATTCGGCGAATGAATTCCTGACCCGTGTCAACTTGATGAAGGCCCACAGGTTTCCAGAGTACGACACCCCAGTTAGAAAGGGAAGGAGGATGGCGGTGATCGGGGGAGGAAACGTGGCTTTTGATGCTGCCCGGGTTGCCCAGCGCCTGGAAGCAGAAGAAGTAACCATTACTTATCGAAGGAGTGAACAAGAGATGCCTGCTCGCCAGGAGGAGATAGAGCATGCTAAGGAAGAGGGAGTAGGAATAAAACTCCTGACCTTGCCCATACGTTTCTTGGGAGATGAAAGGGGATGGGTCAGAGGGATGGAGTGTACCCGAATGAGATTGGGGGAGCCCGATGAGAGTGGGAGGAGAAGGCCTTTACCCATTGAGGGTTCTCAGTTTATGATGGAAGTAGATACGGTAGTGGTAGCCATAGGCCAGGGGCCCAATCCTCTGTTACCTTCTTATACCCCAAGTCTGAAGACCACTCCTAAGGGCCATATTTTGGTGGATAAGGATGGGGCCACCTCTATCCCGGGAGTCTTCGCGGGGGGAGACATAATACCGGGCGAGCCCACGGTGATCGATGCCATGGGACATGGAAAGAGGGCCGCCCAGGCAATAAACAAATACCTTAGACGTAGATGACGGATGCGCTTAGCTGGCATCCGAGAGAGCATAAATATTAAGCAATGACTGCCGAAGAGCAGGTGTGAAAGTGGGAAAGTGAGCAGTGTGAAATGTTCAATGTTCATTGTAAAATGAGGAGGTGGAAGATGGAGAAGAAGTTAACCGTGAAGGAGATTGGAAACCAAAGGAGGCGTTTATGAACATCGCTTATGAATTGGAGATGAAGCTCCGGCCACCTCAAAAAGAAATGCTACCTTATCCAGCCAAATTCATTACCATGGCTTCTGGAGAAAAAATGGTGATCCGGCAGGCAAAAAGAGAAGAAATTCCTTTGCTTCTTGAAGTGATAGAACCTTTGATAAAGGTAGAGAAGGACTTCTATGATATTGTGGCGGCCCGCTTTTATGCCGAACTGTTGGGGTTCTTCCGTTACCGGGTTCGTGATGAGTATTGTCTTGTAGGAACGATAGATGGGGTTGTCACAAGTATCTGTAATGGACGGCTTGTTAATGATGATTTAGGTATGAGTTATCACACCATGACTATAAAGAGAGGCCTTCGTTGTGGAGCACAAATGTTCGCTGCAAAGATGGAATACCACATAGAGATCCTGAATCAGAAAGAAGTGTTTATTGTGGCTGAAAGTCCTATCGGCTTTCGAAGATGGATGATTGAATATCAACTCGAGCCCAGATTTCATGTTCAACACGAATTAGGAGGAGTTCCTACCTATGTTCTGACCAGGGATCTTTATTTCGCTGCAAAAGAGAGATTGGTTACTGGAACCCGTCCGGTGCCAGAAGAACTTTTGAAAACATCGGATACTCTCATTCTCCCGGAAGAGTATCCCCAAATACCAGGGTGGCACAGATGAGCCCCGTTAGAAGTTCTAATGGGGCACCGGAGAAACTATGAAGAAAAAACAACTTTTAAAAGAAAAAACTTCTAACGGGGTGAGAAAAGTAGGGGTAGTAGGAATTGGACATACCAAATTTGGCAATCTTAGTGATTATGAACTGGTCGATATCATGGCCTATGCCTCGCTAAATGCCATGGAAGATGCTGGTATTGATGGGGGGATCGACCAGGTTATCGTGGGCAACATGGGAGCAGGTATGTTGAATCATCAGACAGGAATTGAATCTGCACTGGTTTCTACGCTTAATCTGGAACCGGCAATGGCTGAATTAGTCAGCAATGGCCCGGCCTCGGGTTCCTCAGCATTCAAGATGGGCTATATGGCTATCGTCTCTGGAATGGTTGATGTTGTGCTGGTCACTGCGGGAGAGCAGATGCGAAGAGTTACTGGGTGGGAAGCAACAGATTTTGTAGCCACGTTATCTCATCCAGAAGTTGAATATCCTTATGGCCTGACTTTACCGGCTTTTGCAGCCATGTTTACCAGAGCTTATATGGCTAAATATGGTCTGACAGAAAGACAGTTATCTTTAATTGCCGTAAAAGACCATCTAAATGCAGAAAAAAATCCTTTTGCTCATGTCCAATTACCAGTGACCATGGAAGGGATTGCAGATAGTTGCCATGCTTCTGTTGTCAATTCTTACGTTTCAGAACCTTTGCGGTTATATCATATGTGCCCTGTTTCAGATGGAGCATCTTCTGTTGTGATGTGTGCTATGGATGGGGCTGCGAGATTTAAAAAGAAACCAGTACGAATTGCCGGTATTGGTTCCGCTACCGACACCCATTGCGTTCACAATAGAAAAGATCCTTTGGATTTAAAAGCTGTTCGCCTGGCTGCTGAGATGGCTTATAAAATGGCCGGTATCGGACCTCAAGATATTTCTTTTGCTGAACTTCACGATGCCTTTGTAATTTTGGAACTTTGTCTTGCTGAAGAGGTTGGTTTCTTTGAAAAGGGTAAGGCAATCGAAGCAGCTGAGAAAGGTGAAACTGAAGTTTCCGGGAGATTACCAATTAATCCTTCCGGAGGATTGAAGGCCAAAGGTCATCCTGTGGGGGCCACCGGTATTTCTCAAATACATGAACTGGTAAAGCAACTGCGAAGTGAAGCTGAGAAAGGCCGCCAGGTTAAGAATCCAAAATATGGTCTGGCGATCAATTTTGGAGGATTTGGAAACAATGTTGTAGCTACCATTTTGGCAAAGGAGTAGTAAATGTATAGAGTAGATAAAAATGTCTATGCTTACAAATGTCCTAAATGCGGACAGCTCCATTATCCCGCCCCAATGCGGTGTAAAAAATGTGGATATCGGCGCTATCCGGAGCAGGAAATTGAACCGAATTTCCAGAGAGAAGGATATAAACCTTGGGAAAAGACCCCTTTAAAAGGTTCTTGCAAACTTCTAACTTATACCAGACTCTGGAACTTACCAATAGGATTTGATCAGCGCTATCTGGACTTTGGCCTGGTTGAGTTTGAGAACGGTATAAGAGCATCGGGACGATTATTGGTGGATAAACCAAAGATAGGGATGAAACTGAATGTCAGGGTGGGAAAAATTAAAGAATTTTACGGCAAGGTTTGTTATGGTCTTCAATTTGTGAAATCCTAACGCGTTTTGCCGAACATAGTGAGGTCTATCTTGCAAACTGAAGAAAAGCTTTTAATCAAAAGTTTAATAGATAAATAATACAAAGAAATCAGCGTATAAGGGGGGAGAGAAGATGACCAGAGATTACCGGAAAGGAATGCAATTCTTAGCCGATGCCCGGGAGCGATTGGATATGGTGGCCAAGAAGTTGAAACTGGATCCAGGACTGGTGGATAAACTCAAGTTTCCCAAACGGGCTTTGATCGTCTCCATACCAGTCAAGATGGATAACGGTCATTTAAGAGTATTTACTGGCTATCGGGTACAGCATAACCTGGATCGGGGTCCGGGGAAGGGAGGGATAAGATATCATCCCGAGGTTACCTTGGAGGAGGTTACTGCCTTAGCCATGCTCATGACCTGGAAGTGCGCTGTAGTGAATATTCCCTTTGGAGGGGCCAAGGGAGGGGTATACTGTAACCCCAGGGAGATGTCTTTAAAGGAACTGGAGGGATTGACCAGAAGGTTTACTTACGAGATCATGATGATGATCGGTCCGGAGAAGGACATCGCCGCTCCCGATGTTTATACTAATCCTCAGGTTATGTCCTGGATGATGGATACCTACAGTATGCATCAGGGATTCTCTGTTCCTGGGGTGGTTACCGGAAAGCCGGTCCACCTGGGAGGTTCTAAAGGAAGGCTCGATGCTACGGGAAGAGGAGTGATGTTCGTTACCCGGGAAGGATTGAAACACATTAGCCTTTCCTTAAAGGGGACGACCATTGCCATCCAGGGATTTGGGAATGTGGGGAGCGCCTCTGCTAAACTATTGAGTGAGGCCGGGGCGAAGATTATAGCGGTCAGCGATATCAGTGGCGGTCTGTTCAATCCTAAAGGGATAGACATCCCTTCTTTGATAAAACATGTAAAAAGAACTAAATATAAAGTTATTAAGGGCTTCAAGGGTCCACAGTTCATCAGTGATTTTAAAAGAGCGAATGAGAAACTATTTGGCTTAAAGGTCGATGTCCTCATTCCTGCTGCCCTGGAAAATCAGATCACAGAGGAGAATGCTGGCATCATAAAAGCCAAGATGATTACTGAGGCGGCCAATGGTCCTATCACTCCCAGAGCGGATAAGATATTAGCTAAGAAGAAGATATTCATCATTCCCGATATCTTAGCCAATGCCGCTGGGGTGGTGGTCAGTTACTTCGAATGGGTTCAGGATACCCAGGCCCTCTTCTGGAAGGAGGAAGAGGTCAATCGAAGGTTAGAGGAGATCATGACTGAGGCTTTCTATGATGTCCTGCGCGCTGCGAAGAAGCACAGAGTAGATATGAGAATGGCCGCTTATATGCTTGCTGTTTTCCGGGTAGCAGACGCCACAAGACTACGAGGAATCTATCCGTGACCAAGAGAATCATTCCCTGTCTGGATATCAAGGATGGCCGTGTGGTTAAGGGAGTAAAGTTCGTTGATCTGAAGGATGTAGGAAATCCTGCTGAGATTGCCTTTCTTTATGAGAAAGAAGGAGCAGACGAATTAGCCTTCCTTGACATTAGTGCTACTGTGGAGAAGAGAAAGACCATGCTTCCCTGGGTGGAGAAGGTAGCGCAAGCGATAAGTATCCCACTCACTGTTGGAGGAGGGATCGGTAACCTGGAAGATATAGAAAAGATACTCGAAGCGGGGGCAAGTAAAATAGCCATCAATACCGCAGCGGTCAGAAATCCAGATTTAGTGAAAGAGGCCTCTCAAAAGTTTGGCTCAAAGCGTATCATTGTAGCCATCGATACCAGAAAAAATCCCAGTATGCCCTCAGGATATGAGGTGATTGTTGAGGGAGGAAAGACCCCTACTGGCAAGGATGCTATCGAGTGGGCCAAAGAGGTAAAGAATTTGGGAGCAGGAGAAATCTTACCTACCAGTATTGATGCTGATGGAACAAAGAAGGGATATGACATCCATTCCATTTGTTTGATTGCTGAGGCTACTGGTCTTCCGGTGATCGCCTCTGGCGGCGCCGGGAACTTGGAGCACCTATATCAAGCCCTGACAGAAGGAAAGGCAGACGCTGTCTTGGCCGCCTCTATCTTCCACTTCAGAGAATATACTATAAGAGAGGCCAAGGAGTATTTAAAGAAAAAGGGAGTGGCAGTTCGTTTATAAAAAGGTTTATCTATGTATTATCCAAGTCTAAAAGAATTTATTCAGAAATCTAAAAAAGGGAACCTCATCCCAGTCTATAGAGAAATCTTAGCAGACTTTGAAACTCCGGTCTCTGCCTTCACCAAGATCGATACTGGTGACTATGCCTATCTCTTAGAGAGCGCAGAAAGAGGGGAAAAATTAGGTCGCTATTCTTTCTTAGGAAGTAATCCCTCTTTAATATTTAAGAGCAAGGGAAGAAGGGTAGAGATCATTAGCGAGGGAAAAAAGAAAATCCAAGAGGTATTCGATCCCCTCATTACTTTGAAAAAGTTAATGGCAGATTATAAGTTTGTAAAGGTTAAGGGGCTTCCCAGGTTCGTGGGAGGGATGGTGGGCTATCTCGCTTATGATATGGTGCGCTTCTTTGAAGAAATCCCGGACGAGAACCCGGATGACCTGAACCTTCCGGATGCCATCTTTCTCTTAGCCGATACCCTTCTCATCTTCGATCATTTAGAGCATAAGATAAAGGTGATTTCCAATGCCTCTGTCAAGAAGGATCCCAAGAAGGCCTACCAGGAGGCGATCGAGAGGATTGAAAATCTGGTAAATCAGCTTAAGAAACCAACTCCCCATTACCGTTCACCGTTCACCGTTCACCGTTCACCGATTATCATAAAGTCGAATTTTACGAAAGAGGGATTTAAGAGAAAGGTAAAGAAGGCGAAGGAATATATTAAAGCAGGGGATATCATTCAGGTCGTGCTTTCCCAGAGATTTGAGACTAAAATTACCGTTGATCCCTTTGATATCTATCGCGCACTACGAACCATCAACCCCTCCCCCTATATGTATTATTTAAGGTGCAAGGGTTTGAGATTGATCGGTTCCTCACCAGAGATTTTAGTGAGGTTGGAAGGGGGGATAGTAGAGGTAAGACCCATTGCCGGGACCAGGCATCGGGGGAAGACTTTAAAGGAAGACCAAGCCTTAGAAAAAGAACTCCTTGCCCATCCTAAGGATAGGGCAGAACATATGATGCTTGTTGACCTGGGGAAGGATGATGTAGGGAAAGTGTCAAGACCGGGAAGCGTGAGGGTAAATGAACTCATGGTCATCGAAAAATACTCCCATGTGATGCACATCGTGAGTGATATTACCGGAAGACTACGAAAAAATAAAGACTCTTTCGATGTCCTGCGCTCTAACTTCCCTGCTGGGACAGTTGTGGGTGCTCCAAGAAAAAGGGCCCTGGAGATTATTGATGAGTTAGAACCAGTAAGAAGGGGCCCCTATGCCGGAACAGTAGGCTACTTTTCTTTCTCCGGGAATCTCGATACCGGTATTACCATAAGAACCATAGTCATTAAAGGAAACCAGGCCTATATCCAGGCAGGAGCAGGGATCATTGCTGAATCTATTCCAGAGCAAGAATATCAAGAGACGGTGAATAAGGCAAGAGCGCTTGTAAGAGCGGTAGAGATGGCGGAGAAAGGCTTGGAATGATTAGGTTTACTAAGATGTCTGCCAGCGGGAATGATTTCATTGT
>JAUWYL010000022.1 GCA_030615855.1 bacterium | reverse complement strand
TGGAGATGGTCATGCCTGGAGACAATGTGGATCTGGAGATAGAGCTCATCATCCCCATCGCCTTAGAACCCGAGCAGAACTTTGCCATCAGAGAGGGAGGAAAGACGGTGGGTGCTGGGGTGGTGACAGAGATTATACAGTGAACAGTCAGTCAGTTGGCCAGTTGGCCAGTTAGTCAAGACAAACCAACAAACCGGAAAACCGGCAAACTGGTAAACTAACCGAGCGTAGCGAGGTATAAGATGCCCAGAAGAGAAAGAATAAGAATTAGATTGAAGGCCTATGACCACCGGCTCTTAGATCAGTCTGCTCAAGAGATACTCCAGACAGCGAAGCGGACGGGTGCCAAGGTCTCTGGCCCCATCCCCCTACCAACCAAGATCTCAAAGTATACCGTCCTGCGTTCGCCCCATGTGGATAAGAAGTCGAGGGAACAGTTTGAGATAAGGATCCATAAGAGGCTCTTGGATATCTTGGAACCAACCCCCAAGACAATAGATGCCCTGATGAGGCTCGATCTTCCTGCTGGGGTAGATGTGGAAATAAAGCTATAAGCCTTAATGGTTTACGGTTTACGGTTAACAGTCCCGACGGATGTCGGGATGGGTAAACGAATAGCTGACATTAAGGAAGTAAGTGAAATAATGAAGGGTATCTTAGGAAAGAAGCTGGGTATGGGAGAGATTTATGATGAGGAGGGGAAAAGCATCCCGGTAACCATCATCCAGGCCGGCCCCTGCTTCGTTACCCAGATTAAGGAGAGATCCATCCAGCTCGGATTCGGGAGAACGAAGAAGGTTAAGAAGTCCCTTAAGGGACACCTGGCAAAGGCCAAAGTAGAGCCGGTTAGAATATTGAGGGAAATCCCTATTTCTAGTGATGAGAAGTATACCCTCGGCCAGGAGATCAAGGCAGATATCTTCAAGGAAGGGGATTATCTCGATATCACGGGAATGAGCAAGGGGAAGGGATTTGCGGGAGTCATGAAGAGATGGGGGTTTGCTGGCGGGCCAGCCTCCCATGGTTCTAAATCCCACAGGAGGGTGGGTTCCATCGGCAGTGGTAGCGCCTTCCCCTCTCGGGTTCTGAAGGGAAAGAAGATGCCGGGAAGGATGGGGAGAGATAGGATCACGGTTCAGAACCTGAAGGTGATGAAGGTGGAATCAGAGAAGAACCTCTTATTGGTAAAGGGCGCGATTCCTGGAGCAAGGGAAGGCTATCTTATTATCAAGGAGGCCCTAAAGAAGAAATATGCCTAAGTTAAACCTTCACAATATAGAGGGGGAGAGAATAGGAGAGCTCTCTCTGAGTAGCAAGGTATTCGGGGCGAAGGTGAATGAGGCCTTGCTCTATGAGGCGCTAAGGCGAGGACTCGCTTCCTGGAGGCGGGGAACCGCCTCTACCAAGGAGAGAGGCCAGGTTCGCGGTGGAGGGAGGAAGCCCTGGAGGCAGAAAGGAACCGGGAGGGCCAGGGCAGGCTCCATCCGCTCTCCAATATGGAAGGGAGGGGGGACGACATTCGGCCCCCACCCTAGGGACTACTCCTACTCCCTTTCCAAGAAGGCGAGGAGGAAATCTCTCCGGTGTGCCCTCTCCGCTAAGTTTAAGGAGAAGAAGATCCTGATCCTGGATAGAATGGATCTGAAGGAGGCCAAGACGAAGAGGATGGCCAGTATATTGGTTAAGCTGAGAAGTGGCAAAAAGCCCCTGCTGATTATTGAAGAGAAGAATGAGATGGTTCGCCGCTCGGCACGCAATATTGAGGGGGTAAAGGTGCTATCACCCAATTCTCTGAACGTCTACGACTTATTAAGCCATGATAGATTGATCGTCACTAAAGAGGCCCTAACGAGATTAGAAGAGAACTTGGGATAATGAAGAGTCCCTACGATATCATAAAGACCCCCTTGATAACAGAGAAGAGCACCATACTGAAGGAAAGAGAGAATAAGTATGCCTTCCTTGTCGATAGCCGGGCAAATAAGGATGAAATTAAGAGAGCGATTGAGGAGATATTCAAGGTGAAGGTCCTGGCGGTCAATACCTCCTATCTGAGGGGTAAAGTAAAGAGGGTAGGCAGACATAGCGGCAAGACCCCGGATGTGAAGAAAGCCATCCTCACCCTGAAGGAGGGAGAGAAGATAGAGTTATTTGAGGGAACCTAAGATAAATAACAATTTAAAATACAAAATGAAAAATGCAAAATTTAAGGCGATTGGACTATTAAACAATACAGTATAAAAAAAGAATTTTTACTTTTTCATTGCTAATTTTGCATTGATAATTGCTGATTGATTACGATTTTTGGGAATGGAGCAAATTCATGGCTATCAAAAAATATAGGCCGACTACCCCATCGAGAAGATCGACAACTGGGGCAACCTTTGTAGAGCTCACCGGGGTCAAACCCCACAAACCCCTCCTCAGGCCCTTAAAGGAGAGGGCAGGTAGAGGCAGGGAGGGAAGGATTACCATCCGCTGGAGGGGAGGAGGTCATAAGAGAAGATATCGGGTCATTGACTTTAAGAGAAATAAGTTCCATATCCCAGCCAGGGTGGTCTCCATTGAGTACGATCCCAATCGCACCTCCTACATCGCCCTTCTATCTTATAGGGATGGGGAGAAGAGATATATCATTGCTCCTCAGGGCTTGAAGGTGGGGGATGAGGTAATATCTGGTGAGGATGTTGATATCAGGATTGGGAACTCTTTGCCTCTCAAGCATATCCCCTTAGGGACCACCATCCATAACATTGAGCTCACCAAAGGCAGAGGCGGACAGATGGCACGGGGAGCAGGCACCTTTGCCCAAGTCTTGGCCAAGGAGGGGAGGTATGCCCACCTGAGGCTATCTTCAGGGGAGATAAGAAAGGTCCTTCTGGACTGCCTGGCGACCATCGGACAGGTGGGGAATGTCGACTGGGGGCGCATTTCTTTGGGGAAGGCCGGAAGGTCCCGTTATCTTGGCTATCGTCCCAAGGTAAGGGGAGTGGCCATGAACCCTGTTGACCATCCCCATGGTGGTGGGGAGGGGAAGAGCTCTGGAGGGAGACATCCGGTAACTCCCTGGGGAAAGCCCACTAAGGGATATAAGACAAGGAAGAAGAAGCCCTCTGATAGATTAATCATCAAGAGGAGGAAGTAATGGGTAGGTCAATAAAGAAAGGACCTTTTATCGATCCTAAGTTATTGAAAAAGATTGAGGCCATGAATAAGACAGGAAAGAAGGCCGTGATCAAGACCTGGTCTCGTTCCTCAACCATATTCCCCCAGATGGTAGGCCATACCTTAGCGGTCTATAATGGAAAGAGGTTCATCCCAGTCTACATCACAGAGGAGATGGTGGGCCAGAAGCTGGGTGAGTTCTCACCCACCAGGATATTCCGGGCCCATGGGGCCCACACGGAGAGAATAACCGCCATTAAGTGAGGCAGGAATGGAAGCCAAGGCAAAGACACGATTTATCAGGATCGCTCCCCGCAAGGCGAGGAGGGTTCTGGACCTCATCAGAGGCAAGAAGACAGAAGAGGCTCTAAGCATCCTAAAGTTTACTCCAGGAAGGGTATCTCCTATCTTGGAGAAGCTCCTGCGCTCCGCCCTGGCCAATGCCAAGGTAAAGGAGAACCTCTATGTGGCCCAGGCGACCTGTGATCAGGGTCCCACCCTACCCAGGTGGAGGCCACGTGCCTTTGGAAGGGCGACCAGGATAAGGAAGAGAACAAGCCATATCACTATCGTGCTGAAAGAGCGGGAAGAGGGAGAAGGGATATCAAAAATTAAAAATCAAAAATCAAAGTGACAAATCAAAATTACGAAACTTTTTGAATTTTAATATTTAAATTTTAATATTTGATTTTACAGAGCGTAGCGAGGGTTATTATGGGACAGAAGGTTCATCCCCTTAGCTTCCGAATCGGGATCGTAAAGGACTGGAAGAGCAAGTGGTTTGCCAAAAAGGATTACGGCGACCTACTGTTGGAAGACTTTCGGATTCGCAAGTTCATAAAGGAGAGGCTGCATCGCGCCGGCATCTCTAAGATAGAGATCTACCGGGCAGGAAAGCGCCTGAGAATCAATATCTTCGCTGCTCGCCCTGGGATCGTCATCGGAAGAAAAGGGGCGGAGGTGGAGAGATTAAAGGAGGACCTCTCTAAAATAACGAGTAAGGAGATCTATCTCAACATCCAGGAGATAGAAACCCCCTTCCTAGATGCCCAGTTAGTAGCAGAGAGCGTTGCCCTCCAACTTGAGAAAAGGCGCGGCTTCCGAAGGGCCATGAAGAGGATGGTGGAGAATGCCCTGGAGGCGGGAGCCAAGGGAATAAAGATCGCCTGCAGTGGTCGCCTGGGGGGAGCGGAGATTGCTAGAACAGAGTGGTATAGAAAAGGAAGAGTTCCCTTACATACCCTGAGGGCAGATATCGATTATGGGTTCAGTGAGGCCCACACGACATATGGAAGGATTGGGGTAAAGGTTTGGATATTCAAGGAAGGGAAGCCCAAAGAAAACGAAGAGTGAGTAATTATGTTAATGCCTAAGAGAGTAAAACATAGAAAGCAGCAGAGAGGCAGGATGAGAGGGAAGGCCTTTCGGGGCTCTAGGGTGAGCTTCGGAGAGTATGGCCTCCAGGCCCTGGAGCCCTCCTGGGTAACCACCCGCCAGATAGAGGCAGCGAGGGTGGCCCTCACCCATTTTATCAAAAGAGGAGGAAAGATCTGGGTCAGGATCTTTCCCGATAAACCAGTGACCAAGAAGCCTTTAGAAACCAGGATGGGAAAGGGGAAGGGAGCCCCTGAGATCTGGGTGGCGGTGGTCAAGCCGGGCAGAATGCTATTCGAACTGGCTGGGGTATCAGAATCAATTGCCCAGGAGGCCATGGAGCGCGCTGCCCGTAAGCTACCCCTGAAGACGAAGTTCGTTCAGAGAAGATAATATGCCCAAGAAAGAGGATTTAAGAGAATTGAGCATCCCAGAGCTTGAGGTAAAGATCTCCTCTCTAAAAGAGGAGCTATTCAACCTCAAGGCGAAGAAGTCCACCGGAGGACTTGCCAATCCCTTGACCATTCGCCAACGGCGCAGGGAGATGGCAAAGGCCAAAACCATCCTACAGGAAAGAAGAGGAGAGAGCAAGTGAGAAAGGTGAGAGTGGGAAGAGTAGTTAGTAACAGGATGGATAAGACGGTAGTGGTCCGAGTGGAAAGAACATTTCGCCACCCCCTCTATGGTAAGGTAATAAAGCGCGCCAAGCGCTTCAAGGCTCATGACCCGAAGAATGAGTGCCGGATTGGGGATAGGGTAGAGATTGTCGAGGCCCGACCCTTCTCCAAGGATAAGAGATGGCGGGTAGCCAAGATATTAGAAAAGGCCAAGTAAGAAAGTATATTTTAAAGTAACCAGTAACCAGTTTATAGTTCCGAAATTCTAGTGATTAAACACCAAGATACAAGATACAATACCCAATGCGCTTCGCTGGCATTGGAGAGAGCATAAATAATTAAGCATTGGTCAAACAAATTCCAATATCCAAATTCAATCCGTCCACCATAGGTGGTCGGACAAAACAGTTTGGTGATTGGTTATTGGTCATTGGTTATTGTTTGGTTATTGGTCATTGGTTATTGGATCTTATTTTTACTATTAACTGATAACTTCCGAGCAAAGCGAGGAGAGATGATTCAAGAGAGAACTGTCCTAGAGGTTGCGGATAACACTGGGGTGAGAAGGGTCATGTGTATCAGGGTCCTGGGTGGGAGCAAGAGAAGATATGGCCGGCTAGGGGATATTATCGTGGCTAGCGTCAAGGAGGCCATTCCCACCAGTGAGATAAAGAAGGGGTCTGTGGTACGGGCGGTTATCGTGCGAATGAAGAAGGAGGCCAGAAGAGAGAATGGCTCCTATATAAAGTTTGATGAGAACGCCTGCGTTTTGGTCACTGCCCAGGGGGAGCTACTGGGGACCAGAATATTCGGGCCAGTAGCCAGTGAGCTGAAGGAGAAGTTTGCTAAACTAATCTCTCTTGCTCCAGAGGTCGTCTGAAAATGCGAACGGAGTGAACAATGGGTTTTAAGATAAGAAAGGGAGACAAGGTAAGGATCATCGCTGGGAAAGAGCGGAGGAAGGAAGGGAAGGTCCTGGGCCTCTTTCCCAAGGAGGAGAGGGTGCTTGTTCAAGGCCTTAACTTCATTAAGAGGCATACTAAGCCAAGGGGCGAAGGAAAGCCCTCTGGGATCATAGAGAAGGAGGCTCCTTTAGCCATCTCAAACGTTATGCTCATCTGCCCCAGATGTAATCAGCCTACCAGGATAGGATATTATAAAGTAGTGGAGAAGGGAAAGAAATTGAGGGTCTGTAAGAAATGCGGGGAGACCATAGATAAGGAATGAGATATTAGTTAGCAAAGGTTTACGGTTAACGGTTTACGGTATAATATTTTTTACCGTAAACGGTAAACAGCGACGAACAAGGTGAGGAGCGGGCAAATTGAATAATAGTTATTCATCAGCGGGGCAAGTAAAACGTGCCGCTCAACAGTAAACGAGGATTTATGGCTAGATTGAAGGAGAGATATCAAAAAGAGATTGTGCCCCTTCTGATGAAGAGGTTCAATTACACCAACCTCTATCAGGTTCCCAGGATAGAGAAGATGGTGATCAACGTTGGTATGGGAAAGGCCCTAAGCGATTCCAAATTATTGGATGCCGCAGTAGACGAACTGGCCCAGATTACGGGCCAAAGACCGCTCATCACCAAGGCAAGGAGAGCCATCGCCTCCTTCAAACTGAGGAAAGGAGTGAAGATCGGCTGTAAGGTGACTCTGAGAAGAGAGAGGATGTACGAATTCCTGGATAGGCTCATAAATGTCGCCCTACCCAGGATAAGGGACTTTAAGGGTCTCTCTCCTGACTCCTTCGATGGGAAGGGGAATTATACCATAGGGATAACGGAACAGATCGTATTTCCAGAGATAGACTATGATAAGGTACCCCTCATCCATGGCATGGATATTACTATTGTAACTACTGCGGAATCGAATGAGGAGGCAAGGGAACTCCTCTCCGCCTTCGGCTTCCCCCTTAAACGCGAGAGGAGTGAATGATGGCTAAAAAGTCCTGGATAGCAAAGCAGAAGAGAAAGCCAAAGTATAAGACAAGGACATATAATAGATGTCAGATCTGTGGGAGGAGAAGGGGCTATATGAGGAAGTTCAAGATCTGCAGGATATGTTTCAGGAAGTTGGCCAGTGAAGGCCAAATCCCGGGAGTGACCAAGTCTAGCTGGTAACCACAGATGACTGCAGATATCTCAGTTCGGAGTTCGGAGACAAAAAACACCGAACTCAAGCGAGGCAAAGCCGAGCGTGCTCCGAACTAAAACCGAGTAAAGCGAGGTTTTTAAAAATGACGGTAACTGACCCAATTGCTGAGATGCTCACCAGGATCAGAAATGCCAATCAGGCAAAGAAGGATAGGGTGGATATCCCTTCTTCAAAGATGAAACAGGAGATCGCCAGAATCCTAAAAGAGGAAGGTTATATTAAGAACTTTAGGGTGATCTCGGATAGAAGGCAGGGGATACTGAGGATCTATCTCAAGTACACCTCAAAGAAGGAAAAGGTAATTAGTGGTATAAAGAGGATTAGCAAGCCCAGCCTGAAACACTACGCCAAGGCGAGTGAGGTTCCCAGGGTCTTGGGCGGATTGGGCGTAGCCATACTCTCCACTTCTCAGGGAATAATGACGGATAAGGAGGCTAGGAAGAGAAGGATTGGGGGAGAGGTTATCTGCCACATTTGGTAAACGCAGATGACCGCAGATTATCAGCGGTAATCAGCGTTTGAAGGGAAAGCGAGATGTCGAGAGTTGGAGAAAGACCCATTATTGTACCAGAAGGGGTGAAAGTCCAGATAGAAGGTAATACCTTTACTGTGGAGGGCCCGAAAGGAAAGTTAACAAGGAAGATCCCTTCTGAAATAAAGGTAGAGGTAAAAGAGAAGGAGATCATAATTAAGAGGCCTTCCAGTGCAAAACCCCATAAATCTCTCCACGGCCTCTCCCGCTCCCTCCTGGCCAATATGATCAAAGGGGTGAACGAAGGCTTTTCTAAATCCCTGGAGATTATCGGGGTGGGCTATAAGGCTAATCTAAAGGGTGATAAGCTCATGCTATCCTTGGGTCTCTCTCATCCCGTAGAGTTCCCTATTCCCAAGGGAATAGGGATAAAGGTGGAGAAGGGAACCCAGATTATTGTCTCGGGCGGGGATAAGGGGCTTGTTGGTGAGGTCACCTCTAACATCCGGGCCCTCAAGCCACCCGAACCCTATAAGGGAAAGGGGATCAGGTATAAAGGGGAGTATATAAAACGCAAGGTAGGGAAGGCAGCGGTCACTGGACCGGTAGGAACTTAAGACGCGAATCAACGCGAATTAAAAGACACGAATTGACGCGAATTTTTTTAGAGAGAGTAGGGTATGGTTGTAAAAAAAGAACTGGCCAGAGAGAGAAGGCATAAGAGAGTAAGAAAGAGGATCTTGGGCACTCTCAAGAGGCCACGCCTGGTTGTCTTTCGTAGCCTCAACCACATCTACGCCCAGATCATAGATGACCTTAAGGGTGAGACATTGGTTGCTGCCTCTAGCCTCTCTAAAGAGATAAGAGATAGGATTAAAAGGGGTGGGAACATAAAGAGTGCTTATGCCGTGGGAGAACTTCTTGCTCAGAAGGCACTTGCCAAGAAAATAGAAAAGGTGGCTTTTGATCGAGGAGGATATCTCTACCATGGAAGGGTGAAGGCCTTAGCAGAAGGAGCACGTAAAGGGGGACTTAAGTTCTGAAGACGCAAAGACGCGAATCATCGCGAATACTAAGAAGAGGGATATAGAATAATGGAACGGGTGAGGAAGAAATTAGAAAAGAGGATCGAAGGGAAGAAAGAAGAGGAGCTGATTGAGAGGGTGGTCTCCATCAACCGGGTCTCTAAGGTGGTTAAAGGAGGAAAGAGGTTCTCCTTCTCTGCCTTAGTAGTAGTGGGCGATGGAAAGGGAAAGGTGGGGGTAGCAAAGGGCAAGGCCCATGATGTTCCAGAGGCCATTAGGAAGGCCCATGATAGAGCGGAGAAGAATATGATCACTGTTCCCATGAAGGGAAGGACCATTACCCATAGAATCATAGGAAAGTTCGGGGCGGGAAAAGTTCTCCTTCGTCCTGCTTCGTTGGGCACTGGGGTGATTGCTGGAGGGCCGGTGCGAGCGGTGATCGAGGCCTGTGGGATAAAGGATATTCTGACCAAATCTTTAGGAAGCTCCAATCCCCACAATATGGTAAAGGCCACCCTCCTTGCCCTCTCCCAGCTGAAGGAGCTTAAAGAAGTTGCCCGCCGGCGGGGTAAGAAAGAGGAGGAGATCCTTTGAACCCCACCCCTCAAAGAGGAGCGAGAGTGAACCCCGCACCTTTTACATTTGAAGTATCCTTTCGTAGCGGAAAAGTGCGGGGTGAATAACAAAAGGAGCGGGGTGAAGATAAGGATAACATTGATCAGGAGCCTGGCCGGAAAGAAAGAGAGGCACAGAAGGACCATCAAGGCCCTGGGCTTGAAGAGGATAGGCTCCTCAGTAATTAAAGAAGATAATCCCCAGATAAGGGGAATGATAGCTAGGGTATCTTATATGGTGAGGATAGATGAAGTTAAGCCAGTTAAAAGTACCTAGAGGGAGTAAAAAAAGACCCAAGAGGGTGGGAAGGGGTAGATCTAGTGGCCATGGGAAGACCTCCACCCGGGGCCATAAGGGACAGAAGGCGCGCAGCGGAGGCGGGGTGAGACCGGGCTTTGAGGGAGGACAGATGCCCCTCTCCCGGAGGCTCCCCAAGAGGGGCTTCGTCAACATCTTTAAGAAAGAATACGCTATCCTGAATGTTAGGGATTTAGAGAGGTTCAAGGAAGGGAGTAAAATTACTCCAGACTTCTTAGTGAAGAAGGGCCTGGCGAGAAAGAGGGATAGGATAAAGATCCTGGGTGAGGGGAAGTTGACCAAAGGACTGAAGGTGAGTGCTCATGCCTTCTCTCAGAAAGCAATAGAAAGAATAAAGGAGGCTGGGGGAGAGATAGAGGTGATCAAGTGTTAAGAGCCTTTAGGGATGCCTTCAAGATACCAGAATTAAAGAAAAGGATCCTATTCACCTTTGCCATACTCGTTGTCTATCGGATAGGGGGGCACATCCCAACCCCAGGGATCGATGGAGCTGCTCTCGGCCAGTTCTTCGCTGAGGCCAAGGGAACCCTCCTCACCTACTTCGACATGTTTACTGGAGGAGCATTGGGGAGGGCCACGGTCTTCGCCCTGGGCATCATGCCCTATATCACGGCCTCCATCATCTTCTCCTTACTCATCCCCACCATCCCGCAGCTTGAAAGGCTGCAGAAGGAGGGAGAGGCAGGAAGGAGAAAGATCAACCAGTATACCAGATATGCCACGGTCTTCATCTGCCTCATCCAGGGTTCAGGCCTCGCCGTCTGGCTCCAGCATCTAAAGACCGAGACGACAGGCATATCCGTTGTCCCCTCACCCGGCCCCTCTTTCCTTTTAATCACTGTCTTAACCATGACCGCCGGCACCATCTTCATCATGTGGCTGGGAGAGCAGATTACGGAGAGGGGAATTGGGAACGGAATCTCACTCATCATATTTGCCGGGATCGTAGCCCGTCTCCCCCAGGCAGGGATCCAGACCGCAGCGCAACTGAAAAGTGGGGTGCTCTCCCCTGTGAAACTGGCCTTCATGCTGGCTTTGATGGCTCTAGTCATTGCCGGAATAGTGATCATCACTGAGGGCCAGAGAAAGATTCCCGTTCAGTATGCTAAAAGAATCGTGGGAAGGAGGATGTATGGGGGACAGAGCACCTTTATCCCCATAAGGGTCAATACCCCAGGAGTCATCCCCATAATATTCGCCTCCTCCATTCTCATGTTCCCGGCCACCATCGCTACCTTCACCAGGCTGGAGTTTATGGAGGGGATTGGGGTATGGCTTTCCCCAGGACATCTCCTCTATTCCATCCTCTATGCTATCTTGATCATCTTCTTCTGTTATTTCTATACCGCCATGATCTTCAACCCCCTGGACTTAGCAGATAATATGAAGAGGTACGGGGGCTTCATCCCCGGGATAAGGCCGGGAAGATCAACCTCGGAATATATCGAGCGCACCCTCTCTAGGATTACCTTGGCGGGAGCCGTTGCCCTGGCGGCCATCGCCCTCTTTCCAGACGTGGTCAATACCAGACTGGGAGTCTCGGCTCTTCTGGCTGGCTTCTATGGGGGGACCGGGATGCTCATCGTGGTGGGGGTAGCCTTAGATACTGTGAAGCAGATTGAGAATCACCTACTCATGCGCCACTACGAAGGCTTCATAAAGAAGGGGAAGATAAAGGCCAGGTTCTAAAAAAGATCGTCATTCGTTTATCAATTACGCTGCTCGTTTCGTCTACGCTGAGAAATCAAGTATTAAGAATTAAATATTAAAATTACAAATTAAAATTTAAAATTTTGTATTTTGTCCGTTTCAGACGGATCATTTTAATTTTTACATTTTGATTTTTGATATTGCGACGTATCATTCAATACGAGCCTCGCAACCGCCCCTCGCCATTAGCTCGGGATACTTCACTCCTGCGAGGTATCCTGAATGAAGTGAAGGGCAACCGTTTGACGTAATCCGTAGGAGTTAAGAGTGAGGATTATTTTGCTCGGTCTTCCTGGAGCAGGGAAGGGGACTCAGGCCAAGATCCTAGCCGAGGAACTGAATATCCCCCATATCTCAACCGGGGATATACTGCGCCAGGCCTCAGAAGATAGAACTCCCCTGGGGCTCAAGGCAAAGGAGTACATGGATAAGGGCCATCTCGTTCCCGATGATCTAATCATAGACCTAATCAAAGAGAGGATAAAGAGAGAGGATTGTAAGAAGGGGTTCTTATTTGATGGCTTTCCCCGGACCATACCTCAGGCAGAGGCTTTGGAGAAGATATCCAATATAGATAAGGTCATTAATCTAAAAGTAGAGGATGAGGTAGCCATTGAGAGGCTATCTGGGAGAAGGACCTGTAAGGGATGTGGGGCCCTGTACCACATTATCTACCTTCCTCCCAAGAGAGAGAGGATATGCGATAGGTGTGGGGGAGAGTTAATCATTCGGGAGGATGATAAAAAAGAGGCCATCCTAAAGAGGTTAGAAGTCTATAGAGAAGAGACTCAACCCTTAATTAAGTATTATAGGAAGAAAGGACTCTTGATTATCATCGATGGTGGGAGAAGCAAAGAAGAGGTTACTAAGAATCTTTTAGGAAGCGTAAGATGATCATCCTGAAGTCAGAAGAAGAGCTTCTGCTTATGAGGGAGGCCGGCCGTCTGGTCTCAGAGGCCCACGCTCTCGTCGAGCAGCACCTTCGACCAGGAATAACTACAAAAGAACTGGATGAATTGGTTGCTTCTTTATTAAAAAAGAAGCATGCTCAGAGCATCTTTCTGGGTTATCATGGCTTTCCCGCCCATATCTGCACCGCCATCAACGAAGAAGTAGTTCACGGTATCCCGGGCAAAAGGAGACTATCTAACGGGGATATTATTGGGATCGATATTGGAGTGAGGTTGAATGGCTACTGTGGGGACTATGCAGTGACCTATCCCGTAGGAGAGATCTCTTCCCAGGTAAAGGAATTATTGGAAGTAACGGAAGAGGCACTATATAAAGGAATAAAGAAGACGGTCATTGGAAATAGATTAAGCGATATCTCCCATGCCATACAATCCTATGTTGAGGGAAGGGGATACTCTGTGGTCCGGGATTACGTGGGCCATGGCCTCGGTCAAAAGATGCACGAGGATCCTCCAGTTCCCCACTTCGGTCCTCCAGGGAGGGGGCCGAGATTGAAGGAGGGGATGGTCTTAGCCATCGAGCCCATGGTGAATGCCGGCGACTTCAGGGTGAAGGTCAAAAGAGATAACTGGACGGTAGTTACTTCAGATAGGTCTCTCTCTGCTCAGTTTGAACATACTGTAGCAATAACGAGGAAGGGGCCCTGGATACTTACTGCATTATAAGTAGCAAGTAGCAAGTAAAAAGTAAGAAGTGAAAAGTGAGGCTGGAAAAATTGTTCATTGTTCAATGTTACTTGTTCATTGTTCAATCTGAGTGGAGTGAAGATGGTTAAGAAGGAAGAGCCGGTTGTTGTAGAAGGTACGGTGATTGAAACCCTGCCCAATGCCATGTTTCGGGTAGAGCTTGAAGGCGGGCATAAGATCCTTGCCCATGTCTCGGGTAAGATGAGAATGTACTATATCAAGATCCTGCCCGGAGACAAGGTGACGGTCGAGCTCTCTCCCTATGACCTGACCAGGGGAAGGATTACTTATAGACATAAGTAATGATGGTTTACGATTAACCGTTAACCGTTCACGGTAAACGAACCGAGCGTAAGCGAGGTTGGAATGAAGGTTCGTAGTTCTGTTAAGCGAATATGCAAGAGCTGTAAGATAATAAAAAGAAGAGGGGTAGTCATGGTCATATGCCGTAACCCAAGACATAAGCAGCGCCAGGGCTAATACGCAGATTATCGCAGATAGCAAGGAGAAAAAATAAAAGGACGCAGATTAGCGCAGATAAAAAGATCAGCGGATAAGCCTCAAGGCAAACGAAGTGCGTTGAGTATCAGCGTTTGAAAGGAGAAATGTATGGCAAGAGTAGCAGGAGTTGATCTACCGCGGGATAAGAGGATAGAGATCGCCCTTACCTATATCTATGGCGTAGGAAGAACCTTAGCCAACAAGATTCTATCAACTGCCAATGTCCATCCAAATACCAGGGTGAAGGATCTGACAGAGGAGGAGGTAGGAAAGCTGAACGCTGTGGTCAGCAAGGAACATAGGGTAGAGGGAGATCTGAGGACCGAGGTTGCCCAGAATATTAAGAGGCTCATAGAGATCGGGAGCTATCGGGGCCTGAGGCATAGGAAGGGCCTACCGGTGAGAGGGCAGAGGACACACTCCAATGCTCGGACAAGGAAGGGGCCACGCAAGACAGTGGGCGTTGTTAGGGAGAAAACGAAGAGAATGACCCTGAGAGAGGAGAGGAAGAAGTGATTCAGGAGAAGAAAACCCAAAAGAGAGGGGTAGAGAAAGGGATTGCCCATATCCAGGCTACTTTCAATAATACCATCGTTACCATTACTGATACTCAGGGAAATGTCATCTCTTGGGCATCTGCAGGTAGTCTGGGGTTTAAGGGAACTAGGAAGTCTACTCCTTTTGCTGCTGGGCTAATAGCTGAGAACTCGGCAAAGAAAGCCATGGAGAAAGGTTTGAAGGAAGTGGCGGTCTATGTCAAAGGACCAGGTTCGGGAAGGGAGACGGCCATCCGCTCCCTCCAGGCGGTAGGACTGGTGATTACCGCAATTAAGGATGTCACTCCCATTCCCCACAATGGCTGCCGTGCCAGGAAGAGAAGGAGGGTTTAATGGCGAGGTTGATTGGTTCGAGTTGTAAGCTATGTCGTCAAGAGAGGATGAAGCTATTTTTGAAAGGAAAGAGATGCTATAACGAAAAATGCGCTCTGGTTAGGAAGGACTATAGGCCAGGGGAGCACGGAAAGAGCAGGCGCCTAAAGATATCAAACTATGGCCTGCGATTGAGAGAGAAGCAGAAGGTAAAGAAGATCTATGGGGTATTGGAAAAGCAGTTTAGAAAATACTTCGCAGAGGCCAAGAGGGCTAAAGGGATGACCGGAGAGAATCTCCTCTTGCTTCTGGAAAAAAGACTCGATAATATCGTCTTCAGACTGAGTTTTTCTCTCACCAGGGCCAGTGCCCGCCAATTGGTGCGTCATGGTCACTTCTTAGTCAACGGCCGGAAGGTAAACATCCCTTCCTATTCCTGCAAAGTGGGGGACGAGATCTCTCTCAGGACCAAGAGTAGAGAGATAGTAGGAATAAGAGAGGCTATGAAGCTTTCCCAGGATAGAGAGAAAGTTCCCTGGCTTGAGATAGACCAGGAGAACCTCAAAGGGAAGGTAGTGAGATTACCAAAGAAGGAAGAGATTGCTCTCCCCATCCAAGAACAGCTCATTGTAGAATACTACTCTCGTTAATACACAGATGGCCACAGATTCAAGACAGATTCTCACAGATCACAGATATTTAGTAGCAGCTGGATTTTAAAATCCTAAGCACGAAATCCTAAATCCGAAACAAATCCAAATATTTAAAGTCCAAATGACCAAAACAAAAGATTTCCCAGTTTAGAATTTTGAGATTTGAATTTAGACATTGTTTAGTCAGAGTTTAAAATTTATACTCTCTCCAATGCAAGCAAAGCGCATTGGGCTTTCGATATTAGAATTTCGAATTTCATCTGTTATCTGTGTCTATCTGTAAACAATCTGTGAATATCTGTGATTAAAAAGGAGGAATAGATGGCAAAGGCCAAAAGAGAAGTGCAGGATATAAGCATCCAGTGGAAGGGGTTCATCAAACCCAAGAGGATAGAGTGGGACAAGAAGATCCTCTCTAATACCTATGGTAAATTCATCGCTCAACCCTTGGAGAGGGGCTATGGAATAACCATTGGAAACTCTCTGCGCCGGATACTCCTCTCCTCCCTAACTGGAGCAGCAGTAACCAGCATCAAGATTCAAGGAGTTCAGCATGAGTTCTCCACCATTCCTGGGATAGTGGAGGATGTTCCCCAGATCATCCTGAACCTCAAGCAGCTACTCCTAAAACTATATAAAGCAAAGCCCAAGACCCTGTATCTAAAGGTCAAAGGGCCTTTAGAGGTCAAGGCCTCCCACATCACCAAGGATGCCGATGTCGAGATCCTGAATCCTAACCTCCATATCGCCACCTTAAATGAAAAGGGTAAACTGAATATGGAGATCGCGGTAAATGTGGGTAGGGGATATATTACTGCAGAGAGACATAAAAAAGAGAATAATCCCATCGGGACCATTCCCATAGACTCCATATTTACTCCCATAAAGAAGGTGAGTTACCGGGTAGAGAATACCAGGGTGGGAAAGATCACAGACTATGATCGGCTTATCCTAGAGGTCTGGACAGATGGAAGCGTCAGGCCAGATGATGCGGTGGCCTTTGCTGCCAAGATATTGAAGAACCACCTCGATCTCTTTATCACTTTCCCCGAACCTAAAGAGGAAGAGGAGGTTGAGGTGAAAGAAGAAGAGAGAAAGATAGATGATATTCTGAATAAGAGCATTGAGGAACTGGAACTCTCTGTGCGCAGCGCCAACTGCCTTAAAGTAACCCAGATAAAGACCATCGGTCAACTGGCCAGGAAGAGCGAGGAAGAACTCTTGAAGATAAGGAACTTCGGCAAGAAGTCCTTAGAGGAGATAAAGAAGATTTTAACAAGCTATGGGCTATCTCCGGGGATAAAGAGATGAGGAAACTGGGACGCACCTCCTCCCATAGGAAGGCCATGCTTTCCAATCTGGCCACCTCCCTTCTGCGTTATGAGAGAATCACCGCCACCCTTCCCAGAGCAAAGGAGGTGAGGGGAGTGGTAGAAAGGCTAATTAGTAAGGCAAAGAAGGATACCCTGGCCTCGAGAAGAGAAGCGGGGAAGGTAATCAAAGATAAGGAAATTTTGAAGAAACTCTTCTCCCAGATCGGCCCCAAATTTAAGGAAAGATCTGGTGGTTATACCCGAATCCTCAGATTGGGGCAGAGAAGGGGGGATAATGCCTCCCTGGCTCTGATAGAATTGGTGGAAAAGGTCGCCCCAGTAGTCGAAAAGAAAAAAGAGAAGGTAGAGAAAAAGCCTAGGGAAATTAAGGAAGTAAAACCAAAGCCAGAAGAGAAAAAACCTCCAGTAGCAAAGAAAGAACCATTCTTTAAGAAATGGTTCCGGTTTAGGTGAGAGGGTCCGAATTAGAATGAAAGGCTTCCTAACCAAAGCCCCCCATATCTCGGGGGTTTTTTGTTAAGAAAATGAGAAAAAGATTTTTTTTCCTTTTTGTTCTTTTTCTAGTGATCGTTGCCTTTCTTTTTATCTTAAGGAAGGTAGAGCATCTCCGCCAGGAGGAACTCATCTCCTCCCTGACTGAGGTGGTGGCGGGAGAGATCAGAAAAGGGGAGTCCTTGTACCTCGCCCTGGTAAGGGAAGGGATACCGAAGGATAAGATAATCCTTTTAGAGAAGGCTCTCAAACCAGTCTTCGATGTCAGAAGATCCCAGATCGGTGATCGCTATGAACTGGAGAGGAACTTAGAAGGGCACTTTAAAAATTTTAAATACTACACTACCGTAAGCCCCATCGACTTCTATCTTATAGAGAAAGACGAGTCTGGAAAGTTAGTAGCAAAGAAGGAGAGATTGCCGGTTGAGAAGAGGATCGCCAGGGTAGAAGGGAGAATAGAGGCCTCCCTTTATGAGGCCATGATAGCCGCTGGTCAGAAGCCTTCTCTGACCATGGACTTTGCCGATATCTTCGACTGGGAGATAGACTTCTTGACCGAGCCCCGACCAGGAGATACTTTCCGGCTGGTATGGGAAGAATACTGGCAGGATGAGAAGAAGTTAGCGGATGGCAGGATACTCGCTGCCCAGTATATCAATAGACACAAGACCCATACCGCCATCTACTTCGAGGATCCTGAAGGCCATAGGGGCTACTTCACAGAAGAAGGGAAATCTCTAAGGAAGCAATTCTTAAGGTCCCCTCTAAGTTATAGGAGAATAAGCTCCTACTTCTCATATCGCAGGTTCCATCCCATCTTGAAGGTCTATCGTCCTCATCCAGGTATCGATTATGCCGCCCCCATCGGAACACCGGTAAGAAGTATTGGAGAGGGGAGGGTGGTCTATAAGGGGTGGAAGGGGGGCTTCGGGAAGTTTATCAAGATAAAGCACAAAAAAGGATATTATACCACCTACGGCCATCTGAGGAGATACGCTAAAGGAATAAGAACTGGAGCAAAGGTGCACCAGGGCCAGGTCATCGGCTATGTCGGTTCAAGTGGCCTCTCCACCGGCCCCCATTTAGACTTCAGAATAATTAAGAACGGAAGATACATCAACTTCTTGAGATTAAAGTTCCCCCCAGTAAAATCGGTCAAGAAAGAGTACCTAAAAGAGTTCAATAAAATAAAAGAGACCCGCCTCGCCCAACTTGAGACCCTTCCTGAACCTTGAATAAGAACTTTAACTTTGTTCTTAACCCCGGTAGAAATTCTTATGTGATCTAAGGTTAAATCTTATGATTTGCAATTTGACCTTGAGCAAAGTGTCGCATTAGAATACAACATTTTAAAAAAATTTCTAAACGGGGTTGACAAACCCCAAATAGTATGTTAATGTTATTTATATTGACTTACCTAAGTCAATATATATTTTTTCCTAACTTTGTGAAAAATTTCACAAACTCTTCTTTTTTCCTAACTTTGTGAAAAAATTCACAAACTATGGGGAAGGATACTGGTGAGGAAAAGTTGGTGAGGAAAACCAAAATACCAGAAACAACCATTGCTCGATTATCCAGTTATCTCCGGGTCTTAGATGAACTGGGGAGGATGGGTTTTGATAATACTGCCTCCTATCAGTTAGCAGAGGAGTTGGATATAAACGATAGCCAGGTGAGGAAGGACTTAAGCCTTTTTGGCCAGTTCGGTAAACCAGGGATGGGATATGAAACAACAAAGCTTAAGAGAGAGATCCAGAAGATTCTGGGCCTGACCAGGAAGTGGAAGGTAGCCCTGATAGGGGTGGGAAATTTAGGGAGCGCTCTTCTGGCCTATAAAGGCTTTAAAAGACAGGGATTTTATATCGTTGCTGTCTTCGATAACGATCCCAAGAAGATTGGTAAAAAGTGGGCAGGAATAGTGATCCACGATATCACCCAGTTAAAGCCCATCATCCGAAAGGAAAGAACCGAGATAGGGATCATTACCGTGCCTGCTCCTGCAGCCCAGGAGGTGGCTAATCTATTAACCAAGGCAGGAATAAAGGCCATTTTAAACTTTGCTCCCGCAAGAATATCCGTACCTAAAGATGTCAGACTGAGTAATGTCGATCTTTCCTTAAAACTTGAGAATCTCTCATTCTTTTTAAGTAGGAGAGGAAGATAAAGTTTGTGAAAAAATGGCAACGTTAAACTTAACGTTGCTTTTGGAAAAGACTCCAAAAAGCACAGACTATTTCGAAAGAGACTTTTATGGATGTTCATTATCTTTCTAAAATAAATTTTAGGCGCTGGGTAGAGAGGCTATCCCAGGAAGCTCCCCTCTACCATCCAAAAGAGATTAATGGCAACCTCGTCTATCAAAAGTTTATATCTGAGGAGGAGATAATCTTAGGAGAAGTGAGGACCATTGGGCCCCTGAAGGTTTACTTCTTTTCCCTCAATCAGAGGGTGGCTACTTATCCTTCTCCTTCCAGAATAAAAAAGGGTGAAGGCCTAAGAATTTTCCTGGGGGTGAAGGCCTGCGATTTACAATCCCTGGAGATCCTGGATAAGGTATTTATAGAGGGCGAATATAAAGAGCCTTTCTATCTAAAAGAGAGGAAGAACACCATCCTAATAAGTAGTGACTGTACTAAACCCAAGGATGCCTGTTTCTGCAATCTAGTAGATCTTGAGCCCTATCCGAGAAAGGGCTTCGATCTCAACCTTTCCCCCCTAAAAGAGAGCTTTTTAGTTGAAGTGGGAAGCGAAAAAGGGGAGGAACTTATCTCCCGATTTAAGGATTTCTTTAATCGACCATCAGGAGAGCAAATAGAGGAGCAGAAGGAGAATAGAAAGAAAACCTTGAATTTACTTAAGGCTACCAACACTTCCTTTAAGACTAAAAAGTCCTATCAAAAGATAGTTAAGAAGAATTATGATTCGCCTCTCTGGGAAGAGGAGGCCGGAGATTGTGTGGAGTGCGGACTCTGCACCAATATCTGCCCTACCTGCCACTGCTATTTATTATACGATGAGAAAGAGAAGAGGGCTTTCAATCGTATGAGGATGTGGGACTCCTGCCAATATATAGGATTTGCCCAGGTAGCCGGAGGCGCCAATCCCAGGGCGAGGCTGGCTGAAAGGCTACGCCATCGCTATTTACATAAACTTGACTACTTTAAGGATGACTTTGGTCTCTATATGTGTACCGGATGCGGAAGGTGCGTTGAAGGCTGTTTGGGCAAGATAGACATGAGAGAAGTACTCAAGAAATTAGAGGAGAGCAAGTGAGGAATCTTTACCCCGTTAGAAGTCCTCGTCAAAGGCGAGGCATCCGATCCCGAAAGGGACGGATTACTTCTAACGAGGTTTACCTGCCCATTGAAGCAAGGATTGAGGAGATTATTAGAGAGACCCCAGAGATAAAGACTTTCCTCCTATCCCCCAGAGAACCTCTGGAGTTCAAAGCAGGCCAGTTTGTCCAGCTAACTGTTCCCGGTGTCGGGGAAGCCCCCTTTACTCCTTCCTCTTCTCCCCATGAGAAAGAGACCCTGGAAGTAACGGTAATGAAAGTTGGCCGGGTTACCGAAGCATTACATAAGCTGAAGAAGGGTCAGAAGGTTGGCCTGAGGGGTCCTTATGGTACTGGCTATCCCCTGGATGAGTTTAAGGGGAAGGAGATTCTGATTGTAGGAGGAGGGGTGGGCCTTGCTCCCTTGAGATCCCTCTTCTTGACCCTTTTGCATGATATAGATAGGTATAAAGAGATCCTACTCTGTTATGGAGCTCGCACCCCGAAAGACCTAATCTATAAGAAGGGCCTGAGAAAATGGGGGGAAGAGGAAAGGGTGGAGCTGCGCATTACGGTAGATAAGGGGGATAGGAAGTGGAGGGGCAGGGTTGGTCTGGTTACCACCTTATTGAATAATCTTACTCTCGATCTTAAGAAGTCTATTGCCATTGTCTGTGGCCCACCCATTATGATGAAGTTTACTACCCTAAAGCTCATCGACCTTGGATACTCACCAAAAAATACCTATCTCTCCATGGAGAGGAATATGTCCTGTGGATTGGGCCAGTGTGGCCACTGCATGATTGGAAGATACTATGTCTGTAAGGATGGGCCGGTCTTTAAATATAGTCAGATCAAGGAGGTTCCCAACCCCTTTGTTTGAAAAGGAGGTAGAAAGATGAAATGTCCCAGGTGTAAGACAAAGAATCCAAGGGATGCCAAGTTCTGTAAGGAATGTGGTGCAAAACTAAAGGAGGCAAGTGCGCGAATCTACATGGATAGAGCCTCGGGCTATATTCGGGTAGGCAAGTTAAAGGAGGCTACTATAGAATATAAGAAAGCGATAGAGATAGAGCCCAAGAATACCTTAGCTCATAAGGATCTGGCTAACGTCTATTACCATCAGGGGAAACTGGGTAAAGCAATCAGGGATTATAAGAAAACGATAAGGCTCGATCCTAACTTTGCCATCGCCCACTATGAGCTGGGCTCGGTATACTATAGGGCAGGTGTGTTGGATAAGGCTCTATCTGAATACCAAAAGGCAATAAAGATAGACCCCGACCTCGATATCGCCTACTTCAGACTGGGCCTGGTCAATTACTATAAGGGCGATCTAGATAAAGCCATCGAGATGTATAAACTCTTTGAGAAGAAAGCCCCGGAATTCAAGATCATCCACTATCATCTGGCCGCAGCCCTGGCCAGGAAGGGCCTTCTGGAAGAAACTATTGAGCAGTACAATAAGGTCTTAGCCCTGGATCCTGATATGGCTCCTGCCCACCATTATATTGGGGTCGCTTATTATTATAAGGGAGACATAGATAAGGCTATGGAACACTTCAAAAAGGCAGTAGAGATCGATCCTGAGGATAAGCAGTCTGCCCGCAACCTCCAGACCTTGAGAGAATTACGAGGGAAGTTCTTCTAAATGAAAAAGAGATTATTCATCGATCTCGATATCTGCTCTAAGTGCCCAGAATGCGTCATTGATTGTAGTTACTTCTATCATCCTGACAACAGGGGAATAGATTCCATAAGAGAAGTAGCAAGCTTTGCCTTGGTCTGTCGCCAATGTGAGGAGGCCCCTTGTGTCACCTCTTGCCCCCAGGAAGCCCTGAAGAAGGAGAATGATGGGGCCTTGAAGAGAAGCAATCTACTCTGTACCGGCTGTGGCTCTTGCGCTTTAGCCTGCCCCTTTGGCATCATATATCCCGAGGTCATTCCCTATCTTGTCTCAAAGTGTGACTTCTGTATCGATCGGGCAGACGGAAAGAAGCCAGTATGTATCCCGAGCTGTCCCTATGGTGCTTTGAAATATGGAGAGTTTAGAGAGACAGAGAAGAAGAATAAATATCTGGTGGGCGAGAACCTCCTCGTCCATCTCACACCCTGGAGGAAGGAATAACCACGGATGACGCGGATTTAATAGAGGGAAAGTGAAGATGAAAATAATCTTTTACTTTATTATCTTTCCTGGCTTTATCTTTACCGCTATAGTGGGATTACTCTCCACCTGGATAGATAGAAAACTGACCGCCAAGATCCAATGGAGGGTGGGACCCCCCTGGTACCAGCCCTTTGCTGACATCTTGAAGCTCTTAAGTAAAGAGACCATATTACCAGAAGGGAGCAGGAGAACCGGTTTCTTAGTCGCACCCTTAATTGGGCTGACTGGTGCAATCCTGGTC
>JAUWYL010000025.1 GCA_030615855.1 bacterium | reverse complement strand
TAGTGATCGTTGTCTCTGAAGAGACGGGGAAGATATCTCTGGCGGTTGGGGGAAGGCTAACCAGGGATCTGGATGAAACTACCCTATCCAAGACACTGCAGAATCTCTTACTTCGGCCCCTTCCCAAAGGAGAAGAGGGATGAGTCCCGCCCCTCTTTTTATTAAAATGTTGCTCAATAGAACTTATCAGCGGGTAATTTTTATACTTTCTATAAGTCAATTTTGTGAACCCCGCCCCTCAAAGAGGGGCGAGGGTGAAATTACACAGGGAGGGGCGGGATGAAGAATTGGTTTCGTCATAATCTGGGGATTAAATTGGCCTCTTTGGCCTGTGCCTTGGCCTTATTCTTCTATGTCCTGGGCCAGCAAGGAGAGCCCATCTCTTTCGGTGATGTGCCGCTTGATTTCTATAACGTTCCTGGCAACCTCGCTCCTAGCATAACCCCAGAGACAATCTCAGTAAGCCTCCAGGGTCCACGCAACATCATTCTGGGGCTGGAGAGAAAGCAGATCAAGGTCTACCTCGATCTCAAAGGAAAGGAGAAGGGCCAGTTCTTTTATCCCCTAGAGGACTTCAAGATAAAATGTCCCGAAGGGGTGAGGGTGGTCAAGATAACACCGAGGGTAGTCTCGGTCAATCTAGAGCCTTTGGTTACCAAGGAGATTGAGATAAGACCTACTATTCTGGGGAAGCCGGCTCCGGGCTATGGAATAGGGAAGGCTACCTCTAGTCCGAAGAGTCTCAAGGTTCGTGGACCGGAGAGCAGACTAAAGGCCTTGCCAGGAATACCGACTACCCCCATAGATGTAAGTGGTATCTCAAGCAATATTGCTCGGGTAGTGAAGGCAGATCTGGCAGAGAGGGACTTAAAGATCATAGGAGAGGTGCCCATTCAGGTATCGATAGATCTAGTCCGGGAATTGGTAGAGAAGAGATTCAAGGATATTCCGGTCAAGATTATGCAACCCCCTTCCTCACTCCTTGAGGCCCGACTAAAAGAGAAGGAAGCAACCATTCTCTTAAGGGGGCCCCAGGAGGCGATGGCAACCCTGAAGGCTACGGATGTCACGGTAGCCATAGATGTCAGTGACCTCTCTCGGGGCACCTACAAACTGAAGCCAGAGGTTACTGTGCCCCCCAAGATCGAGGTAGTCTCTATCACCCCTTCTATTTTCAAGGTCACTTTAGGCAGCAAGATAGTATTTATGGAGTAAATTTTGAGGTAGCGGAATTTCAATAGTCACACGGATGGGCACAGATTAAAAGATACGGATTAGCACTGATTCTCATTTCTAAATCCGTGCTAATCAGTTTAGTCAATCTGTGCTAATCTGTGAAGATTGCCGAACGAAAGTGAGGCCTAACTTGCGTAGACTTTTCGGTACCGATGGAATAAGAGGAGTAGCCAATCTCCATCCCATGACTCCAGAACTCGCCTTTCAATTAGGGAAGGCAGCTGCTACTTTCTTCAAGAAGGATACGGAGAAGGCCTCCCTGACCATCGGTCGCGATACCCGTCTTTCCGGTCCCATGCTTGAAGAAGCCATATCTAGTGGAATATCCTCTGCAGGGGGAGATGTTTTTAAATTGGGCATCCTTCCCACCCCCGCCATCGCCTATCTCACAAAATCTCTAAAGGCCGATGCTGGGATTGTCATCTCCGCTTCCCATAACCCATATTATGATAATGGAATTAAGTTCTTCTCCCGAAGGGGCTTTAAGCTCTCCGATGATTATGAGAAGAAGATTGAAGAACTCCTCTTCAGGAAGAAAAAAGTACCCCGCCCCACGGGAAAGAGGATCGGTAGGATCTGCCCTATTGACGATGCTCCCAAAAGATACGAGGGGTTTGTCCTAAAATCTTTCCATCGAGGTTTGAACCTCAGAGGATATAGGATAGTAGTCGATTGTGCAAATGGTGCTACCTACCAAGTAGCACCCCAGATTTTAAGGGAACTCGGGGCAGAAGTGATCGTTTTGAATAACAAGTCAGATGGAACAAATATTAATGAAAACTGCGGCCCACTTTATCCCGAAGTAACCCGAAAGAGGGTGTTAAAAGAGAAGGCAGATGTTGGGATATCACTTGATGGGGATGGGGATCGAGTAATCCCCATAGATGAGAAGGGAGAGGTGGTCGATGGGGATCAGGTGATGGCTTTCTGCGCCCAGGAGCTGATAAGGATGGAGAGACTTCCTAAAAAGACCCTGGTGGCCACAGTGATGAGTAATCTGGGACTGGATTTAGCATTAGAAAGGATGGGCGGAGAAGTTCTGAGAACCCCGGTTGGTGACAGATACGTTCTGGATAAAATGCTAAGAGAGAATCTAACTTTGGGTGGGGAGCAGTCAGGACACATCATCTTCTTAGAGCATAATACGACGGGAGATGGAATAATCACTACCCTCCGGATACTCTCCATCATGAAGAGAAGGAATAAGCCTCTTTCTGAACTGGCCCAGGTTATGGAAAAATTCCCTCAGGTTCTAATCAACGTCAGGGTCAAGAAGAAGAAAAGCCCATTAAAAGTTCCCGAGATTAAGAAAGAGATTGAGAGGGCAGAGAAGAAACTCGGTAGTGGCGGGAGAATTTTAGTCCGTCCTTCAGGCACCGAGCCTTTTATCAGGGTAATGGTTGAGGGAAGAGAGAGAGAAGAGATTGAGACCATTGCCCGAGACATAAGCAAAGTCATTAAAAAGAAACTAAGTTAACAGGTTACGTCATACGGTTGCCCTTCACTTCGTTCAGGATACCTCGCCGAAGTGAAGTATCCCGAGCCAACGGCGAGGGGCGGTTGCGCAGCTCGTTTTTATAGACTATCAGAACATCAGAGTATCAGAATGAGATGGTCAGAAGGTCAGAATAAGAACCTCCGATTTCATCGAAGAACCTTGTTTTTCGCTTCGCTCAAAATAACAGATTTAATCTGACCCTCTGATACCTAAGTTCTCCATCTGGTATTCTGGTAATCTGATACTCTAATTACACGAGCCTCGCCCGCCTGCTAACGCCTGAGCGTAGCGATGGCAGGCAGGTAACCGATAAACGAAAGACGAATTTCACATAATTGGGAATGTAAAGAGATGGTTAGGTTAGGAGTAAATGTCGACCATGTGGCTACGGTAAGGCAGGCCAGAGGGGTCCCAGAGCCAGACCCCTTAGAGGCCGCCCTCTTGGCCCAGAGAGCAGGAGCAGACTCTATTATCGTTCATTTGAGAGAGGATCGACGCCACATCCAGGATAGGGATGTAAGACTCCTAAGGAAAAAGGTCAAGAGGCTCAACTTAGAGATGGCGGTAACAGAAGAAATCCTAAAGATCGCCTGCAGAATAAAACCGGATCAGGCTACCCTGGTACCAGAGAAAAGACAAGAACTGACTACTGAAGGGGGATTGGATGTAACGGGAAACTTGAGGAAGATTTCTCAGGCGGTCAAGAGATTGAAGAAGAAAGATATCATGGTGAGTCTATTCATAGACCCTGATCTAAAACAGGTCAAGACCTCTACTAAGACAGGGGCTCAGATGGTGGAGTTACATACCGGATGCTATGCAGAAGCGAAAAGCAAGAAGAAGAAAGGTAAAGAACTCACCCGCATTTCAAGAGCAGCCAAAGAAGCGCGAGAGTTAGGCCTTGCGGTAAGTGCTGGTCACGGCCTTACCTATCGGAATGTCCCTCGAATAGTCAAGATTCCCGAGATAGAGGAGTTAAATATCGGCCATAACATTATTGCCCGAGCAGTAATGGTGGGGATGAAGCAAGCGGTCAAAGAGATGCTTAATCTTATCAAAAGGCGAAGATAGATAGGTTAAAATCGGTTAAAAACTGTTAATATCCTTGCCTGCCGGCAGGCAGGGGTTAATATCGGTTACCTTTAACGCAACTGTTATTTCTGAGCGAAGCGAAGAAACAAGGTTCTTGAGCGTTAGCGAAAGGCATCCTTATTAACCGTTATTAACTGCTGTTAACTGAAGGAGGTCTGATAAGGTGAAATTAAAGAAGATATTGAAGTGGTTCTATCCCGGGATGCTCATTAAGAGGTGGATAATCCTTTTACTTGTCGGGATTATCTTTCTTGGAACGGGATTGGGTGGCCTATTGCGTCTTCCCAGGCCTCCCCAATTTGTAAAAGGTTTTGAAAGAATCTTTCTCTCTGAGGCCCTGGTAACCAGGCCGGTAGTTATGCTTATTTTCTTTATAGGCGTAATCTGTATTGCCTTGGGCCTGCAACGATTGTTAAAATCCATCTACTCCCTTTTCGCTCCCCAGGAAAAGAAGGATTTGGTTGATGTGGTCTATGAGAAAAGGCAACTGCGAAGGGGCCCGAGGGTGGTAGGCATTGGAGGGGGGCATGGCCTCTCCAGCCTCTTAAAGGGAATAAAGGAGTATACTTCTAATCTAACGGCCATCGTCACTGTGGCTGATTCCGGAGGAAGCTCGGGAAGATTAAGAAAAGACTTCGGCATGCCTCCCCCAGGGGATATCAGGAATTGCCTGGTGGCCTTGGCAGATACCGAGCCCCTGATGGAGGATCTCTTTCAATATAGATTCAAAGGTCCCAGCGAACTGGAGGGTCACTCCTTTGGGAATCTCTTTATCACCGCAATGCGTGAAGTGACCAAGAACTTTGCCAGCGCCGTGAGGGCTACCAGCAAGGTATTGGCCATTCGTGGTCGGGTCCTTCCCTCTTCCCTAAGCGACGTTTCTCTCCAGGCAAAGATGAAAGACGGGAGAGTAATAAAAGGGGAGGCAGAGATTCCTGAGGCGGGAGGTGAGATAGAGAAGCTCTCCCTTTTGCCTTCTGATGCTCCTTCCTATCCCGAGGCCCTGAAGGCCATAAAGGAAGCAGAGGTAATTATTATCGGCCCGGGCTCTCTCTATACCAGTGTGATGCCTAACCTTTTAACAAAAGGGATGATAGAGGCCATAAAGAACTCAAGGGCCATTAAGATCTACGTCTGCAACATCATGACCCAGGCGGGAGAGACGGACAATTACTCCGCCTCAGACCATATAGAGGCCATCTATAGGCATACTAAGAGTAAGTTTCTGGACTATGTTCTGGTAAATACCAGCCAGGGTCCTCCAGAACTTGCCAAAAAGTATGAAGAGGAGAAGGCCTTCCAGGTAGTGGTGGATGAGGAGAAGATAGAAAAGATGGGATTAAAAATAGCTAAGGCCAATCTCATGAGCACCAAGGACTACCTGCGCCATGAGCCAGATAAGTTGGCCCGAGCCATTACGAGGATCTTCATGGAAGCCAAGGGTAGGGGAACAAAGGAATGAAAGTCAAGAGAGGTAGAAATGGGATTTCAAGTCTATATTACTAAAGATAAGAAACAGATGAGCCAGGTGGCTGCCCAGATCGTATTGGGGCAGATCTTGAGTTTTATCCCCAGTGAAGAGAAAGAAAAAATAGTCCTGGGGTTGGCTACGGGAAGCACTCCTACCGGCCTCTATGATATTATCGCCAGCAGTCAGCATCTCTTCGATGCCCAGAGGATAGTCTCCTTCAACCTCGATGAATATGTCGGATTACCCGGGGCTACCCCGGAAGAGAGGGTCAGACATCCGGAGAGCTACGTCCATTTTATGTCTGAGCAACTCTTTCAGAAACTCACGCCACCTTTTGCTAAGACCTTTATCCCGAAAGGTACTGAGGTAAAAGAGGAGAGATTAATTCACGAATTGGAAAGCCACAAAGTCGATCCTTCCTATTACGGATTAAAAGGAACCGATTTTGGGAAAGCGGTCTCGATTCCAGATACTACCCCCAGCGATTATCTCTCCTGGATTAAGGAAAAGATCCTGGATGGTTATGAGGAATTGATTAAATCCTATGGGGGAATCGACCTTCAGGTAGTAGGAGTGGGAGAAAAGGGACACATCGGCTTCCATGAGTGTGGCATCCCTTTGGAAGAGAGGATGCTTCTGGTTAAGTTAGATGAGAATACCATTCAGAATGCAGTGAAGGATGGCCATTTCTCCAGTGTAGAGGAATCCCCCCACTATGCCGTCTCTATGGGAGCCGGGTTGGTCTATGAGGCCCCCCTGATCCTCCTTTTAGCCAATGGGGAGAGAAAGAGAGAGACCATCGCTGGTTCTCTTCTGGGGCCAGTAACTTGCAATCTACCTATCTCTTTTTCTCAAGAGTATGCTAAGAAAGGAAAGATGATCTATATTGTTGATGAGCTAGCGGCAAAGGATATCTTAGGCAAAGAGAGTATCCTGTCTTCTAAAGAGATTTATCTAAGCGATCTGAGATAACTCCTTAAAATCCGCGTAGTCTTTGTTTCACTTTAACCTGACTCAAAGCCTGTCTTTTTTAAGATAGGCTTTTTGTTTGCTTCTTAAAGAAAAATATAGTATACTGAAATGAGGAGAATGAGATGATTAAGGGTGTGGGAATAGACCTTGTTAAAATAGAAAGAATCAAAAGGGCCATCGATAATAATGGTAGGTTCTTAGAAAGAGTCTTTACTAAGGAAGAGATTGCTCGGGGAGAGAAGAAAAAGGATAGATACCAGTTCTATGGAGCCCATTTCGCTACCAAGGAAGCGGTGATGAAGACCCTGGGAACGGGATGGAGAAAAGGGGTAAGATGGAAGGATATTCAGGTAATTCATAATAATGATGGAAAGCCAGAAGTTAGATTAGTGGGAAAGACTAAAGAGATTGCCAAGAGATTAGAGATAGACGAAGTCCTGGTATCTATGTCCCATACCAAAGAGTATGCTATTGCTCAAGCCATAGCAATAAAGAAGAGTAACAAGTTAACAAGGAAACAAGTTAACAAGCCATAGGTTAGGTCAAAAGGTAACGGTAACGAAGCCCGTATCGTTTAGGGGTTACGGTTACGTAACCGAATAACGTAGCCGAAACGGGCATCGTAACCCTGACCATAACCAAATGTTACTTTATCAACTAGTCAACTTATTAACTTCTTTTCGGGGGAAACGATGAAGATTGTCACTGCAGAAGAGATGAGGGAGATTGATAGGAAGACCATTGCCTCTGGAATTCCTTCTATAGAACTTATGGAGAATGCGGGAAGAGCAGTAGCCAGAGTAATCAAATCCTGCTACGCACCTCTTAAAGGGAAAAGGGTCTCTATCTTCTGTGGCAAGGGGAATAATGGTGGAGATGGACTGGTAGTGGCTCGTCTTTTAGCAAAAGAAAAAGCAAACCCCATTGGAAGTCCTCGCCAGAGGCGAGGCATCCGTCCCCTTCGGGGTCGGATTACTTCCAACGGGGCAAGGGTAAAGGTATTCTTATTAACAAAGAAGGAAGAACTCAAGAAAGATCCGAAGACCAATCTGAAAAGAGTGCTAAAAGAATCCGCCTCTTTGGCGGATCCACCGATGAGGTGGATAGAAATTATAGAGATAGATACTTCTCGAAAATTAGAGAGACTTAAACAAGAAATTAAAAAGTCAGATTTAATCGTTGATGCTATTCTGGGAACAGGAATAAAGGGAGCACCTAAAGGAATAGAAGCAAAAATCATTAAGTTTATCAATACCCTGAAGAAACCTATTGTCTCTGTGGACATTCCCTCTGGAGTGGAAGGAAGCACAGGCAGGGTCCCCGGAGAAGCAATAAGGGCAGATTTGACCATAACCTTCGGTCTTCCCAAGATTGGGTTGGTCGTCTATCCCGGAGCAGAATATGTGGGAAAATTAGAGGTAGCTCGCATCGGATTCCCCAAGAAATTCTTAGAGGATGAAAGGATTAAAGTAAACCTAATTGCTAAAGAAGAGATTTCCGCTTATTTTTTGCCGAGGAGGCCAGATACTCATAAAGGAACCTATGGTCACCTCTTGGTCATTGCGGGAAGTGTGGGTATGACTGGTGCTGCAACCTTAACTTCTCAGGCGGCCTCTCTCTGCTTTGGGGCTCTAAGAAGTGGAGTAGGTTTAGTCACCCTGGGCATCCCAGAGAGTCTGAATGAAATCATGGAGATTAAATTAACTGAAGGGATGACCTTACCCCTACCAGAGACAAAAAAGAAAACCCTTTCTTTGAAAGCAGAAAAAGAGATCATAGAATTTTCTAAAAAGGCAGATGCTCTTGCTCTTGGACCTGGGCTATCTACCGATAAAGAGACTCAACAACTGGTAAGGAATCTAATAAAAAAGATTTCTCTCTCCATGGTCATTGACGCCGATGCCCTTAATGCCCTCGTTGGTCACCTCTCTCTCCTACATTCTCGCATTCCGCATTCCGCATTCCGCATAATTACTCCCCATCCTGGTGAGATGGCAAGGCTCATCAGTAAGACAGTAAAAGAGGTACAGGAGAATAGAATAAAGATTGCAGGCGACTTTGCCAAAAGATACAAAGTGATCGTTGTTTTGAAAGGAGCAAGGACAGTCATCTCTGATCCAGGAGGGAACACCTATATCAATCCCACGGGAAATCCAGGGATGGCCTCTGCGGGAGTGGGGGATGTTCTGACGGGGATGATCGGTTCCTTCTTAGCCCAGAGAAAGGAACCTTTAGAAGCAGCGAAGACAGGAGTCTATCTCCATGGTCTGGCAGGGGATTTGGCTGCCCAAGAGAAGGGAGAGGAGTCTCTCGTTGCCTCTGATGTTTTGGAGAAACTACCCCAGGCCTTCAAAAGCCTAAGAAAGGAGTGATGAAAATGGTGGTACAGGCAAAGGATATTATGACTAAAGAAGTATTAACAGTGAAAGATGATATGACGATAAAGGAGGTGGCGAAGTTTCTGGTAAATCATAGAATAAGCGGAGCACCGGTGGTGGATGAAAACAATAAATTAAAGGGAATCGTGACTGAGGCGGATTTAATCATCAGAGATAAGAAGGTTCATATTCCTACTGTGGTCCAGCTTTTGGAAGGAGTAATCTATTTAGAGAGCCCCAAGAGGTTTGAGGAGGAGATGGGCAGGATCTTAGGCCAAAAGGTCTCCGAAGCAATGACCAAGGAAGTAATCACCATAACACCGGATACCTATATCGAGGATATCGCAACTCTAATGTCCACAGAGAGAAAGTATCTTCTACCTGTTATGGAGAAGAATAAGATCGTAGGCATTGTAGGAAAGGCGGATGTGGTGAGGGCCATTGCTAAAGGCGAAGCCTAGACGCGAATATACGCGAATCAAAAAATGCAAATGGTTGCGAATACTGGATAGTTTGCCAGTTAATCTGAAAGTATTAAATTCTGTTCTTGAGGGAAAACAAAAATCTAAATAAAAATGAAAGGAGCATAGAAAAATGGGCAGAGGATTAGTAAAAAGTAGCATAGTGACAATTTTAATGATAGGATTTGTAATAGCCACTTCTGCTGAGGACTTATCTCCGACTAAAGAACTTTCCAGAAAAGCCAACAAGCTATATAAAGAAGAAAAATACAAAGAAGCAATGGAGGCATATCAAGAACTCCGTGACCGCCTGTTACTTCCCGTCTATGCTGTACAAATTCAGATTGGATTATGTTATAGGGAATTGAACAAGCCAAAGCAGGCAATAAAAGTGTATCGCGAAGTTATTAAAAACTGTCCAGAAAGACGTGCCCTTGCACTTGCCTCAGTTAGTCTGGGAATAGCTTACTTGGACTTAGATAAACACCGGCGAGCACTTAAGCAACTTGAAAAATCTGTTGATAAACTCTCCAAAGGTGACTTTAAAGCATTCGTTCAGGCTACGATTGGAATGTGCTATGGTAAACTGGGACGAGATAAACAGGCCCGAGAGAAATTCCGAAAGGTTATAGCCGACTACCCTGGAAGTGAAGCTGCTGCTCTGGCCCAGTCTGGCATTGCTGTCCTCTATGCGGAACAGAAGAAATATAAACTGGCAATAGTGGAAAGTCAAAAAGTAATAGATAATTATTCTGTGGAAGAATACGCTAGCCGCAATCAATATCAGATTGGGAAATGGTATGAAAAATTAAAAATGTATGATCAGGCAATGCAGGCTTATCAAAAGGTTATAGAAATCTATCCTGAGAGTGAAGAAGTTAAAAATGCCCAGAGACGTATTCAAAGACTAAAAGCCAAGCAGGAGTAAATAAGATTATAGAGACGAAGAGCGCAAAAGAGACAATAAGACTGGGAAAGAAGACAGGTAAACTACTTCGACCGGGAGATGTTGTTGCTCTGATTGGGAAGTTGGGGAGTGGGAAGACTACCCTGACTCAGGGTTTAGCAGAGGGCTTAGGAGTGAAGAAAAAGGATTATGTAACCAGTCCTTCCTTTACCTTGATTAAGGAGCATAAGGGAAGATTACCTGTCTATCATATTGATCTTTATAGGATAGATAATCTTAAAGAGGTCTATGATCTGGGCTATGAGGAATACCTCTATGGAGAGGGAGTGACCATCATTGAGTGGGCAGAGAAGATTAAGAAACTCTTGCCAAAAGAGGTTCTAATCATAAATCTGGAAATTATTGATGGGAATAGAAGAAAGATAGGGTTTATTCCCAAGGGGAAGCGTTATCAGAATATAATAAAAAAGCTTTACGGTTAACGGTAAACAGCCCGAAGGGCGGGCAGATTGAATAATAGTTATTCACCAGCGGGGCAAGTAAAACGCACCGCTCAACGGTAAACGATATGACAATTCTTGGCATTGAGACCTCGACCATGACTGGTTCCGTTGCTCTGATGGATAAGGAAAGATTGATTGCAGAGTATACTCTAAATTTAAAGGAGACTCATACTTCAAGGCTTATGCCTGCTATGGATAGGGTGCTGAAGGATGCTTCTTTGACTATGAAAGATATAGATGGAATCGCTGTCTCTTTAGGGCCTGGTTCTTTTACTGGCTTGCGCATTGGGATTGCCACTGCTAAGGGATTGGCTCAAGGACTAAATATCCCTATTGTTGGGATACCAACTCTGGATGGACTGGCCTTTAATCTCTTCCATTGTAAGGATTTGATCTGTCCCATTCTGGATGCTCGAAAAGGAGAGGTCTATTCTGCTTTATATAAGAATGGAAAGAGAATTAGTAAGTATATGGCTTGTGAGCCGGGTGAGTTGTTGAAGAAGATAAAGTCCAAAGTCATATTTTTGGGGGATGGGATTGAGGTTTATGGGGATTTGATAAGGAAGAGATTAGGAGGAAAAGCGGTCTTCGCTCCTAAATCAAGAAGACTACCGAATGCTTCATCCATTGCTGAGTTGGGATTAAGGAAATTGAGGAGAAGTAAAAAGACAGAACTCCTTACCTTAAGACCTATCTACGTTCGAGCACCAATGGGGAAATGAAGGGCTTCAGGGTAAAAGGTTAGGTTTAAAGGTTACGGCAACGAAGCCCGTATCGGTAACGTTAAAGGATTAGGTAAGGTATAATTAGGGTGAGGATGGGTAGTAAGTAGTGGGTCGGGGATGAGTTGTGAGGGTGAGGTAGTAAAACCCAACCCCACCTCCACAATCCGACACACAACTCACTCCTTGATCTCACAACAAAAAACAACGTAACCGTAACCGAAAGACGAAACGGGCATCGTAACCTTAACCCTAACCGAATAGAGGTAATCCTTGATTCCCATTACTATTGAGGATATGAGAAGGGAAAATATTGACGAGATCCTGGAGATTGAGGAGGCTTCTTTCCCTTCCCCCTGGTCGAGGGAGGCCTTCCTGACAGAACTGAAAGAGAGGGATTCTTCCTGCTTCTTGGTTGCTAAAAGCGAAGGCAGAGTAGTGGGCTATGCTGGATTCTGGCTTATCTTTGATGAAGCACATATTACAAACCTTGCCGTCCATCCAGAATATAGGAAAAAGAAGATTGGGGAGAGACTCATAAGGTTTCTTTTAAAATTAGCGGTATCGAAGGGGGTAAAGAGGGCCACTTTAGAAGTAAGACCTTCTAACTCACCAGCCCAGAATTTGTATAAGAAGTTCGGTTTCGAAATAGGGGGCATCCAAAAGGGATATTATAGCGATACAAGTGAGGATGCTTTAATTATGGGGAACAAAGATTTGACAAGATTAAATTTGTGAGATATACTAAATAATTACTCTAATAGGAGCTAGAAGATGAGAAGCGATATTATGAAGAAGGGGTATGAGAAAGCGCCCCACCGGTCCCTCATGAAAGCCCTGGGCTTAAAAGACGGAGATATTGCCAAGCCCATTATTGGCATCGCTAATGCAGCGAATGAAATCGTTCCTGGTCACATCCATCTCGACAAATTGGCGAAGGAAATAAAGAGAGGGATAAGAGAAGCCGGGGGAACACCCATTGAGTTCGGGATCATTGGAATCTGCGATGGTATCGCCATGAACCATCCGGGGATGAAGTATTCCTTAGCCTCTCGAGAACTCATCGCTGATTCTGTGGAGAGCATGGCCATTGCTCACCCCTTCGATGGATTGGTACTACTTACCAACTGCGATAAAATCACCCCCGGGATGCTCATGGCCGCTGCCCGGCTCAATATTCCTTCCGTCATTATTTCTGGTGGCCCGATGCTCGCTGGCAAGTATAAAGGAGAGGATGTGGATCTTATCAATGTCTTTGAGGGAGTGGGAAAGGTAGCTATTGGTAAGATGACAGAAGGGGAGCTAAAGGAGTTAGAAGACCTTGCCTGCCCGGGAGAGGGATGCTGTGCGGGAATATTTACCGCCAACAGTATGAACTGTCTCTCTGAGGCTTTAGGGATGGCCCTCCCGGGAAATGGGACCATTCTGGCCGTCTCGAATAAGAGAAAAGAATTAGCAAGACTTGCTGGAAAGCAGATTATGGAATTGGTTAAAGAAAATATTAACCCCTCACAGATAATGACCAAGGAAGCCTTTGAGAATGCCATTACTGTTGATATGGCTCTGGGTTGTTCCTCAAATACCGTCTTACACCTTCCGGCCATTGCTCATGAGGCAGGAATAGAATTAGATCTAGAACTCTTCGATGAAATCAGTGCTCGTACTCCCCATTTATGCGATATTTCCCCTTCCGGGAAGTATCATATGCAGGACTTAGATGAGGCGGGAGGAATACCGGCTCTTATGAATGAATTAGCAAAGAAAAATCTTCTGAACCTCGATGAGCTAACAGTTAGTGGTGAAAGAATTGGAGAAAATATTAAGGGAAGGGAGATAAAGAGAAAAGAGGTAATAAAAAGCCTTGAAAATCCCCTCCATAAAGAGGGAGGGATCGCTATTCTAAGAGGAAACCTTGCCCCGGATAGTGGGGTGGTTAAACAGATCGCTGTCTCTAAGGAGATGCTCAAGCATAAAGGCCCGGCGAGGGTCTTTGACTCTGAGGAGGAGGCGGTGGAGGCCATCTTAGGAGGCAAGATAAAGAAAGGAGAGGTAATCGTCATAAGGTATGAGGGTCCCAAAGGAGGTCCGGGGATGAGGGAGATGCTCACTCCTACTTCCAGTGTCTGTGGCATGGGCCGGGAGAAGGATGTGGCTCTCATTACGGATGGGAGGTTCTCAGGAGGAACGCGTGGTCCGTGTATCGGCCATATCTCACCAGAGGCAGCTAAAGGAGGGCCGATAGCCATAGTCAAAGATGGGGATATTATACGTATTAATATTCCCGGTAAAAAAATAGATATAGAATTAAGTGAAGAAGAGATAAAGGAAAGACTTTCCAAGTGGAAGGCTCCGGAGCCCAAGATTAAAAAGGGCTACTTAGCCAGGTATGCCCAGCTAGTCAGTTCAGCGGATAAGGGAGCGATATTAGGAAAGGGGTAAGTAAGGAGGACAATGTTACTACGTTCCGCCAATGCGGAACTGTTACTATCGGTTACTACACTTCGCTGTTACTATCGGTTACTGTAACTGTTAGTAACTGTTTAGTAACCCTTAGTAACTGTTAGTAACCTTCAGCTGTTTCCCCTGATAACCCGTGTATTGAGAGGAGGAAATAATGGCCAAGAAGATGACCGGTGCAGAGATCTTAATTGAGAGTCTGATAAGGGAGAAGGTGGAGGTCATATTCGGCATCTGTGGAGGAGCCGTCCTTCCGGTATTTGATGTCTTATATGATGCTCCTATAAGGTTTATTCTAACCAGGCATGAGCAGGGGGCAGCCCATATGGCAGATGGCTATGCTCGGGCAACGGGCAGAGTAGGGGTCTGCATGGCCACCTCTGGCCCAGGAGCAACGAACTTAACTACAGGCATCGCTACCGCCCATATGGACTCCATTCCCATCGTAGCCATCACCGGTCAGGTTCCCACCCATCTGGTAGGAAATGATGCCTTTCAGGAGGCAGATGTTACGGGAATTACCAGACCCATCACTAAACATAACTTCTTAGTTAAGGATGTTAAGGACTTGGCAAGGACGGTGAAGGAAGCCTTCCATATCGCCTCTACCGGAAGACCAGGCCCGGTATTGATCGATCTTCCCAAGGATGTTCAGATTCAGGAAACGGAGGCCAAGTTCCCCAAGGAAGCAGAGATCCGAGGATATAAGCCAACACTTTCTGGTCATCCGGGACAGATAAAGAAGGCCGCCCAGATGATATCAAGGGCCACTAGGCCTCTCATCTATGCTGGAGGAGGAGTGATATTATCAGGGGCTAGTAAGGAACTCATCCAGTTAGCAAATAAGACAGATATTCCTGTGGCCACTACCCTCATGGCTTTGGGCGCTTTTCCGGAAGACTCTCCCTTATCTTTAGGGATGCTGGGAATGCATGGAACAGAGTATGCCAACTATGCCATCATGGATTCCGATCTCATCATCGCCATCGGTGCTCGATTCGACGATCGGGTTACAGGAAGGTTAGATAAGTTTGCTCCTGAGGCGAAGATTATCCATATCGATATCGATCCCAGTGCCATAAGTAAGAACGTTCAGGTAGATATTCCCATTGTGGGGGATGTGAAGAATGTCTTGAAAGAGCTCAACAAGATCGTTACTAAGCCCAAGATATCTGCTTGGTTGAAGCAGATCGAGCAGTGGAAGAAGAACCATCCCCTGACCTATAAAAGGGGCGGGAGATTAAAGCCTCAATACGTTGTGGAGAAAATCTATGAGGTGACTGAGGGTGAGGCCATTATCGCTACTGAAGTGGGTCAGAACCAGATGTGGGCTGCCCAGTACTATCAATATACCAAGCCCCGGGCCTTTTTATCCTCTGGCGGATTGGGCACCATGGGCTATGGCTTTCCAGCGAGCATCGGGGCCAAAGTGGGTTGTCCAAACAAAATCGTCTTCGATATCGCTGGTGACGGCTCTTTCCAGATGAACATTCAGGAACTGGCTACTGCGGTTCACAATAAGATACCGGTAAAGGTGGCCATTTTGGATAATGGCTATTTGGGTCTGGTCAGACAGTGGCAGGAACTTTTCTATAAGAGGCGATACTCTGCCGTTGATTTGAGTGGAAATCCGGACTTTGTCAAAGTAGCTGAGGCCTACGGAGCAGTGGGCATCAGAGTGGAGAAGAAGGAGGATGTTCTTCCTGCCCTGAAGAAAGCAATCTCTATCAATAAACCAGTAGTCTTAGATTTTATCATCGATCCAGAGGCGAATGTCTTTCCTATGGTGCCTGGTGGGGCGCCGCTTACAGAGATGCTCCGCGGCCTCGCTTAGACACAGATTAGCACAGATAACAACACGGATTACAGGATGCGCTTCGCTGGCATCCGAGAGAGCATAAATAATTAAGCATTGACACCGATTTATCCGTGATCATCCGTACGAAATCCGTGATCATCCGTGCACCGGAGGTGTAAAATGAAGCATATCATTAATGTTTTGGTAGAGAATAAACCGGGGGTTCTGGC
>JAUWYL010000010.1 GCA_030615855.1 bacterium | reverse complement strand
CATTAATCGATACCTTAGGGGATGAGAAGTTTGAAGCCCTAAAAGTGGCTAAGGCCCTAGGAAAAAATCTCTTTGCTGTAAGGCTTGATACTCCGGGGTCGAGGAGAGGAGACTTCTTAAGACTACTAGAAGAGGTGAGATGGGAGTTAGATCAGAGGGGATTTAAGGATGTAAAATTATTCTTAAGCGGAGGAATGGATGAGGATGAGATTCTGAAACTAAACCCATGTGCCGATGCCTATGGTGTGGGGACAGCAATAAGCAATGCCAGAGTAATTGACTTCTCTTTAGATATCGTTGAGATCGAGAGAAAGCTCTTTGCCAAGAGGGGAAAGTTATCGGGTAAAAAACAGCTTTGGCGATGTTCTAAGTGCGGAAAGAGAGAGATTACTCTGGCCAACAAGAGACTCATCAGATGCTCCTGTGGAGGAAGGTTTGAAGGGTTGATTAGACCATTAATGAGAAGGGGAAGGTTAGTCACTAAACTTCCCAAGGTCCAGGAAATTCGCAAAGGTGTCTTAAAAGAACTAAAAAAGTCCAAAGTCCAAAGTCAACATCAGACATAGGACATTGGACTTTGGACACGAGTGACTGAAAGGAGCGAGAAATGAAACTGGATGAGATCATCATAACCGAAGCCATTATAGAGACTTTTACCAAGAAGTTCAGGGATTATCTATCCTCTGATGTGGCCATTGCTGGTGGAGGACCGGCGGGCCTCTGCGCTGCCTATTATCTGGCAAAGGCAAAGAAGAAGGTGGCTCTATTTGAGAGGAAGTTATCTATTGGTGGCGGCATGTGGGGCGGAGGAATGATGTTCAATAGCATCGTGGTCTGCTCTGAAGGCAAAAAGATCTTAGATGAGTTCGGAATTAGAAATAAAGAATATAAGAAGGGATACTATGTGGCGGATGCCATTGAGGCTGTGACTACTTTGGCTTCTAAGGCGGTCAAGGCTAGGGCCCAGGTATTTAATCTCATGAGCATTGAGGATGTTGAGATGAGGCAGAATAGGGTAACGGGCTTTGTCCTAAACTGGAGTAGCGTGGAATTGGCAAATCTCCATGTTGATCCCATGACCGTCAGGGCAAAGTTTATAGTAGATGCTACGGGCCATGACTGTGAGGTAGCAAGTATTATTCAAAGGAAACTGGGAACAAGATTAAAGACCAGAACAGGAGGAATTGTGGGAGAGGAGCCCATGTGGGCCGATGTCGGTGAGAAGGCCATCGTTAAGAATACCAAGGAGTTCTATCCTGGAGCATATGTGGCAGGCATGGCAGCCAATGCCGTCTTCGGTGGTCCCAGGATGGGTCCCATATTCGGAGGGATGCTTCTCTCCGGGAAGAAGGTCGCCCAGTCAATCATAAAAAGACTTTGAGTTAACTAAGAAATTATGATAAAATATGTTTTTATGTAAGGAGAGATAAGTGTTTAGAAGAATAGCTGAGGATATCAGGACGGTCTTTGATGAGGATCCAGCAGCAAGGAATCTCTTAGAGGTTCTCTTCTGCTATCCTGGTCTCCATGCCCTCTGGCTCCATCGGATAGCCCACTTCTTCTGGAACCATAGAATGCGCTTCTTGGGAAGGATTATCTCCCACATCAGTCGCCACTTGACAGATGTTGAGATCCATCCTGGGGCGAGGATCGGAAGAAGGTTCTTTATCGATCATGGCTCGGGAGTGGTCATCGGTGAGACGACTGAAATAGGGGATGATGTCCTTCTCTATCAGGGAGTAACCTTAGGAGGAACAGGGAAGGAGAAGGGGAAGAGGCATCCCACCATCAGGAATAAGGTGGTAGTGGGTGCGGATGCCATTGTCCTGGGAGCCATAGAGATTGGTGAGGGAGCGCGGATCGGTGCTGGCTCTGTGGTAGTGAAGGATGTCCCCTCGGGAGCGGTAGTGGTCGGTGTTCCGGGAAGAACAGTGGAAAGACCCAAGGTGAAACCTAGAATTGACTTGGAGCATGGAAGACTTCCTGATCCAGTAGCAGAGGCGGTGAATATCCTCTTAGAGAAGCAGGAGAAGTTAGAGAAGAGAGTAAAGAGATTAGAAAAGAAGAGATGATCTACTCTGATATAACTAAGACCATTGGCAAGACACCCTTAGTGAGGATGAATAGAATAACTGAAGGATTAGAAGCCGAGATAGTGGCCAAGTTGGAGTCCTTCAACCCTTTAGGGAGCGTAAAGGATAGGATCGGGGTGGCCATGATTGATGAGGCAGAGAAGGAAGGGAGGATTACCCCAGGGAAAACAACCCTCATTGAGGCTACCAGTGGTAATACAGGCATTGCTTTAGCCTCTCTCTCTGCTTCCCGTGGCTATAGACTGATCCTCACCATGCTTGAGAACGTGAGTGAAGAGAGGAAGAAGATTCTCTCCTTCCTGGGGGCGGAGATAGTCTTAACCCCGAAGGAGAAGGGGATAAAGAGAGCCATAGAAAAGGCAAGAGAATTGGCGAAGGAGAACCCAGATTCCTTTATTCTGAATCAGTTTGAGAACCCAGTCAATCCTTTAGCCCATGCAAGAACCACCGGACCAGAAATCTGGAAAGATACTCAAGGGAAGATAGATATCTTAGTAGCAGGAGCGGGAACGGGAGGGACAATTACTGGCACCTCCCGCTATCTAAAGAAAAAGAAGCTAGGGATTAAAGTAATTGCTGTCGAACCTTCCTCTTCTAATGTTCTCTCGGGTGGTAAGCCCGGTTCCCACAGGATCGAGGGAATCGGAGCGGGATTCATCCCCAAGGTTCTGGATAGGTCATTGATTGATGAGGTCTTCCAGGTGAGCGATGAAGAGGCTTTTAAAATGGCCAGGAGACTGGCAAAGGAAGAAGGGATATTGGCCGGTATATCATCTGGTGCTGCTGTCCATGCTGCCTTAGAGGTGGGGAAGAGAAAAGAGAATAAGGAAAAGTTAATCGTTGTTATCTTACCAGATACTGGAGAGAGATACCTGAGCACTGAACTCTTCAGTAGTAACCAGTAACCAATAGAAAAGTAGAGAAGTAGAAGAGAAGAAGAGTAAGAGAGTAACAGCAAAGGATGAGGGTGAGTTATGGGTTGTGAGTCGAGTTGTGGGGGTGAGTTGTGAGGTCTCTTTACCCCACCCCCACTACTCACTACCCGACTCACTACTTACTACCCATTCCCAGCCATTACTTTCCTACTTTGATACTTTCTTACTCCGAGCGATAGCGAGGTACTGGTCACCGATCACTGATTACTAATAAAGAGACTATAGAGAGGTTCAAGAAATGGCCAAGACCATAAAGAAGATAAATGAGAAGATAAAGAGGGGCAAAGCGGTAGTAGTCACTGCAGAGGAGATCATAGATTTAGTGAAGAAAAGAGGAATGAAGAGGTGTGCCAGAGAGGTGGATGTGGTGACTACCGCTACCTTTGGACCCATGTGTTCAAGTGGTGTCTTTATCAATTTCGGCCATACCAAACCAAAGATTAAGGTAGGAGGGGGTAAGGTCTATCTCAATGATGTCCCGGCCTATGGAGGTCTGGCAGCGGTAGACCTCTATCTGGGTGCCAGCGCTTTACCAGATGACGATCCCCGCAATAGGGTCTATCCTGGGGAGTTCAGGTATGGAGGAGGACATGTCATAGAGGAACTGGTAGCAGGGAAGGATATCAGGCTAAAGGCCTCAGGCTATGGAACGGACTGCTATCCTAAAAAGGAACTAGAGACCAAGATTAATATAAGAGATTTGGATAAGGCCATTCTCTATAATCCCAGGAATGTCTATCAGAATTACAATGTGGCGGTTAACCTATCAGATAGAGTAATCTATACCTATATGGGCGTTCTGCAGCCCAGATTAGGGAATGCCAATTATTGTTCCGCTGGCCAATTGAGCCCTCTCTTTAACGATCCTTACTATGAGACCATAGGCATCGGAACCAGGATCTTCTTAGGAGGAGGAATAGGTTATGTTGCCTTTAGCGGAACCCAGCATAACCCAAGGGTGAAGAGAACTTCTAAAGGTATTCCAAGATCGCCCGCCGGGACTCTGGCCCTAATCGGGAATCTGAAGAAGATGAGCCCCAAGTGGCTAAGAGGGACTTCCTTTACCGGGTATGGAGCTACCTTGACGGTAGGGATAGGAATACCGATACCTATCTTGAATGAAAGGATACTGAGGTTCACTGCGGTAGAGGATTCCCAGATATATGCCCCGGTCATCGATTATAGCAAGGCCTATCCTCTGGGCAAGGAGACCATTATAAAAGAGGTGAGCTATGCCCAACTTCGCTCAGGCTCTATTAGAATAAGAGGGAAGGAGGTTCCTACTTCCAGTCTATCGAGCTATGCTAAGGCGAGGGAAATTGCTAATATCTTGAAGGATTGGATAAGGAGGAAGAAGTTCCTCTTGACAGAGCCTGTTGCTCCTCTCCCCTGAAACGCAGATGGCCGCAGATCAAAACGCAGATGAACGCAGATAAAGAGATTTACGATGAAGTATTTAGAGAAGATTAAGAGCTATACCCTGACTCAGGCGATAAATGCCTTCCTCACTCTCTTGGCGAGGAATCCAGAGAAAAATATTATGCGCCTCACCTACTTGACAGAAAGAATCACCAAGAGGAAGCATTATCTGGTTTGGATTAGGAAAATAAGGAGACTATACAGGATGGGCCATCCCATCTTAGAGATTACCAGACGCATCATCAATTTCAGCCACCCCCATCACCGCAAGAGAATCATCAAGGCCTTTGTCATCAATCAGATGCTCAAAGGGTCCAATGAGAGGAAGAAGTTCAGTGAAGAGAACGGCTTCTATCCTCCAGGATTCTTCGCCATCAGTCCCACCATGAGGTGTAACCTCCATTGCCACGGATGCTATGCCGGGAATTACTCTAAGAAAGAAGACCTGGATGCCGGAGTTATCGACCGGGTAATAAGAGAGTCTAACCAGATGGGTAGTTATTATGTGGTGGTCATCGGTGGGGAGCCCTTCTTAAGAGAGGACTTATTCGATATCTTTGCCCGGCATCCAGAGACTGCCTTCATGGTCTACACCAATGGGACCATGATCGATGAGACCTTTGCCAAGCGTCTTCTCAAAGTAGGGAATGTCCTCACCATCCTGAGTCTGGAAGGATTCAAGAAGGAGACGGATGAGAGAAGGGGGGAAAGGGTCTTCGATAAGGTGATGGAGGCCATGGATATCCTGAAGGGGAACCGGGTCTTATTTGGCTTCTCTGTTACCCATACTAGGAGGAATGCTGATGTGGTCACCAGCGAGGAGTTCATAGATATGCTCATAGAGAAAGGTTGTATCTTGGGCTGGTACTTCTCCTATGTTCCCATCGGCCGTCATCCCCATATGGGACTCATGGCCAATACCCAGCAGAGGAAGGAACTCTTAGATAAAATAAATTACTATCGGGGAACGAAGCCCATCCTTTTGGCCAGCTTCTTCAATGAGGGGCAGATCGTGGGAGGATGTATGGCTGCCGGGAGAAAGTACTTTCATATCAATAATCAGGGAAAGGTGGAGCCCTGCGTCTTTTTGCACTTTGCTACGGATAATATCAAAGAAAAATCTTTAAAAGAGGCAATAAACTCTCCCTACTTCAGAGCCCTTCGTTCCCGGATGCCCTTCTGTGATAACTTCCTCCGCCCCTGTCCCTTGCACGACCACCCCTGGATCCTAAGAGAAGTGGTGAAGGAGGCGAAAGCCCATCCTACATATGAAGGGGCAGAGCACATTATCAATGACCTTGCCCCTTCGCTGGACGATTATGCCCGGGAATGGAAGAAGGTGGCGGATCCCATCTGGGAGAAGGAGTATAAGAAAAAGGCAGAAGCGAAAAAGAGGAGGAGTACTTAAATGGTAAGAAAGAAAAGAGTAGTCCTGACCTTTCCTCATTCCTTAGTTGATAAGCCGATTACCTATCATCTGGTGAAGGACTATGGATTGGTCTTCAATATTTTAAAGGCTCGGGTCACTCCCCGGGAGGAGGGACGGCTGGTCCTTGAGATAGAAGGGGAAAGAAAAAACCTCAATAAAGGGATCAAGTTTTTGAAAGACCTGGGAATAAGGATCGAGCCCCTTGCCCAGGATATCAGATGGATTGAGGCTAGATGTACCCACTGTGGGGCCTGTATTGCCATCTGTCCTACCCAGGCCTTTACTGTAGACCCCAAGACACGTAAGGTCTCTTTTGATAAGAAGAAGTGCATTGTCTGTGAACTATGCATCAAGGCCTGCCCCTATCGAGCAATGGAAATAAAGTTCTGAGGAGTAGATATGCGTAAGGCAGATGCCTTTCGATATCTTGAAGAGAGGAAGAAGGGTGAAAAGAAAGGGCCTCTAAGTGAGGTAGAGAGAAAGGACTGTTATCATCTTAAGTGGGGAAAGAGTATTGACTGCACTACCTGCGGCCATATTAGGAATTGCTATGCAGTAATGATTCATGAGGTGAAGGAAAGGAAGAGGGGGGACTAAAAACATCAATGCAAAATTTAAAATGCAAAATGAAAAGAGTATCAGATTACCAGAATACCAGTAGGAAGAGTATCAGAAGATCAGGATATCAGGTAGAAAATTTTATCTGACAGGTTGATATTCTGCCAACTGATTTACTGATATCCTGATATGCTTTATCCAGAATAATCTGTGTCAATCTGTCCCGAAGGGATCCCTTTGGGATAATAAATCTGTGATGATCTGTGGTTGGGAGAAAAGGGATGAAACCTAAGAGAGGGAAGGCTAAGTGGCCAAAGGGGATATCCCATGGAAAGAGAAGAAAGAGGGATAGAGCCCATCCTATAGAGAAGCCTTCTTGTTACCATCTCAAATGGGCAAAGTCCATTGATTGTGCCAGTTGCCTCAGGATAAGGGGCTGCTATAGAATATGGTTCCATGACCTCAAGAGGAAAACCGGCTAGAAGCATCGGAATCTCAATAAATTATGAAGAAGGGATTCAGACGGATGGCAACGGATGCAAACGGAAAAAGTGGTTAGAACTAAATCCGCATGAATCTACTTACATCTGTTTGAATCTGTGTCTTGCCGAACGGAGTGAGGCTTAGCTAATGGTTGAGGAAGCGATTAAAAAGATAAAGGAGAAAGAGGCTGCTTGCGCCAAGGCCTTGGAAGAGGCAAAGGAAAAAAGCATTAAGAGGATAAAGGAAGCTCAAGAGAAGGCAGGGGAGTTATTAAAAGAGACAGAAGTAAAAGCACGGGAAGAAGGAGATAGATTAGTTAAAAAGGAAGGAGAGACGGCAAATAAGGAAGCCCAGGAAATAAAGAAGAAGTCCTTAAAAGAGAGAGAGAAGATAAAGAAAGCGGCCAGAAAAAGGATGAAGAAGGCCGCCTCTTTTATTGCACGGGAGATCGTTAAATAAAGGTTTACGGTTTCCGCCAAAGGCGGACCAGCCTCTGGCTGGAACGGTTTACGGTGTACGATAAAAAACGGTTAACGGTAAACAGTCCCGACGGCTGTCGGGACGGGCAAATTGAATAGCAGCTATTCACCAGCGGGGTAAGTAAAACGCACCGCTCAACGGTAAACGAAATCTCCTAATAGGAGATGCCAGATGGCTATAACACCCATACAAAAGATAGACATCATCACTTATAAGGAGCACCGGAAAGAAATAGTAAAATACCTGCAGGATAGAGGATTAGTCCAGATAGTGGATATCAGAGAAGAGAAGGTCTCCCTTCCTGTTGAAGAAGAAAGGGACATTGAGAAGGAATTAGGAAGTCTCACCTATATCCTTAAGTTCCTCTCCAGATTTGAAGAGAAGAAAGGAATATTAGAGAGTTTTGTCAAGCCGAAGTTTTCCTTATCCAGGAAAGAATTTGAGAAGGTTACCAAAGAGTTTAATTACCAGGAGGTCTATGAGAAGTGCCAGAGGTTGGAGAAGCGCTTAAATAGGCTGAAACATACTTTCAGAAAACTCCATAGCTGGAGGGAGGAGGTCCTCCCCTGGCTGGGTCTCGATATGCTCCTCTCCGATGTCCGTCCCACAGAGAAGACAGAAGTTATTCTTGGTGCCATATCCTTCCGCATGATGGAGAATTTACTGAAGGATTTAAAGAAGGTAACAGAGGAGCATCTCTCCTTTAAGATAATAAGCGAAAGCAAGGTCAAGAGGTACATCCTTCTAATCCATTTGAAAGAGAATAATCAAAAAGTAAACGAGACCTTAAAGGGATACAACTTTGAGAGGGTTCTCTATCCCAAGCTGGGTATCACTCCCTTTCAGCTCAACTCTTTCATTGATGAGAGATTGGTAAAAGCAGAAAGGGAGAGAGAAGAACTCATTACCAAGGGCAAGGCCCTCTTAAAGAAGTCAAAGGTAAAAGTAGTCGCACTATACGATTATCTTACTAACCTCAAGGCCCAGAGGGACATCCAGAACTCCTTCAGCCAGACCTATGGAACATTTCGCATTGCCGGCTGGATAAGAAAAGAGGATGTCAAAGGATTAAAGTCCGCTTTAGAGAAAAGATTTAAGGAGATCGAAGTTATTACCAAAGACCCCTCTCCTGGAGAAAGGGTTCCCATTGCTTTGGAGAATAGAAGGGTAATTAGACCTTTCGAGTTTGTCACCAATCTCTATGGCGCTCCCAGGTACTGGGAGGTCGATCCTACACCACTTTTTGCTCCCTTTTTCTTTCTCTTCTTCGGTCTCTGCCTGACAGATGCTGGCTATGGGATAATCCTTGTTTTAATAAGCCTCTTCTTCTTATGGAAGATAAAAGTTGGAAGGAGACTCTTCCAGCTATTAATCTTAGGTGGCTTGGCAGCGGTCATCTGCGGAGCATTCACTGGTGGCTGGTTTGGACTGGAACAACTCCCCCCTTCCTTAGAAAGGTTGAGGCTCTTCATTCCCTTGAAAGAGCCCATGATCTTCTTTATTCTCGCTCTCTCTTTAGGCTTCATCCAGATTTGGTTTGCTACCCTTGTTAAGATGTATAAGAACCTAAAAAATAAGAATTTTTCTCAAGCCCTCTTCCACCAAGGCTCTTGGGTGGTAATCTATCTCGGGATCTTGTGCTTTGTTTTGGGTAGATTAAGAATGGAAGAGATGATAATGAGAATAGGTCTGTGGTCTGTTTATCTCGGGGTCTTCTCTCGGATCATTTTAGTTGGCCTCTTTCAGAAGAAAAAGTTATTAGAGATGGGAAAGGGGTTGGCCGATATTCTCAATGGATCGAAGGACTTCCTCTCTAACATCCTCTCCTATTCCCGTCTCATGGCCTTGGGACTGGCCACGAGCGCCATGGCCATGGTGGTCAATCTCATCGCCAAGATGGCCCATCAAATCCCGGTGATCGGCTATCTATTTATGTTTATTATCCTCATTCTGGGACATCTCTTCGTTATTGCCATCAATACCTTAGGAGGATTCGTCCATACCGCTCGTCTTCAGTTCGTGGAATTCTTCCCCTACTTCTTTGAGGGAGGAGGAAGACCCTTTACACCCTTCAAGAGGAGAGAGGAATATACCACTATTAAGTAACAATTAACATTGAACAATGAAAAATGCAAAATTAACAATGAAACATGCAAAATGCAAAATGCAAAATGAAAAGAGCATCAGATAACCAGAATATCAGATAAAGAAGGCCAGATATCAGAAAGTCAGATTGAATCTGAAATCTGATTTCTGAATTCTCATTCTGATACTCTGATGTTCTGTATTCTGAGCCTTGCGAAGAATCTAGCCAGCTTGCCTGGCGTCTATTCTCCAAGTTGCGCAAATATCTGTGATCTGTGGCCATCTGTATTAAATCTGTGTGAATCTGTGTTCAAAAGGAGGTGGAATTAAATGGAATTAGGATTGGTAATTGCTATTGCTGGGGCAGTAACGGCAGCATTATTTGCCGGGATCGGTTCTGCCATTGGGGTCGGTTTAGCGGGACAGGCATCTGCGGGAGTGATGAGTGAGGATCCGGAGAAGTTTGGGAATCTGCTCTTTCTTACCGTTCTTCCCGGTACTCAGGGGATCTATGGTTTTGTGGGTGCCTTTTTGATTATGCTTAGGATCGGCATACTGGGAGAAGCAGTGAGTTTGTCCATTTACCAGGGCTGGCAGGTGTTATTGGTTTCCTTGCCCGTCGCCTTCTGTGGTCTGGTTTCTGCCATTCATCAGGGAAGGGTGTGCACTGCTGGGGTAAGTATGGCAGCCAAACAGCCCGCAGCAACTGCAAGGGCGGTAATCATGGCCGTTCTCGTTGAGACCTATGCTGTCTTGGGACTCCTGGTAACCATACTCTTACTTCAGGGACTGAAATTTTAGTTAATATCGGTTAAAATTGTTAACAACGGTTAAAATCGGTTGCATTTAAAAAGAGCAACTGATATTAACCACTATTAACCGCTGTTAACTGTTATTAACTATCTTAGGGGTTGAGAATGCCTTTAGAGAAGATTATTGAGCGCATTGATGAAGAGTCTGCGCTCGAGATAAAGACGCTTGAGCGAGAGGCTCAGGAAAAAGTAAGCCAGATCTCAAAAGAGGCCCAGGAGAAAGCAGCCTCCATTAAAGAGGAGATCCTAAGGGCAGCCTCTTTCGAAGCCCAAAGGAGAAGAGACCATATCCTTACCATGGCCAACTTAGAGGCCAGGAGAACGGTCCTGGAGGAGAAGGAACGACTCATTGAGGAGGCCTATGGGAAGGCCTTAGCGAAACTTAAAAAGCTTGGTAAAAGACCATATCAGGAACTGATTAAGAAGATGCTTCTCAAAGTAGCAAAGAGTGGGTCGGGCGCGATTATCCTTTCCAAGGAAGATAAAAAGAGAATCACCCCTTCTTTCATTAAAAGCATTAATAAAAACCTGAGAATCTCCAAAGAAGATAGGGAAATTAGTGGAGGATTTATCCTGAAAAGAGAGAAGATAGAGATAAATAATTCTTTTGAATCCCTCTTTCGCTCCCAGCGCGAGAAACTGGAATCCCGCTTGGTGAGAATACTCTTTAAGTAGTAACCAGTAACCAGTTAACAGTGGACGGTGGTCGGTGAATGATGATATGAGTAATGTGATGTGGGATTTGAGATTTTTTCATCGCACATCACATATCACACATTGTCTTTATCTATCTTTCCTTCTTTTTACTGTAAACTGTTTCAGCCAAAGGCTGATCCGCCTCTGGCGGACGCTGGTTACTGTAAACTTCGAATCATTGATCACTGAGGAAGTAGGATGGACACAAGATACGCCTATATCACAGGAAGAGTAAGAGCCCTTGAGGTACGGCTTCTCGATAAATTAAAAATGGAGAGGATGGTCGCTGCTACCTCGGTCAAAGCCAGCTTCTCAGAGCTTGAGGAGACAGACTATGGCTCCTACGTTTCACAACTAAAGGATATTAACAACTTTGAAGAATTACTTCACGATGAATTAAGGAGACTCTATTTCTTCATTGATAAGTGGTCTTTAAACAGGGAATTGACCGATCTATTCAGGATGCGTTACGATTTTCATAACCTGAAAGTCTTTCTAAAGAATAAGTTTAAAGAGAAACCCCTTCCTTTGGAAAAATTACCATTCGTTAATCTGGGAACCGTCGATCCTAAAGAGATAGAAAAGGCAGAAGAACTTTTAGAGACCCAGAAAAAGACAACAGAGGCTTTTGAAAAGAGCAAGAATCCCCAGGACATTGATATAATCTTAGATAAGGAGTACTATAAACTCTGTCTGGGAAAGGCAAGAGAATCTGAAGATAAATTCGTAATAAACCTTTTTCGTAGGGAGATCGACCTCATTAATATAAAGACATTCTTCCGCTGTCGAGCTTTAAAAAGAGATAAAGTATTCTTTTCAAAAGTCTTTCTTGAGGGAGGATGTTTAACCAAGAAACTCTTCCTGGAATTCTATGAGAAGGAAGAGAACGCCTTCTTGAGAAAGCTCTCCTTCACTCCTTATGCTAAGGTCATTATGGGATATGAGAAAGAAGGCTTGAAAGGATTGGAGCTTTCCTGTGATAACTTTCTCTTGGAGTATATAAAGAAGACAAAACTTGTTACTGCTGGCCTGGAAGTGCTCATCGCCTACCTAATTGCTAAAGAGAATGAGATAAAACTCTTAAGGAGTGTGTTGACGGGGAAGATAAGCGAGATTCCTGCCCAGATGATCAGGGAAAGGATGAGAGAGACCTTTATCTAACGGAGGAAGATGTGGGGTGAAGATTGCCATAATTGGTGAGAAGGATACTATTTTAGGCTTCAAGCCCTTAGGGATCGAGATCTATCCTGTAACCGATTCCAAGGGAGCAGAAGAGAGATTAAAGAGTCTCGCCCAAAATAGGGATTATGCTACCATCTACATCACAGAGAGCCTATCGTCTCAGATTAAGGAATCGATAACAGATCTTAGCAAATTCTCAAACATTGTTGTCATTCCTGCAAAAGGTGAGGCTTTAGGTCTGGCAAGAGAGAGATTAAAGAAAATATCTGAGAAGGCATTGGGCACAGATATCCTAAAGGCGGAAGAGAAATGAAGAAGGCTAATATTCTCGCCTATTCCTTTTTACTTCTTATTCTCTTCTTCCTTCTCTATCTTAGTATAAGGATAAGCCAGGGGGTAGGCCTCATGGAGAAGAAGATTACTACTTTAGAGCAAAAGGTCATTTCTCTATCTTCTCAGAAAGTAGAGATGAAAGAACCAGAGGAACCCCCCTTCAAAAAAGAGGAATTAAAGGACTTATTGAAAGACTTGAGGGAAGAAACCAAAGCCCTTTCTATAAAGATAAGGAATAACCTTGAGGAACTCAGGCACCTGAGGAAGGGAAGCATTGTTATTCAGGAAACAATAGCTTCCCTTCAAATGGACACAGAAGAGACAATAGGGAAGATTGATAAGATAATGGAATTTTTGGGCATAGGGGAAAAGGTTCCCAAACCACCCGAACCTGAGATTGAAAAACCCTTTAAAAAAGAAATAGAGAAACCTAAACCAGTGATGGAGAAGAAAAAATGGAAAGAGTTACAACCTCTCCAACCAAAGCGAGAATAATTAAGGTCTCTGGCCCCTTGGTAGTTGCCGAGGGGATGGTGAAGGCCAAGATGTATGATATGGTAAGAGTGGGCAGGATGGGTCTCATTGGTGAGATCATCGAGATTAAAGAGGATAGGGCGAGCATCCAGGTCTATGAAGAGACAAGTGGCTTGGGGCCAGGTGAGCCGGTAGAGACTACCCTGGCACCCTTGAGCGTTGAACTGGGCCCGGGACTGATGAGCGGGATATACGATGGCATCCAGAGGCCGCTGGATATTATTAGAGATAAAACAGGTAGTTACATTACCCGGGGGATTACTTTACCTGCAGTAAATAGGAAGAAGAAGTGGGACTTTATTCCTTTAGTAAAGGAGGGAGATGAGGTAAGGACAGGGGATATCCTGGGCACTGTCCAGGAGACCCCCCTTGTTATTCATAAGGTCTTAGTTCCTTCGGGAATAGAAGGAGAGATAAGGGTAATTAAGAAAGGAAGGTTCACTGTTACTCAAACTATTGCTAAGGTGAGGACCTCCTCCCCGCCTGCGCCGAGGCTTCGGCGGGCAGGTGGAATAAAAGAGATCAGGATGTTGCAGAAGTGGCCAGTGAGACGAGAAAGAATGGTTCAGAAGAAGCTTCCTCCAGAGATCCCCCTGGTTACTGGTCAGAGGGTGATTGACACCTTCTTCCCAGTGGCAAAAGGAGGAACGGCCTGTATCCCTGGGCCATTTGGGAGCGGAAAGACGGTCATCCTTCATGCCATCGCCGCCTGGGCAGATGCCCAGATCATCGTCTATATTGGATGTGGTGAGAGAGGGAATGAGATGACCGATGTCCTATTAGAATTCCCCAAACTGAAGGATCCCAAGACAGGAAGACCCTTAATTGAAAGAACAATCATGATCGCCAATACCTCCAATATGCCCGTTGCGGCCAGGGAGGCCTCAATCTATACCGGGATCACCATTGCCGAGTACTATCGGGATATGGGATATAATGTGGCGGTTATGGCTGACTCCACCTCGAGATGGGCTGAGGCCCTGAGGGAGATTTCAGGAAGATTGGAAGAGATGCCTGGTGAAGAGGGCTATCCCGCCTATCTGGGGACCAGGGTGGCTGAGTTCTATGAGAGGGCGGGAAGGGTCGTCTGTCAGGGAACGAAGAACCGGGAAGGGACGCTTACTGTGATGGGGGCCGTCTCTCCCCCGGGAGGGGACCTATCAGATCCTGTGGTTCAGGCAACCTTGAGGACGGTGAAGGTCTTCTGGGCCTTAGAGGATAGGTTGGCCTATATGAGGCACTTCCCGGCAATCAACTGGCTCAATAGTTACTCCTTATACCTTGATAATGTAGAGGCATATCTGGGAAAGGAGATTGCTAACGATTGGATGAAGTTAAGGAATATCGCTATGGCCATATTGCAGGAAGAGGACTCCTTACAGGAGATTGTAAGATTGGTGGGAAAGGAAGCCCTCTCTCCAAGAGAACAGCTGGTCGTGGAGACCGCCAAGTCCATCCGGGAGGACTACCTTATGCAGGATGCTTTCCATGAGATAGATGTCTATGCTCCATTGGCAAAGCAGTATCGCATGCTAAAAGTGATCTTAGAGCTCCACCATTCTTCTGAGCATGCCCTGGAGAAGGGAGTGTTCTTGGAGAAGTTACTTACTTTGAAGATTAAGGAGAAGATTGATAGGATGAAGTATATAGAGGAGAAGAATATAAGAGAGTTCGATAGCATAGAGAAAGAAATAAAAAGAGAAATAGAAGGATTAACGAAATAGTTAGCCGGTTAGTCGGTTAGCCTGTTAACTTGTCTAACTGGCAAACTGGCAAACTGGTCAACTGGCCAAACAAATAAGGAGTAAATAGTGGTAAAAGAATATCTGACTATATCCCATATTGCCGGTCCCTTAATCTTGGTAGAGGAGACAAGCGGGATTAAGTATGGTGAGATTGCCGAGATTGAACTGGCTACCAAAGAGGTGAGGAGAGGGAAGGTATTAGAGATCACCGCAGATAAGGCCTTGGTTCAACTATTTGAGGGGACAACGGGACTCAATGTTTATCAGTCAAGGGTGAGGTTTTTAGGTAAGGGAATTGAACTCGGTGTTTCGATGGACTTATTGGGAAGAATATTCGATGGATTGGGAAGGCCCATAGATGGTGGCCCCAAGATTATACCGGAGAAGAGGATTGATATTAATGGTAACCCCATCAATCCCACAGCAAGGGACTATCCTACAGAGTTCATCCAGACCGGGATCTCTGCCATCGATGGCATGAATACCTTAGTGAGGGGACAGAAACTTCCCATCTTCTCTGGTGCCGGACTTCCCCATCCCCAGATTGCTGCCCAGATCGCCAGGCAAGCAAGGGTCTTGGGGAAAGAGGAGAAATTCGCTGTGGTCTTTGCTGCCATGGGTATTACCTTCGAAGAGGCAAACTACTTCATCACTGACTTTAGAAGGACCGGAGCCATTGAGAGGGCGGTCCTATTCGTCAACTTAGCAGATGACCCGGCCATTGAGAGAATTGCTACTCCCCGGTTGGCCTTGACTTGCGCTGAGTATCTTGCCTTTGAAAAGGATATGCATGTCTTAGTGATATTAACCGATATGACCAATTATGCCAATGCTCTAAGGGAGATATCGGCTGCCCGTAAGGAGGTCCCGGGAAGAAGGGGCTATCCCGGATATATGTATACCGATTTATCCACCATATATGAAAGGGCAGGAAGAATAAAGGGAAAGAAGGGCTCTATCACCCAGATCCCCATACTCACCATGCCCGAGGATGACAAGACCCATCCCATTCCGGATTTAACAGGATATATTACAGAGGGACAGATTATTCTCTCTCGACCACTACATAGAAGAGGGGTCTATCCTCCCATAGATGTCCTTCCTTCATTATCGAGATTGAAGGAAAAGGGGGTTGGAAAGGATAAGACCCGGGAGGACCATGGGGATGTTACCAATCAGCTATTTGCCTGTTATGCCCGAGGGAAGGAGGCCAAGGAATTAGCCATCATTCTTGGTGAAGCAGCCTTGACAGAATTGGATAAGATATATGCAAAGCTCAGCGATAAATTTGAGGAGGAGTTTGTTGCTCAGGGCGGGGACGAGAATAGAAGCATCGAAGAGACCTTAGACCTCGGCTGGAAACTCCTCACCATGATTCCCACTAGTGACTTGAAGAGAATAAGAGACGAATACATAAAGAAATACCTCAAACAGAGTAACCAGTAACCAGTTTACAGATTACAGTAAAAAGACTGGTTACTGTTCGCTGGTTACTATAAACTATCTGAATGGAGTGAAGGATGCGTTTGAGTGTTAGTCCTACCCGAATGGAGTTATTGAGACTGAAGAAGAGGATCCTCCTTGCTCAAAGAGGCCACAGACTTCTTAAAGACAAGCAGGATGAATTGATAAAGCAGTTCATGCCTCTGGTGAAAGAAGTAATAAACTTGAGGAAAGAAGTAGAAGAAGGCCTGAAGAAAGCCTTCCAGAGTCTCGTTATTGCTCGGATGCTTATGCCTCTAGAATTTGTCGAGGAGTCCTTAATGTGGCCCGGAGAGAGAATAACTCTTGAGGTTTCTTACAGATATATTGTAGGTGTTAAAGTTCCAGAATATGAGATTAAGAAAGAAGAAGATATTCATAACTATGGTCTGGTAACTACCTCATCGGAGTTGGATGTTGCTTTAAAAGCCTATTCTGACCTATTACCTTCCTTAGTAAAATTAGCCTCTTTAGAGAAAACAATGGAACTTTTGGCTGCTGAGATAGAAAGGACAAGAAGAAGGGTGAACGCCTTAGAGTACATCTTCATCCCCAATTTAGAAGAGACCATAAAGTATATTACTATGAAACTTTCCGAAATGGAGAGGGCGGATTTGACCAGACTCATGAGGATTAAGGAGATCATAAGAGCGCACTAAAAATAAATACTGGCTACTACGTCCCAATAAATTGGGACTGTTACTATTGGTTACTACGCTTCGCTGTTACTATCAGTTGCTTTTGTAACCGTTAGTAACTGCTAGTAACCGATTGTAGGTTTGAATATCAGGTGATCAGGATGGAAGGGTTGAGGATTGATATCAAGAGAGTAAAAGAGAAGATCATTGAGTTTATTCGCAAGCAGGTGAAGGGAGCCGGTCTTAGTAGAGCCGTGATTGGATTATCTGGTGGGGTTGACTCCTCAACAGTTGCCTATCTTGCGAAGGAGGCCCTGGGAAGAGAGAATGTCTATGGCGTAGTTCTACCTTACAAGACAACAAATAAGGAAGATATCGGGGATACTAAGGAAATAATAAAGACGTTGGGGATTAATCTTATTGAGGTAGATATTACACAAATGGTTGATAGTTTATCGACTTCTTCGAAAGATACAGACAAAACTAGAAAGGGAAATATAATGGCCCGAACGAGGATGATTTTCTTATATGATCAGGCAGCAAAGTATAAGGCACTTGTCTTGGGAACGAGCAATAAGACAGAGCTACTCTTAGGATATTTTACAAAGTATGGTGATGGCGGAGTAGATATTGAACCCTTAGGAGACCTCTACAAGACTCAGGTGAGGCAATTGGCAAAGGATTTAGGAGTTCCAGATAGAATCATCAAAAAGACACCTACCGCAGGCCTCTGGCCTGGCCAGACAGATGAGGGGGAACTGGGCTTTACCTACGAAGAAGTAGATAGACTCCTCTATCATATGCTCGATGAGAAGAAGAATGATGAGGAGTTGATAAATCTAGGATTCAAAGAAGAATTCATCGAAAAAGTGAGAGATAAGATTAAAAATACAGAACACAAGAGAAAACTAGTCCCAATTGCTAAACTGTGATATATCATGGATCATGGATCAGGCATTCTTTATATCGTGGGAACACCTATTGGGAACTTAGAGGATATTACTCTAAGAGCCTTAAGAATCTTAAGAGAAGTCGACCTGATAGCCTGTGAGGATACAAGAAGGACAAGGAAACTATTAAGTAGATACAATATCCATACCCCGTTAACTTCTTACTTTGAACATAATAAGATAACCAAGGCTGATTTCTTAATTAGGAGATTAAAAGAAGGGAAGAATATTGCCCTGGTCTCTGATGCCGGGATGCCCGGAATATCTGATCCGGGCTATTTTATTATCCAGAAAGTATTAAAAGAGAATATTTCTATTATTCCTATTCCTGGCCCAACTGCTTTAATCTCTTCCTTAGTCATCTCCGGCCTTCCTACAGACAGTTTCATCTTCGGGGGATTCCTTCCCTCTAGGAAGAAGGCAAGATGTGACAAGTTAAAGGAATTAAAGTCTGAGACAAGAACCATTATCTTCTACGAAGCACCCCATCGATTGATTCCTGCCTTAAAGGATATTCTGGAGGTTTTAGGGGATAGGGAAGTCTCTCTGACCAGGGAACTGACCAAGAAGTTTGAAGAGACATTCAGAGGAAGGACAAGCGAAGCGATAGAGAAGTTTGTTAAGCCAAAGGGAGAATTCACCATTATCTTAAAAGGTGCTCAAGAGAAAGAGATCTTAAAAGAGAAGTGGCAGAATTTACCAATCCTCGACCATCTGAAATTAGTGATGAGAGAGGAGAACCTCTCCAAAAAAGAGGCCACCAAAAGAGTCGCCCAATTACGGAGAATCCCCAAAAGAGAAGTCTATCAAGTAAGCCTGAAGATGAAGGGATAGAATGGGTATTGCCAGTTTATTATTGGGAGTAATCGGCATCATTGCAATACTATCATACGGTCCCTCTGCGAATGGTTTGTTCCTGTGGGTTGGCTTTATCTGCGTGCCTTTGGCGGTTATCCTTGGACTGGTATCTTTAATAAGAAAAAAGATGAGAAAAATAATTAAGATTCCACTTATTATCTTAGTTGTTTCATTAATTATAGGGGCTTACTTATTTTATGTGTTATTTGCTAAAATTGCCCCAGTCCATTGGGATTTGGTGGATTGTGACCATAATATGTATGCCATCCATATGGCTGTTGAGAAATGGCAGAAAGATCATTTCTACTCTGAACTTCCCAGTGGAGCAACTGAATTAGTTGATGGGGAATATTTAAAATCACGTTATAGTAAATGTCCAAGTGGACGAGAATACATAATAATGCCTAGTAGCGAGTGGGGTACAGAATGGCCGGTTGTTATTTGTACCTTTCACGGCACTTCTGCTGATATTGAGAAAGCGGAAAAGTGGCTTTATAAAGAAAGTCCCGGTAAGGGCACTCTAGGAGAATATTGGGCTTACTTTAAAGGTTCTTATTCCAAGTACTTAAAAGAGTGTGAAAATCGGAAGCAAAAATATATTCAAGAAGAAGAAATAAAATCCAAAGGGAAATGAGAAAGTTCATATAAGAGGAGTTATACACCATTTTAATCTTGAGAGGAGGAACCATGAAAAAATTATTTTATATTGTCATTTCAACCATATTTATTTTTTCCATTATCTCGCTAACCTCTTGCCAAAAGGAATTTGATTTCGATAAAAAATTACTCAAGGTAATATCTAATTATCGTCAGTTAAAACCTGGTATGAAAAGAGCGGAGGTTCTTAAAAATTTTACAATTCAGGGTGGTATTTATACTAGAACGCATGTGACGTATACCCATAAGAGTTCCCCTTATATCAAGATCGACTTAGTGTTTAAGGCATCCGACGAAAATAAGAATGACTTTGAGAATCCTAATGATATTATTGTTGAGCTCTCAAAATTATATCTCGATTATGCTGTTATCGATTAAAACAGTATATAACACAGCATAAAAGGTTCGTGTCTTACGGCACTTACCCGAATACCTTCGGCACTTTGCAAATATGCAAGACAATAAATGAAAGGACCAAAATCCAAAGGGAAAAGGAAATGAAGCATAGTTTAATAATTTCAGTAATCTTGATATTTTTAGTTTCTTCTTTTATCTATATTGAAGAATCTGCTGCAATTTCAGAAGCTGAAAAGTTATATAACGAAGCAGAAAAACTCTGGAAAAACTATGATACACGCCATCAGGCGGTAGAGATTTATCAAAGGATTTTAGACAATTATCCGGAGAGTAAAATTGCCACCGAGGCATATTACAGATTAGAATATCATATTATAGGTGGCCACAGCGGATCAGGTGGATATTGTTTACCAAGTGAAAAAATAAAGATGTTAGAGAAATATATTAGCTGCTTTAATAAGAGCGGTATCAAATTAAAGAACGAGGAGAACCGTTATTTTATTTTTGGTCAATCTTATATTAATGTAGGAGAGTATGATAAAGCAATAAAAGAGTTTAAGAAATGTAAATATAACCATGGGATAGAACATGCCCAGTGGCTAAAAGATAACGGCTACATTAAAAGTGGTAAAGTAAAGATACGGCAATATCTTGGTGAAAGTCGTTTAGACGTTTCTAAGACTGGAGAAATTGTGGATGGAGACTATGTATGGACAGGCTATTTTAAAGGGCCAGTAATAGGATATAATAAAAGTAAAAACACCCATTTTATAGTTTACGTCCCAGCCAATATTTATAAAGGTCCTGGACCATTAGTGGCTGATGAATGTTTTCTATGGATTGGAACTGGAGGAGATGGAATCATAAGATTTGATAAGGAGAAACAGGAACTTAAGCAGATTACAAACATTGATAGCATTCCATTAAAGACAGTAAGAAAACTGAAAATATCCTACGATGATTTTTTCATAGAATCTGTTGATTCCCTAAAAAGGATAGAAACGAAAATAAGAATACATCGATATAAATCTAATCCCTCCTTAGTAAAATAATTCCAGAGAACTAAAATCCAAAGGGAAATGAAAGGAAGTAGTCGATGCCTCCTATAAGAATCTTTACTCAACCCACTGCTTTAATGACCCCCATAGATATTCTCATGAAAGTTTTGTTAATTTTAGTAATAGTAGCCCTCGCTATTATTGGATTGCACAAACTACTTGCTAGACTACTTGCTAAGGAGAAGAACGAAGAGTTCCGAAAAATAAAGACCTACTTCCTAATGTTTCGGGACGGATTCCGTATGTTGGAAAAATACATCTGGTTGGTACTAATACCTCTTTTTATAAATTTAACTGATTGCCTGTATAGTAGCCTTATGCATATTCATTGGCTTAAAATTTATAAGGAGAGACTTCCTCAAGGGATAGGCTGGAGAGGGTTTTTTAGTAGTTTATGGCACTTTTTACTATTGACTATTAGAAGGGTTATCCCTTCTTCTTTAAAATATTTTCAATTTCGTAGCCAAGGTCGTTTGGTACCCCTATTACTTGTTTTAGTAGTTCTTTTAGGAGGAAGATATATTAAAAGATATTTGGACAAAAGTGAAGCACCTGAACTTAAAGAATCTGTATCATTTATCAAAAAGATATTGCCTCTTTCTTCTGCTATTGCCTTAGGAATATTAATAAGTATTATACTTCGCATCTCTTGTCCCTTTTTTCCAAAAAACCTAATCCTTTTGACTCCATTCCTTTCTTGGTTTAGTATTATTTTGCTCACTCTAGTTATGGCTGGAATATTAGGAACAGTTGAAAGAATAATAAATAAAAAAGAAGTTACAAAGAGTAATATTATTTCAGATATTCTCAGACATTTTAGACCTTTGTTTATGCTCCATTTATTTCTTGCTATAGTTACATGGATTTTTATTTTACCTGGTATTTTGAGGTTACGTATATTTAGTTACAGTGAATATATAAGATTATTTACCCAACATTTATCCAGAGCCTATGTTGATTTTATAATGCCTCTCCTTTATCTTTTGGTCCTCTTTATACCCTATATTATTGTTAGTAAAAGCCTGAACTTTAAACCGGCACTCAAAGAAAATTTTCTTTTCTGGAAAAACCATTTTGCCAAGATCGTTGTTTTTATTTTTTGTGGAGCGGCTATATTATTGATTCCCTTTATAATTTCTAGTTCAATAAGACGGTTGGTTACCACGCCTATAGGAATAGGTCTATTAGGCCCTTTATTTACAACTTTATTGTTGACCTTTGTTAATTTAATACTAATTGCCGCCACCATGATCTTTTACTCCTCAGTAACTTCAAGAAAAGTAATTTCTCTAAAAGCTGAAGAATCCAAGAACTAAAATCCAAAGGCCAATGAAGATGAAAAAAGGACACCTTAAAAGTCTGCTCAAACCACGCTGGTTAATAATCTTATCTGCCTTAGCCTTTCTTGCCATATTTGGAATAGTTATATTAGGCAGCTGGGAAGCATATCGTCATTATTGGCAGACCAAAAATATATTGGTAATAGTATCCCTTTTTCTCAGTAACCTTGTAATCTGTGTGGCTGCTTGGATTGCTTTCTTGTCAGCAAGACGAAAGACCAAGATTTTAGGAATAACATCTTTTATTACTCTGATTATTTTGATTGGCCTATTTCGTTTCAATAACTATATCTATTCGTTTTTATGGGGAGTATATCATGAAGATATTACTACTATTTGGTATCTGGATTTGGGTGTAAACTTCGGCTGGGTCTTATGGAGTTATTTAGCTCTATACTTTCTCTTTTCTTTCCCGGCCATTATTATAAGAGGCATAAAAAGGCTGAATAGAAAAGTTAAACTTTCTCTTTTAATCATAATGCTCTTAATCATAGGAACTGTTGTTTCTCGTATTATAATAAGAGAAGTAAGAGCAGCCCCGATTTTGAAATTTCTTGATTCTTATGTAAAAGCCTTTGAAAACGAAGACATTGATTCATATCTATTCTGCTTTGCTGAGCCCAGAGAAATACAGAGAATAGTCTTAAAAGATTATTTTGACAATCATGAGCAAATCTCCCTTAAATTAGTCGCCTTTCCCCTCTTCTTGAATCCTTGGGATAGTATCTGGTTCGAAGACGACAAGGCAAGGGTAAATACTCACTTCCAATGGAAGTCTATTTTAGTAAAAGGAGAGACCAAAGTTCCTACAAGGCACTATGGTCATGCTGATTTTACCCTTACTAAGAAGAGTGGTCTCTGGAAAATCACCAAGGTGGAATCTAAATGGGGAAGCGATTGGTGGAGGAGGGAAGAAATCTATAGGCTTAAGAAAGAACTTACTGAGAAGCAAGACCCTACCCGCATTCCGGGAATCTATCTAAACTTGGGCAGAATCTATAGACAACTACGGATGTATGAAGAAGCTAAAGAAACCTACCAAAAGATTATAAATGAGTATCCAAAAAGCAAAGAAGCGGTATCAGCCCACGCTGGCTTAGGGCGAATCTTCTTTTTTCCTGAAAGAAACTACCAGAAAGCGCTTAAGAAATTTCAGACTATCCATTCTCAATTTAGAATTGGAGAGTGCTATCAGAAATTAGGAGAATTTGATAAGGCAATAGAAGCCTACCAGAAATTCATAGAAGATTATCCCGAAGCCCATAATGTCGCTGAGGCTTACTTTAAGATTGGAGAGTGCTACGAAGAAAAGGGCGAACACCAAAAGGCAATTGCCACTTATCAGACATTAAAGAGTAAATATCCAGATAGTTGGTCTGCTCAACGGCAAGTAGATAAGCGAATTAAAGCAATAAAATTCAGAGAAAGGCATCCCTTACAGCCAAATTCATAACTATATTTACTATTATTTATTTCGCTTGCTGAAGTCTAAAGGGGGACGAGTGAGGAAGCCTACTAAGAAAAGATTAATTATTCTGTTGAGCATTGGAGTTCTAGCCATTGTAGGATGGAGCTATTGGGTAAATAGTTTCTTTACCAATTTGAAATCTATGGAATATCCCCATAAGAAACTGAAGCGAATGGTAGAGTATAATTGTTTAAGGTCGAACCTCTACTGGGGGATTAAATATCTAAAGAGGCCGAGGACTCCAGAGGAGCATTTTAAGTATGCCATTAGGATCAATAATGATATCGCCAGATATGTTCGTTGTCCTTATCCAAAAATCAGAGAGTCTAAAACCCATCCAAGAATTGAGATTCCGCCACAGGAAGTGTTAGAGGCCAGAATTTCCCAAGTACAGAAGAACGAAAAATGGCAAGAAAGAGTCAATAGAGCCATAAAATCCCTGCGAGAAGTTATTGACAATCATCCAGAGAGCAAATGGGCTGATGAAGCACAATACTTTATTATTATGTTTCTCTATCTTCAAGAAAAACCTGATGAGCAAATAAAGGAAATGAGAAAGTTTATCGCGAAGTATCCTCAACATAACTTTGATGATTTTGAAGATTGGGTGTTTCGGCATTCTTATTTTATTGGATCATCAAATGTAAACCTCGCTGCTTTAGTTCAATATAATATCGCTTTTATCTATTGGAGGGATCGGGGGGATTACAAACAGGCCGTGATAGAATTCAATAAAGTCATTGATAACTATTCCCAGGATAGAATAGCACTAATGGCAGCAACAACGATTAAGAAACATTGTTCTCCGGCATTAAACGATTATGAGCCTGCCATAAAAGCATACCAGAAGATAATAGAAAAGGGTCAGGAGAACCCTTTGATAACCTCTGCTTATCGTAGACTTGCTGAATGCTATAAAGAAACAAACAATTATGAAGAAGCTATCAGGACCTATCAAAAGGTTTTAAAGAATTATCCTCAGGATAGGCGAGCCCCCATGGACCAGTATGAGATAGGAAGCCTTTACGAAAAGCAGAAAAAATATCCCCAGGCAATCCAATCCTATCAAAAGGCAATAGATAATTACCCCAAGAAAAAATACTTAGTAGAGAAAGCCAAAAAGCGAATCCAAGAACTAAAGCCTAAAGGGAAATGAAGATAAAGAAGACATTGCTTATAATTTTAGCCGTTATTTTAATATTAGGGGCGATTAGAGGATATCAATGGCATCTTTCCAGAAAAACAAGAGAAGTTAAAGAAATGGAAAAGGTTGAAATAAAGCCAGGGGTTAAAATAGAAATAGTGAAACCGATCTCACTAGAAGCAATAGGAAGGAAAGCAATATCTCCAGATGGGAAGAAGGCACTATTTACTTTTAATGCTGAAATCTGGGTGATGAATATTGACGGTAGCAATAAAAAACAGTTAACCCATACTCCAGAAACCATTCCCAGTACTAGGTCTTCTACCGGAAGGGAATATGCTTATGCCGACTATCCTCGCTGGTCACCCGATGGGCAAAGGGTTCTTTTTTCCATCATTTGGGAGGACGGCCACCAGACATTTAACCGAGATATCTGGGCAATAAATGCTGACGGTACTAATCAAACCCAATTAACTAATACTCCAGACAGATTTGAGACAGATGCTAAATGGCTCTCCGATGAGAAAATAGTCTTTAGAGTGCCAGAAAAAGAGAGAGAAATAACACTAACTCTGAAGAACTAAAATCCAAAGGGAAATGAAAGGAAATAATCGATGCCTTCTATAAGAATCTTTACCCAGCCGTTTGCTCTATTGACCCCCATAGATATTCTTATGGATATTCTGTTAATTTTGGTAATAGCAATCATTGTTATTCTTGGATTACGTAAACTGCTTGCCAGGGAGAAGAATGAAGAGTTTCGAAAGATAAAGACCTACTTCCTGATGTTCAAAGAAGGCTTTTACATAGTCAGAAAACATATCTGGATATTCTTAGTTCCTTTATTTATTACCCTATTAAATTTTCTATATGGCGCTCTTATACGTGTCTCTTGGTATCACAAGCATGCAGAAAAGATAGCAAAGTCTGTAGAGGAAGCAGCAGAAGGTAAAACAAAAATTATACCATTAATATGGGGATTCAAATCTTGGCGGCAGATTCTCTTGCATGGTTTAGAATACTTTCGCCTTGGAACCCGTAACTATCAAATAGAGGCTATAATATTCTTTTTAATAGTTTTGTTTGGCATTAGCCTCATAAAGAAATATCTCAACCGATTCAAAGAAACCGATCTTAAAGAATCTGTTGTATTTGTAGATAAATTGCTCCTTCCTTCTTTGGTCTTTTCGGTCTTATTTTTTGCCGGTATGTTTTTATTCTGCCGGGGCAAATTCAGAGAGCTTGCTGCTTGGCCGGTGGCCCTGGTTCTTCCTGGGCTATGGTTCGGTGCTGGATTCATTTCATTGCTTGAAGGAGGTATATTATCCATTATCGATAGAGCAATAAAGGGTGAGAAATTAATGAGATCTGGGATTATGTCTTATGCCCTCAGATATTTTAAACCTCTGTTTCTCTTTCATATAATCCTTGCCGTCATCCTGCTAATCCCTGAATTGCCTTTTCTTCTATCCGTTAGTCTGGGCAAAACCTATTGGCGGCCTTCGGGAAGCTTCCTCCAAATTTATCAATTTTATCATACTTTTATCCCCCACATTATTAACCTTTTTATCATATTCATCCCTTGTATAATTGTGAAAGAAGGTCTGGGATTTTCATCTGCTCTGAAATCTAATTTCATCCTCTGGAAGAGGAATTTTGTGAAGTGTTCTTTCTTTATTATCTGCGGGGCTATTATTCTCTTCATTCCCCTTAAAATTGATAACATCTTACGCTGTTTATTAGCTTGGCGTCCCTGGATGAACCTATCCATAAGACCCTTTACTACGGCCTTGGTTGTTCTTTTTAACTTAGTAGTAATTGCTGCCACCATGATCTTTTACTCCTCAGTAAGTTCCGGAAAAGTGATCTCTGTAAAAACTGCAGAATTCCAGAACTAAAATCCAAAGGGAGATGAAGGGAAATATTAAATGTGGGAAATAGTTTACCTTGCACCGAATAGGTCGATTGCCGAGATGTTGGAAGACTTGTTGGAGAAGAATGGGATTCTGGTAATGCTTCGTTCTGCAGATATCCCTCACTTAGGTCCTATGGGTAAGGTAGATATTCTAACTTCAAAAGAGCAGGCAGAAGAGGCAAAAGCATTGATTGAGAGCTACATCAACTCTCTCTAAGGAATAAAGATGAACCCCGCCCCTTCCTTGTCCGCGGTTAGGATTTGGAGAGGAGAGGGTGCGGGGTGAAGATGGTAGAAGGTGCGGGGTGAAGATTATTACGATATCAGGGGCGCATAAGGGGGTGGGGAAGACCGCTTTGGCCTGTAAGATTCTTAAAAGTCTGAAGGACTTCGGAGCAATAAAGACCACGGTTTCCAAAGAGAATATCTCCGTCACTTCTAAAGAGGAGGCGATCGAGGCTCCGGGAAAGGATACTGCTTTACTAAAGGAAGCCGGAGCAGAGAAGGTGGTCTTGGTTAGTTCTCCCAGAAAAGACTTAGGCTGGGCGCTTAAGGTTGCCCTGGGAATGGTCTCGGGATGCAAGGGAGTAATCATTGAAGGAACGAGCGTCTTAGATTATATTAAACCAGACGTTGCTGTAATGATTAAGGCAGAGGGAAAGAGGATAAAGGAGAGTGCCAAGAGAGTACTAAAGAAAGTAGATTTGATAATCTCATCTAATGAATTTGATAAGGCAGTAAAGTTCGTTAAAAAGAGGATCAGGTAATTGAGAAGTTAACCGTTAACACCTACGCGGTGTTAATTAGGTTTGCCGTAAGACTTGTCAAGAGGGAAATGAAATGATTAAAGATGAAGTTTTAAAAGTAGCACAGAACAAGAGACTTCCCTGTGTTGAAGCCTTGGCTCTGGCTAAAAGGTTGAAGGTGAAGCCTATAGAGATTGGTAAGGCAGCGAATGAGTTGGGGATTAAGATTACTGACTGTCAGTTAGGCTGCTTCGGTAGACGCAGATGACCGCAGATGAGAACCACAGATGGCCACAGAAAAAGACCGCAGATGAGCACAGATAAGTTAGTTCGGAGTTAATAGTTCGGAGTTCGGAGACTAAAAACTAAAAGCAAGGCGCAGATTAAGGCGCAGATTAAGACGCAGATGATCGCAGATTATCAACAGCAACTAAAAATCCTATAAATTAATTTTGCGTTTTTGTTTATAATTTTGCGCTTTTGCGGTTGCAAAGGAGGGGAAGGATATGAGAAGAAGGTATCTATGGATTGGGGTTCTGGGGTTAGTTATTGTTTCTGTCTTATTTGGCGGAGTTCAAAAGGCTTTTACTCAACTACCTAAGCCCAAGGCCTGCATTATTGATATCGATGGAACGATAGCTAATGAAAATGAGAGAAGAGCGATTGCCACTAATCCAGATGGCAGTACAAACTGGAGAAAGTATTTTAATCCTGAACTGGTAAAGAAGGATAAACCGATTCTTAAATCCCGAGAAGTATTGAGGTGGGTGGAGCAGAAAGGGATTAAGATATTCTATGTAAGTAGTAGAGAGACCACGGTCCTCAAGGCGTCCAAGTGGTGGTTAAAGGCACATAACTTCCCTCAAGGAGAAGTATATCATAGAAGGCCCTTTACTCGGAGTCTGGAATACAAGATCGATACTGTCAGAACCATCCAGAAAAGTTATGATGTCATCTTTGGGGTTGGCGATAGGGACCGGGATATCACCGCTTACCAAACCTGCGGAATAGCAGCCATCAAAGTCAAAGAATCCTCTGAAGAAGATTGGATAAGGGTAAAGAACGAGATAGCAAAACTGATAAAGTAATTCTTGACAAATCCGAAAAATTAAGTTAGACTTGATTTAAAAACTGAATATTGTTCCGACCCCAATGTTCTAAATCCCAATTAAGGGATATGATATCGGGGCGATAGGGCATGGCGGGAAACGGCCATACCTCCCGTGTTTGGAAAGGAGATTTAAACCAGCTTCTTTAAACCCACGGGAGCTGGTTTTTTTATGACACAGATTAGCACGGATTTGTTACAGATTATCACGGATAAAAAGACTTACCTCTTTTTTAAGTGCGGTTTTAGGAGAGAGAGGAAATGAGATGAAAATGGGGAGGAATATGGTCATCTGCGTTTTGTTATCTGCGGTAATCTGCGTTATGGTTTTTACCCTGGGGTGCAGAAGAGAAATCCCTCATCTCGTTCTGGCTACTACCACAAGTGTAGAGAACTCTGGTCTCCTCGATGCCTTAATCCCTTCTTTTGAGAAAGAAGCAAAAGTAAAGGTGGACGTCATCGCCTGCGGAACGGGGAAGGCCATCCGATTGGCAAAGAATGGGGATTGCGATCTCATTCTGGTCCACGATCCGGAGGCAGAGGAAAGATTTGTAAGGGAAGGGTATGGGGTAAATAGAAGGAGCATCATGTATAACGACTTTGTCATTGCAGGACCAGAGGATGATCCAGCGAAGATTAAGGGGATGACTGGAGTAATACCTGCTTTATCTGCCATTGCTCACAAGAAAGCGTCCTTCATCTCCCGGGGAGATGATTCTGGAACGCATAAGAGGGAGAGGGGACTCTGGGAAAGAGCAGGTTTAATCCCAGAGGGTGAATGGTATCAAGAAACGGGACAGGGGATGGGAGCCACTTTAGTTATCGCAAGTCAGAAGCAGGCCTATTGTCTAACAGATCGTGCTACCCATTTATCCTGTAAAGATAGGTTAGTCCTAGTTACTTTATATGAAAAAGATCGACTATTACATAATCCATATAGCATAATATTGGTTAATCCTAAAAAGCATGGTCACATTAAGTATAGAAGGGGTATAGAATTTATCAACTTTCTAATTTCAGTTAAAGGACAAAAGATAATAAGGGAGTTTGGCAAGGAAAAGTTCGGAGAGCCACTCTTCCATCCCATAGGGGAATAGTATGGATTACATATTGGCGGGACTTAAAGAGGCCTTCCGCTTACTCTTCAGTTTTGATAGAGGGACTTATACCGTTATATTCCTATCCCTGCGCATCTCAGGAATTGCAGTTCTTCTGGCCTCATGCCTTGGTATCCCCCTGGGAGCATTGGTCGGACTCCACAAGTTTCCGGGAAGAGGAGTGATAACTACCCTACTCAATACCTGCTTCGCTCTTCCCACAGTAGTGGTGGGGCTCTTCGTCTATCTCTTCCTATCCCACAGGGGCCCTTTGGGCATGTTAGGACTTCTCTATACCCCAGGTGCCATGATCACTGCCCAGACTATCTTAGCTACCCCCATTATCGGCGCTCTTTCCTTGGTAGCAGTAAAAGGCGTGGACCCTGCCATTACTAAGAGTGCCATCTCCCTTGGGGCAACAAAGGTCCAGACGACGCTCACTGTCTTAAGAGAGGCGAGAGTGGCCATTTTAGCAGCTTTAATCGCTGGGTTTGGAAGGGTGGTCACTGAGATCGGAGCAGCCATGATCGTGGGAGGGAATATAAAGGGAACTACCCGGGTGATGTCTACGGCCATCGCCTTGGAGACCGGGAAAGGAAGGTTTGAGCTCGCTTTGGCCTTAGGGATTATACTTTTGGCCGTTGCTTTTCTAATTAACACCGGACTTTATTATTTACAGAGGATTAGAGAATGAGTCCCGCACCTTTTATCGTGTTTTCTACTTATCTTTTAAAAAGCAAAAGAAAAAGCCTTGTGAACCCCGCCCCTTCCTTGCACGCGGTCGGGATTTAGGGAAAAGAAGGAGCGGGGTGAATTATAAAAAAGGTGCGGGATGAAAAACTATACCATACAAACCCACAATCTATCCAAGGAATATAATGGAGAGGCCGTTCTAAAAGAGATAAATCTTCAATTGGAAAGGGGAAGAATACATGCTATAATAGGCCCAAGCGGTGTGGGTAAAAGCGTCCTTCTGCGCCTCTTAAATCTCCTGGAAGAACCAACCTCTGGAGAGATCCACTTCGATGGAAAAGCACTAAGAGAGAATAACCGCCTGAACCTACATCGCAGGATGACTCTGGTCTTCCAGAAGCCCGCCCTTTTTAATACCTCTGTCTATGAGAACGTGGCCTATGGATTGAAGGTGAGAAAAGAGAATAGGAGCTCGATCCTTGAGAAAGTAAAGAAGGCCTTAGAAGTAATAGGCCTTAAAGGCTATGAGCATAAAAGGGCAAGGGATCTCTCTGGAGGCGAGAAGCAGAGGGTGGCTATAGCAAGGGCCATGGTCTTGGAACCAGAGATCCTCTTTCTCGATGAACCCACGAGTGATCTCGATCCCAGGAATGTAGCCATAATTGAGGAATTGATAAAATACATTAATAGAGAATTCAAGACTACCATCGTTATTGCTACCCATAATATGTTCCAGGCAAGGCGCCTAGCCCATGAGGCCAGCTTCCTATTTAAGGGCCGGATCATTGAATCAAGAAATGCTCAAGAAATCTTTACCAGTCCCAAAGACAAGCGCATCTTGAGATTCATTGAAGGAAAGATGATCTTTTGAGACGCAGATAACCGCAGATATAGATGCAGATTATCGCAGATAAAGACTCACTATTCTAAGTAGAACGAGGTTGGGATGTTAGAACTGAAGACAGTAAGTGAGGCAAGGAAGATAGTTGGGAAAATAAAACCTATGGGGAATGAGACCATAGAGGTTGCTGATAGTCTGGATAGGTTCGTGGCTACTGATGTCATCTCTCCCGAGGACCTGCCACCATTCAATAAAGCTATGATGGATGGCTATGCGGTAAGAGCAAAAGATACCTTTGGGGCTTCTGAAGAGAATCCTATTTCTTTATCTTTAATTGGTGAAATAAAGATCGGCGAGATTTCCAAGAAAGAGGTCGAGAAGGGCGAGGCGATAAAGATTGATACTGGGGCCATAATGCCCAGAGGGGGAGATAGCGTTGAGATGTTGGAATATATAGAAGTTGAGGGAAAAAGAGTAAAAATAAGGAAGGCTTTAACCCCCGGAGAGAACGTTGCTAAGAGAGGAGAGGATATTCGAAAGGGCGAGGTCCTGTTAGCAAAAGGGCACAGGATAAGGGCACAGGATATCGGTGCCTTGAGCGGATTGGGGATTACAGAGATAAAGATATTCAAAAGGCCCAAGGTAGCCATTATTCCTACTGGGGACGAGTTGGTTGAGCCGAAAAGGAAACCAGAATCTGGACAGATTAGGAATATGAATACCTATTCCCTGTCTGCTCAAATCGAAAAATGTGGAGGAGAACCCATTCCCTTTGGGATTATTAAAGACGATCCTAAAATTCTAAGAGAGAAGATAGAAAAGGCATTGTCTAAGGCAGACATGGTTCTCATCTCTGGAGGAAGTTCAGTTGGTGCTTATGATCTTACCTTAAAGGTAATGAATTCTTTAACCCAAGGAAAGGTCCTAACTCAAGGGGTAGCCATAAAGCCTGGAAAGCCTACCATTATTGCAAAAATAAAAGAAAAAATTATCTTTGGGCTGCCGGGAAATCCAGTGAGCGTCATGATCGTCTTCAGGAAGATAGTGGAGCCTACTATCTTGGCCATGATGAATGCCAAAGAGAAGATAAAAGTAGTAAATGTCCGATTAGCAAGAACTGTTACCTCTTCTACAGGAAGGGAGGAGTATATTCGGATAAGACTGGAAGAAAAAGAGGGGAAATTAATTGCTATCCCGTTACATAGGGGTTCAGCGAATATCGTCTCCTTAGTAAAAGCTGATGGACTATTAAGGATACCGCGTTTAAGTGAGGGAATCGAGAAAGACCAGATGGTGGAAGTGGAGTTGTGGGATTAAGACTCATTATAAGCAATCACCAATAACCAAGAGACAAGATACATGTTAAGTTTCTAATTCCTAATTTCCAATAAAATGCCGAATTTGTAACAGGTGTACTATATGGATGAAATGTCATCTGACAAAATACAGAAAGATTTAATTGCTGCTTATGGCACCGTTAAAAAACTTGGCATAGAACTACCAAAAGTAGTAAGCGATATTTTTTATAGTGCAAATATTGCTAAAAAGTTGAGTAAAGCTAATAACTTCGAAAGTTTTATTTTATATTGGGAAAACGTTTCTGAATCTGCAAAAATTGTTATTATAATTGAGCAAATTTTATCCGCAAGGAACGAAGAAATCGCTATTATTGAAGCAGAAAACGGTATAATACGACTGTATGATGCCTTTAATAAAATAGGTTTTACCCTAAATACCTATTTAAATCTTATGTTAGATGATACAAGAAAAGAGATAAGTCTTTCTAACTGTATAAATAAACTTAGATTACATAAAGAGTATAGAAACCATGAGTTTGTAAGTTTATTGAATGACATCAGGAAATCTCCAGCATTTGTTAAGTTACAACGAGTCCGACACCAGTTAAGTCATAAAATTCTTCCTACGCTTTTAGACAAAGATGGTATTCTAATGCGACTTTATAAAAGAGAGGTGAAAGAAACAAGAATTAATATCAAAGCTACTTCAGGAAAAGAATTATTAAAGGTATTACTGAAGGGATTAATCTTATACATAATACTTTTAGATCTTGTAGCCGAGATATTCGAAAAAATTAATTAAAATTCTAGGAATACTAATACGGAGGGTTGAAAATGGAAATACCGGTAATAATTAATTGTGTAGTTGGTGGAATAGTGGCGATAGCTACGATAGTTATAGCAGGGGCAACAGTAGTCAATTTGAAGATAAATAAATCTATAAAAAAAGTGATGAAGCTCACCGCAGAACTTAATCTGCAGATGCAAATTGTTCAGCTTCTACCCGTCTTATTACAGAAAATTACAGACGTTCCAGAAGAAGAGATAAAAAAATGCCCGAAAGAGTGGAAAGAGGCACTAGAAGCTATGATGCGGGCTCAGAAAGCAGCAACAAAACTTCGTGAAGAAATGCAGCAAAAATTAGATAAAGTTAAGTAACTAATAATTTTCTCCCAAAACAACTAACTTAGTTTTTATTTTTAATTGTTCAATGTTCATTGTTCAATGCTCAATGTAAAATATTCAACATTAATCGATAAGGGGGTTTAAAGATGGAATACGGACATTTTGATGAGAAGAATCAGGAGTATGTGATAACCAATCCAGCGACGCCTCGGCCCTGGATCAATTATCTGACCAATGAGGATTACTGTGCCCTGGTCTCCCATACTGGAGGAGGCTATAGTTTCTATAAGGACTGCGGGATAAACAGGATTTTGAGATGGGGCCCAAGTAATTTCTTGACTGATCGGCCGGGAAGGTATGTCTATCTGAAGGATTTAGTTACCGGGCAGTACTGGTCTTTAAACTGGCAGCCCATGAGGAGGGAACTGGACTTCTATGAGGGAAGGCATGGTTTAGGATATACCACCATTACTACTAAGGCCTTTGGGGTGACAGGAGAGATAACCTACTTCGTTCCCCGGAAAGAGCCCTGTGAGATCTGGAAGGTGAGGATAAAGAATGATACCAGAAGAAAGAGAAGATTCCATCTTTATGGCTTTATTGAATGGCTCATCGGCCAATATTTTTTAGAGTTGCGCATCCATAATGTTACTACTCTTTATAATAAGGTCTGGTGGGATGGTGAGGCAAAAGCCATCTTAGGGCGGAAGTCTGCCCAGTGGCAGGAAGGGGATATTAGACCTTTTGAGGGGCTGGTCTTCTTTGGCTCCAATTTTAAAGTGGATGGCTACGAGTGTCTTAAGACAGCCTTCACCGGAAGGTATAATGATATCTCGAATCCCGATGGACTAAAGAACGAGGCTTTAGGGAACTCTAATTGTGAAGGAGAGGATGCGGTAGGGGTATTGCAGCATAACTTTGGATTGGATGGATTACAGGAAAAAGAATTTATCTTCATTCTGGGACAAGCAGAGAACAAGGATAAGGTCAAAGAGATATTAAACAAATATCAGGATATCATTCAGGTAAGGAAAGAATTGGATGCCATAAGGAAGGATTGGCAGGAAAAAACTTCAAGGATAAAGGTTGAGACCCCAGATAAGGACTTCAACATCTTAGTAAATACTTGGCTTCCCTATCAGTTATATATTAATAACCTCTGGAATCGTAGCCCCTCCTACTATCATGGTGGGGGTCCGGGAAGAGGATACCGGGGAGTAGTACAGGATGCTGAGAGTTTGGCGGCTTTTGAACCGCAATCGGTGCGCGAGACTATTTTGAAATTAGCCTCTTTGGTGCGTGCTGATGGGACGAATGCTGTAAATTACTCCCTCTGGGGACCAGGGGATGCTCCACCCATGAAAGGTCAGACCATCTGGCTGGCCTACCTCGTTTCTGAGTACATTCGGGAGACCGGGGATATCGGGGTCTTAGGGGAGAAGGCCCCCTATTTAGTGGATAAGTGGTGTCCTAAAGAGGGAGAAGGAACGGTTATAGAGCATATCTATCGGGAATTGGACTATACTTATTCTCATCGGGGGGCACACGGCCTTCCCCTTATAGGCCGGGGAGACTGGAACGATGGTTTGGATGCCTGCGGGATTAAGGGGAAGGGAGAGAGTGTGATGCTTGCCCAAGCTTTTGTGGGTTCCCTTAAGGTTGCCTCCCGTTTAGCGGCTCTTACAGAGGATTTAAAGATGTCCCAGAAGTCGAAGGATCGGGCAGAGGAGATGACTAAGATAATCAATGAGAATGCCTGGGATGGGGAGTGGTATCTCAGGGGATTTAAAGATACTGGCGAGGCCTTTGGTTCGAATAGGAATAAAGAGGGAAAGATCTTTTTAAATACCCAGTCCTGGGCTATCCTTTCAGATATTGTTCCCAAGAAGAGGTTAAGGTTACTCTTGGAGTCAATAGACAAATATCTGGATAGTGACCATGGCCCGGCTTTATTCTATCCTACCTATAGCCAATATGAGCCTTCGTTGGGTCGGGCGACTATGTTTGCTCCAGGAACCAAGGAGAATGGCGCTATCTTCTGTCATGCAGCAACCTTTCTTATCGTAGCCTATCTTATGCTGGGATATTCCAATAAAGCTTGGCAGACACTGAAGAAGATTATGCCCAATAAACAGAAGGATTACGAACTTTATAAAATGGAGCCCTATGTATTCAGTGAATATCTGGTGGGACCTAGCCATCCCTATCTCTTTGGGGAAGGGGCCTTCTCCTGGCTTACTGGCACCGTAGGCTGGGTCTATATGATCGTTACTGAATGGATGCTGGGTGTTAGAAAGCATGTGGAGGGAATAAGGATTGATCCCCATCTTCCTTCTTCCTGGAAGAAGTGCAAGATAAGAAGACCCTTCCGAGAAGCAATCTATCAGATCGAGATTGAGAATCCAAAGGGAATTGAGTATGGGGTAAAAGAGATCTATGTAGATGGAAAGAGAATAGAGGGAAATCTGATCAAACCTCACAGAGATGGAAAGAGTCACAAGGTGAGAGTAGTAATGGGAAAGTGAGAAAGTGAGAAAGTGGGAAAGAAGATCAATGAAAAATGCAAAATGAAAAATTAACAATACAAAGTGTGAATAAGAAAGTTAATATAGGAATATTTTTAGCTCTGATTCTGATCTATTGCTTGGGAATATTCATCCGCACAGAGAGCTTCACCATTCGGGGTCATAGCAACTCTCATCTCTTTACCATAGAATCCGCCCAGCACTATTACCACACCGCTCTCGTTGCTCAGGGGAAAAGAATTCCTAAGATAGATAAACTCCTTGCCTGGCCAGAGGGCTTCGATACCAGGACAGATACCAATCTGGAGGAATATGTTGTAGGTACTCTCTATCGTATCCTTCCCTTGAAGCACATCCCTTTAAGCCTCTTCGTAAGATACTTCGTCCGCTCCTGGTACTGCCTGACGATATTTATTGTCTATTTTCTCCTTTTTGCTTCAACGAAGAGCAGGACCTCTGGGATTATTGGGGCCTCCTTCTATGCCCTCTCCCTTCCGGCCATCGAGCGCTCTTTAGGAAATCATATCCAGAGGGAGCAGTTTGCCTTAGTTATTATTTTCCTTCACGTCTACTTCTTTTATAAATTCCTACAGAGTAGAAGAGGGAGAGATATCCTTGCTTCTTCCCTTTTCCTCTTTTTAGGCCTTGTAAGCTGGAAACTGGCTCGATTCTACTATCTTATCCTTTTTAGTTATATCTTCCTTGCCTATCTCTTTAGTAATAGATACTATTTGACTATGCAGGCCCTAGCATTTTTTACTGCTATTAACTTCGTTGGGGCCTTAACCCTTCCCACAAACCTAAAGACGGATTACTTTATCTTCTCTCTACCTATGCTTCTATCCTATTCTCTCCTTGCCTCCTGGGGATGGAGGAAGTGGCGTGGAAAAAAAGTGGAGAGTCTCTTTCTTTTCTTTATCATCGCAGCAGGTCTCTTTTTCCTTTTTCCCAAGACCGGGCAGTATAACCACGTCTGGCAGACAACGCTCTATAAGATAAGGTATCTGGGAATAAAACCGACTGATCCCTCCCTCCTTCCCTTCGAAGCCCGTCACTACTGGACTCCTCCTTATTCCTCACCTACCCTCTTTAGGTTTTTAAACGAGTTTATAGTTCTCGTTCTTCTGGCTTCTTATCCGGTATTTACCTCTCTCAAGAAGCTCTTTCAGAAGAAGATTGCTCTGGAGGATGGTTTTCTCCTTTATACTCTTTTTGCCTTTTTCGGCTGTTATCTTCTGTTCTATAAACTCAAGACCTTCTTCATCTTCTTCTTAGTCATTTTCATCGCCTC
>JAUWYL010000043.1 GCA_030615855.1 bacterium | reverse complement strand
CTTCCAATAGTATTTATCTTCGGTCTTCTCTGGTTCTTCCTCTTCCGCCGGGTGGAGGGGGCTGGTCGTCAGGCCATGTCCTTCGGCCAGGCGAAGGCCAAGTTACATACCGAGCCCAAGATAAAGATCACCTTCAAGGATGTCGCGGGATGTGATGAGGCAAAGGAGGAATTAAAGGAGATCATCGAGTTCTTAAAAGACCCCAGGAAGTTCCAGAAGCTAGGAGGGAAGATCCCTAAAGGAGTACTCTTAATGGGTCCTCCGGGAACGGGAAAGACCCTCTTGGCTAAAGCGGTGGCCGGTGAGGCTGGGGTTCCCTTCTTCTCCATTAGCGGTTCGGACTTCGTCGAGATGTTCGTTGGTGTAGGAGCCAGTAGGGTGCGTTCTCTATTCCAACAAGGGAAGAAGAACGCTCCCTCCATCATCTTCATCGATGAGATAGATGCCGTGGGAAGACAGAGGTTCGCTGGATTGGGAGGAGGCCATGATGAGCGGGAACAGACCCTGAATCAGTTATTCGTTGAAATGGATGGTTTCGATCCTAATGAAGGGGTGATCCTGATCGCAGCCACTAATCGGCCGGATGTCTTAGATCCGGCATTGTTGCGACCGGGTCGCTTCGATCGGCGTATCGTGGTCGATCGACCAGACATAAACGGAAGGGAGGCCATACTAAAGGTTCACACTAGGAAGATTCCCTTAGCTAAGGATGCGGACCTCAAGGTCATCGCTCGCCGGACACCGGGCTTCTCTGGGGCGGATCTGGCTAATGTGGCCAATGAGGCCGCACTTTTGGCAGCCAGGAAGAATAAGAAGCAGGTAACCATGGAGGAGATCGAGGAGTCCATAGATCGGGTCATGGCTGGTCCGGAGAGAAAGTCAAAGGTGATCAGCACGGAAGAGAAGAAAATAACCGCCTATCATGAATCAGGCCATGCCCTCTTGGCCCTCCTAGTGCCAGAGGCCGATCCGCTACATAAGGTATCCATCCTGCCTCGTGGTCTGGCTTTGGGCTATACCATCACCCCTCCCATAGAGGATAGATACATCTCTACTAAGAAGAAATTAATGGCTGAGATCACCAAGACCTTGGGTGGCCGGGCAAGTGAGGAAATTATTTTCAATGAGGTATCGACTGGCGCTGGCCTCGACCTGCGGGTAGTTACGGATGAGGCGCGGAGGATGGTGACCAGGTATGGAATGAGTGAAAAACTGGGTCACCTTACCTTTGGTAGACCACACGAGCAGATATTCTTAGGCCGGGATATAACAGAAGAGAAGGATTATAGTGAAGAGACCGCCCGAGTCATAGATCAGGAGGTGCGCAAGATTGTGGATGAGTGCTATGCCCGGGCCAGAGAACTACTGAAGAAAAATAAGAAGAAGCTTTCGCTCTTGGCTGAGACTCTGTTGGAAAGAGAAGTCATGGATGGGGAAGAGGTGGCTAAGTTAGTAGGCATTAAGAAGGAATTCCCTAAGAAAAAGAGATGACGGATAAGAAGAGGATTGTAAAGGCCGTTCAAGATATCCTGAAGGCTATTGGTGAGAACCCCAGGAGGAAGGGTTTAGTAGATACTCCCAAGAGAGTGGCAGAGCTCTATAGCGAGATATTCTCTGGGATTGGAAAGGACCCCAAGAAGGTCCTTACCCTTGCTCCCATAAAGCATGACGAACTGGTTCTGGTTAAGGATATCCCCCTCTATTCTATGTGCGAGCATCACCTCCTCCCCTTCTATGGCAGGGTTCATCTTGCCTATATCCCTGGTGGAGGGAGGGTAACCGGATTATCCAAGCTGGTCCGGGTAGTGGACATCCTATCCAAGAAGCCCCAGATGCAGGAGAGGCTCACCAAGGAGATCGCGGATACCATTATGGATGCCCTGAAGCCCCAGGGGGTCTTAGTAGTAGTGGAGGCCGAGCATCTCTGTATGATCATCAGGGGAATAAAGAAGCTGGGTTCAGTAACCATCACCTCTGCGGTAAGAGGGGTCTTCCGGAAGAGGACCGCTGCTCGGGCAGAGGCCTTAGCTCTCATCCGGAGCTAATCGAGTTACCAATTAGGTTATGTTTAAAGATTACGGTTAGGAAGCCCGTATCAAATGATATATTGTAATATCAAAAATCAAAATGTAAAAATTAAAATGATCCGTCCCAGACGGACAAAATGCAAAATTTTAAATTTTAATCTGTGATTTTAATATTTAATTTCTCAGCGTAGACGGAACAGGCATCGTTACCCTAACCGATTGACGAACGACAAACATCGATGGGAGATACTCTTGAGTAATGCACGGGTAGTAATGATTGATAATCTTTCTCGAGCAAAGGAGGAACTAAAGAGGATCGGGGTTGACTCCTATGGCCTGAGGCTCATGGCTCTCAAGGCCCTTTCCTTTGCTGTAAAGTTAGAAAAGATAAGGCCCCAGGCAGCCAATATACTGAAGCAGGAGGCCCTATCCTTAGGAGCAGAGGCGGCCATCAGCCGGGAAGTAATTGATCTTAAAAGGAAGAGAACGGATATCTTATTATTGGGAACAGAGAAGCAGTACCGATTGCTCGTTGAGAAATTAAAGAGACAGCCCTTTGGTTTAGCAGAGATTGCAGAGGAGATGAAGAACCTCCTTACTGATTTTAAGCGCAAGAGATGGGAAATAGAATGCGCTAAATATACTTTGAGGCTCGGTGGAAGAACCCTTATCATGGGGATACTGAATGTCACCCCAGACTCCTTCGCTGATGGGGGAAGATATAACAGGATAGATTCTGCTCTCCAAAAGGCAGAGCGAATGGCCGAGGAAGGAGCGGATATCATCGATGTCGGCGGGGAGTCAACCAGGCCGGGAGCAAGGCTCGTTCCTTTAAAAGAGGAGACGAGAAGAACCATTCCAGTAATTAAAGAACTTGTTAGAAAGATCAACCTTCCCATCTCAATCGATACCTATAAGAGCCGGGTGGCAAGAGAAGCCCTGGACTCTGGAGCCTCCCTGGTGAACGATACCAGTGCCCTGCGCATGGATAAGAAAATGGTTGGGGTGGTCTCAAGATATAAGGCCCCCTTGGTCTTGATGCATATGCAGGGAAGGCCACGCAACATGCAGAAGAATCCCAGATATGGGGATGTAGTAGGAGAGATAATCTCTTTCTTAAGAAAGAGGATTGCTTTTGCTAAGGAAGAGGGAATAGATGAAGAGGGAATAATCATTGATCCAGGAATTGGCTTCGGTAAGAAAACGGAACATAGCTTAGAGATTTTCAATAGACTCTCAGAGTTCAAATCTTTGGGTCGACCAATACTGGTCGGCCCTTCCCGAAAGTCGGTAATCGGGAATGTGTTGAACCTTCCCGTAGAAGAGAGGTTAGAGGGAACAGCGGCCACAGTGGCCGCTTCTATTTTAAATGGAGCAGATATTATAAGGGTTCATGATGTAAAAGAGATGAAAAGGGTGGTAAATATGACAGATGCCATTCTCAGAGAACAGTGAACCGTGAACAGTTACCGATCACCGATCACCGATCACAGATCACAGCGAGCGTAGCGAGGGAGAGATGAGAGAAGTAATTGTAAGGTATGGGTTATATGTTATTGACGTCCTGGTAGTGACCATTCTTTTCTATTGGCTTTTCCTACTTGTAAGGGGAACTAGAGCGGTTCAGGTTTTAAAAGGTTTACTCATTCTGCTTATTGCGGCCTTTATCGCTCAAAGACTGGGACTTACTACATTCAACTTCTTAGTGAAAGGCCTTTGGCAGGTCTTGATACTTGCCTTTGTTATTTTATTTGCTCCGGAGATAAGGAGGGCCTTAGCAGAGGTTGGCCAGAGGCGCTTCTTCAGAGGATTCTTAAAGGAAGCCAAACCCGGCTATTTTGACCAAATAATAGCGGCGGTAGCTATCCTTTCCAAGAAGAAGAAGGGAGCGCTCATCGCTCTGGAAAGAGAGACAGGATTAAAGACCTACATCGAGACTGGGATAAGGATCGATAGCGAGGTGAGTCGAGAACTACTATCCACCATCTTTCTACCCTCCACTCCCCTCCACGATGGAGCGGTCATCATCCAGGGCAATAGAGTTGCTGCTGCGGGATGTCTCTTGCCCTTTACCAGGAATCCAGATGTTTCCAAGAGGATGGGGATGAGGCATAGGGCGGCTCTGGGTCTCTCGGAGGAGACGGATGCCATAGTGATCGTTGTCTCTGAAGAGACGGGGAAGATATCTCTGGCGGTTGGGGGAAGGCTAACCAGGGATCTGGATGAAACTACCCTATCCAAGACACTGCAGAATCTCTTACTTCGGCCCCTTCCCAAAGGAGAAGAGGGAT
>JAUWYL010000017.1 GCA_030615855.1 bacterium | reverse complement strand
GAGTCAACGACATAGATATTTCCCAATCTATTAACAGCAAGATCAGAAGGAACTCTAAACTCCCCTTCCTTCTTCCCCTCTTCCCCAAAGGAGAGAAGGAACTTCCCCTGGGAATCAAACTTCTGGATTCTATTATTCTTAGTGTCGGCAACGTAGATATTCCCCCAGGAATCAACATCTATGCCAAAGGGATAGTAGAACTGACCATCTCCCTGGCCTTCCGTACCCCATCTGGCAACGAACTTCCCCTGGGAAGTGAATTTCTTAACAGAGTGCCCATAGGAATTGACAACATAGATATAACCCAGCATATCTACTGCTAAATCATAGGGGTAGTATAGTTCAGCACCGAGTTCGGATTCCCTGGGCCATCGAGCACTAAAATTGCCTTGGGAATCAAACTTCTGAAAAGAGTTATTCTGCTTATCTGCTACATAGATATTCCCCCGAGCATCCAGGGTAATACCCATGGGATACTGGAAGGCGCCATCCCACCTTCCGCAATCCCCCCACTTCTTGACAAACTCATAATCCTGAGCCCATCCTACTGTCGTTATTCCCATCATCAGAACTAAAATTACTATTATTCTCTTCATTTTTATTCCCTTCACCCTTTCTTCAGATATTCGTGCCAATGCTTAATTATTTATGCTCTCTAGGATGCCAGCGAAGCGCATCCTGTAATTCGTGTCTTAGTTACCTTAAACTTTTCATTTTTCTAGTTCGTGTCGTTTCGTGTTTTCCATTATCTTAAGTAATACTGGCAAAATGGTTAAAGAAGCGATGAGACATAGGCCTACGCCAAGAAGGGCAAGGGCTCCCATGGTGGCCAATCCTCTATACTGAGCAAAGACCAGACTCCCAAATCCCACCATAGTAGTGAGAGAGGTCATGACCACCGCCCTTCCCGTATGATGAATGGCATCTTCTACCCCCCCTACGCCAAGGCTTCGGGGGACAAGTCCTTTTTCTAAGTAGCGGTGGATGATATGGATCCCATCGTCTATCCCAATTCCTAAGATGAGAGGAGTAACTACGATATTGATGAAGTTCATCCTAAGGCCGATAAGCCTCATAATCCCTAACATCCAGATTATACCACAGATCAGGGGAATGAGAGCAAGAATTACTATCTTTATTCTTCTAAAGTGGATTAAAAGCATAATGAAGACCCCAGTAAAGGCAAGGACTGTAGCTAAGATAAAATCCTTAGTGATTAACCTCTTGAGTTCACTGGCAATAATCCCCACCCCAGTAATCTTAATCCCCTTCTCGTTTCCTTTTATTCTCTCTTCGAACTCATCTACTTCTTTTGGAGAAAGGATCTTCTTCACAGGATAAGCCAGGGTAAGAGTCTTGAATCCTTCTTCGTCTTCGATAAGATAGCGTTTGGTCATCTTCTCCAGATCCTTCCCTGAAATAGAGACGGGTCCTTTTAGCCTCGCCTCTAAATTTCTTATTTCATCTATATATCTTTGGTAAGCCTCTATTCTGAAGCCATTCTTTAAGAGGGCTTCTTTAAAGGTAGTAATTATGCTCTCAAAGTCAAACCTTCTTAACTCTTCAATATTCTCACGAGCCCTCTTCTTTGAAGGAAGAAAACTAATTGGGGATTGATAATATTCCATTCTCCCTTCTTTTTTTAATTCCTCTATTCTCTGGGTTATTCTCTCATTTACCTGAAGAACTTCTTCTTTGTTTTTTCCAGAAGCGATAATCATCAAGGGATCAGAAGGAGAGCCAAACTTCTTCCCCATCTCATTCCGAACCTTGAAGGCTGGAGTCTCCTTTGGTCTCAAGTTCCGAAAGTCACTATCAAAGGTGATCCCTAAAGCACTTAAGCCCAAAATTAAAGTGATAAAGATAGCAACGATTAAGGTAATCTTGGGAGACTTTAAAAGAATCTTAGAAATCTTTTCCAATCCAAAGGGATGCAAGAGTTTCGGTACAAATCTCTTCCTCTTGACTTGCCAGCTCAAAATAGCCGGAAGGATGAAGAACATGGACAGGAGGCAGGCTAAGATCCCTGTCCCGGAAAGGAATCCTAACTCAGATAGTCCCCGGAATTTAGTGAAGGTTAAAGAATAAAAGGCAACCGCAGTAGTCAGAGCACCGGTCAGTATCCCCTCCCCTGTCTGAGAGAGAGTAATCTCCAATGAGCTCAAGGTATCCTTGCCTTTTCTCTTCTCTTCTAAGTAGCGGTTGTAGATGTGGATGGCATAATCCACTCCTAAGCCGATTAGGATGGGAAAGAAGCCGAAGGTGACCATATTGAGATGCCTGGGATATAGAGAAGCGATCCCCACCGTCCAGGCCAGACCCATTAAAAGGGGAACGCTCACAAAGAAGAAGGTCTCCTTCCTTCTAAAAGTAAGAAAGAATAGAGTGAGGACTAAAAAGAAGGCGAGGGAAAGGGTAAGTATGATGTCCCTCTTAATCATTCTCTCATCATCCAGGGCCATGATGTAGCCACCGGTATAATCTACTCTTACTCCTTCTTTATAGGCCTTCTTCTCTGCCTCCTTAATGGTTTTTAGCAACTTCTTATCAAAATCAATATCCGTGGGCGGCCTCTTGGGCTTGATAATCATCAGGAGGGCCTTCTGATCAGGAGAGAGGTAATAGCCTCTACTGAGGTCGAGGTTATAGGGGCCTTTCTGCTGCAGGATATAGCCTTTAAATATGCTTCGTAAATTAAAGGGGTCTTTCTGGATGAAGTCCTTTGTAGCGAATGAGATGGGGCTGGCTAAGAGGCGCTTGTTCTCCTTTATCTGACGATAGATGGCCTCATCGCTCAGTTTAGTCTTCAACTTTCTAATATCGCTTGAAGAAAGGTAAAGGTAAGGACGCTTTAATAACTCCTCCTGAAAGAACCTCTTTATCTCTTCCGAAATCTTATAGTCTATCCCTTCAATAAGGTCGGACTTTCCTAATTCATAGGCAAAGGAATCACTAAAATTCTCTAATCGCTTAATATCCGTGTTTTTATCCGTGGAATATCTCAAGGCAAACGAAGTGCGTTGAGTATCCGTTGTACGGATGAAGACGATAAGGTAATCAAAAGTGCCGAAGGATGAGATGGCCCGACAGAATACCTTGGCTGCCTTGGATTCTGGAGGAAGGAGATTGATGATATCCGTCTTTAGTTCCAGACGGAAGGATAAGAGAAGTGAAACAATGGTCAGAATTAAAGCGATACTTAAAACTAATCTGTATCTATGATATGAAATCCGAGCAATCTTCTTGAGAATTCTTTTCCTCACAATTTATGACCTCTCTTCTTCAGGTAATATACCATATTAGACAAAATAGGTCAAACAAAAAGCCACTACACCATAGAGATATAGTGGCTATACTTCAAGCAGTTAATATGTGATTAAAAATACAGGGGTGAAATATCTGGTACGAATCAGGTCCGTAACAACAAACCCTTGCCCTGTACCGTAATGGTTCAGGGCCCTACCTTTCATGGGTGTTGAAATTTCAACATAATCCTTCATTTTAATCTCTAAATTTAGCTATATCAATCCCGTGGGATTTTAACTTCTCTCCCATCTGGTCCTGAAATTCAGAAGGGCAACTTTCCAGAAAAGCTTTGGCCAAATCTTCTTCCTCCACAATAAAAGCGCCTCTTTCCTTGGCAAGTTTCTCTGCATTTACAGAAACTGCAGTTTTGGCAACTTTTCTAACCACCTGCGGGATTGAACTTATCATATTTTCAAAAATAATCCTCACTTTCTTATCCCACTCCAGCGCCTCAACTTCTTTTGCAAATTTACTCATCAGTAACGCATTGCGATGTTTCTTTATGGCTTCTAAATATTGTTTAGACAAATCAGGGTTTATTTTAACTGCTTTATCAACCCATTTTGCGCAATAGCCACACTCATCACAATCAATAGAAGGGTTGCAACCATTATTCACAAAATGATCAATAAATCCGTCTAATTTGCTATTATCTATGTTAACAACATCAGACGCACTAAGATCTAATCTGCTCCAGCTATAAAATTCAGGAACTGCCTGGATTTCTGGATCTGATTCAGTTATAAACTCCGGATGAAACTCTCTAATATCCTTTTTGTTCATTATAATGGCATCTATGATATCCACAAGATTTCCTTTATACTCCCGGTTAGCATATGCTTTTGCTACTTTCATTATCCATTCAGTATTTTGATGCCTTCCTGACAACTTAAAAATATCTATCCCTTCCTTTTCATAAAATTTTAAGTCTTCAGGTCTGATAAAGCATGATTTTAAAATTTCTAACGGCTCACTTAATTTCCGATCATTACAATACATCTTGCAGGGCTGCATAGCCCAGTATCTTCGAGCTTTATCCTTACTATGGGTTTGGGAAGTAAAACCAAGTATACTATAATGATAATGCCTGTAGGGACATTGATGTAAGTCTGCTAAGTTAGGAATTAATACCAGAGGAATTTTTACCGCCTTTCTTATTGCCCTTATAGCTTTAAAATCTCTGTTAATTTCCAAACTCAGATTTATTGCTGATACACCCAGCCTTTCAAATTCTTTCGCCATATCAACAGAACAAGTATGGGCCATCACTGATGTGGTTACCTTCAATTTAGGAAATTGATGTATAATTATTTCCATCAGGTACGGAATTGATACATGAACCGCATCTACCCCTATATCAACTAACCAGTGAAGATAGTTTAGTATTTTCCTATGAAACTTGGGATCGAACTCTAAATTACCCATACTGGTAGCATTAAGTACATAAGAAAATTTTCGGTTTGTAGAATGAACCTTTTTAATATATTCTGCTACGAAATCCTCATCCACATCAGGAATAATGAGCGCCGGTCTACCATGTCCGATCGGCGTGGTGGCTATAGCACCATAAAAATCATAGACAGGCAAGTCTTTTGTTGCTTTTATTAACTCCATATCCCAATTACAAGGTATTGATAGTTTCATTTTACTTTACCTCCTTTAGGCACAGATTAGCGCCCCGTAATCAAAGTTTACTTGCGAATCGGCGGGCTTCCTGAAGCATTTTTTTCTTGTGACACAGACCGGTCTTGATGATGATAAAATCGATGACCTTTCCTCCTTTCTTTTCTATCTCTTCGGTTAAAATCCCCACCACCTTCTCTCCTCCCATCAGGCGCAGGGTAACGAAGAGGGCTACCTTCTTATTCCGGAAGTCACTTTTCTCAAGATAAGTATTTATGGCTGGGGCGGTATTGGCACTCCATACTGGGGTTCCTAAAATGATGAGATCATACTCCTTATGGTCAAAGTCGAGCACTTCAATCTCCGGTTTCTCTCTTCTTAATGCCTTTTTGGTATCCAAAAGATAAGTAGCCAGAAGACCTCTCTCGTCCTTCATCCTTATTTTTCTTAACTTCACCTCGTTCCCATCCGCCAATTCATTGGCCATAGTATGGGCAATCTCCTTCGTCTTCCCCGTCTTGGAATAATAAACAATCAAAATCTTCATCAAAACCTCCTTAAATCTGAATTATGATATGTTAAAGCACTTTCGCATTCGCGCGAATGCGAAAGTCTTTTTTCTCAATAAAAACGAGAGCGCATTAAGATGTTGTTTCTTTTAAGATGGATTTCACTGCCTTTTGGGCGGCGAAGATGCAGGGCTCAACGCCGGGATAGTGGTCGAAGTCACCGATGACAAAGCATTTAGAAATGTTAGTCTTGACATCCGGTATTTTGCATCCCGGAGACATCCAGGCCATGGCTGGTGACCAGCCGAACCTGTGATGGACCTTGTGCTTCCCGAATACTTTCCCCAGGTCAGCATCCGGTCGATAGAGCATCATGCCATAGAAACTCCTTCCATCCGGCAGGTGCTTAATCTTCCCTCCCTGAACCCCATGCTCATTCTTATACTTGGAGATGATGAGCACGTTATACTTCTTATAAGTAGGGCAGTCTGATTCCAGAATCACTCCCCGGGCCTTGGTAATCTCTATCTCAAAGTCAACTTCTGGGAAGATATTCTTAAAATTTCTCCTTCCTGTTGCTAAGATACAATAGTCAAAGGTCTCTTCAGAAACTTTTCCTTCTTTTTCCGTTCTTACGGTAAAGGTTCTGTCCAGATTCTGGGATATATTAACTACTCTGGTATTCAGTCTTACACTATCTCCCAACCTTCTCTTCAGTTCTAGAGCTACCTCGCTCATCCCTTTAACCGGAGCCATGATAGTCTTCAGGGGGAAGGCTAAGAGGAAGAGGCCGAAATCAGCAGCCAAATCTTTCGCTCCATCCACATAGGCGAAGGAGCAGAAAGCCCGAAAGAAGGAGTCGATGAGTTCCTGCCGGAAACCAACGTCCCTTAAATATTTCTCTAAGGATATCTGGTGTAGTTTATCAATCCTTTCGTCCACCTCATCCAGATCAAAACTTAAGGAATTGATGAACTTCTTCACCTTCCTCCATTTCAAGAATTCTCCAAAGGAAAAGAGTCTCGACTTTGCTAGGGCTAAAGGATTCAAGGCAGTAATCTTATCCTCGATTTGAAGAGCAAAGGTATTCAGATATCTCCTTTCGCACTCTACTCCTAATTCATTTATTAAGACATCAAAGTTGGGATTGAGTTCCTTGGAATAGAGTAAAGCACCAGTATCGATGGAGACTCCATCCACTATTACTCGGGCTAACTTCCCTCCCACTTCAGAGGTTTTCTCATAGACCGTGACCTCTGTCCCCTTCTTCTTCAAGAAATAGGCAGCAGCTAATCCGCTCAATCCTCCTCCTACTATGGCAACTCTTGGCCGCGGCTCCTTATTCATTTTATATTGATACCTCCCATATAGCACTTTCGTATTCGCGCGAATGCGAAAGTCTCTCTATTTCTGAACGAAGTGAAGAAACAAGGTTCTTGCCGCTTTGCGGCAAGGCCTCCTTATTACAAAATTTACAGATCATTTCTAATACTTCTTATAATCAATGCCGAACCTCTCCATATCGGCGAACATCCGTCTCTTGAAGGGACCTGGGGTCTCGCTTAAGAAAGCCCTTATCATATCCTCTTCCTCGATCCTATTTGAACCCCTGGCCTTAGCATTCTCCTCCGCCTTCTGAGAGACTAATCTCTCTGCCGTCCTTCTCGAAAAGACCGGCGCCTGGCCGATCAACTTTTTAAAATCCTCATAAGCCTTCTCGTCCCAATCCATTTAGGACCTCCTTTAAGATAGGGTTCGTTTACTGTTGAGCGGCGCGTTTTACTTGCCCCGCTGATGAATAACTATTATTCAATTCGCCCGCCCTTCGGGCTGTTTACTGTTTACAGTTTTTTACCGTACACCGTAAACCGTTAACCTCTAGTATTTCAAAACATCCTTGAGTGACTGGAAGACCTCTGAATGATAGACATCCACTACTCTCTTACCCACTGCCCGGGCGAGTTCGATAGCGCACTCATTCTCTTCAAGTTTGGTCCCCGGCATCTCCAAGAGTTTCTTTATCGCTGGATCCATGGGGGCAGCGGCGAAGAGGTTCTTGGTCTCTGCCTCCAATAGACTTATCCCGGTACAGATAACAGAGGTAGCACCCAGGGCCTTCAAGACATGGAAGAGATAATAGAGGGCTCCCTCCATCCCCAATCCAGCACCGACCGCCATATTCCCCACCGGTTTCCCATGGAAGGGATTGCACTTATAGGCCCGGATATCCAGTCCCCACTCCTTAGACCTCTCGATCTCGTGCAAGGGAATGACTCGGTGGAAAAGGCTTAAGGTGACCGCCGGCTGCTGATAGGCATAGGTAGGGGAGGAGAAGATTAGAGCATCCGCCTCATCAATCATATCAAAGATCTTTTTGACATCATCATTGGGGTCTTCCAATAAAGGACACTTCTCCCCAATCCGACACTTATTACAGGCTAAGCAGGGAGTAATCTTATAGTTAATGAGTCTTATAGATTTCGTCTCTGCTCCCTTCTTCTCTGCGGCCTTCAGGGCCTCCTTCAACAGCCATTCACTGGAAGACTCCTGATCCTGCCTCTTATGTGTCCCACAGATTCCCAAAATCTTCATCCCGTTAGACCTCCTACAACACAGATTTCCACAGATATTTACAGACCAGCACAGATCACAGATAGGAAAATAAAACCTTTACGTTCTTTATTCGTATTGTTTCGTATCCTTTGATTCGTGTTATTTCGTGTGTCATTTTGCATTCTTTTGTTTCGTGTTATTTCGCCTGCCCCGTAGCTCGCCGGAGGCGATGGTATGGGGTGTAGCTCCGTGTTCCTTCATATAATCCTCAAAGCTCTGATAATTTGGTGCCACCCAGGGCCTCTTGAAGATCTGTCTTGCCAGCCACTCGTTGGCCGCAAATCTTTCATATCTCCTGATATTGGGGTTGGGAGAAAAAAAGGCTTTGACAAAGAGCCGCAGGCCATACACCCTCTGGAATAAACCGATGCGCAACTTCTCCAACTCTTCTCGAGAAAGAGTGCGGGAAGGGGTGATGGCGCTGGCCCAGTCATATTTTCTGTAATCTGTTACTTCAATCAGCCCCTTCTTCTTACATTCTTCATAGTAAGGGGTCCCGGGAAAAGGAGTGGCATGGGCCCAGGTAGGAAAGTCGCCATACTTCCTGCCCAATCTGGCCATCTCATTGATGGTCTCTATGGTCTCGTACTCCCCACCAATCATCATGCTTGCTAAGACCAGTATCTTGTTCTTCCTCAATAGTTTGAAGGCCTCGATGTTCTGTTCCACGCCCATGGGCTTATGATACTTGTCCACGATCTTCTGAGTGGCAGACTCTGTTCCCAGTAGGGTCATGAAAATCCCGACCTTCTTAAAGCGAGTGAGAAGATTCTTATCCCTTATAATATGAGCTGGATTTGCCTGAACCCAGATATGGTCTATCTTGATCTTTCTCTTTTCCATCTCATCACAGAACTCGATATTTCGCTTCCTATTTATTAAAAAGTCGTTATCCCCTACCAGAATCGCCCTTTTCTTATATTTAGTAACCAACAGTTCTATCTCATCCACTACTTTCTTAGCACTCCTTCCCCTCCAGGTGTGCCTCCACATCACAGTCTGGGTACAGAAGGTGCATCTATAGGGGCAGCCCCGGGAAGTACAGATGGTCACCGTATGAGGGGGCATGAAGGCTGGTATTCCATACATGGGATTATCCATGGGAAGGAAATGATAAGCAGGCATAGGCAGGCTATCTAAATCCTTGATGAATTCCCGATCTCCGGTATAGACATACTTATCATTCTCAAGATAGGCCAATCCCTTTATCTTGGAAAAGTCCTTCTCTTTTCTCTCTATGGCTTTTAATAACTCGTAGGCAGTAATCTCCCCCTCACCCACCACAATGAAGTCAATATCTCCTTTAGCATCCCTTAAAAATTCCTCTGGAATTAGAGAGGGATCTGGCCCACCAACTATTACCTTGGTCTTAGGAGAGACCATTTTTATCAGTTTTGCAGCATTCAAGGTATCATAATAGAACATGAGGGCAATGGTAGTAATTCCCACTACCTCTGGCTTCTCTTCTCTTACCGCCTCCTCTAAATCCCTCCAGGGATGTTCCATCACCGAGCAGTCCAGAACCCGAATATCGAAATCCTTCTCTAGATAGGCCCCCAAAGCGGTCAGGGCTGGAGCCGGTACCCAACCCCTCATCTCGCTCCAGATCTTATGCGGCGGATCAATCAAGAACACCTTCACGATTTCCTCCTAATCTCTTTTATGAAGTCCTCCATCCATTCTATTTCCTTATCCATAAACCTTATATTCCTCTGGGCAATGGCCTGAATGTAATAAGGATATCTCTCCCTCCTTATCTTCATATAGATCCCTTTGGTTTCCTCTCTTATTCCTTTGATCTGCCCAATCCTATTTCTTAGCCCTCTAATCACTTCTTTTGGCTTGAGATAATTCATAAAGTATAGAACGATATCCATACTCCGGTAAAGCCTCTTGATATTGAAGCAGGTCTCCTCAAGTAATTCCCTAAGTCTCTTCTCTCCCTTCGTTGTTATTCTATAGACCTCTTTCTCTGGATACTTGCCCCTTCTCTTCCTGGTCATACTTACCAAGCCATCCTTTGCCAATCCCTTCAAAGTATAGTAAATAGAACCAGCACTGATAGGGGCAAAAGTGGATATCTTCTCATCGACTATTCTCTTTAATTCATAGCCATGCCTTGGCCCTTCCTTCAGAAGGCCGAGAAGAATGAGTTCTTTCTCCATAAGAGTCCTCCTGTCCAAAGTCAGAATCAGTTGATAAGTTGATTAGTTGACAAGTTAATAAGAAAACATTTGGTTAGGGTTAAGGTTAAGATGTTAGTTTGGTCGTTGGGTCAGGTAGTTGGTCTTTAAGTATCTAACCCTTACCCAATTACTAAACCCACTACCTTACCCTAACCCGCCCACCAACAACTGTTAGGTTTGGGACCTCGGACAACTATTATAGTTAAACTATTTTAATTAAACTATACCAAAGAAAAAAATAAAAGTCAAGTCTTTTTTCTTCTCAGTTTTTGATAGAAGCTCATTCCCCGACACATGAGTTTTCCCAGCCAGGGAGGGCCTGATTTTCGGGCATTAGGATGGATGAGGCAGAAATGCCTGCACTTCAATCTCTGCATCTTTCTTTCAAACGAAGCAAAGTCAGAAGCCTCTTCATTGAAGAAACCCGGGATATAGTAACCCAGGCTGTTGAGAACCTCTGGATTCTTCTGACTATTTGCTTTGTAGAAGTCAATAAAACTCTTTCTATTTGATACCACACCGAACTTTTCTGGGTCTCTTTGCCAGGGAGAGGCGGGCTCCATCTCTAGGGGATAGGCCCTGATGGCCCAGATAGATTTAAATCTCTTTTTCAAATAGAAAGCAAATCTCTTGGTCTTCAAGACATCCTCTTCTTTCTCAAAGGGAAAGCCGAAGGTAAAATAGAGCTCAGTAATAATATGCAATCTATTGAGATTTTCTAAGGCCTCCATAATCTGGCCATTAGTATAGAAGAACCCCCTTATTTTCTTTCTCACCATCTCTACCCCGCTTTCTGGGGAGAGCCAGATGGCCGATTTTCTACCCGGAAAGGTCTTGTGAAACTCCTCGGCAAATTCTTTAGAGGGGAGAAAGAAACAGCCAAAGAGGCACTCAATATCTATCCTCTCTTTTCTGATCATCTGAAAGAGTTTTATGTAATAATCATCACTTTGTGGAGAAGGATAAAAGTCCATGAGAACCGTCTCATACCCATACTCCTGAGCCTCTTTTATAGACTCTAAAACTTTTTCTTGAGACCTGAATATAGGCTCTTTTCTTCCACTAATATACTCCTGAGCCCTCTTCCCTCCTCCACAATAAGTGCAATTAGCCAGACACCCCCGACCGGTAAAGAGAGGAAAGGTGGAGCTGCGGTAGGAGAACATTAAGTAGTTGGCCTCTTTGGAGAAATTCTTGGCAAAGAAGGGTAAGAAACCAATATGTCTGACATAAGTCTGATAATTCTTCAATAGTTTAAAATTGGTGAAGGATAGTTCATCCAAGTCTTCCTGGGTAGCAATGTAAGAAAGCCTATTTCTGATGATTCTCTCTCCTTTTTTCCAAGTCAAGTTAGGAACCCTCGATAGAGCTCTCTTCTTAATGATGGCTCTTACCAGAGAAAGGATAGGTTTCTCTCCATCCCCTCTTATAATCCCATCGATAAATGAGAATCTTCTTAGAATCTCCTCATCAAAATAACTGGCGGTATAGCCTCCTAAGACAATATAGACTTTAGGATGGGCTTTCTTTATCTTCCTGGCTAGTTCAATGGCATCATAGGACTGATGATGCCAGTGGAGAGGAATGGCAATTACTTTAACTTTCCTACCTTTGAAGTAATTCAGAATAGAGAAATCGTGGTTTAGGATCCATTCCACTCCTAAGTGGATAATCTTAGAAGAGAAACCTTTTTTAGTCAATGAATCGGCCATAGCTAATAAGCCCATGGGCATATAGGTATCCAGAATAAAATTCCCCAAGGGCTTATAGTAACTATTCATCTTGGGGGTGTTGATAAAGAGACAGTCTGTCTTCTGCATCGTTAACCGTTTACCGTGTACCGTTTACGGTTTCACCTACTTCTTACTTTTCTCCTGTTTTAGGAGTGCGTTTCCTACTGCTTTGAGAATGCTTCTTGAGGATTTTGTGGCTCCAGTTACTGCATCTACTCTTAAAGATTGGGCTTTAATGATCCTCCCCGGCATCTCTTTGAGGGCCCTCTTCTTATATTTGGGAAAGCCTCGGGCCTTTAGTATCTCAATCTTTGTAATCCTACCCTTTTTAATAGTGACTTCTACTTTTACTCCTGTAATTCCACCGCTTTTCCCCAGGTAAACTCCATCCACTATCTGGCTAATCTTTATTGGCTTTACTTCTTTTTTCTCGTTAGCGCTCGCCACAGTAAAACCTGCCAAGAAAACCACCAAAATCAAGACCAAAACCTTTTTCATCTCTCGCACTCCACTTTCAATTAACAATGAACATTGAACAATTAACAATGAAAAATTAGTTGGGCTAGTATATTAGTGGATTTGGTAGATTTTTAATCCTCAGCTAAAGGCGGATCTGCCTCTGGCGGAAACCAGTCCAACTAATCTACCTATTTTACTATCTTTTATCTGCGGTCATCTATGGTATTATCAGTGGCAATCAGCGTTTCGATCTGCGATAATCAGCGTCTTAGAACATGCGCCGTACTGTCTGGCGGAAGACGAAGTTGAAGAGGAAATAGAAGAGGGAACGGTTGGAAGGAAAGACCGTCCTCTTAAATATGGAGGGAATGGATGTTGTCCTCTTCCAGGCCCAGATTAAACCCTCATCCGCTTCCCGAGGGCTCATCCGGAGAGGACGATGGACGCTACGCGTACTATCATAATTTGCCCAATCATTATCAAATATCCGGTTCTCTCTACGCAGCCTTTTATAGAATCTTGTTCCAGGATAGGGGGTAGCGATTCCCAATCCCGGGACATCGATATGGGTCTTCTCCATGAATTGCACTACCCTTTCGAAGGCCCCTCTATCGTCCTCGTCCAGGCCGAACATAAAGGAACCCATGATCTTGATCCCATAGGCATGAATCCTTTTGATTGCCTCCTCATACTCTTTCACTCTATTAATCCTCTTTCCCATCTTATCGATATTCTTCTGAGATAGAGACTCGAAGCCGATTAAAACCCCGATACATCCAGAGTCGGCACCGATCTTTAGTAATTCCTCGTTCCAGGCCATGGTAATCGGCGCCTGGCCCAACCACTTTATCCTAAGCGGAGTTAACGCCTTAAAGAGCCTCTTGCTATGGCTGGGATTAGCAAAGATATTATCATCATTGAAGAAGAAGATATTTCCTAAAGGGGCTTTCTGACGTCTACTCTCGATTAGAGTCTGGACCTCATTTACCACATCCTCTACCGGTCTCAGTCTATACTTTCCACCGAAGAAGGTGGTCACGGAACAGAAATCGCAGTCATGGGGGCAACCCCGGCTGGTCTGAACGGAATAGGTGGGAAGATATCTCATCTTCAATAGATCCCACCTGGGCACAGGAATCCTTTTTAAGTCAGGAGGCCCAGGACAGCGATAGTATTTCTTCAGTCTTCCCTTTTTAAAATCTTCGATGAGCTGTGGCCAAGTCTCCTCTGCTTCTCCTAGGACTAAGGCATCTGCATGGGGAGAGGCCTCCTTAGGACACATGGTGACATGCACCCCTCCCAGGACTACCTTTACCCCTCTTGCTCGAAACCTGTCTGCAATCTCATAGGCCCGGGGAGCCAAAGGGGTGAGAACGGTCAATCCCACCAGATCCACATCGGCCTCAAAGTCTATCTCATCCACCAGGTCATCGGTAATGGTAACCTCTACATCCTCTGGAGTAAGGGCGGCGATATAGGGCAGAGTCAAGGGCACAAGTTTGAAAAAAGAATGCTTGCCCATCACCCGGCCCTTTCCCATAGGAAAGATTAGTAGAAGTTTCATCTTGATTCCTTAACCCCGCACCTTTTATCCATTCAAAGTATTAAGATAAAAAATGAATATTGAAAAGGTGCGGGGTTGACTTTTAAGGACTTAACCTATAAGATATAGAAAGAAGGAGGAGTTATGGCTATTTTAAGGTATCGGAATTTGAATAGTTACACAGATGGGCACAGATTAAAAGACACGGATTAGCACTGATCCTCATCGCACTAAATCCGTGCTAATCAGTTTAGTCAATCTGCGCTAATCTGTGAAGATTGCCGAACGAGGTGAGGCCTATCTTGAAGAACAAGGTTATCTACTACAGTGGAATACCGGGTTATCCTGCAAAACAGCGGCCAGGAAAGTTAGTTCTAGCCAAAGAAGGAATAGAGTGTAAAGTGCGGGGCTTTCCCCTTTATAACATTCCCCTTTCCAGAATATTTAAGGCCTCTGTAATAAAGGATTATATTCATACCTGGATAAAGGTCTTTTTAACCATTGATTATCAGGATGAGAATAACGTTTCTCAGATTCTAAAGGTTCGCATTCGTGCCTTCGGCTGGCCAAAGGTCTTAAAGATATCTCAGAAGTGGGTGGAAGAGATAGATAAGCTCCTCAAGAAATAGTGCGTTTAGCGTTTCGTCCGGCCCGGAGGGGCGAGACCTCGCTTTTGGCAGGCGTTCCACGTTTCGCGTTCCTTGTTTCTTTCTCCTTTAAGTATTCTTCGTAGGTCTGGTATCCTGGCTGGACCCACTCTGGGGCACCAAAGGCCTCCTGCCTAAAGGTATCCCAAGCATACTTTAAAAAATGTATGTGAATAGGTCTAATCATAGGATGCTCGGGAAAGATGGTCTGCCAGAAGAAGCGCCAGTTGAGATAGAACTTCCTGTGAAGGTTTAATAGCGTACCTGTGATTTCTTCAGGAGACATGGTCTTGGTAGGCATTATGGCGTGGATGTAGTCATACTTTGAGTAATCGGTTACTTTTATCCTACCTAACTTCTTCATCTCTCTATAGAATGGGGTTCCGGGCAGAGGGGTAATCACCCCCTGGCCGTAGTGATGAAGATAGGGTCTGACAAAGCGGTAGAGATCGTACATATCCTCTTTAGTATCATTCCAGTGGCCGAGCATTAGGGTAGCCATAACAGAGATTCTATGCTTCTTTATGAGTCTCATGGCTTCCAGACTCTCCTTAATCAAAGCCTTCTTCTTTATGGCATCCAAAACCTTCTGGCTATGGTGTTCTAAACCCATCATAATCTGATAACATCCGGCCTCCCTCAATCTGGGAATTAAATCCTTATCCCTTAAGAGAAAATCAGCCCTGGTCTGAATCCAGAAGTTTACCCCTACCTTCCTTTTAATCATCTCATCACAGAATTCCTCAGTATGTTTTCTATCCCAGTTGAACATGTCGTCTCCCACGAAGAAGGCCGTTCTCCCATACTTCTCTTTCAGTAACTGGAACTCATCCACCATCTTCTGGGCACTCTTTCTTCTCCATCTATGGCGCCAAAGAACGGTCTCTGAGCAGAAGGTACACTTGTAGTCACATCCACGGCTGAAGGTGACGGATAGAGAGTTTCTTCCCTCTGAGGCGATATTGTATCTGGGGTTGGACATATCGAAGAGGTGATAGGCATTCATGGGCAGGGTATCCAAATCTTCAATCAGAGGTCGATCCCCGGTATAGACGAATCTATCTCCGTCTAAATAGGCCAATCCCTTGATCTTTGAGAAGTTCTTCTCTCCCTTCTCAAAGGCCTTCAGGAACTCATAGAAAGTAACCTCCCCCTCACCCACCACAATGTAATTTATCTCTCTACAACTCCTTAGGGTCTCTTCCGGAACCAGGGCAGGATGGCTACCCCCAGCAACGATAATTGTTTTAGGACTTACCTCTTTAATCAAGCGGCAGGCGTTCATAGTATCATAGATGAAGCAGGTGGCGATGCAGGATATCCCTACGATCTTTGGCTTCTCTTTTTTCATTATCTTTTCTAAGTCCCTCCAGGAATCTTCCAGAACCGTTCCATCCACCACCTTAACATCAAAGTCCTTCTCTAAATAGGCACCCAAAGGCAAAATTCCAGGATTGGGCGTCCACCCTCTCATCACCGGCCAGACTTTATGGGGGGCATCAACTAAGAATACGCGCATGAATACCTCCTTTTTATAACACAGATAGACACAGATTGTTTATCCCAAAGGGATCCCTTCGGGGCAGATTTACACAGATCACAGATCTAATGTCATTGATGGTGAATTTCTTCTAAAGTTTTTAGGTGAAACTTAATGAAATTACCAGAAGCATGCGGGCCTGGGGCAATTAAGAATTCTAATGTTCGGGGAAGAAAGATCACAGAATGGAGAGTGTTCTCTTTTAAGATTACATCATCCCCCAATATCTTAATACCATATTCTATATCAATCTGTCCACTATTTTCTTTTAATAATCTCTCCATCCTTTTATACCTTTTCTCACTATCCCCGGATTCCAAGGTCTTCCTTCGCTTCTTATCCCTTTCATAGATAGCACTTAAGAAATGATTGCTTGAACAAAGAAGACCATCCTGTGGTTTTCGCAGAGCATATTTTGTCGCCGAGCATTCTATAATTAAAGCCTCTTTCTCATCCGTTAAAAGGATGATATTGGGGCCAGTCCTTTTGCTCTTAATGATGATCTCTTCTGCTTCTTTTATATTATTAGCATACTGAAGAACCTTTCTGGTAAGAAAACAAGAAGGTATACCATCAAAGGAGACATCTTTTGAGTAAGCGGTGAGTATCCCTACGATAAGTCCTTTATCATTCATCCCACTCACTACCCCAATCATCCCCGGCCAGCCAATGGAAACAAAAGAGTTTCCTTTATCTGGTTCATAAAAAGTAACCAGATTCTCTAAGGAGCTTCCTTTCAGGAAGTCAAAGTTCCGACCATAAATAAGTTCTTTGTTCTTTGTGGTCTGGGGTAGAGCAACGAAACTTGAGCAGGCCAAGACCTGGCCGATATCTCGCATAGCGTGGTAGAGTAGGATTTCTCTGTAATCGACCTCTTTCTCTGTAATGCTATCCGCCATCCCTTTGAGTTCCTCAATAAACTCTTGAGGAACATACTTCTCCATCTTTCCTAACTTCCAGAAGAGGTACCTCTTTACAATCCACTCCCCGGCCCTTCCTCCCTTTATCGATGGAACCGCCTCATCAAAGGCCTCTTTGCTCTTGCCCATCAAGTGCTTGGTGAGCATCCCGTGCTGGTAGCCCATCTCATAAGGACTCCCCTTGAGATGTAAGACGAAGATTCCGTTTCTCTCTTCTAAATATCCCTTTTCGTAGGCTTCTTTCCCCGCAGAGAAAGGGGTTAGGCTGACAAAGAATACTGTTAAGCAAAAAAGGATTATAAATTTCTTTCTCATATCTATTCTACCTTTCGCGCGAATGGTCCCAAGTGGGGGATCCCCAGCATCGGTTTAGACAAAATTGGTTTATTAGTTAACTTTCTCTGCTATGAAGTACTGCTTGAGCAGCAAACTGGCCGGACATAGCCACCCCCGGCACTCCGTGTGCCGGACGGGTATAGTGGCCAACCAGGTATAATCCCTTTATCGGTGTCTTCTGGCTTATCCTATTTATTCCAAACTGCTCTGGTGTTACCTGCAATCCATACATCGCTCCCTTGGTATTTAAAGTATACTTCTCTAAAGTTAAAGGAGTAGAGATATCCTGATAGATAATGTGGGTAGAAAGATTGGGGATTGCTTTCTCCGCTTGCTTAATAATTCTTCTGGCTACCTCCTCTTTCTTATTCTGCCAATCATAGCTATAAGGAGCAGGAACAACGATGCTCAGGATATACTTTCCCTGTGGGGCCAGGGTAGTATCTACCAGGGAGGGAACGCTAATAATGAGACTCGATTCATCTGGCATCTGGTTGTTATTTAATGCTTCAAACTCCTTCTCCAGGTCGGAAGGAAGAATAGCATTGGTAAAACTTAATCCCAGAGATTTGAGGTCTAAATCCGTCGCTATGTGCAGAATAAAGCCGGATAAAGAAACCTTTTGATTTTTTATTCTTCTCATATACTTATCAGGTAAATTTTCACTTCCCACTAATTTATTAAAAGTCTGCTCCAACGTAGTATTGGAAACAACGTACTTCGTTCCTATTCTCCTACCACTGGCCAACCCAACCCCACAGACTCCTTTCTTCTCCACTAAGATTTTGCTCACTAAGGTATCGAGCAATAGTTCTCCTTTATATTTCCTTAATCCCTTTACTAAAGTATCGCTGAAATGCTGAATCCCTCCTTTAGGATAATAGAAGGCCTCATGGCCCTGGGTGGTCACCATGGCCATAAAGAAGAGAGAGATTCGGGAAGGAGGGAGAGTAGTAGGAGCGCAAGAAAGGATATTTTTCAGTTCGGGATCGGTAAGGTATTTATCAAGTAAATCCTTCAGGGTGCTCTTCCGGTATCTTACGAGATGGGGATAGGTTATAGGAAAAAAAAGAAGTTTTAGAAAGGAAGGGGAAGCAAGGTCTAAAATTTCTTTAGCAATCTTTTGTAAGATCTGTAGGTATTTCGGGATCTGAGTAGTTTCCTCCGGAAAAAATTTCCGGAGGGTTTTTTTAAAACCAGGAAAATCCTTAATGGGAAGGAATACTCTCCTGGTATTTAAGGTTATTCCTACCGGGGATGCTATTTCAATAAATTCTATCTCTTCTTCAATTTCTAATTTTGTAAAAAGTCTTCTAACCATTCCTCCCTCGCCGCAGCCACCTACAAAATGAATACAGGAATCGAAGACAAATCCATCTTTCTTATAGGAAGTGGCATATCCTCCCGGCTTTGAACCCTGTTCAACAATTAAAACCTTCAGCCCTTCTTTGGCTAATAAAGAACCACAGGTCAATCCCCCAATGCCGGCACCAATTACTATAACATCATATTCTTCTTTCATCTTTGTTTTTCTCGTTTAACTATCATGTCAGCCACCGCTCTTCCAGAATGGGTCACTGCTCCTATCCCGTGTGCCAGATAGGTATAATGGCCCACGAGATAGAGGCCCCTGATGGGTGTTTTATTCTTAAACCTTCCCGGGCCGATCTGTTCCGGCGTGGCCGCCAGGCCATATATTGCCCCTTGAGTATTGAGAGTCTTTCTTTCTAGGGTAAGGGGAGTTGCTGCTTCCTGATAAATAATGTGCGAAGATAGATCAGGGATGATTTTCTCTGCTTTCTCAATCAATCTCTCCATAATATTTTTTTTCCGTCTTCTATATTCTGCGCCTCGTCTATCCTTAGCTCCCCAGTCTTCCCGGTAATGATAGGGAGCGGCAGTGGTGATAATCAGGGTGTGCTTATCTTTGGGGGCAGTTGTGGGATCGATGAGAGAAGAAACACTTATTATAAATGAAAACTCTTCAGGTATCTCCCCAGCCTTCCATATTTTATACTGCCTTTCTGCATCATAGGTGGGATAGACATTGATGCGAAAATTTAAACCCAAAGATTCTAAATCCAGATCGACTCCCAGGTAGAGGATGAAACAGGATAGAGACAGCTCCTTTTTTTCTATTCGCTTTATAAATCTTCGCTTAAGATGTTCTTTTCCTACAAGTTTATAGAAGGTTTGCTTGAGACTGGCATTAGAAACAATATAAGAGGCTTTTATTCTTCGACCATCGGCTAACTCCACGCCCTGGACTCTACCCCTGTCAATTAGAATCTTAGTGATCAAGGTATTGAGTAATAATTCCCCCTTATATTTCCTTAACCCTTTGACCAAAACATCAGCAAAAGACTGCATCCCTCTTTTAGGATAGTATATCCCGGCTTCTTGTGATTCGGCCTTCATCACTGCCGCCATAAGTAGAGAGGCTTTGGAAGGAGGAACAGTAACTGGCGAGATAGCAAGGATGGTTTTCAGTTTCTCGTTAGTAAAGCATTTATCCATCAGTTTTCTGACGGTATAGTTTCTATACTTAAGGAGTGAGGGAAAGAGCATGGGAAAGAAGGGTATCTTCCATACCGGGAAGGAGGAGCCTAATCTAACGATGTCCTGGCCGATCCTCTCTAAGGTTTCTTTGTACCTATCCAAGTTTTCTGCTTCTCGAGGAAACCTCTCTTTAATGATTCTCTCTGCACCTTCAAGGTCATTAAGGGAAAAAGAAAATTCAAAATCAGGAAAGATAAACCTTACCGGAGCTTCCACCTTGATAAACTCTATCTCTCTTTCTACTTTTAATTCCCTCAATAATTTTCCAATGACGCCATCCTCATGGCAACCGGTAACAAAGTGGGCGGCAGAATCAAAGGTGAAACCCTTTCTTTTGAAAGAGCCAACATAGCCTCCGGGTCGGGAAGATTGTTCCGCTACCAAGACTCGCATCCCGGCCTTAGCCAATAAAGAAGCGCAGGTCAACCCTCCTATTCCTGCGCCGATTACTATGACATCATATTTTTCTCTAGTCATTTTTCCAGGTAGGCAAGTAATTTATTAATCCTTTTCTTTATTTCTTCGGGAATAATCAAAACTAACTCGCCTTTTTTATCAAGGAGAACCTGGGTCGTCTCACCTTTGACTAATAACTTCTTATCCTTCTTTCTTAAGATTTGATACTTAAAGGTAAGAGCAGCCTTAGTTGGTTTCTCTAAGGTAGTGCGGATTATAAGTTCCTCATCATTTCTTGCCGGCTCTTTATAATTGCATTTTAATTCAACTACCGGAGCAGTATAGCCCATCTTAACGAAATCAGCAGGAGTTAGGTCGAAGCCTCGGGCGAGATTAATCCTTCCCATCTCGAAGTAACTGATATAGTGGCCATGCCAGACCATCCCCCATTGGTCCACCTCATTAAACCTTACCCTTATCTCAATTTCATGATACTTCATCTTTTAAGCGACCGAAGAAAATTAGCCTTACGGCTTAGATTATAGGCTACGATATGAGGCAAAGTCTTAAAGGGAGGGGGAAATAGTCTTTTAGCTATAGAAGGAAGGGAATAGAACTTTCTCATTGCCCAACGAACTCCCTCTTGTAATTCCTCCCTGGTCATCTGTTTGGGCTCAAAGACTACTGTTGATAAGTCGTACTTTGACCAATCTCGTTCTATTATCCTATTCTCTTTTTCCAGTTTTTCATAGAGTTTGGTTCCGGGTAACGGAGTTAATAAATGAAAAGTAGCCATATCCAGCCTCAACTCCTGAGCAAATTTGAGGGTTTTTCCAAATACTTTCTTATCATCAGAATCAAAACCAAAGATAAAGGAACCTTCTATCCTGATACCATAACTTCTGAGTCTATTAATGGCATCCTTAAAATTGATATATTTTTTGAACTTCTTTAGACCGATGTCAGTTAAAGATTCAAATCCAATATAGACCCCCTCGCAACCGCTCTGGGCAGCTAATTTGAGAAGTTCCTCATCCTGAGCCATGGTTAAATCCGCCTGGCTGAACCATCTTTTCTTACAGGGAATTAAAGCCTTAAAGAGTTCTTTAGCATACTTCTTATGAGCAACCACATTATCGTCAGCAAAGACAGTAAAATTTCCTTCTAAGCTTTCGATCTCTTTGATGACATCACCTACCGGCCGAAAACGATGTCTTTTACCAAAGAATTTGGTCACGGAACAGAAATCGCAGTCAAAGGGACAGCCCCTGGTTGTCTGGATGAAGTTCTTGGTCAGGTATCTTTTTCCCTGGAGTAAGTCCCTTCTGGGAAGAGGGAGGTTTTTCAAACTCGGTTTCTGAGAGGATTGATAGAATTTCTTTAATCTTTTCTTTTTAAAATCCTCAATTGCCTCTGGCCAAAGATTTTCCGCTTCGCCGATGACTACGCTATCCGCATGCTGGATGGCCTCCTCGGGAAGTACTGAGGGGTGAATTCCACCTAAGACTACTTTTACCCCACGCTTTTTGAATTCATCGGCAATCTCATAGGCCCGGGGGATGGTGGCGGTAAGGGAGGTGATCCCCACCAGATCGACCTCTTTTTCAAAATCGATTCTATCTATATGCTCATCAACAAGGATTACCTCTACGTCTTTCGGAGTCAGGGCTGCCACATAGAGAAGGTTTAAGGGGGGGAGGGCAAAATACCTTACCCAACTCTTCTGTTGTACGGCTACCGGAACAATTAGTTTTAATTTCATTCAATCTCCTTTTGCTCTGAATATTTTAAAGGGGGCTTTTATAGCCCGATCGCATATTCTGAAGTAACCTAAGAGCCTCTTAGTTGGTCCCCAGTTTACAACTATTGCTCCTTGAGGACATACCTTCTCGCAATAATAACATCTGATACAGTCTCCTTTACGTACAGGATAGGGATTGAGTTCAATTGCTTCTGAAGGACATATTTCGGCACACTTGCCACATTTGGTGCAATTTTCTCTATCTACTTCTATCTTTGGTAGGTGCCTATTTACTCTCTTCTCCGTTAGCCACAGAGAGGCGAGATGAAGTAATGAAAATCTAAACTTAAATTCGGGAAGGATATCTAATTGATTCTTTTCTTTAACTAATCCATAGTTCTTGACCATCTTTTGGCCAAACTCTTCTGCTTCTTTTAGGTCCTTTTCATCTGGATGGCCCTTGCTATAATCAAACTCAACATAGGGCTGAAAGGAATCATAACCCCTGGTACTTAATCCCCCTAAAACTAACAAACCTCTTTCCTTCAGTCCTTTCGCCATGCGGGCTAAAGTATTAGCATCCTGGCCACCATGGGTACAGAAAACAAAACTCAACTTATCTTTTAAGAAAGAGAGTCTCGCGATAAAATTCCTTACATTACATGGCTCTTGGAAGTAGAAGACTGGGGTGCCGATACCGATTAAATCATAATCCCTTAATTTCTTTAATATCACCTCTTTTAAAGTGGTTAGGGTGCAGGAATTATTTGTACTTTTTATTCCTGTGGCAATGGCTCGGGCTACCTTCTCTGTATTCCCCGTCTGAGAAAAATAGACAATCACGCTCTTCAAAGCCATATGTTTTTCTTCCGTTTACCGTTTACTCGTCCCGACATCCGTCGGGCCTGTTTACCGTTTACCGTAAACTGTAAACCGTAAACTTCTTTCATTCCTTGAGGGGCTCTACTACCTCCACCCCTTTGGGAACCTTGAACTCGAACTCTGAGTCTGGAATCTTAGTATTGAGTTCAATATTCCTAAATTCTATCAAGGTGGTATCTCCATTTGGTTCATATATTTTAGTTTTGACTGGCCAGTATTCTTTAGTGTCAATCCATAATACTATTTTGGATAAATATCTTAATTCCTCTTCTCTTTTGGGAATGAGTTCCAAAGAATAAAAATCCTTCTTTTTTTCAAGGAGGCTGATCTGATAATTCTTCTTCAAGTATTCCATAGACTTTCCAAAGCCCACGAAGAGCCCCAAGGTTTCCCCTGCTCTTTCTAAATCATACTTCTCGGCCACCTTCATATCTGGATAATAGAGCCACATTCTTTTTCCCTTAATAATCATTAAAAGAGGATCGGGTTCGAAATATTCCCAGGACATCCTATCCGGCTTTCTATATTTCATCTTCCCTTGAGAAATTAACTTCTCTTCTAATAATTCCAAGATCTTCTCTTGGGTGAATGAGGCCTTAAGGTCTTTCATCCCCCTCTGCCTCTTATCCATCTTCTTCAAGATACTATCCAGGTCATTCCCCGCCCAAACAGAACTCCCCAAAAGGATCACTGCCAACAGAAGCAACAATGTCCTCCTCATAAATTCACCTCTTTATCAAGTAACATTGAACAATGAACATTGAACAATTAGTTAAAGGGAGAATTAGTTGGATTAGTATATTAGTTGGATTTTAATCTACCCAGTCCAACCAATTCACTTATTCTACTATCTTTTATCTGCGGTCATCTGCGTTTTGCCAGAAGGGATAAAAATTATACCATTGATCTGGATATTTGCGGATATACTTTTCGAAAACCTCAATTATTTTCTCCAGAGTCTCTTTTATATCCTTCTCTCTATTGCCAGTATCCTTAGCATAGATGGGCTCTTCTGCTACTCCATAGTATTTCCCTTTTCCCTTATAAAGGACGAAACCGGGAACGATGGGCGCTCCAGTTAATAGACTTAAGATTATCGCTCCCGTAGGAAAGTAGGTCTCTTTACCGAAGAACTTTATCTTCATCCTGTTGGTCTTGGTTGCCCGATCCCCAAGCATGGCCACGATTTCATTCTTTGCTAAAGCATCTGCGATATTCTTGGCCGCAGTTATCGAATTACCAACAGTCAAGGACTTTATTCCCCGGCTTCTTCTCCATCTTTCCCTTACCTCATCAATCTTCAAATTTTCATCAACCAAGGTAACCACATTCATGGAATAGCCCAATATATTGAATAGTAGGCTTCCTAACTCCCAGTTCCCTATGTGAGCGGTCAAGAGCATAAGACCTTTTCCCTTCTTCAGGGTGTTATCAATAAAATCTGCCCCCTCATACTGAGGAATGATCCTCTTCCAGTCATTTTTGTTGATGTGCGGAAACCTGAAGTAATCGACAATATACTTGGCATAATTACAGAAAGTATTGCGGGATAAGGAACAAATTCTTCTTCTACTCACTTCTTTACCCAAAACCTGAGTTAGATTGGAGATTATTGCCCTTCTATTCTTTCTTGATAGGGAATAAGCGATGATCCCAGTTATGGTTGCTAATAGGTAGCCAATGCCCAGAGGTAAAGTAAAGGACATAAAGCGAACAAATCGATAAAGAAAATACTTATCCAAAGGATGTTTAGGCATTGCTCTCGCCTCCCTTTCCTACTCTCATTTTACATTGAACATTGAACAAGTAACATTGAACAATGAAATCCGAAAACAGTCGATAGAAGTCGGAAAACTGTAGGGAAATCCGAGAATAGAGAACAGTTTTCTAACAACCGATTTCTGTTTTTCAGCGATCACAGTCCGCCTGCTCACTTTCCCACCTAATCACTTTTTATCTGTACTGATGATTTCTATTCCTTTTGGAACCTTAAATTGAAAGACTTCGGGCTTGATAGCTTCATTGAGTCTTACTTTTTGGATGAGTAGTGTTAGTATCCTCTTCTCCTTTGGGTTATAAATTCTCACTTTCTCTGGAAAATCGATTCTATTTATTTTCTGATATTTATTAAAAGAGACTTCTAAGGCTAAAGAACCATCCTCATCGAACCTTTCAATCTTGGTCACCAAAAAATCACTTCTTTCGACCCAAACTTTCTCTAAAAGCCTCTTCTTTACAAGGTAGAGAATATACTCTTTTTCTCTCTTCTCTAAGAACCTATTGACATCCGGTTGATTAAGTACCTCTGCAACCAAAAAAGCACTCCTCAAATCCTGAAGATTGAAATCGGTCTTTGAAGTTCCCTTCTTGAGATTCTGGGCCTGCCCGCCGAAGTCCGGCGAAGACGGACGCAGGCGGGTGAAGTAAGCCTTTCCTTCCTTTGGGATATATACCCAGAGAGACTCTCCATCCGAGACAACCTCAAAAAGAGTGAGTCCCATCTGGGGATAGCCCTTTATCCTGAATCTGTCTGGCTTTTCAAAAACAAAGACTCCCAGGCAGTGCTGGGAGCCCTTCTTCTCTAAATCCCTGAAGCCCATTCTTAAAGAGGCCTTAATGGTCTTTACTCTATTTTCTCTTCTTTGAATTAATTCTATTAACTCCTCTAAAGTCGCTTCTCTGTAAATAGTGGGCTTGACATACCTCGGCGCACAAGCCCCCAAAAGAAAAAGAAACAAAATTATTAAACTCAAAAGCCACTTTTTCATTAAAGAACTCTGCCTTTCTTCTATACATCATATCTTAATAGCCTCTATTTGTCAAATAAGGCTCCTGCCATGTTAAGATATCCCCTCCGGGGATACTTCCATAGGGGTTTCACCCCTCTGGCGTTCCGTCCCGATTCACTGGATCGGGACTCCACTGTCACCCCTTGGGGGAAAGCAGATTCTTTCCCCCAAACCCCCTAATCCTCAGCATCGGAACTATTAAAATTCCGATACTTCAAAATTCCACACTTTTATTATTTCCAAATTCTTAAGAATTTGGAAACAGGGAAAGAGATAAAGTGGAGAGGATATCGAGATAAGATGGGAGGCTTGTTAGTGGAGTAAAAAGAAATAAGATGGGAGGTGTCATCTTCCGATCCTCGAAGATTGGAAGATAAGAGACTAATGGAAGCATAGTAAAAGGAAACGAAAGAATTTACTTCAGTCTTTCTTCATCTACCATCTTCTGGTGCTAACTTGGGCCATTGATAAGTATTTTTCCATTGTGTCTCATATTGAGAAACAAGTTTCTCAATCTTTGCCTTATTTGCGTCTTCCCATGTCTTCAAAGCCGTCGTATCAGGACTAACCTTCCTTAATCTGTTTTCAAACGCTCTAACTTGGTTCCAGTATTTAGAACCCCTATTGACAGCTATGAAAGCCACCCTTGCTTTCCAGGCCCCGGTGTAGACCTTCGTAAATACATAGTAGGTTTTCCCAGCCTCAAGGTCAGCCTCGAGGAAAACTTTGTTTTCAGCTATGGCAATGAATAAGTGCTTCCCCGGCTCGGCGAGATAATCGAATTGAGATTTGGCCACACTATTTCCGATAACCTTTTCCCCATCCAAAATATTGAAGTTTATAGCAAATCCGTAGCCGGAAGGTCTCATAAAACGGACCAAAGCCTTATCCTCGGTTGGCTGCAACAAAGCTGGTGTAGGTCTCATATAAACAGAACGACCTGCACAACCCGCACAAAACAGTACCGCCAATAGAACAAAAACCATTGGGCCAGAATGGAGTTCTAACAGTTTCCCCCTTCTCACGAATTCCAATGTGGCTGATTTTTCCGGCATTTTTATATACCTCCTTTCTTTTTAGTTTTTTTACCTAATAGTTATCTGATTTTCACCTCCTTTCAAACACAGATTTCTTTGAAAGTCAATCTTTTTTTAGTCTTTTTTCTTTTTCTTCTCTTTTCTCTTTTCTTTCTTCTTCTCCTTCTTTGCTTTCTTTCTCTCCTTTGGTGGAGCCTGGCCGAAGGTTAAGCCCTTTCCTCCCATAGCGGTGTCAACATCCTTGAGCATCCTTTCCATACATCTCTCAAGGGAGTCACCGAGCATGACATACATCCAGGCCGCACTTCTCTGGGCGGAGACCTTTCCCTTCGCCTCCTCAGAGTACTCCTTCTGCATAACTATGGTTCCATCTTTCTTCTTCAGGGTAACGAGCAGAGTGGTACCACCGAAGATGTAGTTCTGGGCGTAGCCACCCCAGGGGGTGTAGGAGGCAGCGCTTCTCTGGTATTTTCCGTAGCAGTGCTTGACCAAGGTATCCAGGATATAGCCTGCTCCTTCCGGGGTATTGGAAACCTTTTGAAAGATACTTGAACGACGCAACTCTTCAGTCATAACCTCGGTCAACTGGCCTTCAAAGGTAGTCCCCCTTAGCCACCAGCCATCAAGGGTATACATATAATGAGGATTGGCAGCGAGCCTTTCATAATCCGGTCTCTTATCATCTACCTTCTTCACATAAAGGGTATAGGGCTGGGTCATAGAGGCACGGGCATTACGATACTGATAGATCCTGGGGTCATCGACCATACTATATCCTTTGCGTGCCCAGACTTTACTCCCCACTCCTACCAACAAAAGCCCTACCAACAACAATAATACACTTCTTTTTAACATACTCTTTTACCTCCTTTGCTAAACACAGATATTCACAGATTGGTTACAGATTGCCACAGATCACAGATGGTAATTGGAATTTAAATATGTCTGATACTCTGTGCTCTTCTATTGCTATTAGTTTAGCATACCCTAATTGAAAAGGCAATATTAATTCGAAACAATCAAAAATTACGGTAGCACAGACTACTGACTATTGACTATTGACTAACTAATTGGTGCCAGATACTTCTTATGATGTCTCCAATGCCTACCAGAATTAGACAACCGATAATGCTCCCTATAAAGAATAATAGATAAGCCCGGGAGCGTCTGATCTTCAAGATATGGGCAAGCAAGATGCTGCTCCACATCCCGCATCCTTTTACTGGCAATAGAGCAACTACTGCCACTCCCAGATGACCTAAAGATTTTACTCCCTTAAATATTCTGGAATGGAGGAATTTATTCTCTCTTCTGTTCATCTTCTCCTTTAATTTTCTTATTAAAGGCATACGGGATTCTGTCGTTTCATAGAGAAAATAAAGAGGCCAAACCTGGAACATATCGAAGAAGACTCCTAAAGGAAGAAAATATAAAACGTTCATCCCCCTCAAGACACCATAGAGGATGGAGGCTCCCCTTCCCAGGGTCATATGGAGAATGATAAATACCCAGTAGGGATGGTTATAGAGGATTTCTTTGAGATAAGAAATCATAGCATGCTCCGGGTGATAGATAATGGATAGGGAAATCTAGAGACGGAAATCTGTTGTCCGAAATCTGAAAACAGTACGGAAATCAGAGAACTGAAAACTGTTTTCCGTTCTCAGTTTTCTCTACCGATTTCTGTTTTCTCCTAACCGTTTTCTGTTTTCTGCGGCCTTTCGGCGCTTTTTTATTCGCGGTAGTAGGAAGGGTACTTCTTTCTTATACTTTAAGTATTCTTCACCGAACTTGAGTTCCAGTTCCTTCTCCTCATAGGTCTTGAGATAGAAGATATGGGCAGGGATGAGGCCGATGAATGTAGCAAATAGGAGATAAGTGGAAAGAAAGCGTATGGAATAAGCGACGAGGAATAGATATCCACCCAAGGACATGGGGTTCCTCAGATAGCGCCTTATCCCTCCCTTCACAAATTTTTCTGTCATCAGTCTCAAGGGGCCAACTCTTCTATTAGCTAATCCTGCGATCCCGGGAAGGCCCACTACGGCAGCTAAGAGAAAGAGTAATCGGGAAATGGTAAGAGATAATGGGCGAGAAATGTTGAATTCTGGCAAGAAGGGAAGCGGATAAGGGCTCTTATGGGCCATGATAAAGGTTGAGATCATGAAGCCAACTAGGCCAAAGGCATAGATGGGATGAATAAATCTTGCTAAACGACGAGTATAATTAAATCCCTCTCCCCTGTTAAGTATCCTTCTCCCGACTATGGTGACAAAATATAGAGAAAGAACACAGTAGATCTGGAAAAAGACTGATTTGATAGCCATAGAAAACCTCGGTTACTATTGGTTACTACGCTTCGCCCTGTACCATCTGGTAACAGGGCTTCGCTGTTACTAGAGGTTACTAACGGTTGCTTTCATAGTAATCATTGGTAACCGTTCGTAACTGTTAGTAACCCCTGCCCCGACAGTATCGGGGTTTAGTAACTGTTAGTAACTTTTTTATTGCGCCGTCGTTTGATCATTTCAACAAAGGCATCGAGTCTGGTATCCATTCCTGTCTCGCCAGTGTGCTCATCGATTACTAAGGACATATAGGCTACTTTCTTATTCTTTCGCGCCTTATCATCAACGATCTCTTTCAACAAAGAGTCTGGGCCGCATTCAAAAGAGATGATGTAGATGAGTCCATCTATCTCTTTTGAATCCAGGAAATGGAAGGCAGCCCCTACGGTCTCTTTCCCAAATGTCCAGTATATCCTCTTGGATAGAGTGCGAACCCTCTCTTCAATTGTCTCATCTGGGATCATCTCTGAGGTA
>JAUWYL010000044.1 GCA_030615855.1 bacterium | reverse complement strand
AAGTCAGTGAAAATTCTCTATTTGGTTATTGGAAATTAGAAATTGGATATTGCCCCAAAGGGATCCCTTCGGGAGAGATTAAATCCTGCAGGATTTATTTCCACCTGCCCGCTTTTCGGAGCGAAGCGGAGATCCCGACCCCCAGCTTCGTGCTCGTCGGGGCCCACTCTCTCATTTTCACCGTTTCTCCGGGTCACCGTGTCTCCGTTTCTCGCTTTTATATGGTACCTGATCCATCCATCTCCCGAAGATCCAGAAGAAATCCTCAGGATATCTTAAGATAGCGTTCTCTATTATCTTGGTCAATTTCTGGGCATTGGTTAAGAGGTCCTTCTCTTTATCTCCAGTCTTCTCCAGTTCTATTTCAGGATCGATGACTATCTTATGTGTATTATCTCTCTGTCTGACGATGAACATGGGAACGATGGCTGCTCCCGTTCTTCTTGCTAATACAATGGGTCCAGGCATGGTGGCTGCTGGATGGCCGAAGAAATCAACTACTACTCCTCCCTTAATCGGAATCCTATCGAACTGTAAGAATAGTATACTATTCTTCCTCAGCCACTCAATGCATCTATGGGTGCAGGCATGGGGAGGGAAGGCGGGGATGGTATAGGCCCCCATCCTTCTTCTCATATCAGCCAATAACCTAGCTACTCTATCGCCTAAGATATCACGGGCGATATAACCAAAGGAATAGCCTTCCCGGTTCATTTTAATAGAAATCATCATGAAGTTTCCGATGTGAGCAGAGAGGCCGATTATTCCCTTTCCTTTTGCTAAGGCTTTATCTAAGTTCTCTTTCCCTTTTATCTTAAAGAGCCTATCGATCTGGTCTTTAGAGAGGTTCATCCCCCGGAAGAGTTCACAGACATTCTTCACCAGATGGAAGGCATTCTCCTTGGCAAGCCTCTTAATCTCTTTCTGACTCTTTTCTTTGCCAAAGACTCTTTTGAGATTAAAGAGGCTCGTCCTTTTAGGGGGTCTCATTACTACCCAGGAGATAGAGGCAAGTATTCTTGCCAGTCCATAGAGTAATCCCCTGGGAAGAATGTTCAAGAGCCAGATGAGAAACTTGATAAGAGATAACTTTGCTATCCCTTTTATTGGGTTTTCTTTTTTTCTCTTCACCAATCTAAACTCGTTAAATGAAAGAATGAATGATGACTGAGCCCCCGATCTATCGGAGGCTCTTTTTCAGCCTACAGGTGGAAGTAGTAAACTACACCCAAATATCCCAAGTAGTCAGGACTATCATCGCTTATCCGATTACCAAGGCCGAGTTTGTAATAGAATAGTGGGGTTATGAACTGCTTGATCCCAAGATAAGCATCCAAAATATTCTCGTTGATAACAATGTGGGTGCTTCTACTACTATTTGTCCTTCCTACCAATTCCCCGACGAGTAGGAATCCCTTCCATGGTGCCTCCTTAAGGGAGAACCCGGAAAAGAAGAACGGGTACATGACCGATGCCCCGTAGCGAACCTCATCGGCATAGACCCTGTTGTCTGGATTACCAATCTGCCGATAGCCTAGATTCGCATCTACCTGAAGCTTGGGAAACGGACCAAGGCTCTTGCCAAATCCTTTAGTTGCACAGAGGGTAATATCCTCGTCTAACTCCCCAGTAGTCAGGTTTTTGCTGTCTGATTTGCCGGGAATCTTAAGCCGGAGCTTAGCAGCTACGGCTGGGATATTGCCCTTCTCCTCCAGGAATTGATACTTGGTACCTACCCAGATGTCAGTGAATTCCTGATGAACCGCACCATGGTTGCCATAAGCACCAACCAGGGCAGCATAACGCGGATCGGCGGGCGAATTATGGAGGTCGTCTCCCCAGACAGCGCTAAGCACACAGGGAGCGACGTAGGCCTCCAGATGGTCGGTGATACCATAGGTCAAGGCAGTGATGATGCTCGTGGTGTAGAAGCTAGAGTCCCAGGTTTGAGCAACGCCCGTTCCCCACTCAAGGGTTCCCTTGGATACTGTACCAGCATCATCGTTGATTATCGGAGGACCAAACTTTGTATCCTTGGCAAAGGCTAATCCAGCAGTCCCCAGAACCATAATGCTCACCAAACAAAGAATTAGTAACGTCTTTTTCACTTCTTCTCACCTCCTTCCTCACATTTAGTTAACAAGTTGACAAGTGAATAAGTTAATAAGTAAAAAATGAATGAGATATGCCTCAGTTCCTTCACGCCCTTGCTTTCTTGGTCAGAGTCTTGACGAGTTGTGAGGTAAACTTGATCTCTGCCTTAGCCAGTTCCAGGTTATGCTGGATAATAGTCTGTAGGTGATGAGGAGCATTTCTCTTTTTTAAGGATCTACCCATATTTTCAAGCCATACCCTCACTCTTCCCAAGCCACGCAGGCGAGTGCGAAGTCGAGCAAGAGCCATCTTGGGCTTAATGAAAGGCAAAAAATATAGAGAGAGGTCAATGTTCAGGAATGGTCTTTCAAGAATGAGGAAGCTCCTGCGCAGCAATTCTTGAAATCTTCCGCTCCCCTTTTTCGTTATGTGATAGATGTACTTCTCCGGCCTTCTGCCTGCGCGAGAGACCCTCTTGGCTACAAGCCCCTCTTTTTCCATCTGTCTTAAGGAATAGTAGATGGACTTAGTTTTTATGCTGGTGAAGGTCTCTATAATCTTGGTAATCAACCTCTTAATCTCGTAGCCATGCTTCGGCCCTTCCTCTAATAGTCCCAGAAGAACAAGTTCCTGAGTCATTTTACACCTCTTTCGTTTAGTAAAATTTTACTAATTAAATTTTATTATATCACGATTTTTCTCTATGTCAAGTCCTTTTTTTAACGCGGATTTTTTCTTATTGCTTACTGCTCAGGCATGATAAACGCAGATTATTGCGGGTAAATTCAGACGCAAATAGAGCGAACCAAAAAGAAATGTTGCATCTTGTGTCCGATCGGACAACAAGTGCAACAAAATTCTTCAAGGGTCTATGAATGAATTATCGATAATAAAAGCCGCCCTTTATAGGCGGCTACTTTCTTACTTTCCTACTTTTTTACTCTTTTACTTTATTATGTTCCTACTTTTATGTTACTTACTATTCCTTTTAAGGTAGCGATGGCGGATAGACAGGCAAGATAACTTGTCTTGAGATTTTTAGGGGAGGGAAGGTTCTCTGTTCTTGAGATTAATCTTCCGAACTCCCCTTTCACTTCAATCTCATGGATATTCTTCTTTAAGTTTGGATCAGCAATAATCTTCACCTTTGTCTTCTCTTTCCCAATTCCTGCTAAAGAAAGCGCAGCAGAAACATTGATATTCTTGGGAAAGCCCTCCACTGCTTCATTCGCACTCCCTTCAAAGATGACCGTCTCTTTGGTTATAGTATCTAAATCTATCTTATTCTTTATTATGTATGGTGCACCTTTCAATCCTTCTGGAGGCTTGCGAGTCGTTAAAATTACTGAGTCTATTTTCCCAATTGAGGCACTTTTCACACCATCCAATCCGGCTAATGCTCCAGAGGGGAGATATATTTTAGAGCCCTTCTTCTTTGCTAAGTCAAGGATATCCTCATTCCCCAATAAACCGCCCACACTCATAATCATAATATCTTTGCCCTGCTCTATTACTTTTCTCGCCAGGGAGGAAACGAGGTCCTTTGAAGCGGCCTCAATGATGAGGTCACTCCTTTCAATTAACCTATCTAAGGGCAGAATCTCTGGTTTTCTTTTTAGAGAATAGGCTAATCTCTTTGCCTTTTCTTCATCGATATCAGTTAAAGCGACTAACTGTGTGTCTTTAATCTCTCTATCTATTGCCTGAGCCAGTTCTGTTCCTATGGCTCCGCAGCCTACAATCCCAACCTTAAGATTTCTCATTCTATTTCCTTTGATATTGATTAACAGTTATTCATCAGTGGGGCAAGCTTTAGCGCACCACTACTATTATCTGTGGCAATGC
>JAUWYL010000032.1 GCA_030615855.1 bacterium | reverse complement strand
GCCACCTATTGTGATGGGGATGCCCGAAAAGCCTTGAACGCCTTGGAACTGGGGGTCATGACTACTAAACCAGATAAGGAAGGAATAATCGATTTCAATCTTGAGGTGGCCCAGGAGTCCATTCAGAAGAAGGCCCTGAGGTATGATAGGGGCGAGGACGAGCACTACGATACCATATCGGCCTTCATTAAGAGTATGAGGGGCTCTGATCCAGATGCTACATTATACTGGCTGGCCAAGATGATCTCTGCCGGAGAGGATCCAAGGTTCATCGCAAGAAGGATTGTTATCTGTGCCAGTGAGGATGTGGGGAATGCCGATCCCCAGGCTTTAGTCTTAGCCCAGGCGGCCTTAGGGGCGGCAGAATCTATCGGTCTACCAGAGGCCAGGATCCCCTTAGCTCAGGCAGCGATCTATATAGCCACGGCCCCCAAATCGAATGCCAGCTACCTGGGCATCGAGAAGGCCCTGAAGGATATTGAGGAGAAAAGAACCCTTTTAGTGCCCAAACATCTCAAGAACGCCCATTATGAAGGAGCGAAGAAGTTGGGTTATGGAAAGGGATATAAGTATGCTCATGAATATAAGGGAGGGTATGTCAAGCAAAAATATCTTCCCAAGAAAGTAAGATATTATTGGCCCACGGAACATGGCTATGAGGCGAGAATAAAGAAGAGATTAGAAGAATGGGAAGGAATTGTTGAAGATGAACCCCGCACCTTTGGGCAGGAGCAGAAGATGGATACAAAAAAAGGTGCGGGATGAAGGAAAGCCTGCGAAAGAGGATATTAACAAGAAGAGATAAAGAACCAGAAGATCTAAGAAAGAAGAAGAGCCACAGAATAAAGAAGAGGCTCTTCTCTCTGAAGGAGTTTAAAGAGGCCCATACCATCCTCTTCTACTACTCAAAAGGGAGCGAGGTAAAGACAAAAGAGATGATGGAGGAGGCCCTCAGGAAAGGAAAGAGAGTCCTCCTTCCCAGGGTAAGGAGAAGGGAGATCTACCTGGGTGAGATTAAAGACCTGGAGAAGGATGTAGAAAAGGGAAGCTTTGGCATCCTGGAGCCTAAAGAAGCCTCTAAGAAGGCAACACCCAAAGGGATCGATCTGGTCATCCTTCCGGGGATTGCCTTTGACCTAAAAGGGAGAAGGGTAGGATATGGGCTGGGATACTACGATCGCTTCTTAAGAAAAATCCCCAAAAGAATCCCATTGATTGGGCTGGCCTATAACTTTCAGGTGGTAAAAAATATTTCTGGCAAGAAACACGATAGAAGGGTTTCGAAGGTGATAACAGAGACGCGAATCATTGACGCGAATCTACGCGAACTGTAAAGCAGAAACGAAAGATAATCAAGACGCGAATCTACGCGAATTATAATTAATTATTTTCATTATCTGTGATCTGCGGAAATCTGTAATCAATCTGTGTGAACCCCGCACCTTTTTAGAAATCGTTTCTCAAAAAGGCAAAGGTGCGGGGTGAATCTGTGATGAAAAGGAGGAGATAGATGATCATTAATTGGGAGATTTTTGGTCCTGCCATTGCCTTATTCCTCTGCCTAGTAGGTGTCCTCCTGGTAGGATTTTTAGTCGGGCAGAAGATCACCCGGATACGCCTGGGAGCAGCCAAAAAAGAAGCAGAGAAAATTTTAGAGGAAGCCAAAAGGGAAGCAGAGGCCAAAAGAAGAGAGGCCCTCCTGGAAACAAAAGATATCTCTCATAAGCAGGAGGTAGAGTTTGAGAAAAGAACTAAAACCAGACGCCAGGAGATAGAAAGACTTTCTCGAGAACTCTCCAGAAAAGAGGAAGAACTAAACCGCAAGGTTGACCTACTGGAGAAGAAGGAGAAGGATCTCAACTTCAAGGTTAATCAAATCCTGGCAAGGGAGAAGTCCCTTACTTTAAAGGAGGAGAGCCTGAAGGCTACTATGGAGGAAGAGAGAAAGAACCTGGAGAGACTATCCGGACTAACCAGGGAAGAAGCAAAGGGAATGCTCCTTGCTAATCTAAAGAGAGAGATGACTCAGGAGCAAGCAATGGTGATTAAGACCGCTTTGGATAAAGCAAGGGAGGAAGCGGATAGGAAAGCGAGGGAGATTATCTCTACCGCCATTCAGAGGTGCGCTCCAGAGTATACCACAGAGACCACAGTCTCTACCGTCTCCCTTCCTTCAGATGAGATGAAGGGAAGGATCATTGGTCGGGAGGGAAGGAACATCAGGGCCTTTGAGGCCGCCACCGGGGTTGACTTAATCGTTGATGATACCCCAGAAGCGGTAGTGCTCTCTAGTTTCGACCCCGTGAGGAGGGAGATCGCCAAGATCGCCTTAAAAAGGCTAATCGCTGATGGCAGAATTCAGCCCGCCAGGATTGAGGAGATGGTGGGCAGAGCGAAGAGGGAGATGGAGACCACCATAAGAAAAGTGGGGCAAGAGACGGCTCTTGAGGTCGGGGTTTCCAACCTTCATCCAGAGGAGCTTAAGCTCCTAGGGAGGCTGAAGTATCGGACGAGTTATGGTCAGAATGTCCTGGAGCATTCCAAGGAGGTGGCCCATCTTGCCGGGATGATGGCCGCAGAACTGGGAGCCCAGGGCAAGGTGGCCAAGAGGGCGGGATTACTCCATGACATAGGGAAGGCGGTGGACCATGAGGTAGAGGGTACCCATGCCCGGATTGGAGCCGACCTGGCGAGAAGATACCGGGAATCCCCGGGAGTCATCCAAGCCATCGTTAGTCATCATGAGGAAGTGGAACCCAAGAGCGTGGAAGCGGTCTTGGTTCTAGCAGCAGATGCCATCTCTGCCTCCCGACCGGGGATGAGAAGGGAGACCCTGGAAAGCTATGTCAAGAGGCTGGAGAGATTAGAGGATATCGCTGACTCCTTTCCCGGGATCCAGAAGTCCTATGCTATTCAGGCAGGAAGAGAGATAAGGATTATGGTGGAGGTAGAGAAGGTTGACGATGCCCAGGCGGCCCAGTTAGCAAGAGATATAAGTAAGAAAATTGAGAAGGAACTGGAATACCCGGGACAGATAAAAGTGACCGTCATTCGGGAGAGGAGGGTCATAGAATACGCGAAGTAGTAAAGAGTAGGAAAGTGAGAAAGTGAGCAGGTGAGAAGGTGAACATCTTAGTCATTGGTGATATTATCGGAAGTCCGGGGAGAAAAGCAGTTGCTGATCTCCTTCCCAAGTTGAAGAGAAAGCATAAACTCGATCTGGTGATCGCCAATGGAGAGAACGCTGCTGGGGGGATGGGGATTACCCCCAAGATCGTTGAAGAACTATATTCTAGTGGGATAGATGTTATTACCAGTGGGAATCACGTCTGGAAATATAAGGAGATCTATGGAACCCTGGATAAGGACCCTTACTTCTTAAGGCCAGCAAACTATCCCCCAAAGGTTCCCGGAAAGGGTTCCTGTATCTTCTCCACAGAAAAAGGTGATAAAGTTGGGGTTCTAAACCTTATGGGGAGAGTCTTCCTGGCAGAGCTGGACTGTCCCTTCAGAAAGGCAGATGAAGAGATTGAAAAGCTATCCCAGGAAACAAAGATCATCGTCGTTGATATGCATGCTGAGATCACCAGTGAAAAGACCGCTATGGGCTGGTATCTCGATGGCCGGGTGTCGGCTATGGTGGGAACCCATACCCATATCCCGACAGCAGATGAGAGGATCCTGTCTAAAGGGACGGCCTATATTACAGATGTTGGAATGGTGGGCTCCTTAGACTCTGTGATTGGAGTAAAGAAGGAACTGGCTTTAAAGAGGTTTCTATCCCAGTTACCGATTAGGTTTGAGGTTGAGAAGGAGAATATCTATCTTCAGGGGGTAGTAATTAACATAGATTCTGAGACAGGAAGAGCAAAAAAGATAGAAAGGATTCAAGAGAGATGGTCACCATAATTCTAGATGGAAAGAAGATTGCCCAAGAAATCCAAAAAGAACTCTCTCTAAAAGTAAAGGAAGAAGGAATTACTCCTGGGCTGGCGGTCATAAGGGTTGGGGAGAATCCCTCTTCCCTAATCTATGTCCGGAATAAGAAGAAAAAAGCAGAAGAAGTGGGAATCTATTTTGAGGAACGCGCCCTAAAAGAGAGTACCTTGCAGGATGAATTAATAGAATTGATAGAAGAGTTAAACGGTAATTCCAGAATAGATGGGACTATCCTTCAACTTCCCCTCCCCAGCCATCTCGATGAAAAGAAAATCTTGGAGAGGATTTCTCCCGATAAAGATGTGGATGGCTTCCATCCCCTGAATATGGGAAGGTTATTAAAAGGGGTTTCTTTCTTCGTTCCCGCTACTCCCAGGGGGATTATGGAACTTCTGGATAGGTATAAGATTCCCCTTGAGGGGAAGAGGGCGGTGGTTGTGGGAAGAAGCGATATCGTAGGAAAACCGTTAGCCCTTTTACTCCTTGCCAGGAATGCTACGGTTACCATCTGCCACTCCAAGACAAAGGACTTAGGCTCTATTACTAAAGAGGGGGATATCCTGGTTGTTGCCATGGGAAAGCCAGGGTTCATCAAGGAAGGGATGGTGAAGGAGGGCTCAGTGGTCATCGATGTGGGAATAAACAGAATAGGCAATAAGATTGTGGGGGATGTTGATTTTGAGAAAGTAAGAGAAAAAGCCTCCTATATCACACCCGTTCCTGGTGGGGTGGGTCCCATGACCATTATTATGCTCCTTAAGAATGTTTTTGAGGCAGCAGAAAGCAGGAAGGTGAGAAAGTGAGAAAGTGGGCGGGTGAGCAGAGGGAGATATATCGGTGCGTTACTTAGACAAAATTAATAGTCCTAAGGATCTTAAGAGGTTGAGTATTGGGGAATTGTCCCATCTTGCTTCTGAGATCAGGGAGGAGATTATCTCTACGGTATCGAAGACCGGAGGCCATCTGGCTCCCAATTTAGGTATGGTGGAACTGACCATCGCCCTCCATTATGTTCTCAATACTCCAGAGGATAAGATCATCTGGGATGTGGGTCACCAGACATATGCCCATAAACTCCTCACTGGTAGGAGAAAGAAATTTTCTAGTCTCAGACAATACCAGGGACTAAGTGGATTTCCCAGAAGGGAAGAGAGTAGATATGATATCTTTGGAACCGGTCACTCCTCAACCTCCATCTCCGCCGCCCTGGGCATGGCCAAGGCCCGGGACTTAAAGAATGAAGATTATACCGTAGCCGCTATTATTGGAGATGCCGCACTCTCTGGAGGGATGGCCTTTGAGGCCCTGAATCAGGCAGGAGCCCTGGGAACCAACCTCCTGGTTATCCTGAACGATAATGAGATGTCCATCTCAAAGAACGTGGGCGCCCTATCAATTTACTTAAATAAACTTATGGCTACCCCTTTATATAATAGGTTGAGGAGAAGGACTCAGTATCTGGTGAAGAAGACCCCGGTCATCGGCCCCCGGGCCTTAAAGTTTACCCGGAGACTTGAAGAAGGGCTGAAGAATCTCTTCATCCCCAGCATCTGGTTTGAGGAACTGGGCTTCAGATACTTTGGACCAGTGGATGGCCATAATTTAACCCATCTCATCGAGACCTTAGAGAGAGTGAAGAAGATTGAGGGACCGGTTCTGGTTCATGTCATTACTAAGAAGGGCAAGGGATTTAGATTGGCAGAGGAAGATCCGGCCAAGTTCCATGGACTGGGTCCCTTTGACATTAAAACAGGGAAACTAAAGGAGAGAAAGAAGCAACCAACCTATACCCAGGTCTTTGGAGAGACCTTACTCAGACTGGCCAGAAGAGATAAGAGGATAATCGGAATCACCGCTGCCATGGGAGGGGGAACAGGCCTGGAGGCCTTCAAGGAAGAGTTCCCGGATAGGTTCTTCGATGTGGGGATTGCAGAGGAACATGCAGTTACTTTTGCTGCTGGCTTGGCAGTCTCGGGCTTCAGGCCAGTGGTTGCCATCTATTCTACTTTTTTACAGAGAGCCTATGATCAGGTGCTCCACGACATCGCCTTACAGAACCTGAAGGTTCTCTTTGTCATCGATAGGGCAGGTATTGTGGAAGGGGATGGAGCGACTCACCAGGGGATATTCGATATCGCCTATCTTTCCCATATTCCAAATCTGGCCTTGATGGCTCCCAAGGACGAGAATGAACTTCGCCATATGCTCTATACTGGCTTGAAACATGATAGCCCTATAGCCTTACGCTATCCCAAGGACGAGGGAAGGGGAGTAAGGTTAGATAAGGGCTTAAAGTCCTTAAGGATTGGCAAAGCTGAAGTCTTGCGCAAAGGAGAAGGTTTAGCCATCTTTGCTCTGGGTTCTACGGTCTATCCGGCATTAGAAGTGGCGGAAGAATTGGATGCTACTCTAGTTAATCTGCGCTTCGCAAAACCTTTAGATAAAAAAATAATTACTACTTTAGCCAGAGAGTGTGGTAAAATAGTCACTGTTGAAGAAGGAATTCTGGAAGGAGGGGTGGGAACAAGGGTCTTAGAGCTTTTAGAGGAAGAGGGCTTGGGCAATATTAAGGTGAAATGCATCGGCCTTCCAGATAAATTCCTGGAGCATGGCCCGCGCCATATCCTGCTTTCCAAGTATGGCCTGACATCTCAGGGGATATTAAAGACCATTAGAAGATGGTTAAAGAGCGCTTAGATAGACTTCTCTTTAGAAGAGGTCTCTTTTCTTCGAGAGAGAAGGCGACAAGGGCCATCCTGGCAGGAGAGGTCTACTTAGAGGGGAAGAGGATAGATAAGCCGGGAACCAGGGTGGAGAGTGGGGCAGGGATAGAGGTTAAAGAAAGAAGCCCCTATGTCAGCCGTGGGGGGGAGAAGCTAGAGAAAGCATTGAAAGAATTTGGGATCGATTGCCAGAGGAAGATTGCTCTGGATGCTGGAGCCTCTACTGGAGGATTCACTGACTGTCTCTTGAAGCATGGAGCAAGGAAGGTCTATGCGGTCGATGTTGGCTATGGCCAGTTGGCCTGGAGATTGAGAACGGATCCTCGGGTAGTAGTGCTGGAGAGAAGAAATATTCGTTATTTAAAAAGAGAGGAATTAGAAGAAGAAGTAGACCTTGTTACCCTGGATCTCTCCTTCATCTCCTTGACCAAGGTCTTAAAAGAAATCAGCAATCTCTTGACCCCAAAGGGAGAGATGATTGCTCTTATCAAGCCCCAGTTCGAAGCCGGGAGAGAAAAGGTAAAGAGGGGTGGGGTGGTAAGAGATCCCGGGGTTCACAGAGAGGTAATTCTTAAGGTTATGGATAAGGCGAAAGAGGAGGGTCTTAAAACAAGGGGGTTAATCCCTTCACCCCTAAGAGGTCCGGCAGGAAATATAGAATATTTTGTCTATCTGGCAAGAGAAGGAAAGGAAATAAAGAATATCCCAGAAAGAATAAAAGAAGTGGTCAATTACGCCCACGGAGGGAAGTAATGGAGAGAATTGGAATAATCGCCAACCCCCAAAAACCCAAAGCAAAAGAGACCCTTAAAAAGCTGGTCAGTTATCTAAGCAGGAAAAGGAAGTCAATCGTCCTTGATGAAGCGAGCGCCAGATTAATTAAACGTTCCAGACTGGGGGTAAGGGATAATAGAGCATATGCCAGATGCCATCTGATCATTGCCTTAGGTGGGGATGGAACCCTTCTGAGAGCAGTAAGGATGCTTAAAGGAAGAGAGGTTCCCATTCTAGGAGTGAACCTGGGAGGACTGGGTTTTCTGACTGAGGTTACCTTAGGCGAACTCTATGGGACACTGAATAATGTCCTGGCGGGCAGGTATCGATTGGAGGAGAGGATGGGTCTTGAGGCCACCCTCTATCGAGGGAAAAAGAGGATAACCTCTTCCTTAGCCCTGAACGATTGCGTGATTACCAAGGGGGTTCTTTCCCGACTAATCAGATTGGATGCCTTCATTGGGAAAGAGTATCTTACAACCTATGCTGCGGATGGACTCATTATTTCCACCCCTACCGGCTCTACTGCTCATTCCCTCTCTGCTGGAGGACCCATCGTACATCCGGGCATTCCAGCCATCATCCTCACCCCCATCTGCCCCCATACCTTGAGCAACCGTCCTCTCATCGTCTCTGGAGAAGAGGAGATCAGGATAAGGATCGCCTCTCCCCATCCAGACGTTGCTCTCACCTTAGATGGCCAGGAGGTGATCAAATTAAGGGAGAGGGATGTTATCCAGATAAGGAAGGCCCCCTTTAAGGTGAGGCTCATCGTTCCCAGAAAGAAGAGCTACTATCAGATATTGAGGAAGAAATTAAAATGGGGAGGAACCACCTCATAAATGCAAAATGCAAAATGTAAAATTTAAAATGGTTTGCCTTTTTAATTCTTACTTGCTACTTTTTACTTCATATCACCTTACAGGAGATTTGAGTGGCTAAGATAGTAATCGATGAGGAGAGATGCAAGGGATGCGGGCTCTGCATCCCAGTTTGCCCCACGAACTTGATTACCATGTCCCAGAGATTGAATAGTAAAGGATATCATCCAGCAGAGCAAGCAAGAGAAGGGGAATGTACTGCCTGTGGACTCTGTTATCTAATCTGTCCCGATGTCGCCATTGAGGTCTATAAGTAAGAGTTAACAAATTAGCAAGGGTTTACGGTTAACGGTTTACGGTAAACGGTAAACAGCCCGAAGGGCGGGCAAATTGAATAATAGTTATTCATCAGCGGGGCAAGTAAAATGCACCGCTCAATCGTAAACGTTCATTAACCTATCAACTTATACTAGAAAGAGGCATAGATGACTAAGAGACTGATGAGGGGGAATGAGGCCATTGGCGAAGGAGCGATTTCTGCAGGATGTCGCTTCTACGCTGGTTATCCCATCACTCCCCAGAATGAGCTGACTGCTTATATGGCAGAAAAGATGCCCCAGGTAGGGGGAATCTTCATCCAGTCAGAATCGGAATTGGCAGCCATCAGCATGCTCTACGGCGCTTCTTTAACTGGGGCAAGGGCCATGACCTCTTCCTCTTCTCCTGGAATAAGTTTGATGCAGGAAGGGATCTCCTATATGGCAGGAGCAGAGCTCCCCTGTGTCATAGTCAATATCCAGAGGGGAGGCCCGGGACTGGGGAATATCTCCGGGGCCCAGGGAGACTACTTCCAGGCAACAAGAGGGGGAGGGCATGGGGACTATCGCACCCTTGTTTTGGCTCCCCATTCTGTTCAGGAGATGTTTCATCTAGCGAAAGAGGCCTTTGATTTAGCGGATAGATATAGAAATCCGGTCATTATCTTAGGGGATGGAGTTCTGGGCCAGATGATGGAACCCATGCAGACCGTTAACCGTGAACCGTTAACCGTGAACCGTAAACTTCCTAAAAAAGATTGGATACTGGATGGATGCCAGGGAAGAGAGCCAAGGAGTATAAAGTCCCTTCGCTTAGGAGAAGGGGTGCTAGAAAGGCATAATGAGAAACTATCTAAGAAGTATCAAGAGATGGAGAAAGAGATAAGATATGAGGCTATAGGAATAGAAGATGCTCAGGTAATCCTGGTGGCCTTCGGGACGCCAGCCAGAATATGCAAGGAGGCCATGCATCGGGCAAGGAAAGAGGGATTAAAAGTGGGGCTCATAAGACCTATCACCCTCTTCCCTTTCCCTAAAGGGATCATTTTAGAGAATGCCTCGAGGATAAAAGGGTATCTTACTGTAGAGATGAATCTGGGACAGATGGTAGAGGATGTGA
>JAUWYL010000033.1 GCA_030615855.1 bacterium | reverse complement strand
AAACTTCATCTCCTTAGCTAAGCCATGCTTGGCTAAGATCCTGGTCATGGCGGCCACTAAGGTGGTCTTCCCATGGTCCACGTGTCCGATGGTCCCCACATTCAGATGGGGCTTCTTCCTCTCAAACTTTGCCTTTGCCATTCTTCTTTACCTCCTTTAAAATTTCCTTCTGGAGCCCACGAGCGGGATCGAACCGCTGACCTCATCCTTACCAAGGATGTGCTCTACCAACTGAGCTACATGGGCATGGCATAGGTAAAAAAATAATATAACAGATAAAAACCTATTTGTCAACCCCGCAAATGTTCCCAACTCTGTTGGGATTACAGTTGCGAGGATCCCGATTGACCCAGTTTGGAGCGGGCGATGAGAATCGAACTCACGTCCTCAGCTTGGAAGGCTGATGTTCTACCACTGAACCACGCCCGCCAACAGATTACGCCCCCGCGCCTTAGCGGGATCCCCGAAAATCTATTCTCGCCCGTCCACTAGAGGTGGTCGGACTCGGAGATTTTCGGGAGAAGGCCGGGACTCTACCACTGAGCTACACCCGCAAAATTGGCCTGCCATCCGTAGCCTGCTTCATAGGGTCACCACATATTGGCGAAGGATGGTGGGCGGAGAAGGATTCGAACCTCCGAAGGCATCGCCAGCAGATTTACAGTCTGCCCCCGTTAACCACTTGGGTATCCGCCCAAAATTTTGAATGAATTTTACTCAAAGCCCACGGAGGGTCTCGAACCCCCGACCTGAGCTTTACAAGAGCCCTGCTCTACCAACTGAGCTACGTGGGCACAAAAAAGTGGGATGCTCCCCCTGTGTTCCAGCAAAGCTGGAACCGAGGTCTCCCTGAGCAAAGCCGGGATCCCGGTCCTTTGGACATAGGGACCGGTCCCGACAAAGTCGGGACGCAGGGATACCAACTGAGCTATGTGGGCACCTTGATTAGAGACAAATTTATATTTTACCTGATAAATTAGTTTTTGTCAAGTTTTTCGTTTTCTTTTCCAGGTAGTTCCCTCTGGATGGTCCTCCAGGATAATCCCTCTCTTTCTTAAATCGCTCCTTATCCTGTCTGCTAGATCCCAATTTCTCTCCTCGCGCGCCCTATCCCTTTGGGCAATTAACCTCTCTATTTCCTTTCTATCTGGAATGCGAGTCATCGCCTTCCAATTATGCTTTTTAAAGAAGCCCAAAATCACGCCCTTCTCTTTTAATAACTTATAAACTTTGCTCAATAATGCTTTATTTCCACTTACCTTTGGATTATCCTTTAGGGTATTGGCCACCTTTACCAGGCTATCCAGGGAAGAGAAAGCCCTTGCCGTATTGAAATCGTCATCCATTGCTCTATCAAATTCTTTATTTGTCTCTTGAATCTCTTGGTAGAGCCTCTTCTCTTCCTTACTCAGAGACTGGGGATTGATCCTCTTACTAGAGATTCTCCCCTTCACTGCTTGAAGGATAAAATCCAAAAGATTATAGAAATGGGAAAGGCGCTTCTCTATTTCCACTAATTTCTCCTTAGTAAAGTCAACGGGACTACGATAGTGCATGGATAATAGAAAGAGTCGGGCGATCTCTGGATCGGGAAACTCCTGAAAGAGTTCTTTCAGGGTAAAGATATTCCCCAAGGATTTGGACATCTTCTCACCCTCTGTGGTGACAAAGCCGTTATGGAGCCAGTACTTGACAAAGGGCTTCCCGCTAAAGGCCTCACTCTGGGCAATCTCATTCTCATGGTGAGGAAAGATGAGATCCTGACCTCCCCCGTGGATATCAAAACTTTTCCCCAAATACTTCATGCTCATAGCAGAGCATTCTATATGCCAACCCGGACGACCCTTTCCCCAAGGGCTATCCCAGCTCGGCTCTCCCTCTTTTGTCCTCTTCCATAAAGCGAAGTCCAAGGGGTTCTTCTTCCTCTCGTCCACCTCCACCCTTGCCCCAGCCCGCATCTCATCAATAGAGCGACCGGAGAGCCTACCATAAGAGGTGAATTTAGAGATATTAAAGTAGACATCCCCATCTATTTCATAGGCGTATTCTTTATCCAATAATTTTTGGATTAACTTTATCATCTCCTCGATATGCTCTGTTGCCTTGGGGTAGAGATCAGCCCTCTTCACCTTTAGATAATCCATCCATTTAAAATACTCTTTGGTATATCTCTCCGCCACTTCTCTCACTAGAGCTTTTAAATTTTTTGCAGTTCGGAGCTCCTTTGCCTTGGCAATTATCTTATCATCCACATCCGTAATATTCTGAACATATTTTACCTTGTAGCCTTTATACCTTAGATAACGATAGACGACATCGAAGGCCACATAGCATCTAGCATGTCCCAGATGGCAGTCATCATAGACCGTCACCCCACAGACATACATCCTCACCCTATCCTTCTTCAAAGGTGTAAATTTCTCTTTCTTTCCCGTAAGGGTATTATAAACCTTAAGGGTCATTTCTTCTTCCCTTTTCTTGATTTGTATCTATTTATAGTTTTCTATTCGCGACAATTCGTATCTTTATAATTCGCGATTATTCGCGTTTCGAAGAGACCGGGCGGCTTCTTCTGGTGCCATGGGATTGATGTAGAAGTCCGCCCCCCATTCAAACCCTGCTAACCGGGTAAGGCGAGGTATAATCTCGATATGCCAATGAAAGTCTCTATCAATGTTCTTCCCATAACCATGTCTGGAGATCGGGTTGGGGGCAGTGTGGATGACATAGTTGTACTGGGGGTCATTCAAAGTGGAAGCTAACTTCTGCATGGTGGTTTTAAGGGCATCAGCCAAGAGAGGAATATTCTTTTTGGTGGTCTGAGAACAGAAATCAGCGTTATGCTTCTTGGGGAGGAGCCATATCTCAAAGGGGAAGCGTGAGGCAAAGGGGCAGAAAGCAATATACTCTTTGTTCTCATAGACTATTCTCTCGCCATCCTTCCTCTCCTGGCTCAGGATATCACAGTAGATGCATCTTCTCCTCCCTTTGAAATAATTCCTTGAGCCGACCAGTTCTTCCTTTATTCTTTTGGGGATGACTGGGGTAGCGATGAGTTGGGAATGGGGATGCTCCAGAGAGGCCCCGGCCTCCCAGCCTTCGTTTTTAAATACCAAGCAATAGCGCAGGCGCTTATCCTTATAGAGCTCCTCTATCCTGTATTGGAAGGTTTTTAAGACTTTGCTCAATTCTTCTACACTCTGATCCTTTAGGTTCTTGTTATGATCCGGGGTCTCAATGATTACTTCATGGGCCCCGAAGCCACTCATCACATCAAACATCCCCAGCCTCTTGCTCACTAATTCTTTCTTTCTACCCAAAGCTGGGAATCTATTGGGAACCACCCGCACCCCCCAGCCCTTTGTATCAGGCTTTGACCTCTTGGGTCTTAATGCATAGATCTCTGGTGGAGTTAGAAATTCATTGCCCGAGCAGAGGGGGCAGACCGTCTCTTTCCTCTTAACTTTTTCCTGGGGTCGGGCAAAGGCACGGGGTCTCTTGTCCCGTTCTGGAGAGATGATTACCCAGTTCCCCAAAATGGGGTCTTTTCTCAATTCGTTCATTGGACCTTAGAAAGCCTTCTAAGGCATTCTCTTTTGCCTAAGATGGGTAAAATAAAACGTAGTTCTGGGCCTTTATTTTGGCCAGTAAGGGCAACCCTTATAGGTAGATAGAGGTTCTTTCCTCTAAAACCGATCTCTTTCTCTAAGTCTTTCATTAAGGTCTTGAAATTTCTATCTGTAATCTCCTTTATTTTCTTTAATCTATTTTCCAAAGCAACTAAGACTTTTTTACTCGACTCTTTTTTGAGAGTCTCTTTCCCTTTTTTAGAAATCTTAATCTCTTTGGTAAAGAAGACCTCTGTCTCTTCTGGTACTTGATCCAGATAATCGAGATGGGTCCGGGTGGCCTCGATCACTTTCAAGAGCCACCTCTTTTTGGCCGGGGTTATCCTTCCCTTTAGATAACCTGCCTCTCTCAGATAAGGGATGGCCAAATCCATAATCCTCTTTAAGGAGGCGCTCCTTATATAGTGGCCATCCATCCAGTTCAGTTTTTGGTTATCAAAGATTGCCGAAGACTTAGATACATCATCCAATGAAAACTCTTTAATTAACTCCTTAGTAGACTTAATCTCTTCTCCATCCGGAGGATACCAGCCCAGGAGGGCAAGATAATTTACTAAGGCCTCTGGCAGATAACCTTTCCTTCTATACTCTCTTATTGCGGTTGCCCCATGGCGTTTAGAAAGCCTTGAGCGATCTGGACCAAGGATCATAGAGATATGGGCAAACTTGGGAGGTTCTATTCCCAAAGCTTGATAGAGAAGGATCTGTCTTGGAGTATTGGATAAGTGGTCCTCACCCCTGATCACGTGGGTGATCTTCATGCTCATATCATCAATAATATTGGCAAAGTTGAAGGCTGCCACCCCATCCGAGCGAAGGATGATGAAGTCTCCCAGGGCATCTGCCTCGAATGTTACCTCTCCCCGCACAAGGTCGGAGACCACTACTTTCTTCTTTGGGACTTTAAACCTTATGGTCGGCTTTCTCCCTTCTCTTTCATGCTCCCTCTTTTGCCCTTTTGTTAGATTGCGGCATCTCCCGTCATATCTCGGTGTCTGACCCTTCCTCAATGCTTCCTTTCTTCTTCCCTCTAACTCTCTTTCTGTGCAGTAACAATAGTAGGCTTTTTTCTCTTTTGATAATCGATAGGCATATTTCTTATATAGACTTAGCCTTTGACTCTGGCGATAGGGTCCATATTTTCCACCAACTTCTATTCCCTCATCCCAATTGAGCCCTAAGTATCTTAAATCCTCAATTATGGCTTTCTCGTATTTATTTGCAGAGCGCTTCCTGTCCGTATCCTCAATCCTCAGGATAAATGTTCCCTCCGTGTGGCGGGCAAAGAGCCAGTTAAAGAGTGCCGTTCTTGCTCCGCCAACATGAAGATATCCTGTGGGAGATGGAGCAAACCTAACCCTTACCTTCACTCTCTCACTCCACCAGAAAAGACGGTGAAATAATAGACCCCCCTCTCCTCTGCTTCTTTTATGGTATCCTCCCAGAAAGAGTCATCCATCTCCAAACCCGTCTCTTTCCCCAATCTCTTTATGGTATTTGTTCTCAAAGCATAGATATCAGAATAGATGGTGATTTTAAGTAGTCCCTTCTCTTTTTTCACATCGATCGTCTGATATCTGATTTCAACCGATGTCTTCAAAGGAACTAAAGGGTATAGCTCCTCAATATCTTTGTTCTTAAGCCTCACACAGCCATCCGAAGTGGCCTTCCCTATCTCCTGAGGCTTGATCGTCCCATGCATCCCAAAATGGGGTTTATCTATCCCGATCCATCTCGTTCCTAATTCGTTGTTCGGTCCAGGTGGAATGGGATTCCTTCCATCTGTTGGATACCAGGTGGGATTAACTTTTTTATTAACTACCTTGAAATTTCCAATGGGTGTGGAAGCATCTATGCGACCAACCGTTATTCTATACTCTTTGATCAGTTCATCTCCTTGGTAAAGATACAAAGTCGTGGTCGGGATATTTATTACTATCTTTGTCTTCTCTTCTGCCAATATCTTGTTTCCACTTAAAAACAAAAGCACAATGATTGCAGTGATTAAAGAAAGATGACAATAATATTTCATTCGAGACTTACCGTGGCGTAGGCCGCTATTCCTTCCCCCCTTCCCAGGGGACCCAACTTTTCAGTAGTGGTTGGCTTGATGTTGATCTTGCTTTTGCCTATCTTCAATACTTGGGCAATATTTTCCTTCATCTTCTCCAGATAGGGAGCGAGCTTCGGCTCCTGAGCAATGACGATGCTATCTATGTTATTTATCCTATACTCCTTTATTAATCCCTTCACCTTTTCAAGAAGGATGAGACTTGAGATATCTTTATACTCTGGATCGGTATCTGGAAAGTGTCGTCCAATATCTCCTTTGCCTGCTGCCCCTAATAGGGCATCGCATATAGCATGTAATAAGACATCCCCATCTGAATGGCCAAGTAAACCCTTTTCAAAAGGGATCTCTACCCCACCCAAGATGAGCTTTCTTCCCTCAACTAACTTATGGACATCGTATCCTATTCCAACTCGCATTTTTTCTCCACTATTTTTCACGGATTAGTAGGGAATAGCATGGATTAGCAAGGATGTTGAATTACGGGTAGGGATGGGTAGTGAGTAGTGGGTCGGGTTGTGAGGATGGGGATGGGGTAAAAACTCATCCTCACCCTTATTCCCCGACACATAACTCATAACTCACCCTCCCCGCTCGTCCCTTCTAATCCCTTCTAGTCCCTGCTCTTCCCTTTTGGCTAAGATGGCTTCTGCTAAGATTAGGTCCTGAGGAGTGGTGATTTTGATGTTATCGTAGGAGCCTCTTACAATCTTGACCGCTATCCCCATCCTCTCTACCAGAGAAGCATCATCCGTTCCTCTAAACTTCTCTTCTCCCGCCTTTTCATAGGCCCTTAGAATTATCTCATATCTGAAGGTTTGGGGAGTCTGGGCCATCCAGAGGTATTCTCGGTCCAGGGTCTCTAAGGCCATATCATTCTCTTTTCGGGCAAATTTTATGGTGTCGATACAGGGAACAGCAACTACTGCTGCTTTATGTTTCTCTGCCTCTTCAATAGATCTGGTGATTAAATCCTCTGTCAGAAAAGGACGAACGCCATCCTGAATGAGAACGATATCACAGTCTTTAGCTACTCTCTTCAGGCCATTATAAACAGAATCCTGCCTCTCCTCTCCTCCCGCGACTACTTCTTTAACCTTCTTAAAACCATACTTCTCGACAATTACCCTTTTGCATTTTTCTACACTCTTCTCGTCAATTACTAAAATGACTTCAGAGATTTGAGGATGGTTTTCTAAGGGTTTTAAGGTATGGGCCAAGATAGGTTTATCGCCTAAGAGAAGGAACTCCTTCTTCTTGCCCATTCTCTCACCCTTTCCCGCACTAGGAACAATAGCCACCACTTTTAATTGTTGCTTCATCGTTTACCGTTGAGCGGTGCGTTTTACTTGCCCCGCTGATGAATAACTATTATTCAATTTGCCCGCTCCTCACTCTGTTCGTCGCTGTTTACCGTTTACGGTAAACCGTAAACCGTTAACCGTAAACTTTTTTTAGCTCAGGCTTCTTTCAGGCGAGTGAAGATCATCCTTCCCGCAGTGGTCTGCAGGACACTGGTCACTACAACATCCATGGTCTTTCCCATGAAGTCCTCACCCTCGTCAACAACCACCATGGTCCCATCATCGAGATAGGCCACCCCCTGGCCAGGCTCCTTTCCTCCCTTTATGATGCGCACATTCATCACCTCACCAGGCAAAACCACCGGCCTCAGAGCATTGGCTAATTCATTGACGTTTAAGACCTCCACTCCTTGTAGCTCGGCCACCTTATTGAGATTGAAGTCATTGGTTACCAGGAGGCCGTCCAGGACCTTGGTCAGTTGGATGAGCTTTCCGTCCACCTCTCTAATTGCCGGGAAGTCCTGCTCGCTTATCTTGATATCCAAATCCTTCTGCTTTTGGAGCCGGTTCAGGATATCAAGTCCCCTTCTTCCCCGATTCCTCTTCAGAGAATCAGGAGAATCAGCGATGGACTGCAGTTCCCTTAAGACGAACCTGGGGATGATCAGGGTTCCCTCCACAAACTTCGTCTGACAGATGTCGGCGATCCTTCCATCGATGATAACACTGGTATCCAGGACCTTGGTTTTTGCTCCCAGTCTTGGTGCTTCTTTCTTTCTGGGAATTAAGGGTGCAAAACCGATCTCCTCCCTCTTCCTCCAGGCGATGACCATTCCCAGATAACCTAAGGAGAGATTCAGGGCAATAAAGATAATGCGTGGTATGGGATAAGAAAAGGGAACAAGGGTAATACAATAGGCCAAGAGGTTAGCACAGATTAATCCAACAATGAGTCCTAAGCTAACTGCCAGGAAAGTCTTCAGGCGAACTCTCTTAGAGGCGAATTCCAACAGGAGAATAGCTATTGCTCCCAGGGAAAAGGCTAAGAGGCCAAGTTTATCTAGGAGGCGATAGCCTAAACCAGCACAGATAAATAAAAAAAGAACTCTTATAATCCAGATCATCTCTTTCTCACCTCCTCTCAAACACGGATTCACACAGATTTATTACGGATTTACATAGATCACAGATAAATGTAGTATTACAGCAATTGATTACAGTTGCTTATATTAGGGGTGAGGACGGGTAGTGAGTAGTGGGTCGGGTTGTGAGGTTGGGGGTGGGTTTCCTCACCCTCATCCCAATTACTCGACCCATAACCCACAACTCACCCTTATTTTCTTATGAACTAAGTGACTTTTCAACTAATCCTTGCTATTTTCAGGGCTTCTTGAATTTTTCCTACATCAATTATTTTTATTTTTTCTCTCTTTCCTAAATCCTTTAGGTTTCCTTTAGGAATGAGGCATCTCTTAAAGCCCAGCTTCTCTGCCTCCCTTATCCTTAAAGGTACCCGGTTGATACTGCGCACCTCTCCGCTTAAACCCACCTCGCCCAAAGCAATCAGGTCAGAGTCGATGGCTTTATTCTTAAGACTGGAGGCCACAGCCAATACCATAGAGAGATCCACCGCTGGTTCATAGACCCTCAATCCCCCAGCAACATTTAGAAAGACATCCTTATTCCCCAATCTCAGTCCCGCCCTCTTTTCCAAAACAGCTAAGAGAAGAGAGGCCCGGTTATAGTCCAGGCCAGTAGTCCTTCTCTGGGGTAAGGCGAAGCTGGAGGGGCTCACCAGGGCCTGGATCTCAACCAAGAGGGGCCTGGTTCCTTCCAAGGTGGCGGTG
>JAUWYL010000008.1 GCA_030615855.1 bacterium | reverse complement strand
CCCAGGTTCAAAAGATTCAAAGTCACTAGCATCTTCGATACCGGGATGTATGAGTATGATTCAACCCTGGCCTATGTTACCTTGGATAGCGCCCGGGGATTATTTGGGATGGGAGAGGTAGTCACCGGGCTACAGGTAAAGATAGATAATATCTATCAGGCAGGTAAGATGGATAAAAGAATCCAGGAGGAATTAGGCTACCCCTACTGGGTAAGGAACTGGATGGAGCTCAACAGCAACCTCTTCGCTGCTCTAAGGATGGAGAAGATTACCATGACCGTTATTCTGGTTCTCATCATCCTGGTCGCCGCCTTTAACATCGCCAGCGCCCTGATCATGAAGGTCATCAGGAAGACGAAGGAGATCGGGATACTGAAGGCCATGGGCGCTCAGCGCAAAAGCATCATGTCCATCTTCATCCTGGAGGGGTTGATCATTGGCCTTATGGGAACCCTTTTGGGGACGTTTATTGGTTCTTTCATCTGTTTCCTGCAGGATAGGTACCATTTCGTCAAACTTCCTGGAGGAGGAGAAGTCTACTATATAAGCATCCTGCCCATTTCCATGAGAGGAAGCGATATCCTCCTCATCATTTTAGCAGCTATCGGGATAAGTCTATTGGCGACCATCTACCCCGCTTGGCGGGGAGCGAGGCTGGATCCGGTAGAGGCCATCAGGTATGAGTGACGGAAGAATAGAGGTTAACGGTTAACGGTTTACAGTTTACAGTAAAAAAACTGGTTACTTTAGAGGTTGCTGCGATGGATGATATTCTTGTTGCCAAAAATTTATACAAGACCTATTACCAGGATGGTCAGGCCGTCCCAGTTTTAAAAGGAGTGAATCTAAAGGTAAAGGAGGGGGAGATTATATCCATCGTTGGACCCTCTGGCGTGGGGAAGAGCACTCTTCTCCATCTTCTGGGTGCCCTGGATAGACCAACGAGAGGGAAAGTCTTCTTAGGGGGAGAGGAAGTCTATAATCTAAATGACGGAAAACTTGCTCTTTTGAGAAGTAGAAGGATTGGTTTCTTATTCCAGTTTCATCACCTCTTGAACGAGTTCACTGCTTTAGAGAATGTGATGATGCCTGGTTTAATAATGTCCAAAGTCCGAAGTCCGATGTCCAAAGTTAAGGAGAGGGCGAGGGAGATATTGGAAGAGATGGGGCTGAGAAAGAGGTTAGATCACAGGCCGCCTGAGCTATCGGGAGGTGAACAGCAGAGGGTTGCTTTAGCAAGGGCTTTAGTAAATGAGCCAGATATTCTCATAGCAGATGAACCAACCGGAAACCTGGACAGGAAAACAGGCGAGGCGATACATAGCCTTCTCTGGAGGTTGAGTGAAAAGAAGGGAAAGACCCTCATTATTGCTACCCATAATGAGGGGTTAGCTAAGAGAGCCGAGCGCATGGTTCGCCTGGTGGATGGCAGGACCGCAGATGACCGCAGATCAAAACGCAGATGACCGCAGATTTATCAGCGACAATCTGCGTTTAAGGAGGAATAATTATGGAAAAGGAGTATAAGGGACCAGAGAGGAGAAAAGTCCCGAGGGTGAAGAGGGCCATTCCAGTAAGGTATATGTTTCCCTTAGAGTTCTCGGGAGGAACTTGGGAGACATCTACCTATGAGGTAGGAGGAGGGGGCTTAAGAATAAAGAGGAAGGATTCCGTTAAGGAAGGGACTATTGCTGCCTTAGAGATCGACCTTCCCACGAAAGAGGGAGAGATGGATAAGGTTAAAACCATCGCCCAGGTCGTCTGGTGCCATAAGGTGGAAAAAGAAGAGGATTATTCTGTGGGCCTTAAGTTCGTCCTTCCTGATGATGTTGCCCAGAAGAAGATCGCCCGCTACGTAGAAGAAGAATTGGAGAGACTCAAAAAAGAGATTAATCCCGGGGGATAAAGATGTTAGTCTATTTTGATGGAGAACTGATCAAAAAGGAAGAAGCAAAGGTCTCGGTCTATGACCATGGGCTCTTATACGGAGATGGGGTATTTGAAGGAATAAGGTCGTATAATGGCAAGGTCTTCAGATTGGAACAGCATCTGGATAGACTCTATGCTTCAGCCCAGGCTATCGCTTTAAAGATTCCTCTTTCAAAAGAAGAGATGAGGGAAGCGGTTTTGAAGACCTTGAGGGCCAATAAGTTAAGGGATGCCTATATAAGATTGGTGGTTACCAGGGGGATAGGGGATTTGGGCTTAGATCCCAGGAAGTGTCCTAAGCCAACTATCTTCATCATTACTGATAAGATAAAACTCTATCCCGAGGAGTTTTATGAGAATGGATTGGAGGTAATAGTTACCAAAACAAAGAGAAATATTAGGGAGGCCCTGAATCCAGGGATAAAGTCCTTAAATTATCTGAATAATATCCTGGCCAGGATCGAGGTGAATAGAGCAAATATGGCAGAGGGAATCATGACCAATATTGAGGGCTATGTGGCAGAGGCCACTGCGGATAACGTCTTCATTGTTAGAAATAAAGAGGTGATTACTCCCCCCACAGAGACGGGGGCCTTAAGAGGAATAACCAGGGATGCCGTTCTAGAAATAGCAGAAACTTTGGGAATTAAGGCACATGAGTTGCCCTTCACCGTTAAGGAACTGTATGAGGCGGATGAGTGCTTTCTGACCGGAACAGCAGCAGAGGTCATCTCAGTAGTCAAGGTAGATGACAAGGATATCGGGGATGGAAAACCAGGGGAGATTACTCTTAAACTGAGAGAAAGGTTCAAGAAACTGACTCAAAGAGAAGGAACGTCCATCTATAAGTAAATAGTAACCAGTAACCAGTTTACAGTAAAAAAGTAAAAGAGCATCAGATAACCAGAATATCAGATGGAGAGGGTCAGTTATCAGAAATCAGACAAAATCTGATACTTTGACCTTCTAAATTCTCATTCTGCTATTCTGCATTCTGAGCACCGCGAAAAATTTAGCCAGCTTGTCTGGCGTCTATACTGATATTCTGTGGTTTTGCTGGTTACTGTTCGCTGGTTACTGTAAACTATCCGAGCGATAGTGAGGAGAAGCGATGCTTTGTGAGAGATGTGGTAAGGAAGAGGCCACAGTCCCAGTAATAAAGATCGTGGGTGGTGAGTTCACGGTCATGCACCTCTGTGATAAATGTGCCGAGGAGGTCACGGGTGAGATAAAGAAGGAGATAGAGTCCTTCTTCCCCTCTTTTCCTGATCTCTTTTTGAAGATATTTTCTGATTTCCCTTCCTTTCATACCGAGTTCTTTACCCCTTTTGAAGAGAAGATCAAGCCCCCGGAAGTAGAGGAAATCAAATGTCCCAGATGCGGTCTTTCTTATAGCGACTTTAAGAAAACATTCCAGCTGGGATGTAGTCAGTGCTACGAGACGTTCAAGGAACAGTTGGAGCCCATGCTCAGAAGGATACACGGAGGCATCATTCATAAGGGAAAGGTTCCCTCCAAGGTTCCAGCAAAAGCGAAGGTCCCTAAGAACGAGATCGAAGAGATGAAGAAAAAGCTTCAGGAAGCAGTTAAGAGGGAAGAGTATGAAGAGGCAGCAAGGCTAAGAGATGAGATAAGGACCCTTGAGACAAGACAGAAAAAACAGAGATAGTTAATAAGTTAATAAGTTAATAAGCAAATAAGGAAAAATAAGAGAATAAGGCGACGAAGAGGGGAGTAATAGAAGGGGTTATACCAAGTAGTTGGGTAAGGGTTAGGTGTTCTTTTAAAAAGACCAACTACCTAACCTAACAACCAAACTAACTACCTAACCTTAACCGTTACCCAATTACCTTATTAACGTATTGACTTATCAACTTGTCAACTTGTCAACTAATTTTAGGGGAGTAAAATGCGTTTTAAAGAAATGGCTTCTAAGATTAGTCAGTGGCTCGAGGAGTCAAAGGAGATCGTCATCTCAAGCCGCGTGAGACTTGCCCGGAACTTGGCTGACTTCTCCTTCACCCATTGGGCAAAGAAAGAAGATTTAGCCGCGATTATAGAACAGGTTTCAAAAGGAGCTAAGAGAAGCAGTTATCTGAAGAATGCCCTTATAATCGATCTCAAAGAACTGGATGACATCGATCGCCAGTTCTTGATGGAGCGTCATCTAATCTCCAGGGAGCATGCTCAAGGCAAGGGAAAGGAGAGGGCGGTTATTATCGGAGATAAAGAGATCATCTCCATCATGGTGAATGAGGAGGACCATCTCAGGATTCAGGTGACAGAGTCTGGACTGAACCTCATTGAGGCCTGGAGATTGGCAAGCAAGATAGATAATGAACTGGAGAAGGGATTGAATTATGCCTATTCTGAGAAGTATGGATACTTAACCGCCTGCCCCACAAATACTGGAACAGGCCTGAGGGCTTCGGCCATGATTCATCTCCCTGCCTTAGTTATATCAAGACAGATAAACAAGGTCCTGGATGCCGTCTCCCGAGCGAATATGGCGGTAAGGGGCATCTATGGAGAGGGGACCCAGGCCCAGGGAGACTTATTTCAGATTTCAAATGAGATAAGTCTGGGTGAGAGTGAGGAGGAGATTGTGGAGCACGTGGAGAAGGCTGCCCGGGAGATTATGGAGTATGAAAAGGGAGCACGGAAGAGGCTCCTAACCCAATTAAAAGAAGAGATAAAAGATAGCGTCTCCCGGGCCTATGGAACGCTCTGCAGCGCCTATACCATCAGTTCTGCTGAGACCCTGACCCTCCTCTCCAAATTGCGCTTGGGAGCGAGTATCGATCTGGCTAAGGATATAGATATCTCCACTTTAAATGAACTACTGATTCTCACCCGACCTGCCCATCTTCAAGAGATGGCAGGCAAGAAGTTAAGCGCTCCAGAGAGGGACGTGAAGAGAGCAACACTCATAAGAGAAAAGTTAAAAATAAGAAGCAGTAATCGATAACAATTGGTTTACGGTTAACGGTTTACGGTGTACGGTTTTTTACCGTAAGCGGTAAACAGCGACCCCGGTGAATCGGGGAGCGGGTAAACCATTAACTGGCTAACGATAAAGAGACTATTGGGAGGTTTGAGATGGATGGAAGGTTCACTGAGAGAGCAAAGAGGGTCATAGATCTTGCCCGCCAAGAGGCAGGAAGACTGGGTCACGATTATGTGGGAACAGAGCATCTACTCTTAGGATTGGTAAGATTGGGAGAGGGGGTAGCGGTTGAAATACTTAAGGGCTTCGGTGTCGATTTAGAGTCCATAAGGTTAGCGGTGGAGAAGATCGTCCCCAAAGGAGCAGCAACTCTAAAGATGGGCGAGATCCCCTTTACTCCTCGGGCGAAGAAAGTCCTGGAAAGGATTGTGGTGGAGGAGGCGAGAAGGTTAGGACATAATTATGTGGGGACAGAGCACATCCTCTTGGCCCTGATTAGTGAGGGAGAAGGGGTGGCTGCCCAGGTCTTATTAAACCTAAAGGTTGATTTAGAAAAAGCAAGAAAGGCCATACTGGAGCTCCTTCGACCAGAGGTTCCTCCTGAGGCCCCGGAGATACCAGGAATTGCTCCAGAAGAAGAGATCCCCAAGGGTTTTCCTGGAATATTTGGAATACCGAAAGCGGCCATGAAACCGAAGGCGGTCTCTAAGACTCCAGCCCTGGATGCCTATGGGAGGGATATGACCCAATTGGCAAAAGAGGGAAAGCTCGATCCGGTCATCGGAAGGGAGGATGAGATAGGGAGGATCATCCAGATCTTAGCCCGGAGGACAAAGAATAATGCGGCATTAATTGGTGAGCCGGGAGTGGGAAAGACGGCCATCGCAGAGGGTGTTGCTCAGAGAATTGCAGCAGGGAAAGTGGCCGATCTATTAGCCGATAAGAGGATGATCGCCCTGGACTTAGCAGGAATGGTCGCGGGAACCAAGTATCGGGGTGAGTTTGAGGCAAGATTAAAGAAAGTAGTGGATGAGATTAGGAGGAGTGGGAACATCATCATCTTCATTGATGAACTCCATACCTTGGCCGGGGCTGGTGCGGCAGAGGGAGCCATCGATGCTTCCAGCATCCTAAAGCCCTCTTTAGCCCGGGGGGAACTGCAGTGTATCGGGGCCACAACCTTAGGTGAATATAGAAAGTATATTGAGAAGGACGGAGCCCTTGAGAGGAGGTTTCAGCAGGTCTTCATCGATGAGCCATCTGTGGAAGAGACAGAGAAGATCCTGGAGGGATTAAAGAGCAGGTATGAGGAGCATCATAAAGTAAGGATAACCCCAGAGGCTCTGAAATCTGCAGCAGAATTATCCGAGAGATATATCTCTGATAGGAACCTTCCAGATAAGGCCATTGATCTGATTGATGAGGCCAGCGCCCGGGCGCGCTTAGCAGAGGCCACCATGCCCCCTCATCTTAAGGATATAGAGAAGGAGATAGAGGAGGCAGAGAAGGAGAAGGTAGAAGCGGTAAAGGCCCAGGAGTTTGAGAAAGCAGCAGAATATAGAGACAGAGTCAAAGAACTGAAAGAGAAGTTGAAGAAGACCAGGGAGGAGTGGGAGAGGTCAAAGAAGGCCTTGAAGCCGGAAGTATCTAGTGACGATATCGCCTATATCGTCTCCAAGTGGACGGGAATACCGGTCATCAAACTCACCCAGGATGAGCAGGAGAGGCTAACCAGGATGGAAGAGGAGCTAGCCAAGAGGGTAGTCGGTCAGGAGGAGGCCCTTAAGACGGTCTCCGATGCTGTGAGAAGGGCCAGGGTAGGGATAAAGGAGCCCAAGAGGCCCATCGGCTCCTTTATCTTCGCTGGTCCCACTGGAGTAGGAAAGACGGAACTTGCCCGCACCCTGGCCGAGTCCCTCTTCGGTGATGAGAATGCCATGGTGAGGTTCGATATGAGTGAATTCGCAGAGAGGTTTACAGTCTCAAGACTGGTTGGGGCTCCCCCAGGATATGTAGGATATGAGGAGGCGGGCCAGCTCACAGAACCAGTGAGGAGAAGGCCCTATACTGTGATTCTCTTAGACGAGATCGAGAAGGCCCATCCCGATGTCTTCAATATCTTGTTGCAGGTTATGGATGAAGGGAGATTGACGGATAGCCTGGGCAGAACGGCAAACTTTAAGAACGCGGTCGTCATCATGACTAGTAACGTGGGGACTGAGGATATTATGAGGAGAGCTCCGGGCTTTGAGGCGGTAAAGGAAATCTCCCATGAGGAGATGAGGCGGAATGTTCTCTCCAAGATGAAGAAGATCTTCCGACCAGAGTTCTTGAATAGGCTGGATGGGATCATCGTCTTCCATCCCTTAGACAAGGATAATCTAACCAAAATCTCGGAACTCATGCTTGAAAGATTGCGCAAGAGATTGGATAAGAAGGGGATAAAGTTAGAGCTCTCTAATAAGGCCAGGGAATTCCTGGTCACCAAGGAGTACGATGCCATCAAGGGGACCAAGGATTATACCTATGTCTTTGGCGCCCGACCACTGGAGAGGAATATTGAGAGGTTCATTGAGGACCCTCTCTCCTCTGAACTCTTAAAAGGAAGGTTCAAAGAGGGCTCCACCATTCTGGTCGATCTTGAGGAGAATAGGCTGGTCTTCAAGGAGAAGGGAAGGGAGAAAGTGGGAAAGTGAGCAGGTGAGAAAGTGAGAGAATTTCCAATTTCCAATTTCCCATTTCTAATGCCTATTTTCCCTTTTTCCCTGTTTCCCTTTTTTCCTTACTTACATCAAGGGGTTTCAGGGGAGAATTCCTTTAAGAATTTCATATGAGGAAAAGTCTGATCCTTGTCATTTTTAGTCTGGCGATTATTACTGGCGGAGCAAGGGCCCAAGGAAAGATTATCAAGGCCATTGAGGTTGGGGGGAATAAGAACATTACCCGGGAAAGAATCTTAAAGGTGGTAGAGACCAAAGTAGGGGATGAATACTCTCTTCCTGCCTTAAGAGAAGACCTGAAGAGAATCTATGCCTTAGGTTTCTTTTCTGATGTCAAGATCGACATCTCTCCTTTTGAAGAAGGGATTAAGGTAAAGTTCATCGTTGAGGAGAGATTCTTAGTTGAGAAGATAATTTTTAAGGGAAATAAGAAGATCAGAAAAGGAACCCTCTTAGATGAGGTTGGGCTGAAGGTTGACGAGGTCTATAGCGAGAAGAAGGTAGAGGAGGCCAAGGAGGAGATTCTCTCTCTATACAAGGAGAAGAGGTATTATCAGGCCAAGGTTCAGGAAGAGATAAAGATAGATAAGGAAGAAGGGAAAGTAAATGTCACCTTTAATATTAAAGAGGGTCCGAGGCTAAAGGTAAAGAAGATTGAGATCCTGGGGAATGAAGTCTTCTCTGATAGGAAGATAAGGAGGGTGATGAAGACCAAGAAGAGAAAGTTCGATAAGAAGGTCTTTCAAGAAGACTTAGAAAGGATAGTCACTCTCTATAAGACAAGAGGCTATCTTTTAGCGGGGATTGTGGATCATAAGATTAGTTATGAAGAAGAAAAGATATTTATTACTATCTTAATCAAAGAAGGACCTCAGATAAAGATGGGAAGCCTGACCATCTCGGGCAATGAATTATTCACAGATGAGGAGATCAAGAAAGAGACAGTTCTGAAAGAGGGGATGGTCTATAATGAACTACAGTTCGATAGGGATCTCTTCCAGATCCACGCCCTATACTACAATAAGGGATATGCCTTTGCCCGGGTAGTACCAACGAAGAAGATCGATGAAAAGGAAGAGAGGATAGACATCAGTCTGGATATCACGGAAGGCTCTTTGGCCTATATCGGGAAGATCGAGATCACGGGGAATGAGAAGACCAAGAATTATGTGATAAGAAGGGAGCTGGTCATTGGGGAAGGAGAGATCTTCAACTATAAGAAGATACTGAGAAGCCAGGAGAAGTTATATAACTTAGGATACTTCAAGAGGTTGGACATCGAGGGAGAAGAAGGGGTAAAAATCGATACCTATCCGGGAAAAGAACCAGATATCATAAACCTGGTCTTTGATGTCAAGGAGAAGAAGACCGGGACCCTAAACCTGGGAGCGGGATATTCCAATGTAGACGGGGTGATAGGCCAGGTCTCAGTCTCTGAAATCAACCTCTTTGGCCGGGGATATCAGGCAAGCGCCACTGTGGAGTTTGGAGGGAAGAGGCAGAACTATTCCCTGCGTTTTACTAACCCTTGGCTCTTCAATACTCCAACCTACTTCTCTACCGGTATTTGGCATAAGACGAGGGTCCGGGATAGCTATGATATTGAAAGGAGAGGGGGAGATATTACTTTTGGTCACCCCATAACCGACTTCACCAAGTGGTACCTTAAGTATAAGGGGGAGAGGGTGAGGGTTTATAAAGTAGAAAGCGATGCCCCCTTTGATATTACCCGGGAAGAAGGGAAGAAATTTCTCTCTTCTCTCACCCCTAGCCTGGCGAGGGATACCAGGGACTACATCTTCGATCCCAGCAAAGGCTCCTATAACTCTTTATCGATAGAGTGCGCTGGCGGCCCCTTAGGAGGGGACTTTGACTTCTTAAAGCATAGATTGGATTCTAGGTGGTACTTCAAAACCTTCTGGAAGTTCGTTCTCGCCCTGCGCCTTCGGGCGGGATATGTTGAGGAGTTCGATGACTCTGCCTATGTCCCCATCTTCGAGAGGTTCTATATTGGGGGAGCGGATACTGTGAGAGGATGGAAGTATGCCGATATCGGTCCCAAGGCAGCCAATGGTGATCCCATTGGAGGAGTAAAGATGGTGGTGGGTAACTTAGAGTGGCGCTTTCCCATATATCGGAGATTAAAAGGAGTCTTATTTGTCGATAGTGGGAATACCTGGGCCAGGGGTAGTAATCCGGACTGGGAAGATATTGAGGGAGGCTATGGAGCGGGAATAAGGTTCCATAGCCCCATGGGTCTTCTGCGCTTCGATTATGGAAAACCCATCAATCCCCCGACTGGTGTCTCCCATAGCCAGTTCTATTTTTCTATTGGTCAATCCTTCTAAAACACGGATAGGCACGGATTAAAAACGGATTTGCACGGATAATGAATAAAAGGAGGAAGAAAATGCTGAAGAAGATTTTGATCCTAGGAATGTTGCTGGTTTTATTTGCTGGATCAGCGAAAACAGCGGATTTGGCGAAGGTGGGCTATGTGGATATGGACCGGGTATTCGATGAGTATACTGAGACCCAGAAGGCGAGCCAGGAGCTCAATAAGGAAATTAACGCGCGTCGGAAGGAAATTACCAAATTAGAAAATGAGATTACTTCTTTAAGAGAAGAACTCACCACCCAGGAGGCCCTCCTCTCTAAAGAGGAGAGATTGAAGAGGGCCCAGGAGATCAATCAGAAGATCCTGGACCTCCAGAAGTATGTAAGGGATGTGGAAATAGATCTGGCAAGAAAAGAGGAAACCATGACCAAGAAACTAATCACTGAGATATTAAGTGTGATAAAGAAGGTCGGGGAAAAGGAGGGATATACCCTCATCTTAAGGAAGGATAGCTTGCTTTATGGAGGAGAGGGCATGGATCTCACGGATGAGGTGATAAAAGTATTGAATAAAGGGAAGTAATTGTAAAAGAGAGAAAGAGAGAAAGTGAGTAGGCGGGAGAGTGGGAGTGACCGAGGGACGAGGGATGAGGGACGAGGTGTCGGGGTAACGGGGTAACGGGGTAACGGAAAAAGTGGGAAAGAAGATCAATGAAAAATGAAAAATTAGCAATGCAAAATGCAAAATGAACCACAAGATTAACACAGATTAGCGAGAGAGAAAGTTTTCAAAATCTCGTGAGAATCTGTGAAAATCTGTGGTTACCTATCTCGTGGTGAAATATGAAAAAAAGTTTGAGAGAGATAGCGGAACTAATTGGAGGAAAGATAGTAGGAGATGCAAGTATTGAGGTAGAGGGTGTAGTTGAAATAAAGGAGGCAAGGAAAGGAGAAATCACCTTCATTAGCGATATAAAGCACCTTCCCCTTTTAGAAACTACTCAGGCCTCAGCGGTCATCGTCTCCCGCGAAGTCAAGGAAGCGAAAGTTCCCCTTATCCAGGTGGAGAATCCTTATCTTGCCTTTAGCCAGGTGATGAGGATCTTAGTTCCTTACCAAAAACCTACCGAAGGGGTTCATCCCACAGCCATCGTTTCAAAAGGGGTGGATCTGGGGAAGAAGGTCTCCATCGGTGCTTACTCTATGATAGAAGAAAAAGCGAGGATTGGAGATAATACCATAATCTATCCCTTAGTCTATGTGGGAAGGGGAAGTAGAATAGGAAAAGATTGCCTCATCTACCCCCAGGTGATGATCAGAGAGGGAGTAAAGATTGCCAGTAGAGTAATTATCCATTCCGGGACAGTCATCGGTTCCGATGGCTTCGGCTATATCCCACACGAAGGAAAGCAGCATAAGGTTCCTCAGATTGGAAGGGTGGTCATTGAGGATGACGTTGAGATTGGAGCCAATGTCACTATCGACCGAGCAACCTTGGGAAAAACCTGGATAAAGAGAGGAGTGAAGATAGACAACCTGGTCCAAATCGCCCATAATGTAGTCATTGGAGAGGACTCCATCATCATTGCCCAAGTGGGGGTCTCAGGAAGTACCGAGATTGGTAAAGGAGTTACCTTAGCAGGTCAGGCAGGGGTGGTCGGCCATATAAAGATTGGGGATGGAGTGATAGTGGGGGGTCGGGCAGGGGTATTAAAATCCGTTCCCCCAAATACGGTTGTCTCTGGTTACCCAGCAAGGCCCCATGCTCAGGCTAAGAGGATCGAGGCCAGCATATTGAGGCTACCAGAATTACACAAATTGGTTCGAGAGTTAAAGAAAAGAATCGAGGAATTGGAAAAGAAGAAATGAAACAGAGGACCATTGGAAGAGAAATCAGTTACTCTGGGAACGGATTACATACTGGGAGAAAGGTAAAGATTACCTTCAAGCCTGCTCCCGTAGATAGTGGAGTAAGGTTTGTTCGGGTGGACCTTGGGGGCAAGCCCCAGATAGTAGTAGAAGTTACTAAAGTGATTAAAGCCTCTCGCGAAACAAGTCTCGGAGAAGGTGAACTAAAAGTGCAGAGTGTCGAGCATATCTTGGCGGCCTTGACCGGTTTGAGTATTGATAATTTAATTATTGAGATAGATTCAGATGAAGCACCGGCAGCGGATGGAAGTGCCCTTCCCTTTGCTCAAGCCCTAAAAGAAGCAGGGATCGTTGAGCAGGAAAAAGAAAGAGAATACTTAGAGTTAAAAGAGCCTGTTTTCTATATAAAAGAGGATGTCCACCTTCGTCAAGACTTCGGTGGACTATCCTCCGAAGCTTCAGCGAAGGGGGATGTCTATCTCATCGCCCTACCAAACGAGGAGCTCAAGATAAGTTATACCATTGACTTTGACCATCCGGTCCTGAGGACCCAGTTTGCTTCCTTTGTCATAAATGAGGATACCTTCGTAAAAGAAATCGCTCCCGCAAGGACCTTTGGCTTTGAGAGCGAAGTAAGGGAACTGAGGGAGAGGGGGCTCATTAAAGGGGGGAGCCTGGAGAATGCCGTGGTCATCGGCGAGAAAGGAATATTGAATAAAGAACCCTTAAGGTTTCCCGATGAGTTTGTGCGCCACAAGATCCTCGATTTACTTGGAGATTTATATCTCATCGGCCCCCCCCTTAAAGCCCATATCATTGCCTTAAAGAGTGGCCATGGGGCAAACGTGGAGCTGGTAAAGAAAATCCATAGCCTGAAGAGAGAGAAGATTCCTTTAAAGAAAGAAATAGAAGAAATTCAGAAGAGGATAAGGACTAAAGAAATCTTAGGTATTAAGGACATTCAGAAGATCCTTCCCCATAGATATCCCTTCCTCTTAGTAGATAGGATCCTTGAACTCGAAGAGGATAAGAGGGCAGTGGGGATTAAGAATGTTTCAATAAATGAGGAGTTTTTTCAGGGGCACTTCCCAGGCCATCCGGTTATGCCCGGGGTGCTCATCGTTGAGGCCATGGCCCAGGTAGGAGGAATTTTACTCCTATCGAAGCGAGAACATTCCGGGAAACTGGCCTACTTTACAGGCATTGACAAGGTTCGTTTCAGAAAACCAGTAGTCCCCGGTGATACTTTGCGTCTCGAGGCAGAGGTGAGCAAGATTAAAGGAAGAATGGGGAAGATGACCACCAGGGCCTATGTCGAAGATAAGTTAGTGGCTGGGGCAGAGCTCATGTTCGCCCTTGTCCTGAGGGAGGGGGAATGACCCCCGATTTCATCGGGGAGTTCACAGTTAACAGTTTACAGTAACCAGTTTTTTACTGTTCGCTAGTTACTGGTTACTTAGGAGGTTTAACGAAAAATGGGAATACATAGGACAGCCATTGTTCATAAGAAGGCAAAGATTAGTAAAGAAGTAAGCATCGGTCCTTATACCATTGTGGGGGAGAATGTAGAGATTGGATATGGTTGCCAGATCGGTCCTCATGTCTTCCTTGATGGCTGGACAAAGATCGGTAAGAACTGTAAGATCCTTGCTCAATCAGCCATCGGCACTCCTCCTCAATATCTGGAATATAAGGGGGAGAAGACAAGGGTAGTAATTGGGGAGAATAACATTATCCGGGAGTTCGTGACCATCAATCGAGGAACAAAGGAGGGGGGAGGGGAGACGAAAATTGGGAATAATAACTTCCTTATGGCCTATGTTCACATTGCCCATGATTGTAGAATAGGGGATGGAGTTACCTTGGCCAATGTGGCTACCCTAGCAGGCCATGTAACTGTTGAGGACTATGCCGTCGTTGGAGGGATTGTGGCTGTTCATCAATATGTGCGCATCGGGGCATATGCGATGATCGGAGGGTTTTCTCCAGTCCGTAAGGATATTATCCCCTATATTATAGGTGCCGGAGACCCCCTGCGGGTATCGGGAATAAATACTATCGGGTTGAAGAGGCACGGCTTCTCCCGTAAAGAGATTTCTATTCTAAAAGAGGCCTTTCGCCTCATCTTTCGCTCCAAACTCAACCTCTCTCGGGCAACAGAGAAAATTGAGCAAGAATTAGAAAAGACAGATTCTATAAAACATCTTCTGGAGTTTTTAAGAACAAGTAAGCGGGGGATATGCAAATGAACCCCGCCCCTCGTAAGATTGATAATTTTAAGACTGAAAAGCCTGAAATGGTGGATTTTTCCTTGATAGGAATTATTTGTTTGAATGTAAAAGGAGGGGCGGGGTGAAAAGGATAGGACTCCTTGCCGGCAAGGGCAAGTTTCCCCTCTTCTTCATTCAGGCTCTTCAGAAAGAGGGAAAGGAAGTGGTAGCAATTGGTATAAAGGGTGAGGCTTCTCTAAGAATAGAAAAGGAAATAGAAAAAGTTCACTGGATAGGATTGGGAGAGCTCGGAAAGTTAATCAAGATATTGAAAGAAGAAGCGATCGAAGAATTAGCTATGGTGGGGAGGATATCAAAGGATTCTCTATTCACCAATCTAAAACTGGACGATGAAGCAAGAGCCCTTCTCACTAATCTAAAGGATAAAAGTGATGATTCTCTCTTGGGGGCTCTAAGGGATAAGTTAGCCCAGACAGGAGTAAGAGTAGCCGATCCCAGGGAGTTTCTTTCCCCGCTCATTCCTAAGGAAGGAGTCCTTACTGAGAGGAAGCCTTCTCGGGAAGAAGAAGAGGATATGGATTTTGGCAGAAGAATAGCCAAAGAGATTGCCCGGGTTTTAAAAATGAGTTCCTTAACCGTGGTGGTCAAGGAGCAAACCATCTTAGCTGTAGAGAGCGCTGAGGGGACGGATAAGACCATAAGAAGGGGTGGAAGATTGGCAAAGGAGAAAGCGGTAGTGGTCAAGGTTGCCAGAGAAGAGGGTGAGATTCAGCTCGATCTACCTGTGGTGGGCACAGAGACCTTGAAGGCATTAAAAGAGATTAATGCTTCCTGTTTAGCTATCGATGCTCGGAAGACCGTCCTCTTGGATAGAGAGCGGCTCATCGAAATGGCCAATGAGGCAGGAATCAGTATCGTAGCCAAATAAGATAGAAGTCAGTAAAATAAGAACCTCCGATTTCATCGGAGAACCTTGTTTTATTGAAATTTCGGTATCTTAAAATAGGTGGATTGGTTGGACTAGTTGGGTAAAAATCCACCTAATATACTAATCCAACTAATTTACAATAGTAGGGAGAAGTATGACGAAGCTAATTAAAATAGCAGTAATTGGTGTAGGACACCTGGGACAGCATCACGCTCGGATCTACTCTGAGATGTCTGATGTGGAACTGGTGGCTGTGGTCGATATCGATGAAGAGAGGTCAAGGAGGATCGCCCAGGAATATAAAACCTCTGCTTATACAGAATATACTCAAGTCTTAAAAAGAGTGGATGTTGCAAGCATCGCCGTTCCCACAGAACTCCATTATAGAATAAGTAAGGACTTCTTGAATGTTGGGGTCCATATTCTGATTGAGAAGCCCATGACCCAGACTCTGGGAGAAGCAGACGAACTACTCAGATTAGCGAAGAAGAAGAAACTCGTTTTGCAGGTAGGCCATATTGAAAGATTCAATCCCGCGGTCTCCGCCCTAAATAGGATAATCAAGGACCCGAGGTTTATAGAATGCCACCGTTTGGGCCCCTTTAAGCCCCGGGCAGCCAATATAGGAGTGGTTATGGATCTCATGATCCACGACATCGATATTATCCTCTCCCTGGTCAATTCACCGGTCAAGAGAATAGAGGCGGTAGGAGTACCTGTCCTCTCCCAGGAAGAGGACATTGCCAACACCCGAATCACATTTGAGAATGGCTGTATCGCAAATATCACCGCCAGTCGCGTGACAAAAGAGGAGACCAGGAAGATAAGGATATTTCAGAGGGATGCCTATCTCTCCTTAGATTATATCAATCAGGAACTTTTAGTCTATCGTCGGGAGATTACCCCAGATGGTGGGGTGAGGATCGTCCCTTCCCAACCAGAGATTGAGAAGATAGAACCCTTAAAGTTGGAACTGGAGGCCTTTATTCACGCCGTTCAGAGAGGCCAGGAACCCCTGGTTTCCGGAGAAGCAGGGAGGGAGGCGCTGGCCATTGCTTGGGAGATATCTCGTCAAATTAAGCCCCAGAGGAGGATCATGATTTTGGCCGGAGAGGCCAGTGGCGATCTCCAAGGAGCCTATCTTGTCCAAGAACTAAAGAATCTTTCTCCAGAGATAGAACTCTTTGGGATTGGGGGAAGGAGGATGGAGAAGGCCGGGGTGAGGCTGGTCTCCGATATTACCCAGATAGCAGTAGTTGGTTTCGTTGAGGTCCTGAAACATATTAAAGTCTTTCGTAGAATCCTCAAGAAGTTAGACGATCTCATGGAGAAGGAGAGGCCTCAGGGGATAATCTTAATCGATAATCCCGGGTTCAACTTGAGGGTGGCGAAGAAGGCCAGAAAGAAGAATATCCCAGTTAATTATTACATCAGTCCCCAGGTCTGGGCCTGGGGAAGGAAAAGGGTAAAGAAGATCACCAATTTAGTGAAAAAGATGGTCGTCATTCTTCCCTTTGAGGAAAGAATTTATCAGGAAGCGGGTTGCCCGGTAAGTTTTATCGGCCATCCCTTCATGGATATCGTTAAACCTCTTCTTCCTAAGGAGAAAGCCTATGAGAGGTTCAAACTTGAGAAGAATAAACCCATCATTGGCCTCTTACCAGGTAGTAGAGAAGGAGAGATCAAGCGCCTCCTTCCAGTAATGGTTGAAACCGCAAAGAGAATAAAGGAAAGAATACCAGATTCTCAGTTCATCCTACCCCTGGCCCCCACCCTCTCCAGAGAAAGGGTGAATACTGTATTAAAGAGGGTAAATTCCTCTATTAGGATAGTGGAGGATCCTACCTTTGATGCTCGGAATATAATGGACTTTGCCCTGGTGGCCTCGGGAAGCGCCACTTTAGAGAACGCCTGTTTAGGCCTTCCCATGATTATTATCTATAAGGTCCATTTCACTACCTGGTTATTATCGAAGATCTTGTTAAAGATTCCCTATATTGGATTGGTGAATGTCGTAGCCGGTAGAAAAATAGTTCCTGAGTTTCTGCAATACGGAGCAAGACCAGAAAAAATCGCCCAAGCTGCCCTAAAGATCTTGCAGGATTCTAAAAGATTGAATGGGATGAAGGCCGAACTGGCCAAAGTAAAGGAGAAACTGGGAGAGCCTGGGGCACCGAGAAGAGCAGCGGAAAATATCCTGGAAACCTTGGAATCAACCAAGTAAAAATGCAAAATGCAAAGTTAACAATGCAAAATGAAAAGAAAAAAGTAATAACCAATCACCAAATTAAATGGCGAAACCCGAATGACGAATAACGAATCAATGCTCAAATTTCCAAATGTTAAATTTAGTCATTGAGGCATTTAGACATTTTTTCGGATTTCTGGTTTTGGATTTCGGATTTCAATGCTCAATGTTCAATGCTCAATGTTCAATGGAGGCTTAAATGGGACTCTATAGAAGGCTATTAAGATACCTTAGACCATATAAGGGACGCTTCTTGGTTGCTTTAATCTGTATGTGGTTTGCTGCAATATTCGCTGGCTTTACTCTCGTTACCGGCCTTCCTCTGATGGGCAAGGTCCTCTCCCCAGAACCTATCGCCCTATTTGATGTTAAAGAACTGGGAGTGAAAGAGGAGCTTGTCCCTGACTATATCGCTAAACTCGAGAGAAGCTGGAAGGGGAGGGCCCAGGAGAAGCTCCTCTATTTTTATGAAAAGTATACCAGAAAAGAAGTCCTACTTTTCATCCTTGTTGCTATGGTAATTGCTACTTTTGCTAAAGGTTTGAGTAGCTACTACCAGGAATATCTCATGTCCTATATCGGCCAGAGGGTGGTCATCGATCTGCGTAATGACCTCTACCGCCACATCTCCTTCCTTTCCTTAGATTATTTCACTGAGAGACGCTCTGGTGAGATCATCTCCCGTCTCACCTATGATACGGGAGCGGTCCAGAGCTCGATTACCAGTGGCCTGAGAAATCTCCTCCTCCAGCCCTGTAATATTATTATCTGTCTTGTCCTGGCCTTTGCTATCAGATGGCAGATGGCCTTAGTCTACCTCGCTGTCACTCCCTTTATCGCCCTGCCCGTCTCCCGTCTGGGAAGGAGGATTAGGAAGCTTACCACCCGCTCCCAGGAGAAGATGGCCAATGTTTATTCTAACCTCCAGGAGACGGTATCCGGGATCCACATTGTCCAGGCTTTTAGTATGGAGGAGAAGGAGAACGAGAGGTTCAGAAAAGAGAACAAGAGTCTCTTCAGAACTCTCATGAAGTGGGCCAGAAGGGATGCCCTAATCTCTCCCCTAACAGAACTCTTCGCTGTTCTGGGCATTGTGGTCATCGTTTGGTATGGATGTATGCAGGTTATAAAGGGACTCATCTCCTGGCCACTCTTCGTAATCTTCGCCGCTGCTCTGGGTTCTTTGGCCCAGCCCATGAAGAGACTCTCCAAGGTGAATGCCGAGATCCAGCAGGGATTAGCAGCAGCAGAGAGAGTCTTCCGGGTTCTGGATACCGAACCCACGGTAAAAGAGGCAGAGGATGCTAAAGAACTACCCAGAATAAAAGAGAGAATTGAGTTTAAAAAGGCCAGTTTCTCTTACGAGAAGGAAGAGATTCTGAAGGATATCAGTCTTGAAGCAAAGGTGGGAGAGATCCTGGCTTTAGTGGGACCAACTGGGGTGGGTAAGACCACCTTAGTAAATCTCATTCCTCGCTTCTACGACCCCACAAAAGGAAGGATAGCCATAGATGGAAAGGATATTAAAAAAGCAACCATCAAATCCTTACGGGGCCAGATTGGGATCGTTACCCAGGAGACCTTCTTATTCAACGATACCATTCGGAATAATATCGCCTATGGAAAACCGGGAGCCAGTGAAGAAGGGATTGTTAAAGCCGCTAAAGCAGCCAATGCCCATGACTTCATCATGGCCACAGAAAAGGACTACGATACCATTATCGGAGAGCGGGGGGTGAAGTTATCTGGAGGGGAGAGGCAGAGATTAGCCATTGCTCGGGCAATATTGAAGAACCCTCCCATTTTAATTCTGGATGAGGCCACTAGTGCCTTGGATAGTGAGTCAGAAAGGTTAGTTCAGGAGGCCTTGGATAAACTAATGAGGGGAAGGACGACCTTCGTCATCGCCCATCGGCTATCAACAGTGAGGAATGCAGATAAAATCATCGTCCTGGAGAAGGGAAGGATTGTTCAAAAGGGAACTCATGAGGAACTTCTGGCTCAGGGTGGACTCTACAAGAGACTCTATGAGATGCAATTCAGGGACACAGTGAACAGAACAAAAGAGTAGGAAAGTATCAGAGTAGGAATTGAAAGAAGCAAAGTCAAGATGAAAAATACTTTCTTACTCCGAGCGTTAGCGAGGGGTAGATGAAATTTTCTCCAAGCATAATGTCCTTTCTCGGTTGGCTCTTTATGCTTCTCTTGGGGAAGACATTGAAAATCGAGATAAAAGGCGAGGGGCCTCTAAAAAGGCTTCGCAAAAAGGGAGAAAGAGTCATCTATGCCTTCTGGCATGGAAGGATGCTTCTACCCACCTATCACCTGCGCAATCAGAGTATCTATGCTCTGGTGAGCAGACATCGTGATGGTGAGTATCTTGCCCGCATCCTCCACCACTTAGGGAGTAGGACCCTTCGCGGTTCTACATCGCGCGGTGGAGGCAGGGCGCTTCTTCTGATGGCTAAGAAATTAAAAGAGGGTTTCGATGGTGCCTTTACTCCCGATGGCCCGAGGGGCCCCATCTATAAGGTAAAAGAAGGGGTAATCCGCCTCGCTCAGAAGACTCAGATGCCTATTATCCCATTGAGCTCCAATGCTAATAGAAGGAAGGTCTATCTTGATAACTGGAGCAAGTTCATCCTTCCTCGTTTTTTTAGCCGGGGAATAATTATATATGGAAAACCAATTAGGGTTCCACCTAAAGCATCACAAAAGATAATAAAAGAAAAGACCCAAGAATTAGAAGAAGTCCTAAACAGGCTCACAGAGGAAGCAGACAACTACTTCGTTCAAACTTAAAACTCAAAACTCAAAACTCAAAATTAGGAAAGTTTTTTAGAGTTTCGAGTTTGGAATTTGGGATTTACCTGAGCGTTACCGAGGGTGTATGTATCTTATCTATAGTCTCTTGCTATTTTTATTTTTGCTCTTCTCCAGTCCCTACTTTTTATTCAGAATGATTACTAAAGGAAAGTATAAGAAGGGATTGAAACAGCGTCTGGGGTTTACCCCCCCCCTGTACACAGGAGCGGGGTTAATTCCTAAAGTAAAGAATAAAGATATCATCTGGGTTCATGCGGTGAGTGTGGGAGAGGTAATCGCTGCCTCTCCCATAATAGATGCTATAAAAAAGAGATTTCCAAACGATAACTTTTTAATCTCTACAGTGACTGATACTGGCCAGGATATGGCAAGGAAGGCCATTTCTGATCCCAAGGAAATCATCTACTTTCCTTTAGACTTTAAATGGATCGTAAATAAAGTTTTGAAGGTTATCCAGCCAAAGCTCTTCATTATGGTTGAGACTGAGCTCTGGCCCAATTTCATAAGGGAAGCAAAGAGAAGGAAAATCCCTTTGGCAGTAGTCAATGGTAGGATTTCATCTAAATCGTATAAAGGCTATAGAATAATAAAACCCTTTCTAAAAAGAGTACTCTCTAATATCGATCTATTCAGCATGCAGTCTAAACTGGATGAGGAGCGAATCATCTCTTTAGGGGTTTCAGAGGAGAGGGTCTATACCACAGGCAATGTCAAGTTCGATGGACTGAAGACCGAACCCCCAGATATGGAGAAATTGGCTGAAGAACTAAAGATTTCCTTAAAGGATCTGGTTCTGGTCGCAGGAAGCACCCATCCCAAAGAAGAGGAGATTATTTTAGATATTTATCAAAAAGTAAAAGAAGAATTTCCAGACCTAAGACTCATCCTTACCCCTCGCCACCCAGAACGCATCCCAGAAGTCGAGTCCTTATGTAAAAATAGAAATCTCTCTTATATCCGCCGCTCCCAAATTACTGATCACCGATCACCGATCACCGATCACCGACCGATCATTCTCCTTGACACTATCGGCGAATTGGCCAAGGTTTATTCCTTAGCAACAGTGGTCTTTGTGGGAGGAAGCCTGGTTCCTATTGGGGGCCATAATATTCTGGAGCCTGCTGCCTTAGGCAAGGCACCCCTCTTCGGCCCCTACATGCACAACTTCATAGAGAGCGCACGATTGCTTAAAGAAGGGGAAGGGGGGATTCAGATCAGGAATAAGGAAGAACTCTTAGAGAAGGTCTTAAGCCTTCTAAGAGGCGCTGAAGAAAGAGAGGGATTGGGCGAAAAGGCCCAAAGGATTGTTAAAGAACATCAAGGAGCATCAGAGAAAACTGTAGAACTGATAGGGAAATTATTGGAGTGAAGCAGAAGAAAATAAAGCATGAATTGGAATATCTATCTTTAAAAGGTTTCGTTTGGCTGGCTAATATCCTTCCCTGGGGGGCGCTCTATCTTTTAGCAGAGGCCTTAGCAAGGATTGCCTGGGTATTGGGCATCTTCCACAAGACAGTCTTTGAGAATCTCAATCGTGCCTTTGGGAAAGAGAAGTCTGCGGAAGAGATTAGAAGAATTGCCTTCCAGAGCTATCGCAATTGGATTAAGAATGGCTGTGAAGGATTCAAGTATAAAATCTCACCTGAGAAACTTAGAGAGATGTTCACCATAGAGGGGAAGGAGAACCTGGATAAAGCCCTTGTAAAGGGAAAGGGAGTGGTCGCCCTTATAGGCCACTTCGGCAACTTTGTTTTAATGGGAGCAAGGCTCACCCAGGAGGGCACTCCCTTTGCTTTTGTTATGTATGGCACCAGCCTCAAGAAGGGAGCAAGGCTTTTCGTAGATATCGGGAATCACTTAGGTTTGGATATTATTCCTGCCTTGCCTCGTCGCCTCTCGGCTCAGAAGTCCTTAGCCTGGCTAAAGGAGAACAAGATCTTGGGTCTCCATGGGGATCGGGATTTTCCCAGAGGGATATTTGTTGATTTCTTCGGCCATCCAGCGGCCACTGCTCCTGGCCCTGTTATTTTAGCCAAAAGAACCGGAGCCACCATCCTTCCCATGATCACCATAAGAGAGAAGAATAATAGACACAGGATTATCATCGATTCTCCAATGGAACTGGAATCGACTGGCGATAGGGAGAAAAATATCCTGGTAAATGTGCAAAAGTATACCAAAATACTCGAGAATTACGTGAGAAAATATCCCGAGCAGTGGCTCTGGACCTATAAGCGCTGGAAGACGAAACCACCCAAAAGAGAAAGTTAGGCTGGAAGGATATTAGGATGAAAAAGGTGAGAAGGTGGATCAAACATAAGATAGGATGGGTAGCGCTTAAGATGGTTATTGCTCTGATAAATATTCTACCCCTAAGGATGATGTATGGCCTGGCAAATGGTCTGGCTGGCTTGGCCTGGATACTGGGTGTCAGGCGTCAAATAGTTTTTAATAATCTTAATCGCGCTTTCGGAAGAGAGAAGGATTCTCATGAAATTAGAGCCATTGCTCGGGAGACCTACCGCAATATTGCTAAAAACATCTGTGAGCTATTACGCGTCTTCAAATTTTCCCAGACAGAGATCGATAGAATATTTACTATCCAGGGAAGAGAATATTTAAATACTGCTCTGGCTCGAGGAAAAGGGGTGATCGGACTCTCTGGTCATCTGGGCAATTTCCCCTTGATGGGCGCTAAATTGGCTCAGGAAGGTTATTCCTGTGCCTCTTTCATTTATGGAGCAAGTGATGCCAGAGTAGTAAAACTCTTCTTTAATATTGGACGCCACTTAGGGATTGACCTTATACCCACTTCTCCTTCTTATGCTTCAGTTCGCCAATCCTTAAAATGGCTAAGGAAGAATAAGGTTCTCTGCATCCAGGCAGACCGTGATTCTCCTCAAGGGGTCTTTGTCGATTTCTTTGGTTATCCCGCAGCAACCCCAATCGGGCCGGTAGTATTGGCTAAGAGAACCGGAGCTGCTATTCTGCCCATGTTCGTTGTTAGAAAAGTGGATAATAGACACAGAATTATCTTTGGTCCTCCCGTAGAGTTAGAAGTAACCGGTAATAAAGAAAAAGACATTTTGGTAAATAGTGCTAAGTTTACTAAGATTATTGAATCCTACGTTAGAAAATATCCCGAGCAGTGGCTCTGGACCTATAAGCGCTGGAAGACAGTACCGCAGAGGACACAGAAAGAAACACAGAGGACACAGAGGTGAGACGAAGGCTTATTAAAAGAGAATGGAAGTACTGGATTGTCTATAGAATACTTTTGAAGTTTACTATCTGGCTAATAAACGCTATGTCCTGGAGAATGGCCTATCTCTTTGCTCGGGGCATGGCCAATTTCGCCTGGCTCATAAGGCTCTATCATCAAACGGTCTTTAAGAACCTGAACCTTGCCTTTGGAAAAGAGAAATCTGAAGAAGAGCTAAAGAGGATCGCCAAAGGGATCTACCATAACTTAACAAGGTATAGTGTGGAATTACTTCGCTGTTATCGCCTCTCTCAAGAAACTATTGATCGCATGTTCACCATTGAGGGAAAAGAGAATTTGGATAAGGCCTTAGCTAAGGGGAAGGGAATAATGACCATCTCTGGTCATCTGGGGAACTTCATGCTTCTGGGCACTAAATTAGTCCAGGAGGGTTATCCCCTCGGCGTTCTCTATCGGGAGGTTCGGGATAAGAAGGTAGCCCGACTCATTAAAGATATGCAGAAAGGAATAAATATCCATTCCATTCCTGCCCTACCAGCCCATCGAGCAGTAAAAGAATCCTTGAGATGGTTAAGGGAGAATAAGATCCTCTATCTCCAGCAGGATAGGAACTTCTTTGAAGATAAGGGAGCCATCTGGGTGGACTTCTTCGGCCAGCCAGCACCCACGGCCCCGGGAACAGTTACTCTAGCAAAGAGAAGCGGCGCCACTCTTCTTCCCATGTTTGTTGTACGAAAGAAAGGGAATGAAGGATATACCATAGTCATCGATCCACCAGTAGAGTTAGAACTGACCGGAGATAAGGAGAAGGATATCTTAATCAATACCCAGAAATTTACTAAGATTATCGAGGATTATGTGAGAAGATACCCCACCCAATATTTCTGGATCTATAAGAGGTGGCGGGGGCTGGCCAAGAGAAGAGAGGAGATGAATGCTAAAAAAGCTAAGGGATAAGATAAGATATGGTGCGGGAGGGCTCGTCCTATACACCATCCTTCTTCCCGTAAAGATCCTTCCCCTTAGCCTCCTTCTCTGGGGAGGGAGATGTATTGGTCACCTGGCTTATTATATTGACCGGAGGCATCGTAAGATAGGTCTGGAGAATATCAGAATGGCCCTGGGGAAAGAAAAATCCCCTCCAGAACTAAAGAGAATAATAAAAGAGAATTATTGCCATATCGCTCAGGGTGGCTTTGAGATGCTCCGAGTAATGAAGTATGGAAAGAGATACGCCCATCTCTTAGCCATTGAGGGAAAGGAGAATCTGGATAAAGCCTTAGCTAAGGGGAGGGGAGCGGTTGCAATTATAGGCCATATTGGGAATATTACTCTTCTGCTGCGAAAAATAGCCAACGAAGGCTATCCGGCGAGTGTTATAGCTAAGGTCCCTAAGGATAAGAGAGTGGCTCGGTTCATGCAGGAACTGCGCGACCGCTCAAATATGGGAACCGTTCTTCCTAAACCAAAAAGCCTGGCAATTAAGAAAGCTTTAGCCTCGTTAAAAAGAGAGGAAGTTCTTATTATTCCCATCGATCAGAATGCCGGGAAAGAAGGGGTATTCGTTGATTTCTTTGGAAGATCGGCTTCTGCTCCCGCTGGCCCAGTAGTCTTTGCCCAGAGAACCGGGGCCCCTCTTGTGCCCATGTGCATCATTAGAGAAGAAAGAAAGAAGCATCGGTTAATCATAGAGCCCGAGGTCCCTTTGGTTAATACTGGGAATAAGGAGAAAGATTTGATAACCAATACTCAAAGACTTACCAAGGTCATCGAAAGGTATGTTAGAAAATATCCCTCTCAGTGGTGGTGGATGCATAATAGGTGGAAGAGCCAACCACCAGAAAAGTAGGAAAGTAAAAGAGTAGAAGAGTAGGAAAGTAAAACTGAAAATGGAGAAGTATTTGTTGAGCATTATTTTAGATGGGAGAAAGGGTGTCTTTGCTTCTTCGTTGCGCCTTATATTTTTGATTCTATCTGGGATATACTATTTGGGTCTTCAGGTTATCCGGTTTCTCTATCGAGTACGAATTTTAAAGAGACTAAAGTTAAAGGCAAGGGTGATTAGTATTGGAAATCTGACTGTAGGGGGAACGGGAAAGACCCCTGCAGTTGAAAGAATAGCAAGGCTTCTTCAAGAGAAGGGGAGAAAGACAGCCATATTGAGTAGGGGATATAAAAGGAAAATTCCCAATTCCCAATTCCCAATTACCAATCGGAAGATAGCAGTGGTGAGTGACGGAAGAAAGATATTGTTGTCAGCGAAGGAGGGGGGAGATGAGCCGTACCTCTTGGCTCAGAACTTATCCGGAGTCCCAATAGTCGTAGGAAAGAATCGCATTGCGAGCGGGAATTACTGTCTAGCTAATTTTGACACAGAGACCTTTATCTTAGATGATGGATTCCAGTACCAGAGGTTGGAACGCGATTTGGATATTTTACTCATTGATAGTCTTAATCCCTTTGGCAATGGACACCTTCTGCCGCGAGGAATACTGAGAGAGTCTTTAAGAAGCGTTAAGAGGGCAGACCTTTACATCTTGACCAGGACGGATCAGGCAGGGAATTTAGAGGGTTTGAAGAATAGAATAAGAAGTATTAATCCCTTTGCTCCCATTCTGGAGAGCATCCACGCCCCCTGCTACTTAGAAGGTTTGAAGAGCAAGAGGAAGGTCGACTTAGAATTTATAGAGGATAAAGAGGTCCTTGCTTTATCGAGTATCGCCCATCCAGAATCCTTTGAAAAGACATTGGAGGATCTGAGGGCAATCATTATGAAGAGACTTCGTTATTCCGACCACCATCCCTATACTAAAGAAGACCTGAAAGAGATTACCACTAAGGCCAGGGGCTGTCTCATCATTACCACCCAGAAGGATGGGGTGCGCCTTGAGCCATTATTAGAGAATGAATCCATTCTTGCCTTAAAGATAGAACTGAAGATTACCAAAGACCAAGAGATCTTAGAAAGAATGCTCTAATTCGGCCATGTAAGAAAATCAAATATTAAAAATCAAATATCAAAATGACATATTAAATATCAAAATCAATAAATCCTAAATCTTAGAAAATTTTACATTTTGCATTGTCATTTTAATTTTTACATTTTGATTTTTAATATTGCAACATATCATTTGATACGGGCCTCGTTGCCGTAACCTCCAGACGTAACCTAAAGAAGCAAGAGATTTCTTAATGGAATATAAGAAAATATTGGTAAAGGGAGTAAACTGGGTGGGGGATGCTATCTTCATTACTCCTGCCCTATCTACTTTAAGAAGTGGTTTTCCAAAAGCAAAGATTAGTCTTTTAGTTCCGGAAAAGGTGGCTGAAATATACCAAGGAAACCCAGATATCGATGAGTTGATCACTTGCAGACGAAAAAGAAGCCTAAAAGAGAAGATTGAGCTCATTAGAACTTTAAGAGAGAAGAAATTTGACCTAGGAATCATTATGCAGTCCACCTCTTATGAACCAGCCATCCTCCTATCTCTGGCAAGAATTCCAGAGAGGGTAGGGTATTCCCATAGTTTACGTAATCTTTTCTTAACTGAGGTAGTTAAACGTTCTAAAGGGACTCAACATGAGGTAGACTTCTTCTTGGGATTAATAAAGGCCTTGGGAGTGGAGATAGAAGGAAAAGAGGTCTTCATGGCCGAAGATAGAGAGGCCAGAGGATGGGTGGGAAACTTTCTAATCGAGAATGGCTATAAAGAGGGCGATCCACTCATCGGCATCTTCTCTGGTGCCTATTTTGGCCCAGCCAAGAGATGGTTTCCTGAGAGATACGCTACTTTAGCAGATCGTTTAATAAAAAATTATAGAGCCAGAGTAGTTCTCTTTGGGGAAAAGAACGATCTCCCCCTTGTTCAGAAGATTATAGATAAGATGACCGCTAATCCAATAAATGTGGTAGGAAAGACATCCCTCAAGCAACTCAGGGCATTAATCGAGAGATGTCACCTCTTTATTACTAATGATAGTGGTCCCTTGCAGATCGCCTCCACTACTAAGACCCCCATTATTGCTTTATTTGGCTCATCCGATCCCCAGAAGACTGGCCCCTGGAGAAAGAAGGATTGTAGCATCATCTATAAGAAAGTTCCCTGCAGCCCCTGCTTCAGAAGGAAATGTAGAAGCCTTGCCTGTTTCAAAGCAATCACTGTTGAAGATGTCCTCCGAGCAGCGAAAACATATCTAAGCCGTGAATGCCAAAGTAACCAGTAACCAGTTAACAGTAACCAGTAAAACCATAGAATGTCAGTATAGACGCCAGACAAGCTGGCTAAATTCTTCGTGGTGCTCAGAATGCAGAACATCAGAGTGAGAATTCAGAGGGTCAGAATGTCAGATTTAATCTGAATTCTGATATCTGTCCTTCTCCATCTGATGTTCTGGTGCTCTGATACTCTTTTAGTTTTTTTACTGTAAACTGTTCGCTGTAAACTGTTAACTCATTTCTACCTAAAGGAGAAATGAAAGTGGCTAAGATCTCTGTAATCATTATCACTAAGAACGAAGAAGAAAATATCAGGGATTGTCTGGAGAGCGTGAAGTGGGCGGATGAGATCATCATCGTTGATTCCTTTTCTAATGATAAAACAGTAGAGATTGCCAAGGAATATACGGATAAGATATTCCAGAAGGAATGGATGGGATATGGAAGGCAGAAGAACCTCGCTTTGGAGAAGACGACTGGAGAATGGATATTGAATATTGATGCCGATGAGAGAGTTACCAAGGAGCTGGCTCAGGAGATAAAAGAGGCTATTCAAAGAAAAGAATGTAACGGCTGTTACATTCCCAATAAGGCCTACTTCTTGGGAATGTGGATGAGACATTCTGGTTGGTATCCAGACTACCACTTGAGGCTTTTCAAGAAGGGGAAAGGAGGGTTTAATGAGCGGGTGGTTCATGAGGCGGTCCAGGTAGAGGGCAAAAAGGATTATCTTAAAGGCGCGATAGAGCACTTCACTGCCAAGTCCATAGGTGAATACCTAAAGAGGATGGATAAATATGCTAAATTGGCCATAGAAGAGAGGGAAGGAAAAGCAGGATGGCATCAGGTTTTCTTTCACCCTCCTTTCACCTTCTTCAAGATGTATATTATAAAAAGGGGCTTCTTGGATGGTATCCATGGCCTGATTTTAGCTCTCTGCCATTCCTTCTATACTTTCAGTAAGTATGCTAGATTATGGGAGAGAAGTAGCAAACAGTGAACAGTGATCAGTGAACCGTGAACCGTGAACAGAATAAGGCTATCCCGACCCCGATGCTATCGGGGTGCCCGCAGGTTATCTGGGACTAGGTTATCCGGGTCTCCGGCATTCTGAGCACTGCGAAGAATTTAGCCAACTTGTTTGGCGTCTATCCGGGTCCCCCAGTCCCCGATCGCCGGATTATCTAATAACCCTTAGAACTGATCACAGATCACCGATCACGGATCACTCCGAGCGTTAGCGAGGGAGGGATGAAAATTCCTATTCTCATGTATCATAAGGTTTCCCCGGGCCAAAAGGAGAAGTATAGAATAAGCCCGGAGAAGTTTACCAGCCAGATGGAATATCTTTCTGGTAAAGGGTATCAGACTATCTCACCCGATGATCTATTAAGGTTTATTAAGGGGGCGAGGAACGAGAGACGAGAGACGAGGGATGAGGAACAAAGGGATAAATCGTCCATCGTCTTAGTGAGCAAAGCGAACGCTCGTCCATCGTCTGTCGTTAGAGTGAGGAGGGGGACCCTACCCCAGAAACCGGTACTCCTTACCTTCGATGATGGCTATAAGGATAACTTCACCCATGCCTATCCCATCCTGAAAAGGTATAATTTCAGGGCAACTATATTTCTAGTTACCCGATATATGGGTAAGAAGAATGGATGGAGTAAGGGGAATGAGGAGATGCTCTCTTGGAAGGAGATTGAAGAGATGAAGAAAGAAGGATTCTCTTTCGGCTCCCATGCCCACACCCACCCCAATCTCTTAGAACTATCTCGGAATAAAGTACTATCTGAGATCAGGGATTCTAAAAGAATACTGGAGGAGAGATTAGGAGAAGCGATCATCTTCTTCGCCTATCCCTACGGAAAATTCAATTCGAAAATTAAGGAGATGGTGAAAGGGGCTGGCTATTTAGGGGCGTTTTCTACTCTTCCGGGTAAGAATGGTAGAAACGAAGACCCCTTTCTCCTGCGCAGGATACTCATCCGAGGCTACGATACAAAACTCCATTTTATTTTGAATCTAAAACTGGGAAAAAGCAGAATATAAAAATAGGATTCTGAAGCGGGTCCTGCCTCGGCATTCTCTCTTCGTGGGCCCCTCCGCCCGGTGTGGATCCTCCCACCCATAGAGATCTGCCGAGCCACCCGCTTATCACAGTTTTTGAAAAACCCCAAAATAGGAAAGCAATGGACAAAAAAGTAGATCTGAGCAAAGTTCAAAGGATACTGGTTATAAAGTTCAAGCATATTGGGGATGTATTATTGATGGTTCCCACGGTCCGTGCCTTGAGGGAAAAATTTCCTAAAGCGCATATTGCTTGTCTGATGAATAAAGGGACGGAAGAGATGCTTACCGGGAATCCCCTGATCGACGAGATCTTAACCTTTGATCGTTCCGTAAAGAAATTGACCAGAATAAAAAAGATTACTGAAAGCCTCAACTGGGCAAAGAGCATAAGGAATAAGAGGTTTGACTTGGTTGTAGATTTAGGAGGGGGAGATCGGGGGGCAGTGATCGCCTTTGTCAGTGGGGCAAAGATAAGAGCCAGTTTCGATGTTCCCAGAGAAAAGGTCGCTTTTAAAAATCTCTTTCCTAAATTGGAGTATCTCCTTTTCCACTGGCACTTCAAAGGGAAAGGAACCCTGGGAAGGAGGTTTCTGTTCACCCATCTTGCCAGACTAAAGGGAATAAGAGAGCATACCATAGAGCACGATTTGAATGTGGTCAGAAACCTGGGAATCGATACCAAGAATAAGGAACTTGAGATATTTGTTTCTGACGAAGACAGGAGACATATCGAAAGTCTGTTAAAGGAGAAGGGAATAGGGAAAGAGAAGATATTAGCCATTATCCATCCCGTCTCAAGATGGAGAGAGAAAGAGTGGAGGGACGAAGGATTTGCTAAAGCCTGCGACTACCTCATTGACAGGTATCATTCCAAAGTAATCTTCACCTCTGGTCCAGGAAAGAGGGAGATGAGAAGAGTAAGAGAGATAATTAGCCTCATGAAAAAGACTCCAGTCGATCTTTCAGGGAAGATCACCTTGAAACAACTGGTCGCCTTAATTGAGAGAAGCAATCTCTATCTCGGCCTGGATAGCGCTCCCATGCACATTGCCAGCGCTTTGAAGAAACCATTAATCGCCCTCTTCGATCCCACAAGCATCCCGGAATGGGCGCCGAGAGGGAAGAATCAGATCGCCCTCTCCGTAAAGGCGGGAGTCGATGAGATTATCGAGGCATTAGATAAGGAGTTATCAGGAAAGAGAGAATGGCGAGAAACGACTTCCTAACCCTGAAAAGGGGAGAGTGGAGAATAAAGCTAAAGAAGGAATATCAGGAGCTTCTCCTGAAACTCGGTCTGGAAAATCCGGATAATCTATTTAGGAGGAGGGAGGCAAGGCTCTTAGATGATAGCCAACGTTCAAATATCTTCTCCCTCCAGGTAAACGAGGGGAAGGTTGTCCTAAAGGAGTATAAGCCCCGGGGAATAGGGAAGGCCTGGACCGACCTCTATCGACCCTCAAAGGCAATGAGGGAGTTTGTGCTTGGCAATAGACTCTTGAAGATGGGGATTTCAGTAGCCGAGCCCTTGGCGATAGGCGAGAAAAGAAACCTTCGCCTGCTAAAGAAATGCTTTCTAATTACTGAAGAACTCTCTCAGGCAAAAAACTTGAGCCTTTATGTAAATAGCCTTCGTCCTTCCTTGAGTAAGGGAAAGATTAAAGAAAAAAGGGAGTTTATTTTTAAGTTGGCAGAAAGCATCAGAGATATTCATGATAGGGGTTTTACCCATGGCGACCTAAACACCAGCCACATTATGGTAAAAGGGAATGAATTTTACTATCTCGATTTCGAAAATGCTCGCTTGAAGAGGAGGGCCTCGGACTTCAGATGGATAAAGGACTTGGCAAGGCTGAATGAATCCATGCCTTCTTATATTACAAGGACAAATAAGTTGAGGTTCTATGAGGAATATGCAAAGGGAAACGAAGCAAAGGAAAAGAAGATGAGAAGATACTTAAAAAGAATTGAGAGACGTACCCTCAAGAAAACACGAAACAACACAAAAAGGCAAAATAGAATGTGAGCAAAATAACACACGAAACTACACGAACAAAAATATTGCATAAGGAGGCAATATGAGTTTAAAGGAGAAGATTGTTAAGAGAAAGGCCAGGATCGGAATTTTGGGCTTGGGATATGTCGGTCTCCCCTTGGCCTGTGAGTTTGCTCGGGCAGGATTTAAGGTAACCGGAATAGATATTGACAGAGAAAGGATAAAGCGCATCAAAATGGGAAGGCATTATATTGAAGATGTGGGGAGAAAAGAGGTAGCCCAGCTAATAAAGAAGGGGTCTTTAAAACCCACCTCTGACTTTAAAGCCCTAAAGGGACTGGATGTGATTATCATCTGTGTTCCCACTCCTTTGAGAAAGACAAAGGATCCCGATATCTCGTATGTCGTCTCTGCTACAAAAAAGATTGCCAAATACTTGAAGAATAATCAGCTGATTATCTTAGAAAGCACTACCTATCCTGGTACTACCAGGGAGGTCATACTTCCCATCCTGAAAGAAACCAGGAAGAGATTTTATCTTGCCTTTTCTCCAGAAAGGATCGATCCTGGCAATAAAAAATATACCTTAAAAAATACCCCCAAGATAGTCTCAGGAATTACCAAAGGGTGTGCCCGATTGGCTAAGGCTCTGTACAAAGAGATCGTAGGCGAAGTTATTATTGTCTCCTCAACTGAGATAGCCGAGATGGTTAAACTCTTAGAGAACACCTTCCGCAGTGTAAATATTGGCCTGGTGAATGAGATCGCTTTGATGTGTCATCGGCTGGACATAGATGTCTGGGAGGTGATTGAGGCTGCTAAGACAAAACCCTTCGGCTTCATGCCCTTCTATCCTGGTCCAGGATTGGGAGGTCACTGCCTCCCCGTTGATCCCCATTACCTCTCCTGGAAGTTAAAGACTCTGGACTTCTGTGCCCGCTTCATCGAACTGGCGGGTGAGATCAATAGCAAGATGCCCGAGTTTCTGGTCCAAAGAATAGAAGATGCTCTGAATAAGAAAAAGAAAGCCCTCAAAGGTTCAAGGGTCTTAATCTTAGGAGTGGCCTACAAAAGAGATGTCTCAGATACCAGGGAGTCACCCGCCCTAGACGTCATCAGGATATTAGAGAAGAAAGGGGTAAAGGTCAGTTATCATGATCCCCACGTTCCTAAACTAAGATTGGATGGAAAGGTGTTCAGATCCCAGAAAGCCCCTCTATTAGAAAGACAAGATTGCGTAGTCATTGCTACCGATCACGCTGCTTTTAATTATCCTGAGATCGTGAAGAGGGCCAGATTGATCATTGATAGCCGGAATGCAACAAAGGGAATAAAGAATAGAAAAATTGTTAAACTCTGATGTTTAATAAAAAAGCATTAAACTATGGAGTAGAGCGGGCAGAAAAAGGAAGAAGAATGAGAAGAAAAAAATGGTTGAAAATTACTCTAAGTATCATCTTAATCCTTATTGTTGCTGTTGGGGTAGTTGTTACTTTAGTTCCCATTTCACCGAAGATGCTCTCTAAGTTTGGAATCTCTTTGGATGAGGTCTTAGCCAAGGTAGAGGTTAAGTTGGGCCGCAAGGTGAGCATAGGAGACTTCCAGCTCTATCTCTTAAGGGGAGGGGCATTTGAGAATATCGAGATCGCCAACCATGAGGACTTCTCTAAAACTCCCCTCTTCAAGACGGATAAGATGGTAGTTAAATATGCCCTCCTTCCTCTAATTCATAAGGAATTGGTCATCAAGAAGGTTGTTCTGGTTAAGCCCCAGATACTTATTGAGAGAGATAAAGAGGGCAGGTGGAGCTTCTCCGATCTTGGCAAGACGCAGATGACCGCAGATCAAAGCGCAGATTTACGCAGATATCAGCGGTCATTGCTTGATATTCATGCTCTCTCGGATGCCAGCGAAGCCCTGAACCATATGGTTCAGGGCGAAGCGCATCCGGCATCTGCGCCAAAAATCAGCGGCCATCAGCGTTTAGCCTATGCTGCCACTGGAGAAGATAAACCAAAAAAGATGGCTGTTACTGTTTCTAGTATTGTCATTCAGAAGGGGAGGATAATCTTTAATGATGAGGTTATCCCTCAGGTGATAACCGTAGAAGACCTCAATATCCTGGTAAGCAATATCTCGCAGAAAGAGAAAGCAGACTTCGATATCGCTTTAAGTATCCCGGAAGAGATGGCTTCACCTCTAAAGATAAAGGCCTCTCTCAATCCCTTTACCCTTAAGGATAAGATGGATATAGATGCCAGAATAGATATTGACGACCTCAATTTAATCTATTTCGCTCCCTACTATAAATCCTTCCTTCCTGGGAAACTTCAGAGCGCAAAGTTGGATATCGGTTTAGATGTGGGATTAAGGGGAAAGGAGAAAATATCTTCTTCTGGAAAAATTGCTTTAAACAATCTTGTTTTCATCATGACCAGAAGAGTTCCTTTGCCCATAAAATTAGAGAGTTTTTCTATAGACCATGATTTAGGGATCGACCTAGAAAAGAGTGATATTGATATAATAAGATTGAATGTGAAGATAGAGGAGATATCCCTAAATGCTAAAGGCAAGATAAACGACTTCAAAAAGGAGAAGATGTTAAATCTCTCTCTTTCTACTGACCAAATTCCACTAAAGAAAGCAAAGAGCCTTGCCTCTTCTTTTGTTAAGGCACCCATTCTAAAAGAGATTGAGGCAGAAGGGACCATTGACCTGAGAGCCAACCTAAAAGGGAAACTGAAGGAGCTTGAGATAGATGGAGTGCTCAACCTGAATAATGATACCATTAAGTATGCCAAACTCAAGCAGCCTTTGAGCAATATAAAGTCAAGTATAAAGTTCGATAAAAAGAACATCGATATTCCAAGACTCTCCGCCAATCTGGGAAGTTCCCATCTGGCCCTGAAGGGCCAGATTATTAACTTCAGGAAACCACAATTGGATATTCTTCTGACCTCAGATAAATTGATCCTGAGTGAACTGGCCAATATCACTGCTAAGCCCGGAGCGAAGAAAGGACCAGTTATAGAGGGAATCGCCTCTCTAAATACCAGGATAACTGGTCCCACAAAGAAGATAAATCTTGCTGGAGATATTGGCATTTCCCAACTCAAGGTTGATAAACTAAAACTGTCAAATACTGACTTAAACTATAATTTCCAATTGGCGAAAAAGTTACTCACTATCAAATCCCTCAAGACCAACCTCTATCAGGGGAACTTCAATGCCTCTGGCAGCTTGAATCTATCTAACCCTAAAAAATTGGGGTATTCCCTAAAGGCCGATGCTAAGGAAATTGACCTAAATAAACTCTTGACCGCCAATACTAATCTGAAGGATAAGTTTTATGGCACTTTAGGATTGGATTTAGAGATTAGCGGTAAAGGAACAGACCAAAAGGATTTAGAGAGGAATGCCTCGGGAAAGGGCTATCTGAATCTCGTTAATGGGAAAATTACTGGCGTCACCATCCAGAAGGAACTCATTAGGTTCTTATTGGGCATTCTTCAGATACCAGAGATAAAAGAGATTCACTATGATAGCCTCTCCGGCCACTTTAACTTGGCAGGAGGAGAAGTGAAGACAAACGACTTCAATCTGGATGGTAAGGAGATGAAAGTCTTGGCTTCTGGGAGTTACTTCCTCGATGGAAGGCTGGACTTTGATGTCATGGTTAAGCCCACTCCCTTCTTGATCGGTGCCTCTCCTATACCACCTCACCTGAAAGACGAAAGAGGAAATGTAGTCATTCCCTTTAGGTTAACGGGCACTACCCAGAAACCTAAATTCATACCCAAATGGGAGAGGATGATAGAAAAGGCAATCAGGACCGAGGCAGAAAAACAATTAGAAAAGGCAGTAGGCAAAGAAGAGGCCGAAGCAATTAAGGAAGTAATCAAAGGTATTGGGGATCTCTTTAAAAAGAAAAAAGAATAAACGCAGAAGTAACCTGAAAAGATACGAATAAGCTAAAGGTTACGTTAAAGAATTAGGGCAACGAAGCCCGTATCGGTAACGTCAAAGGGTTAGGTAATGACGTAACCGTAACCGAGAGACGAAACGGGCATCGTAACCTTAACCGTAACCAACCTAGTACTAAGGAGGGAAAGAGATGAAAAAACCGGTTAAAATCGGAGGTATTATTGTTGGGGTGATTGTTGTTCTTATCGTCTTGCTCTGCACCATTCCCATCACGTCGCCAAAACTGAAGGACCTGGCCTTAACAAAGGCGAAGCCCATCTTGGGCCGGGAAGTGAACATTGAACGAGTGAGGATTGTCCTTCTACGAGGCATAAGGTTGGATAAGGTGACAGTGGCCAATAAGAAAGGCTTTGCCAAAGAGCCTATCTTTTCCGGAAAGAGGATTGTGGTCAAGTATGAACTCCTTCCCCTGCTCCATAGGGAACTGGTCATTAAAAAGGTCATTCTACTTGAGCCAAAGATCCTTTTGGAGAGGAATAGGAAGGGTGTTTGGAACTTCTCTGGCATTGCAACCACAGAGGGCACAGAGAAAGTGAGCCCCGAAGGAAAACCTTTGGCTTCCAACGGGGCAGGCAGGTGGGAAAGTGAGCAGGTGGGCGAAGAAACTGGCAAACTGGCAAACTGGCAAACTGGCGAACAACCTAAATTGTTTACTTCCTACGCCTATGCTGCCACAGAAGAAGAGAAGGCAAAGAAGCGTTTGGCTCTGACCATCTCTCAAATTGCTATTAAGAAGGGGGAGGTTTCTCTTGAGGATAGGAGCAAGGCAGCCCTCAAGTCTTTAAAGACCGGCATCGATTTAACTTCCAGCATTGAGATGAAGGAAGGGTTTGCCTCAAAGGGAAGGATAAGCCTGAATGATTTGACTGCCCAGATGAATCCTACCACGAAGAAACCCCTGAAGATCTCTAAACTGGAAATCCCTTATGAGTTCAGAAACAATCTGCTTACTATAGAGAGTCTAAAGGTCCTAACCTGTCAGGGAGAATTGAAGGCAGAAGCAAAGATCGATCTCAAGAAAACAGAATATGACTTGAAAGCAAAGATAGAGAAGATGAACATAAACGATCTTCTCTCTTCTCTTACCACAATGAAGGATATGGTCTATGGAACCCTGGCCACTGATCTGGAGATAGAGGCAAAGGGGAGGGGAAAGAGATTGGTCAAGAATGCCAAGGGAAAGGGGTTTGTAAATCTTTCTAAAGGAAGGATAAGCGGTCTGCCCTTACAGAAGAAATGTCTAAGCTTTCTCTCCCATGTCCTTCCCATTCCTTCCTTAGTAGAGATTCCCTATAATAGCCTGGGCGGCCACTTCGACCTAAGAGAAGCCAAGATTACGACTGAGGATTTCAAACTGGATAGTGACTTAATGAAAATATCTGCCCAAGGGTCTTACTCCCTGCTGGGCAGGCTCGATTTCGACATTACACTAAAAACCACTCCCAAACTCATCAAGTCCTCAAATGTCCCGGTTCAGTTGAAAGACGAAGAAGGGAATGCCTTATTGCCCTTTGAACTAAAGGGAACAATCCAGGACCCCAAGTTTCAGCCCAAATGGGAGAAGATGATCAAGAAGGCGATAGAGAAGACAGTAGAGGAAGAGCTGGAGAAGGCCGTGGGCAAGGAAGAGGCCGAAGCAGCAAAGGAAGTAATTAAGGGCCTGGGAGAACTCTTCAAAAAGAAGTAACACGAATAGACACGAACTGTTAGGCAAGAATGTAATAAACAAAACACGAATCTACACGAATAAACAATACCTGAAGGAAAGATATGGACCCCTTAAGGAAGGATTTAAAGACTGGCAGGTGGTACTTTGTTAAAGAGAGGAAAAAGAGAAGGGGGAAAAAACCTAGGAGGAAAATAGGGGGCCTACTTACTCTCGTTGCTATCTTGGTCCTTCTTATTCTTATCATCATAAAGGCTAACTCCATTGCGGCCTTCATCACAGAGCAGATCATCATCTATAACATTGAGAAGCGCCTCACTGTTCGGGTGCGAATAGATAAAGTAGAGGCCAATATCTACCAGGATACAGTGCGCCTTGAAGGCTTTAGGATAATAAGTTCCAACCAGATAAGCGAAAGGCCCCTTTTTTACTGCCCGGAAGGAGAAGGCCGTTTCTACTTCCGCCAGCTCTTCAGGATGAAGACAGTAATGGATGATATGCTCTTTAAAGAACCGCTACTCTTCATCGAAAGAGATGGTGAGGGTAAGTGGAACCTTCCCAAGAGGAAGAAGTATCGCAAGCCCCGATGGTTTTTCATTATGCTCAAGGCAAAAGTAGAAGATGGGAAGATTATCTTCAAGGATGGAATGATAACTGAAGAAGGGCTGACTACAGAGTTAAGAGAGGTAAGGGGAGAGGCGACCAATCTCTCAGGAAGGATTCCAGCAGGAATAGAGTATAACCTAACGGGCAATTTATACAATACCCCCTTAGAAGCAGGAGGTACCATTGACTCATTCAGAGAGCCCTTTGATTTCTGTCTAAACTTGAAGGTCAAAGATCTGGATCTCCTTCCCTTCGCTCCCTATCAGAGAGAGATCACCTCATGTAAATTAATGCGGGGGAAAATGGACCTGGAGGCAGAACTCGAATGCGAGAAGAACGAATTGGATTGTATGAATAGAGCGGTATTCAAAGGGCTTGAACTCCAGCCTCTCCTCGGCGCCAAACCTTCCCTCATAAAGGTGATGGGCATGGGCCCCGCTACTCTGGCCACCGTCTTAAGAGATAATGAAGGAAAAATAAGATTGAATATTCCCGTAAAGGGTGATATTACCGATCCAGACTTCAAAATCGGTCCGGCACTTCTCAAGGCTTTGATAAGGGCCGTTCAGGAGACGATCATTGGTCCCTTTGGTTCTGCGGCCAAACTGGTCTTCACCAAAGAAGGGATGTCTAAGATCTACCTTCTTCCCATCGAGTTTGTCAAAGGAAGCGCCAGATTGGCCAAAGGAGCGATTACTAAACTGGTGGACCTGTCCCGCCTCTTAATAAAGTATCCCGCCACCCCCCTCCATATCGAAGGATATGTCGATCCCTTAAGTGAAAAGGGGTTATGGAAAGGAACCAGCCTGGCCCAAAGGAGAGCCAAGAAAGTGGCTGATTACTTAATCAAGGAAGCAAAAATTCCAGAAGAGAAGATTAAATTAAGTGCTAAAGAAGAGAAAGAAAAGAAGAGGGTAGAACTCAGGATTGAAGAGTAAGATTACAGATATCAAACTTCAGAAGAGGCATTTCAAGAGAAGGTCGATTTTTGTAAATAATGAATTCTTATGCGGGGTGGATGAAGAGATTGTCGCTGTCTTAGGCCTCAAGGTCGGCCAGGAAGTAGACAAGAAAAGAATAAAGGAGATCCTTCATAAAGAGGAGATAAAAAGAGCAAAGGACTATGCCTTTAAACTCCTTTCCTATAGACCGCGAAGTATAAAGGAAATTCAGGATAGGTTAAAGAAGAAGGATTATTCTTCAAAAATTATCCTTGAAGTAATCAAAAGCCTGAAGAGATTAAAGTTTCTCAATGATAAAGAGTTTGCTCGAATGTGGGTGGAGAGCAGAATAAAGACCAGGCCCATGGGCAGATATAGACTTTATCAGGAACTCATCCAGAAAGGTATTGACAGGGATTTAATTGAGAAAATCCTGAATGACTACCGAGAAGAAGAAGAAATAAAGTTGGCCCGCGAACTTGCCCAGAGGAAACTAAAGAGGTCTTACCAGAATTTAGATGAGGTAACTACTAAGAGGAAGCTCTATGGCTTCTTACAGAGAAGGGGCTTCTCCTACGATATCATCCAAGAAGTCATGAAAGAGTTAAAGGGGACGGAGAATGAGGGGAAATGAGATAAGGGAGAGGTTCTTAGAATTCTTTAAGGAGCGAGGGCATACTATCAAGCCCTCTGGTTCCTTGATCCCTGAGGATCCAAGCGTTCTATTGACTATTGCCGGGATGCTCCCTTTCAAGCCTATCTTTACGGGAGAAACAAAGCCAGATCTGAGGAGGGCGACTACCTCTCAGAGATGCTTAAGGACGAATGATATTGAGAATGTGGGAAAGACCGCCCGGCACCACACCTTCTTTGAGATGTTGGGGAACTTCTCCTTTGGAGATTATGGTAAGAAAGAAGCCATTAGATGGGCCTGGGAGTTTCTGACAAAAGAGTTAAAGATTCCCAAAGAGAAGCTATGGGTCTCGGTCTATGAGGAGGATGACCAGGCCTTCGACATTTGGCATAAAGAGGAGAAGATCCCCAAGAGTAGAATTGTGAGGTTGGGAAGTGAGCATAACTTCTGGGCCATCGGCCCCACCGGTCCCTGCGGTCCCTGCTCTGAGATCATCTACGATAGAGGGAAGAAGTATAGTTGTGGTAGACCGACCTGTGGTGTAGGATGTGACTGTGATAGATTCTTAGAGGTCTGGAACCTAGTCTTCATGGAGTACAACCGGGACCATGAGGGAAGACTGAGACCTCTGCCCAGGAAGAACATCGATACTGGAATGGGGTTAGAGAGATTGGCCACGATTCTCCAGGAGAAAGAGAATACTTTTGACACCGACCTCTTGAAGCCAATTATTGACTATACTACTTCTCTATCCGGGGTAAGATATGGCCAGGATAAAATAAAGGATCTGACGCTGCGCATCATCGCAGATCATATAAG
>JAUWYL010000034.1 GCA_030615855.1 bacterium | reverse complement strand
CGCCACTGCCAATATCTCTATCAATAATAAACTTTTGAACCTGAGGTAAAACCTGCTCCATAGTTTCCAAATATAACCTTTTTCTGGTTACAACTTTTGCCTTATTATATTCTTTTAAGACCGTCAGGAACTTCTTGGCAGAGCCCTGAGCATGTTTTACTCTCTCTTCCTTATAGGCTTCTGCCGCCCTAATCCTACTCTCTGCCTCACCTCTGGCCTTGGGGATTATATCCTCACGATATCCTTCAGCCTGCTTGATAAGCCTCTCTCTATCCTCCTTGGCACTAACTACATCGTTAAATGCAGCTACTACCGCTTCGGGCGGACGGACAGTCTGCAATTTCACCTCAATTATTCGCAGCCCACTATTATAGCCATCCATTATTTGCTGCAAAAACTTCGTGGTATCAATCTCAATTTGAAGCTTTTCTTCTATGAGGACATCATCGATTGGCCTCTGACCAACAACCTGTCTCAGAGCCACTTCTGCCACATCCTTGAGTGCTCCCCCGGGCCCTTCCAAATCTCTGACATTGAATAGATAATCTGCAGCATCTTTTATCTGATACTGGACTGTAATCTGGGCATCCACTATCTGCTCATCCCCGGTTAACATTATTGACTCTGCCTGGATAAATTGATATCTTGCTGGTGGTCCGGGATATACAGTTTTAAACCCAACTTCTAACCTCTTTATCTCTTTAACTTTTGGTTTATCTACCGCCTCAATTGGCCAGGGGATGCGGTAATGTGGTCCGGGTCCGGTTATCCTGACCATCTTACCAAACCTTCTCACCACCCCTTGGGCATCCGGTCCAATAATATAAATACCTGATAAAAGCCATAATACTACCACAATTAATGGCGCAAACTTTTTAAAGTCACCGAGATTTTTCTTCCCCATAAAATCAATAAACTTTTTCTTAAACTCATCAACTACGTCTTCGGGTGTACGATATTCCATAACTTAACTCCTCCTTATCAGGTCAGTTCTTGATCTCGGCATATAGTAACACACTTCATAGGGGATGTCAAATCTTGATGGTAATATTGTCAATGAGTCTGGCTCGGCCTATCTTTGCTGCAAGAGAAACGTTCACTTCTCTTTTTACTCTTCTTATTTCTTTTAAAGTTCCAGGGTCAGTGATAGCGATGTATTCTAATTTTATTAACTTCTCTTTTTCTATTAACTCCTCCATACTTCTAATAATCTCTCTGCTATCTCTCTCCCCTTCTTTTATCAGTTTTTCAGCCAATTTCAAAGATTTATAGAGAACAGGGGCTATCTTCCTCTCTTTTTTTGTTAGATAAACATTCCTGGAACTTGTGGCCAGGCCATCCTTCTCCCTTATGGTGGGTAAGACAACAATCTCCACATCCATATCAAGGTCTTCTACCATCTTCTTAATGACCACTGACTGCTGGAAGTCCTTCTGGCCGAAGTAGGCAAGATGGGGCTTTACGGCATTGAATAACTTAGCCACTATCGTAGCCACCCCTCTGAAGTGTCCTGGCCGTGAGGCCCCTTCCAAGATGGAGCCAACCTCCCCCACATCAACATGGGTAAGGAATCCTTTGGGATACATCTCTTTTACTGCAGGGGAAAAGATAACATCAACTCCAATCTCTCTTGCCAATCGGAGGTCGCGTCTTAAATCGCGGGGATAACTCTTAAAATCTTCTCCTGGACCAAACTGGGTGGGATTGACAAAGATGGAGACGACCAATAAATCGCTTTTTCTTCTTGCTTGCCTCATCAGGCTCAGGTGCCCTTTATGAAAGTAGCCCATAGTAGGAACAAGGCCGATGATTTTTCCTTTCATTCTTACCCCATCCGCTATCTTCTGCATCTCTTTAATCTTTTTGATTATTTTCATTTAAACCTCTGTTAACAAGTTGATAAGTTAATAAGTTAATAAGTTGACAAGTCAGTGAAAATTCTCTATTCGGTTATTGAAAATTAGGAATTAGATATTAGAAATTAAATCCCGCGGGATTTACTCCTACTTTCTCAATTTCCCACTTTCTCCGATTCACCCATTCCCCGTTTCACCGTTTCTCATCCTTGACTTTCGCAAGTTCTTCTTCCTTTATCTTAAAGGAATGTTCTCGGGAAGGAAACTCTCCCCTTTCTACCTCTTCCTTGAATTTTGTAAAGGCTTCTCTTAGAATTTTTCTTAAATCGGCATACTGCTTTACAAACTTGGGAACGAATCTATCAAATAATCCCAATAGATCGTGGGTTACCAGAACCTGGCCATCGCAATAAGGGCCAGCGCCGATACCAATGGTAGGCACCTTAACCCTTTCGGTAATCATCCTTGCTACTTCAGCAGGAACGCATTCTAATACAATAGAGAAGACCCCCGCCTCTTCTAAGGCCTGGGCATCCTCAATCAATTTTTTTACCTGGGGAGCGGTTTTACCCTGAACCTTGAATCCCCCTAACTTATGGACTGATTGGGGAGTAAGTCCGATATGACCCATAACCGGGATCTTAACATCAACGATGGCCTTTATAATCTCCGCCATCTCCTTGCCCCCTTCGGTCTTCACCGCCTGGACCCCGGCCTCCTTAATTAGTCTTCCCGCATTCTTAATGGCCTCATTCTTACTAACTTCATAAGACAGGAAAGGCATATCCGCCACCAGGAGAGGGTTCTTATTCCCCCTTGCCACGGCCTGGGTATACCTTATCATATCCTCCATAGTCACCGGCAAGGTATCCTCATATCCCAAGACGACCATGCCCAGGGAATCACCAACTAAGAGAATATCGATCCCCACCTCATTCATGATTAAGGCCGTGGGATAGTCGTAACAGGTGAGCATCACAATCTTCTTCCCTTTTTCTTTCATTTCCCTCAATTTAGTAATTGTCATCTTTTCCATTTTCTCCCTCCCGACACGGATAGTCACGGATTTGTTACGGATTACAGGATGCACTTCGTTAGCATCCTAGAGAGCATAAATAGTTAAGCATTGCCACGGATTTATCTGTGCCCATCCGTTTATTTTATCCGTGTAGATCCGTGTCCATAAAAAAAGCCTTCTGCCGCTTAAGACAGAAGGCCACTAAAATAGTTGGGTGGTTTGCTGGTTTGTTAGGACTTTTCTAACCAACTAGCTAACTAACCATCTAACCAACTAATTACTTCCGTCCCAGTCCGTCTAAAGCCGGATCCAAGCGGTACAATTAATAATACCATACTTTTATTTTAAATGCAAGGTAAACACGAAACAACACGAACTGGTGGGCGAAAATGTAATAAACAAACACGAAACAACACGAATTAAGAGGACACGAATCAACACGAACTGTTGGGCAATTACGCTATAAACAAACACGAATTGTCACGAATAAAGAGAACGCGAATGAACGCGAATTAAAGAAACACAAACTAAAACAAATAACAAGAGACGAGATGGCCTTTAGTGACCTCTTTGGGTGCTGGTTCTCTTTCGCTGCATTCTGGTTTTGCTATGGGGCATCTGGTATGGAAACGACAGCCTTTCGGAGGATGGGAAGGGTCGGGAATCTCTCCTCTGAGAACAATCCTTTCTCTTTTCTCTATGGTAGGAATAGCAGAAAGGAGGGCCTTGGTATAGGGATGAAGAGGATTACTATAGAGCTCTTCTGTTTCGGCCAGTTCCACAATCTTTCCCAAATACATTATGACTACTCTGTGACTGATATGCTTGACTACCGCTAAATCATGGGCAATGAAGATGAAGGAAAGATCAAATCTTTCCTGTAATTCTTTAAGTAGATTCAGAATCTGAGCCTGAATAGAGACATCCAGAGCACTGATGGGTTCATCGCAGACCATGAGTTCTGGCTCTACTGCTAAAGCCCTAGCGATTCCAATTCGCTGCCTTTGGCCACCACTAAACTGGTGAGGATAGCGCCAGATGCACTCCTCCTCCAGTCCCACAGTTCTCAATAGTTCGCCAATCCTTTCTCTTCTCCTATCCTGGGCCAAATTATGGATAGAGAGTGCTTCCCCAATAATATCACCCACCCTCTGACGAGGATTGAGGGAGCCAAAGGGGTCCTGGAATATAATCTGCATTAGCCCCCGAACTTTGAACATTTCTTTCCTATCAAGAGTTGAAATATTTTGCCCCTTGAAGTAGATAGCTCCACTCGTTGGCTCAAGGAGCCTGAGGATTAACCTTGCTACAGTCGTCTTCCCACAGCCAGATTCCCCTACCAGACTTAAGGTCTCTCCTTTATCTAAAGAGAAACTTATCCCATCCACCGCCCTTATCCGGGCCACCTCTTTTTTAAATATTCCTCTTTCTACGGGAAAATACTTCTTAATATCCTCTACTCTTAATAAAGACGGCATCGCTACCTCGCTAACGCTTGGAATTAGTTAATAAGTGAATAAGTGAATACGTTAATAAGTGAATAAGTCCCCTTCCGCCTTACCTTCCTTTCCCTTATTTTCGTATTTTCGTATTTTCTTTCTTCACCACCGATCACCGATCACTGACTAAGTGGCATCTTACTTTATGGCCCGGGGTAAATTCTCTCATCTCCGGCTCCTTCTCACCGCACATAGATAATTTCACAGGACATCTGGGATGGAATCTACACCCTGAGGGCCACTGGATTGGCTTGGGAACCATACCCTCAATAGTTGGCAGGCGTTTCTGGGTAGTCTCCATTCTGGGAATGGATTCCAATAATCCCTTAGTATAGGGATGAAGAGGCCTTTTAAGTATCTTTTCTGTCGTCCCCTGCTCTACTATCCTCCCAGCATACATGATGGCTACTCTATCCGAAACCTGCGAGATGATGCCTAAGTTATGGGTGATGAGCAGGATGCTCATTTTGAGTCTTTTCTGTAATTCTTTAAGTAATTCTAAAATCTGGGCTTGGATGGTAACATCCAGGGCAGTAGTTGGCTCATCAGCGATTAAGAGGAAAGGATTACAGGATAGGGCCATGGCAATCATGACCCTCTGTTTCATCCCTCCACTTAAGTTATGGGGGTAGTCATGGATCCTCGATTCTGGTGAAGGGATATTAACGAGGTTAAGTAATTGGACCGCTTTTTTCTGGGCCTCCTTTCTCTTCAATTGTTGATGAAGAATTAGGGTCTCTATGATCTGATCCCCAATGGTGAAGACCGGGTTGAGGGAGGTGGTGGGCTCCTGAAAGACCATGGATATCTCTCTCCCCCTTATCTCTCTCATCTCATCTACAGAATATTTTAGTAAATCTCTACCTTTATAAAGGACCTCTCCCCTTACGATCCTGCCTGGTGGAGGGACGAGCTTCAAGATAGATAAAGCGGTCACCGTCTTTCCGCAGGCACTCTCCCCTGCCAATCCCAGGACCTCCCTTTCTCCTATCTCAAAATCCACCCCATCCACTGCTCTCGATAGCCCATCCTCTGTATAAAAATAAGTGGAGAGGTTCTTCACTTCGAGTAACATTCTATCTCTCCAGCCTGGGATTGAGGGCATCCTTTAGACCCTCTCCCAAAAGGGTATATCCCAGAACAGTGACAAGGATTGCTATTCCCGGAAAGAGGGATAACCACCAGGCGAGGTCAATATATGCCTTTCCACTTGTCAGGATATTCCCCCAGCTGGGTATAGGTGGCTGAACTCCAATGCCTAAGAAGGAGAGGGCAGATTCTGTTAGAATAGCACCCGCTACTCCTAAGGTAGCAGCGACCACTACTGGAGCCAGGGCATTGGGAAGAATATGTCTAAAGATGATCCTTCTATCACTTGCCCCTAAGGCACGGGCGGCAGCGACGAATTCCCGCTCTTTAAGGCTTAAGAACTCAGCCCGTAATAGCCGGGCAATCCCTGGCCAGGAGGTGATACCGATAACAACCATAATATTGGTAATAGAGGGCTCTAAGATAGCGATTACTGCTAAGATGAGAAAAAAGGTAGGGAAGCAGAGCATGATGTCTACAAAGCGCATGATGAGATTGTCTATCCTCCCTCCATAGTAGCCGGCAAGAGCACCCAGGATTATCCCGATGAGGATGGCAATCCCCATGGCAACAAAGCCTACTTTCAAAGAGATGCGGGAAGCCCAGATCATCCGGGAGAGAATGTCCCTTCCTAGCTCATCCGTTCCTAAGAGATGGGCCTTACTTGGGGAAAGAAGGATATTCTTGACATTAATCTCGCCTGGATCATATGGAGAGAGCAAGGGGGCAAGAAAAGCAATAATAAATAAAAGCAATACCAGGATGCCGCCACCCACAGCAAGCTTATTTCTCTTAAATCTTCTCCAGATTATTCTCGAAAGTCTCTCTTCCTGCATCATTCATCCTCAAAAATAAGTGAATAAGTTGATAGGTTAATAAGTGAATAAGAAAATAAGAACCTGCGCTACGCGCAGAACCTTGTTTCTTCGTTAACACTCAGAAATAAGAAAATAAGGATACAAAATACAGGTTACATCAAAGGGTTACGGCAACGAAGCCCGTATCGGTAACGTCTAAAAGTTACGTCTTTAAAGACGAACTACGTAACCCCTAAACGAAACGGGCATCTTAACCCTGACCGTAACCGAGCAACTTTTAACGTATTCACGTATTCACGTATTTTCCTATTTACTACCAATCACCGTTCACCGACCACTGATCACCGTTCACCGATATCTTATCCTGGGATCGACATAGGCATAGGTTATATCTGCGATTAAATTCCCTAATAATGTTAGAATCGCTCCGATGACCAATCCTCCCATGATTACCGGATAATCCCGAGCCATAACCGATTCATAGAAGAGCCTCCCCATTCCCGGGATAGCAAATATGGATTCAAAGATTACACTTCCTCCAATCAAGGCCGGAACCGAAAGCCCTAAGATAGTGACAATGGGTAAAAGGGCATTGCGTAGGGCGTGCTTGTAGATGACTGCTCTCTCAGAGAGTCCCTTTGCTCGGGCAGTTCTAACATAATCCTGATGGATGACCTCAAGCATATTGGATCTCATATATCTTGAGAAGCTGGCCAATCCTCCAAAAGCAGAGACAAAGACCGGTAAGATTAAGTGTTTGGCCATATCTAATAATCTCCCCCCGAAAGAAAAGGAAGCAGCAGAGAGGGATCTTAAGCCAGAGATGGGGAGCCAGCCTAACTTTATCCCAAAGAGAATCATTAATAGTAATGCCAGCCAGAAGGTAGGAGTAGCGAAGCCTAAAAAGACGAATAGCGTACTTGCTCTATCGAATAGGGAGTACTGTCGGGTGGCAGAGACGATACCTATGGGAAGGGCAACGATAATGATGAGTAGTAGAGATAAAACGTTTATGGTTATGGTAATGGGAAGTCTTTCTAAGATCTTTAAACTCACCAATCGATTATCGAGAAAGGACCTTCCCATGTCTAACTTAACCAGCCTCCTCAGCCAATCCAGATACTGGATATGAAGAGGTCTATCCAATCCATAGAGATGCCTCAGTCTCTCCGCTGCCTGGGCGGAGACCTTGGGCTGGAGATCGGTTACCAGATCTGTCGGCTCACCAGGCGCTAAGTGAATAACAGCAAAGGAGATAATGGTTATCCCGATTAACAAGGGAATCATCTGTAATAATCTTCGGGATAAATAACGAAGCATCTTTCTCTCCAAATATTATATTCGGGATAGTTTACAGTAACCAGCGAAAAAGAAACTGTAAACTGGTTACTGGTTACTTCTCACGTATTGCTTATTGGGTATACTTCTGCTCTTCCTTGGGAACATACCACTTTATGAAGTTATAACCGATCCCCAAGGGGGCGGGCTCTATGCCCTTGAATCTGGCATGAACCATGGGCAGGGCATCCGGAACATAGAGGAAGATACAGGGCTGTTCCTCTGCCAAAATTTCATGGATCCTGTGATAGATCCTCTTCCTCTTATCTCTGTCAAAGGTCCTCCGGCCCTCAAGGAGCAGGCGATCGAGCTCCTCATTCTTATAGGAGATGAAGTTGAACTCTCCCTCCTTTGTCTTTGACGAATGCCAGATGTCATAGGAGTCTGGGTCCCTGGAAAGAGACCAACCAAGAATAATGGTCTCAAATCTCTTCTTATCTA
>JAUWYL010000028.1 GCA_030615855.1 bacterium | reverse complement strand
CAACGATAGATATAATCTCCTCCTTCTTTACTTTAAGATTTACTCCTTTTAAAACTGGGACAGCCTGACCATCTTGGTAATAGGTCTTATATAAATTTTCGGCTACAATAATATCATCCATACTTTTTTGTTCCTCATTATTCGTTGTTTAGTTACGCAGTTCGTTTCGTCTTAAGAAAAACTGTAACGAAATCTGAAAACAGTTGGCAGAAATCTGAAAACAGCAGTGAAATCAGAAATTGGAAAACTGTTTTCCGTTTTCCATTCTCTTTACTGATTTCGGTTTTCTAATAACCGATCTCTGTTCTCCATAGCCGGCCACCGTTTACCGATCGCTGCCTACCTGCCCACTTTCTCCCTTTCCCCGTTTCTCCAATTCTCCGTTTCCCCTATTCGTAGCGAATGGCCTCCACTGGGTCTAGTCTCGCTCCCCGCCAGGCAGGATAGATGGTTGCCAATAGACTTATCCCGATAGTTGCTAAGATAATAAGGAGGATATCGCCTCCCTTCATAGAGATGGGGAGGATACTTATATAATAGACCTCTCCCCCTCCCGGTAATTTAACGAAATGGTACTTATCCTGCAGGAAACAGATTAAAGAGCCGATGAATGTTCCCAGAAGGGTTCCCATAAGACCAATGATCAATCCCTCCATGATGAAGATGGACATAATACTCTTACGTTGGGCACCCATGGCTTTCAATATGCCGATCTCCTTCGTCTTCCTGATGACCTTCATGATCAGGGTACTGGCGATGTTGAAAGCAGCAACCAGGATAATGAGAACTAAAATAACTGTCATGGTGATCTTCTCCATCCTTAGGGCAGCGAAGAGGTTGCTATTGAGTTCCATCCAGTTCCTCACCCAGTAGGGATAGTCTAATTCCTTCTGGATTCTTTTATCCATCTTACTTGCCTGGTAGATATCGTCTATCTTCACCTGGAGCCCGGTGACTACTTCCCCCATTCTGAATAGTTCCCGAGCGCTATCCAATGTTACATAGGCTAGGGTTGAGTCATACTCATACATTCCGGTATCGAATATTCCTATCACTTTAAAGCTCTTGAATCTGGGCTTCATGCCTATGGGCGTCGCAATTCCCTTAGGGGATATGACCCTCACCCGTTCGCCAACATCCGCTCCCAGACTCATGGCCAACTCCTTACCCAAGATGAGGCTATCTGGGCCAAAATCCTTCAAGTTTCCCTTTATGATATTTTTATCGAGGTCTGTTACCTCAGTCTCTTTATCTATATCTATTCCCCTTATCACAACCCCCAGCGAACTTTGGGAGGATCTTATCATGGCCTGGCCAAAGATAAAGGGAGAGGTGGTCAGGACATGCTCCATTCCTTCCACCCGTTTTCCCAGTTCCCTATAATTGCTCAAACCCTCCGAGCCCTCTTTTAAGATGACAATATGGGCATTGGTCCCTACAATCTTATCCCTCAGGTCCTCATGGAAACCGTTCATTACCGATAGGGTAATGATTAGAGCAGCCACCCCTAAGGTTACTCCCCCGATAGAGATTAAAGTAATGACTGAGAGGAAAGGGCTTCCCTTTCCTCCCTTTAAATATCTCAAAGCAATAAAAAGTGGATAATGCATCCTCAGTCCTAAAGTAAAAAGTTGACAAGTTACAAGATACAAGAAACAATAACCAAACAAATTCCAAATTCAAAATTCCAATATTCAAACAGCTTGGTTATTGCTGATTGGTTATTGAGTATTGTTTGTATCTTGTTTCTTGGTGATTGGTTATTACTTTTAATTTTGCATTGCTAATTTTGCATTTTACATTTTTCATTGCTGTTTCTCTGGTTTCATATGGGGGAATAAAATAACATCCCTAATGGAGGGAGAGTCGGTTAGGAGCATAACCAATCTATCGATCCCAATTCCCAATCCCGCACAGGGAGGCATACCATACTCCAGGGCCCTCAAGAAGTCTTCGTCCATCATATGGGCATCTTCAGAACCCGCCCATCTTAGGGCCAGCTGCTCCTTCAATCTCTCCCTCTGGAGAATAGGGTCATTTAATTCCGAGTAGGCATTGGCTAGTTCCAAAGTCCCAATGAAGAGTTCAAACCTCTCTGCCAAATTAGGGTTATTCTTCTTCGCCTTTGCTAAGGGAGACAATTCTCTAGGGTAGTCAGTGATGAACATGGGTTGGATGAGCCGGGGTTCCACAAACTCCTTGAAGATATGATCTATCACCTGGGTATCGGCCAAGTCTTCCTCAATTTTCAACCCTAACTTCTTCGCTTCTTTCTTAATATTCTTCGTTTTATCGATATCGAGTTTGGTGTATTTCTTTATGGCGCTTTTTAAAGTAAGTCTTTTCCAGGGGGTCTTCAGATCTATCTTCTTTCCCTGATACTCTATCTTCAGGGTCCCTAAGACCTCTTTGGCTATCTCGGCGATTAGTTCAGTTGTCAATTCCATTAAGTCCTCATAATCAGCGTAGGCCTGGTATAACTCGAGCATGGTGAACTCTGGATTATGCCTGGTAGAGATTCCCTCATTTCTGAAGTTCCTATTTATCTCATAGACCCTCTCCATCCCGCCCACAATCAATCTCTTCAAGTAGAGTTCAGGGGCAATCCTCAGGTATAGATCTCGGTGCAACGCTTTATGGTGGGTAACAAATGGTGTAGCGGCTGCTCCTCCGGGGATGGGCTGCATCATGGGGGTCTCAATCTCCAGGAAATCCTTTTTATCTAAAAACTTTCTTATTAAAGACGTGATCCGTGATCTTCGCAGAAAGGTCTCCTTGACTTCGGGATTCATGATTAGATCAATGTATCTCTGCCTGAACCTTATTTCCACGTCTTTTAATCCGTGCCATTTCTCTGGTAGGGGCCTCAGAGACTTTGCCAAAAGGGTAAAATCTTCAACTAGGACAGTTATCTCCCCAGTTTTGGTCTTAAATATTCTACCTTCAACTCCGATGAAGTCCCCGATATCGAGCTTCTTATAGAGGCCATATTTCTTTTCCCCCACAACATCGAACTTGGTATATACTTGAATCTTGCCACTGCCATCCATTATATGGGCAAATCCGCTCTTCCCATGACCCCTCTTACTCATAATCCTTCCTGCCAAAGAAACCTGGGAGCCCCTTACTTCCTCCCCGATCTTTAGTTTTTTATATTTCCCCAATATTTCTCTTGTCTTATAGGTGATCTTATACCTATGGGGATAGGGTTCTATCTTCTCTTTTCTTAGCCTTTTGAGCTTCTCATGCCTCACTTTAATGAATTCTTCCACTTTTACCTCACGTCAATTATTTGAATTTTTATCATATCACATATTGCTTCTATATGTCAAGCACGCGTTAAGTAGGCCTCTATGAACTCATCTATCTCTCCATCCAGAACCTTATCCACATTTCCTTTCTCTAAGTTTGTCCGATGGTCCTTGACCATTCTATAGGGATGTAAGACATAGGAGCGGATCTGGGAGCCCCACTCAATCTTCTTCTTTTTCTTCTCAATCTCAGCCAATTTCTCCCTTTCTTTTTCTCGATAATACTCGAATAGTCGGGAACGTAGAATCTTTAAAGCGGTTGCTTTATTCTGGTGCTGCGACCTCTCATTCTGGCACTGGGCAACAATCCCGGTGGGAAGATGGGTTATCCTTACCGCGGAGTCAGTGACATTGACATGCTGTCCTCCTGCCCCACTTGCCCGATAGGTATCTATTTTTAAATCAGCATCCTTAATCTCTACCTCTATGGATTCATCGATCTCGGGAGAGGCAAAGACAGAGGCGAAGGAGGTATGCCTCCTCTTTGCGGCATCGAAGGGAGAGATTCTTACTAACCGATGGACCCCGCTCTCCGCCTTAAGATACCCATAGGCATAGAGGCCACTGATGAGGAGGGTTGCCGATCTTATTCCTGCCTCCTCTCCACCAGTAATATGGAGAATCTGGGAACTGTATCCCTTCCTCTCTACCCATCTGAGATACATCCTCAAGAGTATATTTGCCCAGTCGCAGGACTCCGTTCCTCCGGCACCAGCATGAATGAAGAGAATGGCGTTATTGGGGTCTTCTTCCTCCTTAAGCATGCTCTTTAGTTTTAGGCTATCCAGCTCCTTAGAGAGTTCAGAGATTCCTTCCTGAACCTCTTTGATTACCTTCTCATCCTCTTTCTCTTTTAGAAGCTCTAAATATACCTCTAACTCCTCATAATCCTCTTTCAACTTCGTCCAGGAGTTGAGTTTCGTCTTTAGAGCATTTAACCTCTTTGTGGTGCTGGCTGCCTTCTTCCTATCCTTCCAGAAGTCCGGGACCAGGGTCTCCTTCTCTAACCTTTCGATCTCTTTTCTACACTCATCTAAGTCAAAGATAGCCCCTTATCTCTTCTAGTCCCTTTTTTAGTCTCTCCAGTTCTTTTGTCAATTCTTCAATCATTTCATTCCCCCTAGACACGGATTTCTTTGCTTCGCTTACTGCTTGAGCTTAAAAACACGGATTAGCACGGATACTATAAACGCAAATTATTTTAGTTTACAACATTTGCCAATTCGCGCGAATGGTTTAATGTCTCTTTTTCTTAATTAGTGCCCCGATTAAGAGAAGGCCGCTTAGGCCTAGGCAGAGATAAGCGAAGAGGTTGCCGAATCTGGTGTAGAAGGTCTCCTGTTTCTTCAGACTAATCTTATCAACCAGGGTTCCTTCAATGAAGATGTCTAAATCCTTTCTTATTCTTCCGTAGGAATCGATAAATCCCGAGACCCCGGTATTTGCTGCCCGAACAATGGGAACCCTATTCTCTATGGCTCGGAAAATGGAAAATGAGAAGTGCTGATAGGGAGCGGACGTTCTCTCATACCAGGCATCATTGGTAATGTTAATCATAAAGTCGGCACCTTTTTTGACAAACTTTCTTACCAGATTATCGAAGAGCCCCTCGTAACAGATTAGTACTCCGAACCTCTTCCCATCTATATCAAAGATGGTTAATTCCTCTCCTGCCCTAAAGCCTCCTCCCCCCATTCCCTCCACCAACCTGGCCAAAAGAGGAATCTGTCTCCTTAGAGGAATAACCTCTCCAAAGGGAACCAGATGGACCTTATTATATTGATAGGCGATATTGCCTTGGGGAGAGATGAGAAAGGCACTATTGTAATAGTCACCCTGGGTAGCCAGATCTAAAGAGCCGATGAGTAAATGGCTTTTTAATTTTTTCGCTAAATTTGAGAGTTTGGCTAAATCCCCTTCCTCATGTTTTAGACAGGAAGCGGTAGCGGTCTCGCTCCAGACAATTAGTTCTGGCTCTTCTTTTGCTACTTCTTCTGTCAATCTGATATGGGTATCCAAGACCTTTTCGTGAAGAATTTCGCTCCACTTCTCCTCTAAATCAACATTCCCCTGAACAATACCCACTTTTAGTTCTGAGGTGCGAGGTGTGAGGTGTGAGGCACGAAGCATCAATTTCCCATAAGTAAAGCAAGCGCCCACAATGATTGCCACTATTGCAATTGGAAGAATTTTTCTGACTTTGGACTTTGGACTTTGGACTTCGCCTATTCTATAGGCGATAGTAGCATTCACTAGGACAATCAAAAATGAGACTCCATAGGCTCCAGTGAACTCTGAAATCTGGATGAGAGGTATGTTTAGATACTGGCTATGTCCTAAGAGGGCCCAGGGAAAGCCGGATAGAAAAATGGAGCGGAGATATTCTAAGGCAACCCACAAACAGGGAGCCACAATAAACCGTAAACCGTAAACCGTAAACCGTAAACAGAGATTAAACAAAAAACAGAAGAGGGCGATGTAGAGAGCGAGGTAAAAGGCTAAAATAAGAAGGCCGATTAGAGGAGAAAGAATCCTTATCCAGTAAAGAATTATTGAGAAGCTTACCAATCCAGCAAGGAGACCCAGACCGAAGGCGTTCTTTGGGCTCTTATTTTTAATAGCTAAGAAGAGCGGGACTAATGCTATCCAGGCTAAAATTCCTAAATCGGGGAAGTGATAGCCAAATAGTACAGTAGGAAAGATAAAAATAAGTAAAATTCCAGAGAGAATGGCCAGAAACATTGAGCGATATCTCATTATTTATCCTTGCTAAGAAAAAGGTTAATACCAGTTAAAATTGTTAATAACCCTCTTATTTTCGTGCTAACCCCTGCTTATGTTTCAGATATAAAGTAACCAAAACGATTCCTAAACTATCGGCTGCTAAGTCCCAGAGGTCGAATTTTCTTCCGGGAACAAAAAACTGATGAATCTCATCGCTCAGAGCATAGAGAATAGAAAAGATAATAGCGAGAATGAAGACTCGCCTTGCCAACCTCGAAATTCTTAGGGCACGATAGAAGAGAAAGCCCAATATTCCATACTCTACCAAATGGATGAACTTATCTATAAAAGGAATCTCAACCTTTGGTGGTGGCAGAGGAAAGGAAGAAACGGTAAATATCACTCCCGCATAGAGAATCAGCGGTAGCCAATAATACGTAAAGTGTTTCGTATCCGTGCTCATCCGTTTTCCCATCCGTGCCTATCCGTGTTAACTTCCACAACAATACTTATACTTCTTCCCGCTTCCACAGGGACAGGGCTCATTCCTCCCGATCTTCCTCCCCGGCCTCTTAAAGGGAAGGGGCTTGGCCTCCGGCTCTCCTCTGATATCCGGCTGTTCAACTTCTCCTTTTGCTTCTGCCATGTCGTAGGTCGAGTAGCGTTGATGGATGAAGTGTCTTCTAACCGGTGCTTCTCTCTCGTGCGCTTCTCCCGGTAAGCGAACCTTAAATAAGAGCGCAATCCCCTCCTGGGGAATGGCCTCGCATAGAGTAGTAAAGTAATTAAAGGATTCATGTTTATATTCTATCAAGGGATCCCTCTGGCCATAGGCGCGAAGGCCGATCCCCTCTTTCAGGTGGTCCAGATTATAGAGGTGGTCTTTCCACCTGGAATCAACGATGTGGAGCATAATGTCCCTTTCCAGGGCACGCATGCTCTCCGGGCCAATCCTTTCCTCCTTCTCTTGATAGGCTTTGAGAATAGCATCCCAGAGTATCCTTCTCAGATCCTCTCTCGTTATTCGTGAAAGATCGATGTCCTCTCTTCTCAAAGCAATGGGAAATACTTGGCCGAGTCCTCTATTCAATCCCTCTATATCCCAATCCTCGGGATGGGTCTTCTCCAAGATATGGATATCTAAAGCACTATCTAAGATCCCCTCCATCCATTCCTTGATGGCCTGGCTCTGATTCTCCTTCTCCAGAATTTCCCTTCTTCTTCTATAGATATAGTCCCTCTGCTTCTCCATGACATCGTCATATTCTAAGAGGTGTTTTCGTATCTCAAAGTTCCGCTGCTCCACCCTCTTCTGGGCAGTGGTAATGGCCCTGGTCACCAGGGCATGTTCAATGGGCTGATCAGAGGGGATATGGAGTTTATCCATGATGAAAGAGATGCGATCCGAACCGAAGAGTCTCATAAGGTCATCCTGTAAAGAGAGGTAAAATCTTGAGGAACCAGGGTCTCCCTGCCTCCCCGCCCTTCCCCTCAACTGATTATCAACCCTCCTGGCCTCATGTCTCTCTGTCCCTAAGACATGGAGCCCGTCCATCTGGGCAACCCCTTTTCCTAAGACAATGTCCGTTCCCCTCCCTGCCATATTGGTAGAAATGGTCACTGAACCCTTCTGCCCCGCCTTAGCAATAATATGGGCCTCCCTCTCATGGTTCTTGGCATTCAATACCTCATGGGGAATCCCCTTCTTCCGTAGTAGATTACTTAAATATTCGCTCTTCTCAATGGATACCGTTCCTACTAAGACTGGTCTTCCTTCCTTATGTAATTTTGCTATCTCCTCTACCGCTGCCTTGAACTTCTCTTCCCCTGTCTTATATATCACATCCGGCCACTGGTATCTTATTAAAGACTTATTAGGAGGGATAACTACGACATCTAACTTATAGATCTCATTAAACTCCTCTGCCTCAGTGGCGGCAGTTCCGGTCATTCCCGCTAACTTATCATACATCCGGAAGTAATTCTGGAAGGTAATGGTGGCTAAGGTCTGATTCTCCCTGGCAATCTTTACATTCTCCTTGGCCTCTATTGCCTGATGGAGTCCTTCACTCCACCTTCTACCGGGCATTAATCTTCCCGTGAACTCATCGACAATAATCACCTGACCATCCTTTACCATATAGTGATGATCCCGGTGGAAGAATTCCTTAGCCCGTAGTCCTTGAGTGATATGATGGGCCCATTCCCCCGGCGGGGCATAGATATCGTCCACCTTTAATATTTTTTCACTATTAGTAATCCCCTGCTCCGTAAGTTTAATGGTCCCGGCCTTTTCATCCGCAATATAATCATAGCCCTTCTCTAAATCAGCCCCGGTTTTCTTGGCCTCTATCTCCTCTTCCTCAAGGATTTTCCTCCCTTGAAGACGAGGTATTACCTGACGTTCCACAATAATATATTTATCCGTTGACTCCTCTGCTGGTCCGGAGATAATCAAAGGTGTCCTTGCTTCATCAATTAAGATGGAATCCACCTCATCGACAATGGCATAGTTGAGTTTTCTCTGAACCCTATCCTGGAGCCCTATGGCCATATTGTCACGAAGGTAATCGAAGCCAAACTCATTATTCGTTCCATAGGTAATGTCTGCCTGGTAGGCCTCCTGTCTACTTACTGGACGAAGATATATCCCGGAACCCACCTTATCTAGTTCCCACTTTCCCGTCTCACTTATGGATAGATCGAAGAGGAATGACTTATCGTGCTGGATGCATCCCACGGATAGGCCCAAGAAATCATATATGGGACCCATCCATTCCGTATCCCTTCTGGCTAAATAGTCATTAACGGTAACGATATGCACCCCTTCTCCACTGAGACCATTTAAGTAAGCATTTAGGGTAGCCACCAAGGTCTTCCCCTCTCCCGTAGCCATCTCAGCGATCTTCCCCTGATGTAAGACAATTCCTCCTATCAACTGGACATCGAAGTGCCTCATATTGATGGTCTTTTTTCCCACTTCTCTCACTACGGCAAAGGCCGTGGGAAGGATATCTCCCAATATCTTATTCTTGGTCTCTTTTAATTTAATCTTTATCTTCTCCTTTCCCTTGGGAGAGACGGCCTCAGATAGTTCCTTTTTCAATCCTCTTATCGCTTCCTCAAATTCCTTCTCCTTTTCTCTGATGCGGGCTTTGAACTCATCCGTCTTGGCCCGAAGCTCTCGATCGCTCAGCTTCGAGATATCTGGCTCCAAAGCATTAATCTCTCCTGTAAGAGGTTTTAACTGCTTGATATCCCTCTCCTGCTTTGTCCCAAATATCTTCTTTAAAACAAACCCTAACATTTCCTTTTATCCTTCAAACACCAAAATCTGCTTCAAGTGTCATTCGCTCATTCGTGCGAATGATTCTATCTTCACTTTCTCTAAAAAATTTTACTTTATCTCTTGTGGTTGATTTAATTGATACTTCAGCCCTTTAATCTCTTTGCTTCGATTGTCACATATCTGAGCGTAAAATCCCCAACCCTTTTCCAGTTGATCAACCTTCATCAAAAGCCGGTTGCAGCCTTTTTCTAAAGTAATGGGTACCAATTCCTCCCAGGGTCGAGCCCCACCGGGCGCTGGACTTTCCCGTATTAATCTGCCATTCAACCATACTTTGACACCATCATCATTTCCTATCCATAATCTGGCCCTCTGTTCTTTGGGTGAGTAGATATAGGTATGGACATAGGCAACGACATAATTATTCGGCTTGAAACTTCTCCTGAGGTTTATATAATCTTTAGAACTCTTTAGTTCTTTCCATCTCTTTCCATTACTTGCCTTTCCTAAAGATGGCTTCATATACTCCTCATGAATATAATCAGTAGCCAAGCCATTCTTCTTTGAGTTATCAAAGGGACCACAAACTAGCCAATCCCTGATGAAGGGAGCGGTAATTACGTCTATAATTGTGGCCTCCTGCCACATCTTCGATGTCACCCAGGTCTTCATCATATCCTCATAGAAGACGTCCTTGGAATATTCTTTATAGCTTGCTGCCGGCCGCTCGATGTCTGGGAAGAGTTCTTTTTTGTACTTTAATACATTGGTGATTGCACTATCGAGATTATGTAGCCATTCGTGTCTGGCCACATTAAAAGTTCTAGAAGTAACATCAAACTTGGGTAACATAGCACATAAGAAAACAGAGGCATTCTTTCTTGCGCTCCCATGAGAGAAACAGTAACCACCGCGAGCGAGTGGAATATCTCCTGAATTCCAGAAGATAGCAAGGGTATCGGTCTTCCCCCATTTATAGAGGTTTGTGATGGAGTTCTTCACGTCCTCTGGCTTGAGCATATATTTCCCGCGATAGGTGCTAATCTTAGATATCGGTTCATCGATGACTTTAAATTTAAGACTGATCCGCATCTGACCCCTTGAATGCTCAAATACCCACTTGGCAAAATCCATCATACTCGAGCGTATAGTATCAATCTGCTCATCAGTTAAAGAGACAGCGACATGCTTTACAATCCCTTTCTTATCTACCCAGGTAAAGTCCGTTTTCCTAAAGATGGCGACGAACATGTCCCAGACATTGGCCTTGGCAGGGTCTTTATTGGGAGGGATCCTCTTATGTAATATTCTTAGATGTCTTCTTGCCCTCTCTCTTTCCTCCTCCGTCGATTCAAAGCAGGTGTCGATCACCCTCTCCCACTCAGCCAACGCTTCTTCATATTCCCCTTGCCTTTCATAGGCGTCTCCCAAATAGGAATGAACTTCAGAGTAATTTTTACTCTCTTTTGCCTTCTTTAGAAGGTTGAAGAGTCGATCTTTGTCTCGGGCACTATAGAATGGGTTCTGCTTCAATACTTCTTTAAATTTTTTTAACGCCTTTTTATGCTTTCCTTTTCTTTCATAGGCGATGCCCAGATAGTAGCAGGCATCGATATGTTTTGATTTCAGCCTTAAGGTTTCTTTGAATTCTTCAATGGCATGATTATTCAATCCCTTCTTGATACAGAAGAGGCCGAGTTGATGGTGTGCTTCTGGGTCATTGGGTTTTATCTTTGATGCCTTCTTTTTGTAAATCTCCTCATCCGTAACTCGCTTCTCTATGGAAGCTATCTGATCTTTCTGAAAAGATATTATTCCATAGGTAGTTTTTACTTTAACTATGTCTTTAGTCTCCTCTATTATCTTCCCCTCAACTGTTCCTCCATCTCTTAAATGAATTACATCAGCATAAACAAGAGATGCTAATAGCGTCAGGAATATTATTAAACATAAACCTACTACCTTCTTCAATTCCGCGACTCCTTAATCAGGCTTTCTATCATTCGCTCATTCGTGCGAATGAGCGAATATCTAAAGTTACTTTCTTCGTCTTCTGCGAAGTATTCTGAGTAAGTGTTTTACATCCTCTTTTGGATTGTCATTCAAGGAATAATAGACCCATTTACTCGTCTGTTTGCGCGCTATTAAACCAGTATCCTCTAACTTCAAGAGATGCTTGGAGATACTTCTAATAGAAAGGCCCAAACTTTGACTGATACTGGAGACCGTCCCCTTTCCTTTTTTAGCCAAAAGGTATAATATCTTAAGTCTCCTCTCATTGGCCAGGGCTTTAAAGAGCTTGGTCAGTTCCTTCATCCCGTTAGACCTCCATTCTTTCGTTTTGAAATATGTATATAAAACCAAAACCTGTTGTTAATTCCATAACTGGGAATTACCGGCGAGATAGGTCTAACGGGATTCATCCTTCCCTCCTGAACCACAGATTAGCACAGATTAGCACAGATTAAAACTACAGATTCACACAGATAAATAATGTATGAAATATCATTCGCTCATTCGTGCGAATGATACCAATATTATTCTACCCCATTTGAGGTAGATTGTCAATGATTGAACGAAACTAAAAGCAGTCTATCTAGTAACTCCTTCCTCTTTAAGGAGTCTTTTCTTTTTCTGGGTTCCTTTTGAGTAGCCTCCTAATTTTCCATTGCTACGGATTACCCTGTGGCAGGGAATAATTATAGGATAGGGATTCCTTTTCAAAGCCTGGCCTACGGCCCGGGCTGCCTTTGGATTTCCCATTTCCCTGGCTACCCATTTATAGGTCCTTGTCTCTCCATAGGGAATGGTCTTTACTACTTCCAAGGCCTTCCTCTGAAAAGGAGTGAGACCGCTCAAATCGAGTTTAGTCATGAATAATTTTCTTCTTTCTTAGTTTTCTGTGGTAAGCTAAAGCGAAGCGATGGGCTTCGTCTCTGATTTGCTTTAAAAGATATAATGCAGAAGAATTTTTAGCCAGGATAATGGGGGGTAATTTTCCTGGAATGAAGAGATGCTCATACTCCTTGGCTAAGGCAGCAACGGGAAGTTTTATTTTTAATCTCTTTAAGACCTTTAAGGCAGCACTAAGTTGGCCCTTTCCCCCATCGATTAAGATTAGATCGGGCAGAATCTTTCTTTCTTTCAAAAGACGCCTATAGCGTCTCTCTACTACCTCAGCCATCATAGCATAATCATCGACCCCCCGTGTCCTTTTAATTCTAAATCTGCGATATTCATTCTTATCTGGCTCACCCCCCCTGAAAACCACCAGTGAGCCAGTGGCTAAAGTTCCGCTTATGTTTGAGATATCGAAGGCCTCTATTCTGAAGGGAAGATCTCTTAATCCCAGGGTCCTCTGTAATTCTCCTAAGGCTTCCTTCTTCATCTGTTGGCTGGCGCTATATTTCTGAGTAAGCGCAAGGCGAGCATTCCTCTCGGCCAATTTAATTAGCTTCAACTTATCTCCCTTTCGGGGGACAATTAATCTAACTCTCCGTTTGCCCTTCTTCCCAAGATAGCTTTTAATTAACTCTTTTTCCTCTATCTCGTTCTGGAGAACAACCTCCTTTGGAATATAAATCGCATTATAATAATACTGTTTTACTAAAGGAGTTAGAATCTCCTCTTTAGATTTATCCTTTATCCCCTTCAAGAAGAAGTGCTCTCCACCAATGAGTTTTCCTTTACGAATGAAAAATATCTGGCTGCAGGCATTGTCCGGGCCTAAGGCGAAAGCAATGACATCCTGATCTATGGGCCTCGTCGAGACAACCTTCTGTCTGGCGCTTATCTTCTCCAAGGATCTTATCTGATCGCGTAGTATAATGGCTTCTTCAAATTTTAGAGATTCCTTCGCCCCTTTCATCCTCTTCTCTAAACTCTTTATCAGCGCCCTCCTTTCTCCTTTTAAGAATAGGCCAACCTCATCCACTACTTTTCGATAGTCTTCTTTACTAATCTTTCCGGCACAGGGTGCAAAACACCTTTTAATATGATAGTTAAGACATGGTTTCAAGGGCTTTTTGCCAATCTTCCTCTTGCAGGTCCTGATGGGAAAGAGGGTCCTTAGGAATTTTAGGGTTTGGCGGATGGCTTTGGCATTGGTATAGGGACCGAAGTATTTTGCTCCATCGTTCTTTACCTTGCGGG
>JAUWYL010000045.1 GCA_030615855.1 bacterium | reverse complement strand
GTGGCCAGGGTATTTGAGAAGAAGGGTTTGATTACTGTGGATAGCAATAAATGTAGTGAGGATGAGTTAATGGAGGTAGTCTTAGAGGCCGGAGCAGAGGACTTGAGAAAGGAAGGGGATACCTTTGAGGTCATCACCCCTTTAGCCGATTTCGAGAAGGTGAAGAAGGCCATTAAGGAGAAGGGGATCGAATATAATTTAGCAGAGGTAACCATGATCCCTAAAAATACAAAGAAACTTGATGCCCAGATGGGGAAGCAACTTTTACGTTTAATCGATGCTGTGGAAGAGCATGACGATGTCCAGCACGTCTATGCCAATTTCGATATTCCAGATGAAGTAATAGAGGAAATGGAGAAGGAATGATTATTCTGGGGATTGATCCGGGAACGGCAGCCACAGGTTACGGGATAATCGAGACCAAGAAAGGAAAGCATAAGGTCTTGGGCTATGGCTGCATCAAGACCACTCCTAAGACCCCCTTTCCCCAGAGGCTAAAGATTATCTATCAAGAACTGTCCCGAATCATTCAGGAGTATTCTCCAGATGTCATTGCCATGGAACAACTCTTCTTTGCCCGCAATGCCCTGACCGCCATCTCCGTTGGTCAGGCACAGGGAATGGTCTTTCTTGCCGCAGCAGATGCTGATTTAGAAGTAGTCAGATATCCTCCTCTGCAGATAAAGATGACCCTCACTGGGAAGGGAAGGGCAGAGAAGAGTAAAGTGCAGAAGAAGATTAAGAGATTATTGAGGATGAAGAAGATCCCCCGACCAGTAGATGCCTCAGATGCCTTGGCAGTTGCTCTCTGCCATATTCTTTTAAAGAGAAAATTAAAAAGTAAAGAGTAAAAAGATGGCAAAGTATATCGGCATAGACCTGGGAGCACTCAGTATCAATACCGTTCTCTACGATAGTAAGAATCAGGGTATAGAAGAACTCCCTTATCTGCTTCATCAGAGAGAACCTCTTCCCAGGGCGATCACAAATCTTAAAAAGATTCTAAAAGACGAGAAGGGGATTGAAGGCATTGCCGTAACCGGCTCCGGTGGAGAACTCCTGGCAAGTCTAATCAATACCCACTTTGTGAACCCCATCATCGCTCAGGCCGAGGCCAATATTAGACTCTACCCCCACCTCAGGACCATCTTCAGTATCGGTGGCCAATCCTCAAGTCTTATCTTTCTTGATCACGATCCCAACCCAAATCAAACCGTTATGTCCGACTCGGTAACCTCTGGCCAGTGTGCTGCAGGCACCGGCTCCTTTCTAGACCAGGCAGCATCGAGACTGAAATATTCCATAGAAGAGTTTAGTAATCTGGCCCTCAAATCGAAGACCCCGGAGAACATCTCCGGAACCTGTTCTGTTTTCGCAAACTCGGCCATGATAAACAGTCAGCAGAATGGAGCAAAGGATGTGGATATTATAGCTGGCCTATGCTACGGCTTAGCAAGAAACCTGATTGGAACCCTAAGCAGAGGCAAGAGACTCTCCAAGCCCATATCCTTGCAGGGTGGAGTGGCTACCAATAGAGGGATGATAAAAGCCTTTGAGGATATCCTAGGATTGCTCAAAGAGAATGAGACTCTCTTCATCCCTCCCTATTTTAGATCTATGGGTGCCATTGGGGCCGCCATGATCGCCGCCCGCCAGAAGCAAGGAAGAGATTTTAACTTAAAGGATATCAATAGAAAGTTGAGAAGTCTGAATCAGGAAAGGAAAGAGAATCTGCTTGAACCGCTGAGGTTGAAGGATGATATAAATATCTTGGAAGAAGGTCTTTACCCTCCCGCAAAGGATGAAAGACGGGATGTCTTTTTGGGAATCGATGTTGGCTCGGTGAGTACCAATATCGCTGTCTTAAACTTTACTAAGGATGAATGGAGACTTTTAACCAAGAGATATCTTCCCACAGAATCGAGGCCGCTAAAGGTCGTTACCCAGGCACTATTAGATGTGGAGCGAGAGATGGGTGAGAGAATAAATGTTCTGGATGTCTGTGTCACTGGTTCGGGAAGAGGTCTGGTTGCTGATTATCTTGGAGGAGTGAGAACAAGGAATGAGATAACGGCCCACAAGACCGGCTCATTAAGCGTGGCAGAAAGGCTGAGAATAGAGGTCGCTGAGATATTCGAGATCGGGGGTCAGGATTCGAAATACATATGCTTAGAAGATGGGGTAGTAGTAAACTTTGCCATGAATACCGCCTGCGCCGCAGGAACCGGCTCCTTCATAGAGGAGCAGGCAAAACTACTTGGCATAAGGGTTGAGGATTTTGCCCACCAGGCATTTAAGAGCCAGAGACCATTCTCTTTTGGTAGTTGCAAATGTACCGTATTCATGGAACAGGAGGTCATCTCCCGACAGAATACCCATAGGAAGAATGACCTGGTGGCCAGCCTCTGTCATGCCATTGCCCACAACTACTTGAATGAATTCAAGATTGGGGATAAGAAAGGAAAAAATATCTTCCTTCAGGGAGGGGTGGCCCTGAATAGAGCAGTGGTCGTTGCTCTCCAGTATCTGACCAAAGCCCATATCACGGTACCTCCTCACTGTGAGGTCCTGGGGGCTATCGGGGCGGCCCTCCTGGCAAAGAAGATGTATCAGGGGAAGACAAACTTCGTGGGCTTCAAGAGATTGAAAGGAAGAAGTTACTTCTTGAAATCTTTTGAGTGTAAGGGATGTGCCAATGTATGTACTGTCAAGATGGTTGAGATAGAAGAAGAGGAGGGGATCACCTACTACTATGGCGACAGATGTCAAAAATACCAGAAAAGCGCCGGTCAGCTATCGGTTAAGAATAACCTTCCTGACCTATTCCGGGAAAGGGAGAGACTGCTTACCCGGGCTCACGAGACTAAGACAAAGAGAAATGGAATAAAGATTGGCATACCAAGACTCTTCTCAGTATACTATGACCTCTTTCCTCTCTGGCAGGCTTTTTTTACGGAGTTAGGATACCAGGTGATCACCTCAGAGATAACGAATAAGAGACTTTTGGCCAAGGGCTCTGATGGCATCCTATCCGATACCTGCCTTCCCTTAGAGATACTAACCGGTCACATAAGGAATCTATTGGAAAGGGGTGTCAATTATATCTTCCTGCCCAGCGTGATCGAGATGCCCAACAGGAGAGAGGATAGAAAGACCTATCTCTGCCCCCTTGTCCAGGCCTCCCCCTATATGGCAAGAGTAACTACAGAACTGGGCAAGAAGTTGCTCACCGTCCCCATCCATTTCCATAAGAAGAGGTATAACCTAGAAAGGGCAATGATGGAGATTGGGAGAACCCTGGGCCAGAACCCAAAGAGTGTAAGGAGGGCCTTGAGCAAGGGCCTGGCGTCCCTCA
>JAUWYL010000029.1 GCA_030615855.1 bacterium | reverse complement strand
TAGAGGAGGCGTTCGATTATCTTTTCTTTAAGGATGGTTTGAGAGATAATCTCCTTTACATCCCCTACTCTTACTCTTTGATAAAAGATTTTCTTGGGATAGATGACTACCAATGGGCCCCTTTCGCAGAATCCATGGCATCCGGTTATCCTGAGATTCACCCTGGGTCTCAGGCCTCTTTTATCGATATCTTTTCTAAAGGCCTCAGCCACACCCTGGGCACCAGAGGCAATACATCCTGTCCCACAGCAGACAGTAACACAGGTCTTCTTTGGATCGTAGCGAGAACGAATCATCTTTCTCGCTTTCTGTAAATCAGATGGTCTCGTTAATTTCATTCTAAATAAGCCTCACTCCGTTCGGCAAGACGCAGATTCAGACAGATTTAAACAGATGCAGACGGACCTTTTTGCGATAGTTTATCCGTTTGCATCCGTTATCATCCGTTTGAATCCTTTTAAACTCCCTATCTTTTGAGATACTCTTTCAATACTTTATCCATTTTGGCAGAGTTCATCCGGCCATAGTATTTTCCATCGATGGTTATCAAGGGTCCTAAAGCACAGGCCCCCAGGCAATTGACTGTCTCTAAGGTAAACTTCAAGTCCCTGGTCGTTTCTCCTGCTTTTATTCCCAAATCCCTTTCTAATTTCTCCACAATCCGGGGAGCCCCTCTCACATGACAGGCGGTTCCCAGACAGACACTTACCAGATGCTTTCCCCGGGGAGTGAGGCTAAAGGATTTATAGAAGGTGGCCAGGCCATAAACCCGGGAGAGAGGGGTATCTAACTCCTGAGCAATCTTCTTTAGGGTCTCTCCCGGAAGATAACCATACTCCCCCATTACATCCTGAAGAAGAGGTACCAAGGCTCCTTTTTCCTTCTTATACCTATCTATAATTTGATTAATCTTTCTCATTTGCTCACTTCGTTCGCACACAGATTTACACAGATTTATTACAGATGAGCACAGATAATTGAATGCAGAGTTCGGCTAGATAGTTGAATAATTTAATAGTTTTATGGTTTGATGGTTGTATAGTTGTATGGTTTTATGATTTAATCACTTAACTCGTAACCCGTGACTCGCAATTCGTATCAACTTATTAACTTATTCTCTTATTTACTCGTAATTCGTGTTGATTCGTGTCATGTTTCTTACGTCTTCTACTATTCAGTTCGCGTTTATTCGTGTTTACTTCTTTCTGATCTGGAAGGCTTTCTTGCCTCGATATACTGGAATTAACTTCTTCCTTTTCTTTAGTTCCTTTGCCACATCTTCCAATCCCACCTCTTCCAACTCCTTCTTGGTGGGATAACCGGTCTTCCAATCATATTTTCTTGCCTGATAATACTCCCTTAACATGGGCTCCAGATGAACCACCTGCCCCTTTGCCGGACCGGTAGGCATGGGCTCTTCAGTAAACCGGGGATGCAGAGCATCGTTCTTTTTCGACCAGCCAAGCCTGACATTGAAGCATCTTCTGAGATGACAGATTCTCTTGGCTAATTTATTCAGTTCTTTCGGGTTTTCATACTCAGTAAAGCCAGTGATGGTTGAGATAATCTTCCCAAAGTCCTGATGATAGTAGATGGGGGGCCACATAACACCATACTTACAGAGTAGGGCAGAGTCACAGAGGGCATATAACTCCTCCATATCCGCTACCAGATATCCCTTTAATTTCTCATCCCATCTCTCGGCTAAGATATCGACTGTCTCCTTCTTATACCTTCTTCTGATCTCTTCCTTATAACCCAACTCATCCAGACTGGAGAGGGAGGTAAGATGGTCCGCCCCCCGAACATTGATGGCATAGGTTAAACCTAATGACTTATGGGGTCTTCCATCCTGACCAGAGGCCTCTAAGCCATTGACGTGGATGGCATAGGCCTCAGAGCCTTTGCCTGTTCTACGCGCTGCCTCCTGTGATCCTTCGGCCAGGAGACTGGCGAACTTGGTTTTCCTAAAAGGAATCTCTTCCAATAATTCAATTACATGATCCATCCCATCCTCACCCCAGATTAGCTCCCTACCATCGGTATCATCCTTTGTTAAGAGGCCATGTTCATAGCACTCATAGGCCCAGGAGATAGAGTGGCTAACAGAGATGGTATCCATACCATAGATATTGCAGAGGTAATTGGCCCGAATCAAGGCATTGGTATCAGTAGATAAGAAGTTAGAGGTGAAGCCTTCTACGGTCTCATACTCTGGGCCCTCGGACTCTGTTCCGGCATATTTCCCTTCCTTTACGATAGAGGAATACTTACACTGGATACCGCAGCCGAAGCAGGAGGCATGTCGTTTATAATGCCTCTTTTTCATGGGCTCCATCCCGATGGTCTCCTCAGCATTCTCAAAGTAGCCCGTCCAGTGGTTCTTGGTGGGTAATCTTCCGATAGCATTCTCCCAATCAGTCAAAGAGAATGTTCCATACTTGCGAAAACTCTCAATATACTCCCAGTATCTTCCTTCTGGTGAGTGGCGCTTAAAGGCATCCTCCAATAATTTATTGAACTTTTCCTTATTGGCGATCTTTATTCCCTTTGTTCCCCTTATGGCAATGGCCTTTAAGTTTTTAGAGCCTAAGACAGCGCCCAATCCGGTTCTCCCTGCGGCTCGGAAGTAATCGCTCATAATGCAGGCATACTTTACCAAGTTCTCACCCGCCTGCCCAATACAGGCCACCTTGACATCGGGATCTTTAAGTTCCTTTATGATCTGGTCAGTAGTCTCTATGACGTTCTTCCCCCACAGATGCTTAGCATCCTTCAATTCAATTAAGTCATTATCGATATGTAAATAGACAGGTTTCTTCGCTTTCCCCTGGATAATAATGAGATCATATCCGGCATACTTCATCTCCGGGCCGAAGAATCCACCAGCAGAAGCGTGGGCCCACCAGCCGGTCAAGGGAGACCTGGAGATGACCTCATATCTTCCCGAAGGAGGAAATAGGGTTCCATTCACGGGACCAGTAGCAAAAATGATCCTATTCTGGGGGGATAGGGGCTTGACCTCTGGAGGCACCTCGTCCCACATAATGCGGGCACCCATTCCTACTCCACCCAGATACTTCCTCTTCCATTCTTCGGGCGTAGGCAGGACAGTGAACTTCTCTCTCGGCAAATCAACCCTCAGATATCTACCAGCATAACCATCATTCATAACAAAACCTCCTAAAATAAAAAAGGGCTCCCTTCTCGTAATGCTTTCAATGCGTATTCTATTATCTGTTTATTTAATTCCGAATCCTCTCTATGAAGTAAATCAGTTAAAGGCTTAATGGCCTCTTTGCTTCCTAATCTTCCAAGAGAATTAATCACATATCTCCGAACTCGAGCATTCTTGTCTTCCAATCCTTTAATCAAATAGGATACTGCTCGTTTATCATCAGAATAACCTAAGGATATAGCAGCGTTAATCCTCTCCTCTTCAGTCTTGCCTGATGTTAACTCAGCTAATAAGCCTTTTATGCCAGTTTCAATTTTACTTAAAGCTCTTGTAATTTCTTTTTTAACCTCTTCTTCTTTCTCATTCTTCAAAGCTTCCTTAAGATAATCTATTGCTCTCTTATCTCTCAACTCTCCTAAATCGAACGCTGCTAATTTACGAACATATTTACTCTTACTTTTCAAAGCAAAAACAATATAGGGAAGATTATCAGCTGTCAAGGTCGATTTAAGAAAATCAAAGGTATAGCCTCTTCTTTTCATTTCCTCAGGTATCAATATACCAAGAGCCTCCCGGGCATTAGAGCGGGTATGAGAATTTCTATCGATCTTGGCAACATATTTTAATGGCTCAATCGCTCTTTTATCGCCTATCTTACCCAGGGCTTCAACTGCTTTGTCACGGGTATAGGAGCGACTATCCCTCAATAGATTAATGAGTGGTTCCACTGCCCTTTTATCCCCTATTTCGCCCAAAGCTTCTGCTATATGGCTTCTGTGCTCGGCTTCTTTATCTAAGGCATCAATTAAAGGCTTTACTGCTCTTTTATCCTTCAATAGTCCCAATCCATCAGCAGCACCATATGCCGCTGGGTCATGCTCTTCTAACATTCCAATGAGTATTTCTACCGCCCTTTTATCACCTAATTTTCCCAAGCCTACTGCTGCCCCACTCCTAATAAAAGGATGGTAAGTCTTTTTATCCAATATCTCTTTTGTTAAAAAGTCATACGCTCTTGGGTCTCTAGTATTACCAATTGCTGATGCAACATGATGAGCGCTATCTCTCCACTGCCTTGTAATGGCATTGTTAAATTCTTCTATTAATGGTTGATAGGCTTCTTTAGCTCTTATTGTCTCAAAAGCTCTGGCAACTTCCCAATGAACGCTCCTGGAATCGTCATACTTTAATGCATAAATTAATGGTTCCACTGCCCTTTTATCTCCCAAAAAACCCAATGCTTCAACAGACTCTGCTCTCACTCTATCATTTTCGTCCTTCTTCAAAACCTCAATCAAGGGCTCTATAGCTCTTTTATCATTGGACTTTCCTAATTTTTCGATTGCAGCTATTCGGATTTTGCTATCCTTACTTTTCAATGCCTTAACCAAATCATCTATAGAATTCGGTCTTCTCTCTTCAGCCTTGCTTACTGCCGAAATCAGCAATAATAAACTTAGACTAAAGCCCAATGCTTTCCTTTGAAACATCTATTTTACCTCCTGCATGGTGGCAAAGAGTTTCTCGGCTGAGATGCGTTTCTTCTTCAAGCCTACCTTATCCTCTTCCACGAACTCAATGGCCTCCATGGGACAGAACTTGACGCACTGGGGGTCTCCATCACAGAGATCACACTTTATTGCTCCCCTTTTCTCCTCAAAGAAAGAGATGGCACCCAAAGGACAGACCTGGATACAGAATTTACACCCAATGCACTTGGCTTCATCCACCTTCCAAGATCCACTCTCCTCATCCTTGTAAATAGCATCTGTAGGACAGACCTCGGCGCAGGGGGCCTTCTCGCACTGCTCGCAGATCATGGGATAGTGGATGGCCGCCTTCTTCCAACTCACGATAGACAGCCGGGCTTTGGCGGGATTGAACTCCTCTTCATGATACCAAGAACAGGCCAACTCACATATTCGACATCCGGAACACTTCTCAATATCCACCACAAGTATCTTACTCATAAAACCTCCTTGAATAATTCGTTAATCGTTTATCGGTTACGATGCCCGTTTCGGTCACGTTTTTCGGTTACGTAACCGTAACCCTTAAACGATACGGGCTTCGTTACCCTAACCGTTTACCGTAAACTAGGTAAGGGTCTCCCACACCTTCTCCGCCTGCTCCCTCCTCTTGGAAAGGGTGGCTTTCACTGGCTCTTCGTATTTGATAGCGCCGGTGGGGCAGAACTTGACGCAGACCGGGTCTCCGTCACAGAGGTCGCACTTAATGACCACCTTCTTCTCAGGGATAAAGACCACCGCTCCATAGGGACAGGCCTGGGTGCACATCTTACATCCAATACACTTCTCCTCTTTCACCTTGACAGCATTCGTCTCCGGGTCGCGATAAAGGGCCTCTGTGGGACAGACCCTGATGCAGGGCGCCTCCTCGCACTGGGTGCAGACCACCGGGACGCTTAAGCCCTGTTCATAGTTCTGGAAGACGTTTACCCTTCCCAGAATGGGAATAATCCTCTTCTCCTTATTAAAGGCACAGGCCAGTTCACACAAGCGACATCCGCTACACTTTTCGGCATCAATCATTAAAACTTTAGACATGATACCTCCTGAGTCTCAGTAATCGTTTACGGTTTACCCGTCCCGACATCTATCGGGACTGTTTACCGTTTACGGTCTTTACCGTACACCGTAAACCGTAACCGTAAACCATATTTCCTTAACACCAAGTGAGACAGTTTGACGGTTCTATCGAGTCATGCAAAAATTAAAGATAAAAATGCGATCAACCCCATCCCCAACGGAAAAGAAACAAAATAAATTAAAAGTTTTTTTCCTCCTGATAATTCTGGAGCATCAAAAAAAGTAACTGGTGGTCTTGAAAGTAGATAAAACCAAAAAACAATAATAAATGCAAGATAAACACCTATTGCCCAACCAATAACCCAAAATTTACTAGCATATCTTTTTCTACCATCATCGTATACATAAAACGCAGCAAAAATTCCTACAGTATGAGCAATAAGCATAATTGCTAACCAATTTAATGGATTAAAAGTTTGTTCCATCAGTAATTCTTTCCTTTAATTGCCCTTCGATCTCACTAGCATTTTGTTTGCATATAAAAATAAGATTCTTTACTTTATTATTCAACCGAACTTTTACTTGTATCTTACTATTCAACCGATCTACATCGGAAAGATTTGAATATGGAATTTTAAGATTAACTGATGAGGCACATGCATAGTGAAATATTAGCACAGCTATTAAAAAACCAATACCCATAAAAGATCCAAGTAATACTGTTATAACTAAGAATATCCCTATCCTTACTATACCGAGCCAATGTTTTCTTCCTTGAAAATATACTACATTCTCTTCCAGACAAACTAGACCTTTGCCGAATAAACCAATACTTCCCCGAAAAGATTCTACATATTTGACTGGATATTCCATAGAAATTTTTCCTTACACGATTTAATCAATGTTTTGCGTGTTTGCAAAGTACGAAGCATTCAAATAAACGAAGTAAGCCACAAAGCCCGTGTTGTACGATCTTCATAGGAGTTGTTGATAGGTAAAGGGGCGACTTTTATTTCCTTGGTATTTTATCAATCTGTTCTTTAAATACATCTGAGTCAAGAATTTCCTTAATGAACTCTACAGACCACACTTTCGAAAGCCCTGTATTTTCTTCAAATATTACACGCGGACGACCAGTTTGAGTACTTATAGCTATTTCTTGATATGGAATATATTCGCCGATAATTCCTACGAATTTACCGCCTAATGGATCCTTTCCGAGAGAGATTCTATTTTTATCAAATCTTATAGGAGAAGGTTTGAGAAATACAGGACTGCCACTATTCCCTGGAAAAGCAGAAGCATCTATATAGAATGATTTGTCATCATTGATTATGCTTATTATTCCAGCTCTGATAACTGGGGAAATTTTTCTTTGAGGTTCAATGCCTGGCTGATAAGATAAAAAGAAAACATCGTAAAGTTCAAATATTCTATCGGAAAGAAGAAACCACTTATTACGAATTACTTTTACATCATCTTTTTGGGAGTCTAATCCAAATGGAATTATAGCAACATCTACTTCTACATTCTTATGAAAAATCCAATTCACTCCGTAATTTTTCTTTACACTTTCTATAGAACGCAGACCAATCCTTCCATCTTTCGAGTTAAAGAATACGAGCATTCCTTCATCCTGCAACTTTCCAGTTTTCATACTTGCAACTACATGTTTTGCGGTGAGCAGATGATAAACATTTTGAATACTAACTAAAAACCCAGTTGCGTAAAATCGGAGCCTTACTTCTTGTGTTAAAATATCAATTATTTCCTTTTCATATTTAGCAAATTTTTTACTGAGTCTTAATGTAAATTCGTTTTTATGTGGCCAAAATTTATGCAGTATCTTGCCATCTACATCTAAATACCCCTTTTCTATTAATTCATTAAAAACTTCTTCAGACTTCGACTCATCTAAGTCTTTTATTTTTAAAAATACTAATTTTGTAACGGCCCCATTAATTTCACCAAGAAAAACTACAGTTTTTTTAATTTCGTTTAACATTTTATTCATATTTCCATCTACATTACTTTCTTTCATCATTTTCTCACTGCTATAAGCGGTCACAGAAAAGAGAATAGCTAAAGCTAAAATGGTTATAGCTGCAGCTGGTTTCATTATTTTCCAAAACATCACAACCCCCCTTTTTTCTTTGAAGCCAATTCACTTAATTTTTTTAGGTTCAAAAAGGCCAAATTTCAATCTATCTTTTTCGCTTCATCTAATACTTACTTCTTCTTTTTACTTCTCACTATTTCTATTATTTTCTTCAGTCCCGCATTCCCGGGAATGCGGGAATGTCTTTTCTCATCTATCAAACGTTATTTTAAGGTATCGGAATTTCAATAAGTGAAAGACGGCGGAGAGCGAAGCGCGCCGTTATTTCCCAAAATCATTCTTGGAGCCGAAAATAACAAGGCACTGGTTCATTTAATCTGGTTAATAATTTTTCCCTTACAGAAAGAAAGAATATTTTCAATAGTAGTATCCATAATCCTATTAACCGCTTCCCTACTGTTAAAGGCATTATGGGGAGTAAAAACCACGTTATCCATCTTGAAGATAGCCTTATCCTGGAAGAGAGTTCTTAATTTCTCAGGATTTCCCGTTTTATAGAGTAACTCATGCTCTTCTTTAATAAGTTCTTCTCCTTCAATCACATCCAATCCTGCTCCTCCTAAGTGTTTATCTTTCAAGGCCTTGTATAAGGCATCGGTATCTACAATATCTCCTCGGGCAGTATTGACCAGAATGGCCCCCTTCTTCATCTGGCGTAGACTCTCTTCATTTATGAAATGCCGGGTTTCGGGAGTAAGAGTCATATGAATGGTAACAATATCCGATTCCTTTAGTAATTCTTCTAAGGGAACATATTTAAACTGTAGAACATCAGCCCGAAGGGAATCAGGATATTTGTCATAGGCCAAAACCTCCATTCCAAATCCCTTGGCCATCTTAATCACATGAGAACCGATATGTCCCGTCCCTATTACTCCTAAAATCTTTCCTTTTAAGTCAAAACCCTGTAAATCCTCAATGGTAAAATCATCCTTTAGGGTTCGTACATAGGATTTATGGATATTGCGGGAAAGAGATAGAATGAGAGCAAAGGCATGCTCGGCAACCGTATTTTCCCCATAGAAAGGAACGTTAGTAACCGCAACCTTTCTTTTCTGGCATTCCTCTAAATCGATATGGTCAAAGCCAGTAGAGCGGGTAACAATAAGACGTAAGTTAGCGAATTGAGCAAGGTTCTTTTTATCTAATGTGGAACGAATGAAGACAGAGATGACTTCTGAATCCCGGTAATCCTTTAAAGTTTGAGCGGTTAAAATAGAACTGGTGCAGTTTATCGTATGCTCCTTTAGTTCGGCACAGTATCTCTTCTTTTCATAATCTTTGCACTCAAAGAAGGTTATCTTCATAACTTACCTTTTCTATTTATACTCCTTAAGAGTATCCCGGGTCATATGGCGGATGACCTTCTTTATCTCTCTTTCCTCCCAACCATCGTCCCGCGTGGTCTTAACAAAATCCCGGATGGTCCCCTTTAAAGCCAAAAAAAGTCTCTCGTTCATATTATTCCTTTTCGGGAGCAATGATGTTCTTGGCCACAAAATTTATCTGGGCTCCGGCACTGGTAAAGCGCGCTTTCTTACCCTTAACATTCTCTTGGATGGTGCCCACATAGGGGTCACTGCTCTCCATAGTGATAGTAAAGACTTGCTTTACCTTCTTTTCCTTCTTAATCTTTTTCCTCCCTTTCTTCTCTTTCTTCTTAGCCATTCTTTCTTCCTCCTTTTGCTTAGTAATGAGTTACTTTCCTAAAATCATTCTTAGAGCCAAAAATAATAGGGCGCATCCAAAAACCCTCCTGAGCACTTCGCCGGATATCCCGACGGCTGCCCGGGCGCCCATTAAACCACCCACAAAGAAACCCAGACATATAAGGGCGGCAATCTTCAGATCCACGTGCCCGTGCTTATAATAGGTCCAGGCAGCAAGTAGACCGATGGGGGGAACTAACAAGGCCAAGGTTGTTCCCTGGGCTTGATGTTGGGTAAGCCCGAAGAGATAGACCAAAGCAGGAATGATGATTACTCCCCCTCCTATCCCGATTAAGCCACTTAAGACTCCTGCTCCCAGACCTAATAGGACATAGAATAACATATCCATTATCAGTAATCCTCCATTAAATTTCTGTAGTTGGTCTTTTTAAACACCTAACCCTTACCCAACTACTAAACTCACTACCTTACCTTAACCCAACTACCTTTCACTCATTGGAAATTAGAAATTGGGAATTGGGAATTGCGCTTATTCGAATTTCGCTTCTTCGCTAAGTCCCAGTTCCTTAAGTTTTTTCTTGGTTGGTTTTCCAGTCTTTTTGTCCCAGCCGCGATATTTATAGTATTCATCGAGCATCTGATCGAGTTCCACCACCTGGCCCTTGGGGACCCCCAGAGGAGCTGGTTCCTTGGTCAATCTATCGGGTAGGGAATCATCCTTGCGAGTGATTCCCTCTCTGATATTAAATAGTCGATTAAGATTGACGATCCTCTCTCCAATCTTCTTTAACTCTTTCTCCGTCATCTTCCAGCCCATGGTCACTTCTATGGCTCTTATAATATCCTCATAATATAAGGCAGGAGGAACCATGGTGCCATACTTACAGACCCCTAAGGATTCGATTAAGACAGAGTAATTCTCATTATGAGAGACCATAAACCCCTTATTCTTGGGACTTAATCTCTCTCCTATTTCAGGAAGATACTTTGTTCCATACCACTGCTTTATCTCCTTAGTAAAGATCTGGCCCTCATCAAGCACGGGAAAGGCGTAGAGGTGGTCTGCCCCTCGGGCAGCAGTAGCAGCGGATAATCCCATAGACTTCTGGGCTCTGGGCTCCTGGGAGGCCATATCCTGTCCCTTGACATGCATAACATATTTTTCTGAACCCCGGCCAAGCCTCTTGGCTGCCCGGTAGCTTCCTTCGGCCAATAGGTCACCGATCCCCTCTCTTTTGGCAATCATTTCTGCTAACTTGATAATTAACTCATAGTCTCCCCAGTTAAAGGCCAACCCCCCGGTATCCTTCTCAGTCAACAAACCTTTTTCGTAACACTCCATGGCCCAGGCAATGACGCTTCCTGTTCCGATAGAATCCATCCCGTATTCATCGCAGAGATGATGGGTATAGATAATAGAAGCCAAATTGGAATTTCCGCATCTGGAACCTAAAGCAGAGATACATTCATACTCCGGCCCCTTGCCCATGCACTTATAGGGCCCGGTTCCTACAGAAACGAAGCGACCGCACCTCTGAATACAGGCGTAGTCTGCCCTGGCTCTTAAGAAATACTTATCCCGATAGGTGTCACAGGAGATATTCTCCCACTCATCGAAGACCCCCTGTCTCATATTATAGGTAGGAAGTCTGCCAATGGATTGCATGAGATCTATTAATTCTGTCGTCCCATACTTCACCCTTCCCTCAGTATAGGGATGATTCAGGACCTTATCATACCAGACCTTTACAGCATCCAAGTATTCATCCGGTTTGGCAACATCCAGACCCTTCGTTCCCCGAACAGCGATGAGTTTCAGGTTCTTTGAGCCCATCACAAGGCCCATGCCGCTGCGCGCTGCTACCCGTCCATTTCTGGTAAAGATACAGGCGAAGCGTACTAAGTTCTCCCCTGCCGGGCCGATGGCTACAGACTCTATCTGGGGGTCTTTATGAATTTCAATCACCCTATCCATTGCTTCAGAGGTTTTCATTCCCCAGAGGTTCTTTGCACTACGAATCTCTACTTCGTCATTATCAATGAAGAGATAGACCGGTCTCTTTGCCTTTCCGGTAAAGATTATCCCATCATATCCAGCCAACTTTAATTCCGGGCCCCAGAAGCCTCCTGCATGAGCCTCGCCCCAGGCATTGGTCAAAGGATTCTTAGCCGCCACAGTATATCTCGAGGCCTGAGGAAAGAGAGTTCCGGTTAACGGCCCGACAAAAAATCCCAGGACATTCCTGGGAGATAATGGGTCGACCCTTTTTGGAATCATATCGAGTAATAGTTTAGCTGCCAGGCCTGCTCCCCCGATATACTTCTTACTTAATTCTTCATCTAAGGGAACCTTCTTAATCTTCTCTTTCGTCAGATCGACGTAAAGAAGTGTTCCTGCATAGCCACCTTTGAAAGTCATCTCTCACTCCAATCTGGGGTAATGGGTTTACCGTTGAGCGGTGCGTTTTACTTGCCCCGCTGATGAATAATTATTATTCAATTTGCCCGTCCCGACAACCGTCGGGGCTGTTTACCGTTCACCGTAAACCGTTAACCGTAAACCGTTAACCGTAAACCTTTTTTAATCCACCATTTTCTTCAGTTTATCGAGTTCTTTCTCTGTCTCTGGTAGGTTTAATCTCTTCAGGGTCTTTCTCTTAATCATGCCAGTCTCTAAATCCCAGCCGCGTAGCCGATAGTATTCATCAAGCATAATCTTTAGATTGGCCACCTGACCCTTTCCCGGGCCTTCTGGCATGGGCACACCAGTAAATCTCTTAGGCAGGGTATCATCTGCCCTAGTCAATCCCTCCCTGATATTGAAGGCTCGCTTGACATTCACCTGCCTCTCACCAATCTTCAATAGTTCCTCAACGCTCCCAAAGGCCTCTTCTCCTGTAGCAAGAGGCATTATCTTTGCAAAGTCCTCTATCCAGAAGATG
>JAUWYL010000024.1 GCA_030615855.1 bacterium | reverse complement strand
AAGTTTCCTCAAAGCCTTTTCCCTTGTCCTCTCATCCCGGGCTAAGATCATTTCCTGAACGATGGGCATTCTCTTCTCTCCAAAGAACATATGCTCTGTCCGGCATAATCCAATCCCTTCTGCTCCAAACTCCCGGGCTTTTTTGGCATCCTTTGGGGTATCGGCATTGGTCCTCACCCCCAATCTCCGCGTTTCATCTGCCCACTTCATCAGAATCTGGAACTCCTTGCTCAAAATAGGCTCAATGGTATGTACCTTACCCAAGATGACCTCTCCCGTATTCCCATTCAAAGAGATGTAATCTCCCTCCTTGACAATTATATCTCCTACAAGGAATCTCTTCCTATCATAGTCCACATCTATGGCCTCGCAACCAGCAACGCAGCACTTCCCCATCCCCCTTGCTACCACGGCAGCATGTGACGTAAGACCCCCACGAGAGGTTAGTATCCCCTGGGCAGCAGCCATACCATGGATATCCTCTGGAGAAGTCTCATGCCTCACCAAGATAACCTTCCTTCCCTTCTCCGCTTCCTCCTGAGCATGGTCAGCAGTGAAGACCACTTCACCCACTGCTGCTCCAGGAGATGCAGCCAACCCCTGGGCGATGACCTTTATCCTTGCCTTGGGGTCGATCCTTCTATGTAATAGCTGGTCAAATTGATTGGGTTCCACGCGCAGAAGAGCCTCTTTTTTACCGATTAACTTCTCCTTTACCATATCGACAGCGATCTTCAGGGCTGCCTGGGCGGTCCTCTTTCCCGTCCTGGTCTGCAAGAGGAAGAGCTTTTTATTCTGAATGGTGAACTCCAAGTCCTGAATATCCCGATAGTGTTTCTCTAACTTCTTATAGATTCTAACCAATTCCCGATAGACCTGAGGCATCTCCTTGGCCAACTTCGATATTTTCTTTGGGGTCCTTATCCCAGCAACCACATCCTCACCCTGAGCATTCAATAAGTATTCTCCAAAGAATTTCTTCTCACCAGTTGCCGGGTCTCTGGTGAAGGCCACTCCAGTACCGGAGTCCCAGCCCATATTCCCAAAGACCATGGTCTGGACATTGGCTGCTGTCCCCCAGGTATGGGAAAGGTTATGAAGATTTCTATAGGTAATGGCTCGGGGGGTATTCCAGGAGCCGAAGACAGCATCGATGGCCATAAAAAGCTGTCTCCTGGGGTCCTGAGGGAAGTCCCTCTTCGTCTTCTCTTTAACTCTTCTCTTAAATCTCTCCACCAAGTCCATCAAAGCCTGAGTATTGAACTCGGTATCGAGCCTTATTCCCAATTCTTTTTTCCTTCCCACAATAATCTCCTCAAATTCGCCGGTCTCCATACCCATCACCACATGGGCGAACATCTGGATGAGCCGGCGATAGGCATCCCAGGCGAACCTCTCATGACCCATGGCCCTGATCAACCCCTTAATCGTCTCGTCATTTAATCCTAAGTTCAGAATAGTATCCATCATTCCCGGCATACTAACTCGAGCGCCAGAGCGCACCGAAACTAAGAGAGGATTATACTCATCTCCAAACTTAGAACCCATCGCCTTCTCCAACCTCTTCAGGTTCCTGTCGATCTCCTCTTTCATCCCTTTAGGATATTTTCCTTTATGCTGGTAATAATAGATACAGGCCTCAGTGGTGATGGTGAAGCCCGGAGGGACGGGGATGCCTAAGTTGGTCATCTCCGCCAAGTTGGCTCCTTTACCTCCTAAGAGGTTTCTCATCTCAGTATTCCCCTCTGCCTTTCCCCTTCCAAAGAAGTAGACATACTTTTTGCTCATCCGTAATATTCCTCCTTGCTTAAGTTGACAAGTTAATAAGTTGACAAGTTAATAAGTCAAAAGTTGCTCGGTTAAGGTTAGGATACCCGTTTCGGCTACGTTGTTCGGTTACGTAACCGTAACCCCTAAACGATACGGGCTTCGTTACCGTTACCCTTTGACGTAACCTACAACTTACAGTTCAATTCTTATGCTAATTTATCATCTAGATATTTTTTCAAGCGGGAGATAGCAACTCTATCCTGAAGCATACTGTCCCTATCCCTTACGGTCACCTTCTTATCGCTCAAGGATTTCACATCTATGGTCACACAGTATAGGGTCCCCACCTCATCCTGCCTTCTATAAAGCTTTCCGATGGATGCTGTATCATCATAGACTACCTTGTATGGACCACGTAATTTCTGGGCAATCTCTTTTGCCAGTTTCACCAGTCGAGGTCTATTGCGCAGTAAGGGAAATACCGCTACCTTGATGGGGGCCAAGTCCTTGTGGAGTCCTAAGACAATCCGCTTTTCCCCTCGAACCTTCTCCTCTCTATAAGCATCTATCAAGAAGGCCAAGAAGCTCCTGTCCACTCCTCCGGAGGGCTCTATGACATAAGGGATTATTTTCTCTTTACTTTTCTCATCAAAGAGGGAGAGGTCCTTCCCGCTCACCTCTGCGTGGCGGGAGAGATCATAGTCCGTCCTATTGGCCAGTCCTTCCAGTTCTCCCCAACCAAAGGGAAAGCGATACTCAATATCAAAGCAGGCCTTGGCATAATGGGCCAACTCCTTCTTAGTATGCTTTCTTACCCTCAAGTTTTTAGGATTTATACCAAACCTCTTATACCAATTGAGGCGCTCCTGGATCCAGTGCTTATGCCACTTCTCAGCATCCTGGGGCCTGACGAAGTATTCTATCTCCATCAGTTCGAATTCTCTCGAGCGGAAGGTGAAGTTTCCCGTGGTGATCTCGTTTCGGAAAGCCTTCCCTATCTGGGCGATGCCGAAGGGAAGTTTGCGGCGCGTGCTGTCCACGATGTGGGAAAAATCGACAAAGATTCCCTGGGCGGTCTCGGGCCTGAGATAGATCTGGGATTGCCTATCCTCTACTGAACCGATGTAGGTTTTAAACATCAGATTAAAATATCTCGGCTCGCTTAGCGGGCCACCACACTCGGGACACCTGCCCTTTTTAATCTGTTCTTGCTTAAATCTCTTCTTGCACTCTTTGCAATCTACGAGCAAGTCCTTGAAGGATGTTACATGGCCAGAGGCTTTCCAAGTATCGGAATGCATTAGGATGGCACTATCCAAGCCCTCCATATCGTCTCTTTCGTAGACCATGCTTTGCCACCAGATCCTCTTCACATTATTCTTCAGTTCTACTCCCAAAGGGCCATAATCCCAGACACTACCCAGGCCGCCATAGATCTCGCTATCCTGGTATATGAACCCTCGGCGTTTACACAGGGAGATTATCTTTTGCATATCAACAGTCATTTAAAAAATCCTCCTAAGACACGGATTGAATACAGATTCACACAGATCACAGATAATCACGGATTTTGACTCAAAAGCAAGCGGTCGTAAAATTTACTGAACTTTGGCTCTCCAGGGTTTAATCCAAAAACCTGCCAATTTCCCTTCGCCGTCCATCACAGCCCGAATTTCTGGTCTGGCTTTACTTTTTGAAAAGCACCCTTTGAAACGATAGATGACCAACAGCGAGCCGTCTGTCGGCACCCAGGTTTCAACGTACTCCATAGACTGAAAGTCACCAAACATTCCTTTGATGGTTTCATATGCTTCCTTTTGCTTTTCGGGCGTTAGGCCTGAACGCATAGCTAGTGTGGCCTCATCGCCCAATGGTTCAAACCGCCCATCTCTCTGCGACACAAGAATATTAGTGGCAATACGCTCGGCCACTAATTTCATCTCAGTGTCGACTTCCGACTCAGGCAGCTTCCGAAACCGCGAACCACACCCTGTGACAACAAGTGCAGTCAAAGATATCAAACCGGCCACACATATTGCCCACTTCCAACCGCACAAAATTGACTTTCGATCGCTACGCATTCTCTTCCTTCCTTTCCTGGGTCAACCGGTTTCGGTTAACCCTTCTCATTTCTCCGTTTCCTTTATTACCGATCACCGATAACCTGATCACCTGATAACCGGATAGCCCTATTCTATTGCTTCCAAAAAGTCCAGGGATTTGAGCCTCTTTCCAATATGATAATGGATGGAATTCTGGAGAACGGTTTTTAGTTCTTTCCTCGTTTCTGAAGAGGTCTTTTTGATTCCGGGATTCCTTAAAAAATTCCTGGTCTCTTCTGAAATCCTTATCCCATCCTGGGGATGATGGATACAGATTACCCCCCCTAAGCCAGGATTAAACTTAAAATTTTCTTTTAGTCTCTTCTTGCAGATGAGACAATTATCGAGATGAAGTCCAAATCCCAAGATATCTAAGAGGCGGGTCTCAAAGGCGCGAATGATGATCTCAGAATCCTCTCTTCTTTCTAAAAAATGGAGTGCTTTCAAAAATAAATCGAAGAGTGCTTCGCTCTTTTCACTGGTAGAGACGGCATCTATCAATTCTGCTAAGTAAGCTCCGTAAGCAACTTTCTTTACATCTTTTCTGATATTGGGAAAGGTTTCCTTTGTCTGGCACTCACTTAAGGTACATAAATCCTTATCTTCCCTTTTATAAAAGACGATAATATGATGACTTAAGATCTCCAAAGGGCTGAACTTCGATTTCTTTCTTCTTGCTCCCTTGGCTACCCCTCTTATCTTGCCGAAATCCTTAGTATAGAAAGTGACGATCTTTGAGGTTTCATGCCAGTCCGTAAAACCGAGAACGATACCTTGAGTCTTCTGGGGGGGCATCTCTCCTCGCTTCGCTCGGAAGTAAGAAAGTAACAAAGTAGTAAATAGCATCGCTACTTTCCTACTCTTCTTCTTTTTTTACTTTCCTACCTTATATTTTAATCTTCTCTGCCAAATCACCGGCCAAAGGAATTTTGTACTTCTCTCCAGCCAAGGACTTAATAATCCCGATGAGCATCCCTGCCCAGCAGGTGATCCTTACTATCCAACCTAAGAATCTCACATAAGGGATTAAGCAGATGACCCAGCCAGCGATGATGCAGCCGAATAGTACCACTCCTTGCTTGGCGTGGAAGGCAACGAACTTATTCTCTTTCTTGCCAAAGAGAATAATGACGCTCAGAAGCCAGAGATAAGAAAGGGCTGCGAAGACCTTTCCCTCTTCAATCTCTTTTCCCTTCTCGATTTTCTTCTCGACTTTTTTCCCTTTCTTTTTCTTCGCCATAAATACCTCCTCTGATACACGGATAATCACAGATTTTTTACAGATGATCACAGATTAAATCCGTGTCAATGCTTAATATTAAACGGCGCACTTTGTTCTCCGCCGTTGATGATTAAGTATTAATCAATTTGATGCTCTCTAGGATGCTAACGAAGCGCATCCTGTAATCCGTGTTGTTATCCGCGCTAATCCGTGTTTATTTATTTGGGAATGGGAATCTGACCACTCTTTAAGGCAGCAGCAATTGCTGCTAATACAGTAGAAGCAACTGCCCCGAAGAAGACGATGAAGAGCACTCCAGATAGTGTTCCCATGATTCCCGTTGCCATCCCAGCAACAGCAAATCCCCTGCTTCTGGGGTCTACCTTCCCCTTAGCAATGGCTTTCAACTCTATGGCCGCTAAGACGATGGCCACGATTCCCAGGATAAGACCCAATCCGGGAATCATTCCCGGAAGGGGGATGGGAATGAAAAGAGGCAGACTGCATATCCCCACCACCATAGAGGCGATGGACCTACCACTGATTCCCGCCTTTTCTACCATCTCTAATCACCTCCTTAGACACAGATTCACACAGATAATCTACAGATCTGCATAGATCACAGATAATTGCGAACCTTTGAGAATATGACGATGCGCTTCGCTTGTCTCGTCTAATCACAGATTATCAGAACATCAGAGTATCAGAATGAGAATTCAGAAATCAGATTCAATCTGACTTTCTGATATCTGGCCTTCTTTATCTGATATTCTGGCAATCTGATACTCTTCTACTTTCTTACTACTTAACTTATAGTATTATTTGTTATGACTGTCAACCCCGCCCCTTCGTCAGACATAGAAATTATGTTACAAAGAAGGAGCGGGGTCAAGACTTCTTTGTCGGTGGAATGACCGTTCCGCCAGAGACGATGAGCTTCATCCCTTCCTCAACACTCATCTCCAAAGGGATGGTATCTTTTTCAGGAAAGAGCATGAGCACCCCACTTGTGGGATTGGGGGTAGTGGAGATGAAGATAGTAAGCAATCTCTTCTTGGTCTTCTTTCCAATCTCAGGCGCTGCCTCCTTGGTAACGAAGCCTAAGGAGTAGACCCCCTTTCTGGGATATTCCACCAAGACCACCCTTTGGAAGAACTTCTTCTTTTGACCCAAGAGAGCATTCGATACCTGCCGGACGAAGGGATAGATGCGGCGCACGATGGGGACCCTATAGAGCAGTCCCTCTCCCCAGGTAAGGAGCCTTCTCCCAATGATATTGCGCACAAAGAGTCCTACTAAGAGGATCAGGATGAGAATGGCTAAGAGGGTCAGCCCCTTCCCCATCCAGAGCCAGGGCAGGGGAAGATCGAAGGGCTCAATGATGGCCGTCAGGCGCTTATCTATGAAGAGGAAGATACGATAGAGTATCCAGATAGTAACCACCAGAGGCAGAACAGCAACCAAGCCGGTTAGAAAATATCCTCTTATCTTAGACCACACGGTACTCCTCCTCTATCTCGCCCACAATCTCCTCTAAGAGGTCCTCAATGGTAACCAACCCTAAAGTCTCTTTCCTCTTATCTACCACGATGACCATGTGGATTCTTGCCAGACGAAGGGTATTTAGGAGCTGGCTCACCTTCTTATCTGAGGAGCTATAGTGGGCGGGATGCATGACCTCCTTTGCCCTCATTTTCTCCCTTTCGCTCTTTGGATAGGATAGAAGGTCCTTGACATGCACGATTCCCGTAATATGTTTTATATCTTTCTTATAGACCGGGATGCGGACAAAACCCTTCTTAATGGCCAGACTCAAGACCTCCTCTAAAGGGGTTTCCTCTTTCACGGCTATTATCTTTTCTCTGGGAACCATGGTCTTATCTATGTTAGTCTCTTCCATTTCAAAGACCCGATGGATGAGTTCCTCCTCTGTAGTCTCGAGCACCCCCTCCCTTCTACCCATCCCCACCAAAGATTGTAATTCTTCCCGGGTAACATAGGGGCTCTTTATTCTTTTCTTCCCTCTCAACAACCGAATGATCCCATTGGTAATAAAGGTGAAGAAATAGATTAAAGGACGAAAGATGTCACAGGCCCACTTGAGAGGATAGGCTGAAGCGAAAGTAAGGTAGTCTGTATGATAGCGATAGACCGTCTTGGGGATAATCTCAGCAAAGATAATGACCAGGGGAGACATGATAAGAGTAGCCAGAAGCGCTGCCTTATCTGGAGAATAGCTCGCCAGTAGAAGGGTGGCCAGAGCGCTTCCCGTGACTAAAGAGATATTTGTTCCCACCAGGGTAGCGGCCAACATGCGATCTGGGTTCTTGAGAAGGTTCTCCACAATCTGAGCCCGCTTCGATCCCTTCTCCACAAGATGTCTCACCCGGATACGACTCACAGATACCATTCCCGTCTCTGTGCCAGAGAAGAAAGCAGCAAGCAGTAAACAGAATCCTATGGCCAGTATGATCCAGATTATCATTATCTCCTCTTTATCCTCACAGAGAGGATTCTCTTGGGGGTAGCCTTCTCAATGATGAAGGAGAGTTTCCTATAATTTATCTCTTCCCCCTCTTTAGGGATGCGGCCGATGAGGTTGAAGATGAAGCCCCCGATGGTTTCAAAGCCATTCTCCGGGAGCCTTAACTTGAGCACCCTATTCGCTTCATCGATCTCCAGGCGACCGGATACCCTCAGGGTATGTCTGTCAATCCTTTGAATGAGCCTCTCCTCCTTCCGATACTCAGGAGGGATCTCGCCCACGATCTCCTCCACCAGGTCCTCTAAGGTAACCAATCCCTCTATCCCTCCATACTCATTGACCACCAGGGCCATCTGAATTTTTCTTCTCTGAAACTCCTTTAAGAGGCTGGGAATTCTTTTACTCTCAGGGATGAAGTAAGGAGGACGCACTAAATCCCGGAGTCTCAACTGGTAATTCTCCTTTTTGAAGTGGGAGAGAATATCCTTGGCATAGACAATCCCCACCATATTATCCACCCTCCCCTGATAGACCGGGATGCGGGAGTGGCCGGTCTTCCTTATGAGGTCCAGGGCCTCTCCCACCGTAGCATCTACTTCCAGACAGACCATATCTGTGCGGGGGATCATGGTCTCAAAGGCCCGGGTATCAGTAAACTTGAAGATGGAGTGGATCATCTCCCTCTCCTCCCCCCCCAATACCCCTTCCCTCTCACCAACGGTAACCATGGTCTTTATCTCATCCTCAGTCACCGAAGGGACCCGAGGGGGGTGTTTACTCCTGAAGAGGGGAAGGAAGAGATCGCTCGCCGATTCCAGCGTCCGGCGTAGAGGAAGAATAATGATGGAAAAGAGCTCCAATGGTCGGGCAACCAGGAGGCTGATGGCCTCTGCATTCTGAACGGCATAGGTCTTGGGCGTAATTTCGCCAAAGATCAAAAGGAGGAAGGTTATCACACCTATAGATATACCAACACCTATACTATTAGGTATACCATGATTTGTTGCCATAGTAATCGCAATAGCAGTTACTACTGTAGAGGCAGCGATGTTGACTACCATATTTCCAATGAGGATGGTGGTTATCAGGCGATGGGGATCTTCCAGGAGCCTCTTCACCACCTCAATCCCCCTCCTCTTCCTCTCTTCCAGTCTTCGGATGCGCAGTTTACTTAAAGAGAATAGAGCGGTCTCTGAGCCAGAGAAGAAGGCAGAGAAAGCAAGTAAGAGAATGAGAGCAACTATCTTTCCTATTAAATTATTCAAATTATTCTCCTGAAGAGCTGGAAGATTAAGAGAGCGGTCAATGTTCCAAGAAGGGCACCAAAGACTACTTCTCTTAAGGAATGGATGCCTTTGGCGATTCTCGATTGAGCAACGAAGAAGGCCAGGATGAAGGCCAGGACAACGACGATAGGATTGCCGCTAATGAGGGATAAGACTACCCAGATGGCACCCGCCAAGGCACTATGGAGGGAGGGCATCCCCCCGCTTAACATAAAACCACTGGATCTGGCAGCCAGGGCCTTAAAAAGGATTACCACTAAGACCACTACCATAAGGCTGACAAAGGTAATATGAGCACTGGAGGCCTTGACGCTTGCCATAGCACTCTCTATTCCCGGGGCTAAATAGCGTCGGAAGAGGATAAGGTATCCCACCACGATGGCTACCACGGAGACAATCAAGACCGTCCCCGCAGTGATGTCCTTTGCGATACGCGCTAAGGGGTGGTAGGTATCATTCATAAGATCGATGGTCTTCTCTAAGGCAGTATTAACCATCTCGGTGATTAGGACCAAAGCGATGGTAAAGGAAAGGATCATGAGTTCCATGGGGCTGAGGCGGGGACGGAGGAAGAGGCTACCCACTAAGATGATTATGGCGATGATGAAGTGAATGCGCATATTCCTCTGGGTCTTCAAGACATAGATGATTCCCTCTACGGCGCTATTAAAACTTTCCAGAAAACTTCTGGGCTTCATTTCTCCTCACTGCGTTCGGCAGTTTACAGTGAACAGTTTACAGTTAACAGTAATAACAAAAACTGGTTACTGTTCGCTGGTTACTAGTTACTTTAAAGATCGCCGATTACTGCTAAGATTTGTTTTTCTCTTTTGCGCATCTTTTCCTTGTCTTTTTTCTTCAGATGGTCATAGTCTAAGAGGTGAAGAATACCGTGGACCACTAAGAGAGCTATCTCTTTATCTAAGGAGTGTTTATATCTCTTTGCCTGGCGAGAAGCGGTCTCCAGGGAGATGACCACATCCCCTAAGATCTCAGGATGAACTTTAGGAAATCTACCCTCGTGCATGGAGAAAGCTAAGACATCTGTAGGGGCATCCACCCCCCGATACTTCCTATTCAACCTCTTAATATAGGCGTCCTCGCAGAATAGGATGCTTACTTGAGCCTCTTTATAGCTCTCGACCTCAAGTGTTTTTCTGGCCACCTTTCTTGCTAAAGAGAGCCTGAAGCCTTTTTCTTTTACTAGACTCTTTACCAGTATCTCCATATCTTTTCTTAATCCTCTTTGTCAGGGGGTAGTCGATCCTCCCATGGGTTATTCCGCTCAACGTGTGGGTAAAAATCTCCACAATCTTCTTTAAATCGCTTAGTGTCAGAGGGGATTCATCGAGCTGAGAATCGGTGAACTTTTCATTGATGATTTCTCTCACCAGGTCCCCAATTTCTTCTGGAGAAGGCTTGGTGAGGGTGCGCGAGGCAGCTTCCACACTATCTGCAAGCATGACGATGGCTGCTTCCTTGCTTCTTGGCCTGGGGCCAGGATAGCGATAGTCCTCTTCCTCTACGCCTTCTTTCTCTACCTTCAGTGCTTTCCGATAGAACTGGGCGATGAGGCCCGTTCCATGGTGCTGGGTGATGACGTTTATAATCCTGGGGGGCAATCTCTCTTCTTGAGCAATCTCCACCCCTTCCTTGACATGGGAGATGATGATCTGAGAGCTCAATCTAGGCACCAATTTCTCATATCCTACAGAAGGGCCAATCCGATTCTCAATAAAGTAATCGCTATTCTTAATCTTTCCGATATCGTGGTAATAGGAAGTGACCCTTGCTAAGAGGGGATTGGCACCTACGGCCTCGGCTGCCCTCTCCGCCAGGTTTCCTACAATAATGGAATGGTGGTAAGTCCCGGGAGCCTGAATGGCCAATCTTTTCAGGATTGGTTGATTGAGATTAGAGAGTTCGAGTAATCTTATATCTGTAGTGACTTTGAAGCCATGTTCAAATGCCGGAAGAAGAGCAAAAGCGAGAAGGCAAGAGGTAAACCCATTGCCCAGCCCCCACCAAAGACTCTTAGTCTCCGGCTCTATGCCAAGGAGAATAAAGGCCAGGATGAGCAGGCAGTTAGTCAAAGCGATTGAAGCTCCTGCTCTTAAGAAATCGGTTCTATGCTTCAACCAGCGTACAGAGTAGGCCCCAGTTACTCCTCCTGCCAGGGCCACAATAGCAAAGGGAAGCCTATTCCCCGTGAGGAGGCCAACCAGGATGGCCAGAGCAACCCCGGTCATTATGGCCAATCTCCCACCAAGGATGACGGCAATCAATATGGTAGCAAAGGCCAGCGGAATAAAGTAGCCACTTAAGTCCGTAAAGGTTAAGCCCTTGGTCAAGAGGAGCATGAGGATAACGATGAGCCCCAGAACAGAGAGAAGGGTATTATCCTTCAGAACCCAGGTCTGGTAGCGATGAAGGTAGAAACCTATTCCCATCATAAGAACAAGAATAATCAAGGCTCTTCCCATAATGATGGGAAAGACTCTCTTGGTAGTTGTTTGCCATAGGGTCTCAAGGATTACCAATTGGTCTCTAGTAACTGGATATCCTTCTTCAACGATCTTCTGTCCTTTCTTAATTAAGAAGATTTTTTGTCCCGCCTCTTCCCGCGCCTTCTTCTGATTCTCCCTGGTCTCCTTATCATTGTATCTGAAATTCGGGATAAGAAGCTTATCTACTATCTCATAACTTGCCTGACGCAGAAATCGATTATCAGGGAATAATTCTCGACAATTGGTCTCCAGTAGCCTCTTTGCCTCAGGCAGGGTATATATTCCTTCCTTCTTCAATAAAAGGCTTTCTTTCCCATCGCTTTTTTTTACTTTAATTCCCCCTTTAATCTTGGTGGCTAAAAGCTTAGGATCATTAACGATCTTCTCCTGCATTATGGTCTGGAGGAGGGCCTTTATCTGGTTTTCCAGTCTATCTGGTTTAGAGTAACTTAATAAGGTGATGCGTGTCTTCTCAGAAAGTTCAATGTCCAGTTCCTCGTTCAAAAGAGCTAACTTCTCTTCCTGGGATAGTTCCTCCCCCTTTACCCTCTTTGTCCCTTCAAAGATGAGGCTCACTTTACTTTCCGGTTCCTCAATCAGTCTGGTATTAAAGTCGTAGACCGGCCTTACCTTACTCGCCGCTGCCTCCTGCCTCTTCAGGGTTTCTGCGGTATCAATAATTTCCAGATCCTGGGGGGCCTTTATATCCTGAGCAACGATATCCCCTACCTTCAGCTTTGGCCTGGGGATAGTAAAGATGGGTGAAGAGATGAGGACCAGGATGAGGAATAGTCCAGAAGCAAGCAACCATCTTGAGGGCTGGTTTTTTCTATTCTCTTTCATCCCGCACCTTTTTTATGATTCACAGCTCCTTCTTCTCCCCAAATCCCAACCGCGTGCAAGGAAGGTGTGGGGTTCACAAGGCTTTTTCTTTTGCTTTTTAAAAGATAAGTACAAAATACGATAAAAGGTGCGGGATTCATTTTTTGTCCCTGGGAATGCGCAGTATTTGACCAGGATAGATGATATTGGCATTCTTGATCTTATTCTTATTCGCTCTATAGATCAGGAGCCACTTCTCTGGATCTCCGTAGACTTCGTGAGCAATAATTTTCAGTGTCTCACCCTTCTTTACTTCACGGTATTCAGATAGTTTTACTCCTGCTTTCAAGGCCAATTCCTTTGCCTCTTGAGCAATCTTCTTCGCTTCTTTGAATCTCTCTTTTTGGAGGGCCTTCTTTGCTTTTTCTAATTTATTCTTTACTGCTCCAACCTCCTTATTCTCCTTCTCTGCTTTACTGATCGCTTCCTGAGCCCTGGCGATTGCTCTCTCTGCTTCCCGATAGAGAAGTTTTTTCCTCTTCTCGGCCTCTTCCACCCTCTTTTTCTCTTCTTCCTTTACTCTTTTAGCCATAGACTCTGCTATCCGGGCATCCACCTCTGCCTCTTGGGCCAGTTCCCTCGTCTCCTTCTTTCTCTTCGTCCCTGAGGCACGGATGAGGTAATCCTGGGCGCTCCTCAGTCTCTGAGAGGCGTATTTTTCAGCTCCCGCCTCTTTCGCCTGTTGAATGGCGATCTTGGCATCCACAATCTCCTGTAAGGGCCTCTTCGGCCCGCAGCCTGCCAATAATATCCAGGTTAAGAACAAAGCGTAAACGATTCTCATCTTTCCTCCAATATCGACAAAACCTTTACTTGAGGTTTTTGAAAAAATCTTCAGAGCCCTCTTGAAGATTTCTGACTTTTTCAAAAATCTTTACTCAATCTTAAAGGAAGCGGTCCCTAAGAGATTGCCCTGATTATCAACAATCCATACTCGCCAATCGCCCTTCCATTGAGGGAGAATGGTTTTACAGCTCCAAGTTCTATATTGTGGAGAATTCACTTTTAAAGAAACCTCAGCCATCTTTTTCTTTTCATAGCACCAGATATGTTTTATTATTGTAGGTTTCTTTGCTCCCAGAATGAGAGTCCAGCAATAAACCCGTCCTACAGAATTAGGGAAAACAATAGCCGAGTCAATAGGCTGGCGACTCTCCACGCCCGTAGTTAAAGTAATCTTAGCTACTTTCAATTCGGGCCTCTCCGTTGCCGGAGCAGGCTCTCCCTTCACTTCTTCTCTGGGGGCACATGCCATAAATACCGCTAATCCCAAAGCAATGACCAAAATCCCTTTTGCTTTAAAAGAAAGCATCTCCTTCACCTCCATTATCTCTCAATTTTTAACTGTAGTTCTTTAAGTTGCTCCTCAGTAACAGAAGAGGGAGATCCGGTTAAGAGAGAGGTTGCTCTCTGGGTCTTGGGAAAGGCGATGACATCCCTTATTGTCTCCCTGCCCGCCATGATCATCACCAACCTATCCAAGCCTAAAGCAATCCCCCCATGGGGAGGGGCCCCATACTCCAGGGCCTCCAGGAAGAAACCAAACTTAGAAAATATCTCCTTTTCGCCAATCCCCAGGAGCTGAAAAATCCTCTTCTGAAGGTTACTGTCATGGATTCTGATGCTTCCCGTCCCAAGCTCCACCCCGTTGAGGACCAGATCATAGGTCTTGGATCTCACCTTTAGAGGTTCCTTTTCCAGAAGCGCCAGGTCCTCTTCTTGGGGCATGCAGAAAGGATGGTGCATGGCTTTGAACCTCTTCTCTTCCTCATCAAACTCTACTAAAGGAAAATCAATTACCCAGAGGAAGTTATGCTCCTTTTTATTAATGAACGAAGGTTTTTTGCCCAGGGCTAAGCGAACCTGGCCTAAGGTCTCGTGAACTATCTCTTTCTTATCAGCAACAAATAGTAGTAAGTCCCCTTCTTTTGCTTTCATTTCTCTAATCAGATTATTCCTTTCCTTCTCACTGAAGAACTTGGCGATAGGGCTCTTCAGGCCTTCCTTTGTCAATTTAAGCCAAGCAAGGCCTTGGGCGCCATAGAGTGTGGCAATTTCGGTGAGTGCTTTTATCTCCCTGAGGCTTAACTTCTCTCCTTTGGGAACCCTTATTCCCTTAATGGATTCTGCTTCCTTGAATATTCTAAAGTCCGATTTTTTCCCAACCTTGGTAACATCAATGAGTTCCAGGCTGAATCTAGTGTCGGGCTTATCCGAACCGAATTTATTCATCGCCTCCTGATAGGTAATAACGGGAAAGGGCCTCTTTATTTTGACTCCTAGGGTGGCCTTAAAGAGATAATGCATCATCTCTTCTATTAAAGCGTAGATGTCCTCTTGTTCTACAAAGGAGGCCTCAAGGTCTATCTGGGTATGTTCTGGCTGTCTATCGGCTCTCAAGTCCTCGTCCCGAAAACATTTGGCAATCTGGAAGTATTTGTCAAAGCCGGCGACCATAAGCATCTGCTTAAATAACTGAGGAGACTGGGGAAGGGCGAAGAATCTTCCTGGGTTTACTCTGGAAGGAACCAGATAGTCCCGGGCCCCTTCTGGGGTGCTCTTGGTCAGGATGGGAGTCTCAATCTCTATAAAGCCCTTGCTATCTAAGAAGTCCCTTATGTCCTTCGCTACCCTGTGTCTCAATATGATATTTTTCTGCATAGGTCTTCTGCGTAGATCTAAATATCTATACTTTAACCTCAAGTCCTCTAAGGCTCTTACACTATCAGCAACCTCGAAGGGCGGGGTCTGGGACTTATTCAGGATGTTTAGTTTTGAGGCCAGAACCTCAATCTGGCCGGTGGGAAGGCTCTTGTTCTCTGTTCCTTTGGGTCTCTTAGAGACCTTCCCTTTAACACTTAAGACATATTCGCCTCTTAATTCATGGGCCTTCCTATGTGATTCTTTGGATACTTTGGGATTGAAGACCACCTGGGTAATTCCTTCCCTATCCCTGAGATCGATGAAGATGAGCCCTCCGTGGTCCCTACGCTTCTGCACCCAGCCACAAAGAGTAACTTCTTTGCCCATATCCTTCTTCTTTAACTCTCCACAGGAATGGGTTCTCATCATTCTTCACCACAGATTATCACAGATTTTTTACGGATTAGCACAGATACTGGATTCTTGTTCTCGATTGCTTGATAGCTCGATAGCTTGGTCGCTCTCTCACTTTCCTGCTCTTCTTCTTTTATACTCTCCTACTCGGCGACTCTGTCGTCGTTCTTTAATTAGGAGGTGGGACTCAATGGGATAGAACTGGGTGGCGGCTTGCTTTAATTCATCCGCTGTTGATTTGGGAAAGGACAGTACTTCCACCCTCACCCCTCTTCCCTTTAGCATATTCACCAGGTCGACAAAGTCTCCATCCCCAGAGACCAAGACCATGGTATCTATTCTATCTACTAACGATATACTATCGATGGCGATGCCCATATCCCAGTCTCCTTTCGCCGTTCCATCTGGGCGAATCTTGAGCTCCTTGGACTTTACCTCATAACCCGTGCGTGAGAGCATATCGATGAACTTCGCCTGATCAATGCCCTTGGTCTGAACGATATAGGCAATGGCTCTTATGAGTCTTCTTCCCTTGACTGCAAACTCTAAAAGTTTTGCGAAGTTTAACTTCGCTCCATACTGATGCTTTGCTGAGTAGAACATATTCTGGACATCGACAAAGATTCCTACCTTCTGATACTTCGATAACTTAGTCATTTCCCCCTCACTTCGTTCAGAAGTTTACAATGAACATTGAACAGATAACAATGTCTTTTGCTTTTCGAATAACCCGATTACCTACTCCCCTACTTCAGTTTTGCATTGTTAATTTTGCATTTTACATTTTGCATTGATTTCTTTACTTTTCTACTCTTCTACTATCCTACTTTCCTGCTTATCTCTTCTACTATTCTCTTTAAGGCTATTTCTTCCTGCTTGCCCGTAGTCATTTCCTTAAGTATGGCTCTCTTCTTGGCGAGTTCTTCCTCCCCCAGGATAAGGACGTATCTCGCCCCTAATCTATTTGCTAATCTCAGCTGACTTTTGAGACTTTTGGAAGATAAGCTTCCTTCTACCTTTAGATTCTTCTCTCTCAATCTCTGGACTAAGGCAAAGCCTTTCTTACTTGCCTTCTCACCTAGAGAAGCAAGATAGATATCTACACCCTCTTCAACCGGGAGCCTAACCCCTTCTCTTTCTAAGGTCAGGATTAATCTATCCGTACCCAAGGCAACTCCTACTGCCGGGGTGGAAGG
>JAUWYL010000027.1 GCA_030615855.1 bacterium | reverse complement strand
AAAGCCCGGGAGTTTGGAGCAGAAGGGATTGGATTATGCCGGACAGAGCATATGTTCTTTGGAGAGAAGAGAATGCCCATCGTTCAGGAAATGATCTTAGCCCGGGATGAGAGGACAAGGGAAAAGGCTTTGAGGAAACTTTTGCCCATGCAGAGAGAGGACTTCAAGGGAATATTTAAGGCCATGGAGGGCCTTCCCGTTACTATTAGACTTTTAGATCCCCCATTACATGAATTCCTACCCAGAAGCGAAGAGTTACTGGTTGAGATCGCCATCCTGAAGGCCAAGAAAGGATCAAAGAAGAAAATCGCCCAGAAGGAGAAACTACTCAATAAGATAGAGGCCCTGAGAGAGACGAATCCCATGCTCGGCCATCGGGGCTGTAGATTGGGGGTTACTACCCCAGAGATCTACAGGATGCAGGCCCAGGCGATATTTGAGGCCGCCTGCGAACTTACTAAAAAGGGGTATAAAGTAATCCCGGAGGTCATGATCCCCCTGGTGGGCCATGTAAATGAATTGAGATTAACCAAAGAAGATGTTCATAAAATGGCAGATGAGGTAATGAAAAGAAAGAAGGTGAGGATAAACTATTCTGTGGGAACCATGATTGAACTACCCAGAGCCTGTATTACCGCAGATGAGATCGCGAGGGAGGCAGAATTCTTCTCCTTTGGGACGAACGACCTCACCCAGACGGTCTTCGGCTTCTCCCGGGATGATATCGAGGGAAAGTTCCTTCCTGCCTACTTAGAAAAGAATGTTTTAGATAATAACCCCTTTGAAGTCCTTGACCAGAAAGGGGTAGGGGAACTGATTGAGATGGCGGTTAGGAAGGGGAGAAGGGCGAGGAAGAGTTTAAAGATTGGGATCTGTGGGGAGCATGGGGGAGAGCCAGAGAGTGTCAAGTTCTGCCACCGGGTTGGCCTGGACTATGTCTCCTGCTCCCCCTATAGAGTCCCCATCGCGAGATTAGCTGCGGCCCATGCAGCATTAAAAAGTAGGAGAGTAGGAGAGTAGGAGAGTAAGTTTTGAAGCTATCAAGCTATCAAGCTATCGAGAACAAGGATCAAGCATTCAATATCTGTGATCTGTGGCAATGCTTAATATTAAACAGCGCACTTTGTTCTCCGCCGTTGATGATTAAGTATTAATCAATTTGATGCTCTCTAGGATGCTAACGGAGTGCATCCTGTAATCCGTAATAAATCTGTGATGATCCGTGTATAAAGGGGAGGTAAAAATGAGAAAGGCAGAGTTGGTGAAGGAAGTAGCCAAGGTGACCTGCACCAAGCAGGAGGCAGAGAAGGCAGTGGATGTAGTCATCAAGAGTATTCAGGAATCTTTGGCAAAAGGGGATAAGGTGATCCTCAAAGGATTGGGCATCTTCAGCGTAAGGCAGAGGGGAGCCAGAATGGGAAGGAACCCTCAGACCGGGGCTACCATTCAGATCCCAGCCAAGAAGGTTCCAGTATTCAAACCTTCTAAGGCTCTGAAAGACGCTGTCAAGTAAAATCACTAACAGTTCACATCAGTTAATATTGGTTAATACCAGTTAATATCAGTTGCGAAAAAGCAACCGATATTAACCAACATATCACTTAACTTTATTTTATTAACCGATAGTAACCGTTATTAACCGAATGAAATTAACCGTTTTTAACCGATAGTAACCGATTTAGAGGAGGCCTATCTTGCTTGAGAAACTGAAGAAATTATGGGAGACCTCTCCCGTAGTGATGAAGGGTCACTATAGATATGTTGTCCATCCCATAACAGATGGAATACCTTATATAGAATCCGGGCTATTAGAGGATGTAGTAAAAAGGATCATAGAGGTCACTGACCTCAATGTTGATTATATCATCACTCCGGAAGCAATGGGCATCCCCATCGCTACCCTTCTCTCATATAAGACAAAAATTCCCTTAAATGTCGTTAGGAAAAAGGAATATAAACTAAAAGGGGAATTAGAAGTTTATCAGAAAACGGGCTATGCAGAATGCAAGATGTATGTCAACGGCCTGAAGAGGGGGGATCGAGTGTTAATTGTTGATGACATTGTCTCAACCGGAGGAACATTACTGGGAATCATTAAGGCGTTAAAGAAAGCAGGAATTAAAATCGCAGATGTCATTACTGTCTTTGAAAGGGGAGAGGGGAAGAAAAGGATAGAGAAAGAGACCGGCTTTAAGATAAAGACTCTCTTAAGAGTCAAGGATAGATAGGCAATAGTTAACCGCAAGTGAACGATAACTGGTAATCAGGTTATCAGGGAAATGGAGAATGGAAGAAACAAAATAGACGAGTTCTAGTTTTCTTTGCGTCTTTAAGTTAAAATTTTACGTTTTTGCGGTTGCAGTGTTTCCTGAAGTTTGTATATTTTTTTCTCTGTTGTTGTTTCCAAATGCCCGCCTTTTCGGCGGGTTTTTAAGTTCATTAAAAAACATAAGAATTTGGAAACATAATAAAAAAGCAAATAAATTAAAAAGGGCTCAAGAAGCCCTTTTCTTTTATTCGTGTAGATCCGTATTAATATCCGCGCTTATCCGTGTTGGTATCCGTGTTTATCCGTGTCACCTATCGAAAAAAGGATTCTTCCCGCTGATACTTAAAGGGATACCGAAAGCGATTCTTACATCCTTTCCCAATAGTCTTAGATTTAAGGCAGCAATCCCTGCAGTATACATAATCCGGTTATCTATATGAAAGTTGGCTGCCAGGGAGACCGCACTCCCTATAGCAATCCCCAGATCCCCGCTATTGAAGGCACATATTCCACCCATCTTTTCCAGTTCCTTACAATCCTTGAAACCACATAACCCACAGACCGCTAATCCAATGGGTCTGGCCTCTGTTCCTATCAAGACTAAAAGGGGTACCTTCCTTATATTCTCACTATCCCTCAAGAAACTCTTTCTCTTTTTCTTTCTTCCGATTTTCTCCATCTCATCTGCTAAGCGCCCCTTATCTTCGTCACTTATAATGGCCGTTACAATATTGTCCATTCCCTTTGCCTTGGGTGCCGTGCGGGCAGTGGCACACATAAACTCTGCTACTTGTTTTATTACCTCTTTCTCTGCCTCGTTCCCTTTCTCTATCATAATCCCCCCCTCTATCATCGGTTACTAAGAGTTACGCAACTGATCGTAACAATCCGGCTTTAGCCGGATGTAGTAACCAGTAGTAACAGCGAAGTGTAGTAACCGTCGCCATCGTTTGCTATTCACTATGAAGGCGCGCTATAAAGCTTGCCCCTTCTATTGATTCTCAATATAAGGCTCTTCGCTTATGCTTATCGATTCCTCGTAGAGGCTTAATTCTCTTTCCAGTTCTTCTAGGGTATGAGTTCCAGGCTGAAGGGGCTCTCCAGTTCCTTCTTCTTCTGGGGCTCGATGAGCCTTAAGGCCCACCCCTTTCCGGGAATCCTTTCCAGACCGTGTAAATCGCAGTATTCTGTAGGCGCCGTTCCCTCCAGGAAAGCCTCCACCATCACCTGGGGGCACTCCTTGGTTGCTAATAGGCCACTCTCTGGGCAAATGCGGGCAAAGGTCAATTTCTTCTCCGGGATGGGGAATTCTCTGATTGGCCTATCCTGGAAGACCTCTCTCATAAAATCTGTCCATATTGGCCCTGCTACCCGGGAGCCGGTCATATCCTTACCCAAAGATATCTTTTCATCAAATCCTACCCAGACACAGGTCACCAAATCAGGAGTAAAACCAATGAACCAGGCATCGGTGCATTCATCCGTGGTTCCTGTCTTGGCAGCGCAGGGGCGGCCCACTGCCCGCGCCCTCCAACCTGTGCCCCGCTCCACCACCCCTTTTAAAAGATTGGTCATAATATAACAGGTGGCCGGACTCAATACCTCTTCCTCTTTAGGAAAGTTCTCTTCTAAGATATTCCCACTGCGATCCTCGACTTTTAAGATGGATAGGGGCTTAGTCTTTATCCCCTGATTGGGAAAGACTCCATAGGCCGAGGCCATTTCTAAAGGGATGACCTCCGAGGTTCCTAAGGCTAAAGAAAGATCCGGGCCAAGATAAGTCTTGATACCCATTCTATGAGCATAACTAATTACTTTCTTGACCCCGATCTTCTCCAATAATTTTACGGTAACCACATTCCTTGACTGGGCCAGGCCCACCCTCAAGGTAGTTGGTCCCAGAAACTTCTCATCATAATTCCTGGGGGTCCACTTCTCACCCCAGTCATCATAGATCACTGGAGCATCGATTATGATATAGGTGGGGGGATAGCCACTGTCGATGGCCGCGGTATAGATGAAGGGCTTGAAGGAAGAGCCCGGCTGCCTTCGGGCCTGGGTTACCCTATTGAATTCGCTCTCTTCGAAGTCATATCCTCCCACCATGGCCCGGATATATCCCGTAGAAGGCTCTAGGACTACCATGGCTCCCTGAATCTTCGGTCTCTGTTCTAAGGCTAATATTATCCTCTCCTTTTCTCTATCCAGTTCAACGACCCTGACATCCACCTTATTCTTCGGCTTCAGGATAGTGGAGGGATATCTGAAGCCCGTCCAGGCGATGTTCTTAGCAGACAGAATCCCTTTTAATCCTCCTTTCAGGTCAATGAGGGCAAAGGTGCTCGCGGCTTTCACTACTATCCCAGAATAAACTTCTCCCTCTTCAAGCAGGGCCAAGATGCGGGACCTCTTCTCCTTGGCAAATAAGGCCAATTCCTCCTCTGTTGCTTTCTCTGGTTTCCTCCAGCCAAAGGTCTTGTCTACATTTCTTACGCCCTCCTTGAGTGATTTCTGGGCAGTCTTCTGCATCTCTAAATCTAAAGTGGTGTAGACCCTCAACCCTCCCCGATAAATAGCGTGGGTCCCGTATCTTCTCTCCAGCTGGCGTCTGATGTGCTCTACAAAATAGGGAGCCTCATTCTCACCGGCAGTAAGCCTCTTTAGCTCCAGGGGTTCCTGGTTCGCCTCAGCCGCTTCTCCTTCCCTGATAAAGCCTTCCTTGACCATCCTTCTCAAGGCATGGGCCCTTCTCCTCAGGGCTAATTCCGGGTTATTATAGGGGGAGTAGCGGGAGGGAGAGCGAGGAAGGCCAGCCAGGAGGGCAGACTCTGCTGAGGTCAATTCCTGGGCGTGTTTTCCAAAGTAGGTGTTGGCTGCTGCTTCTACCCCATAGGCCCCATGGCCAAAGTATATCTGATTGAAGTATAACTCCAGGATCTCATCCTTGGAATATCTATGTTCGATCTGGAGGGCTAAAACCGCCTCCTTTATCTTCCTCCTTATGGTCTTTTCTGGGGTTAAGAATAAGAGCTTGGAGAGCTGCTGGGTGATGGTTGAACCTCCCTCCACAATCCTTCTCGCCTTTAGGTTCATCCAGGCTGCTCTCACAATCCCCGGGAAGTCTATTCCACAGTGGCGATAGAACCTGGAATCCTCGACAGCGATGGTGGCATCCAGGAGGCTCTTGGGGACAGAGGTCAGAGGAATGAGTATCCTCCGCTCTTCGGCAAACTGACCGATCAACTGCCCGTTCGCGTCATATATCTTGGTAATGATCCCTGGCCGATAGTCCTCGAAAGCACGGATGGAGGGTAGGGTGGAGAGATAGAGGTGGAGGGGTGCTATGATCAAGCCCAGAATAATAAGAGAGAATAGGCTCAGAATGCTGATGAAGGCGATCTTATCCCTCTTTGAGCCAGATTTCTCTATCTTCTCCCAAGTTTTCTTCAAATCTCTAAACATTCTTCACTCCTGATAGGCAATTACATATTATACTAAAAACAAATCAAAAAGTCAAAAATTCTAAATTTTCCTTTGCTTTTAAAAAGAAAGTATGTTAAACTAAAAACTTGTGGGGTGTGACAATGAAAGATTTAGAAGTAATAAGAAGGGGAACGGTCGAGATACTAACCAAGGATGAGCTAAAAAAGTGTCTGAGGAAGAAGAGACCTTTGAGGGTAAAGTTCGGGGCAGATCCTACAGTTCCTGATATTCATCTGGGCCATACTGTCGTCTTACAGAAGTTAAGGCAGTTCCAGGACTTGGGCCACAAGATCATCTTTGTCATCGGAGACTTTACGGCAAGGATTGGAGACCCTTCAGGAAGAATAGAGACCAGAAAGCCTCTGAGCAGAAAAGAGGTCTTAAAGAATGCCCGGACCTATCAGGATCAGGTATTCAAGATCCTGGATAGGAAGAAGACCCAGATAGTCTTTAATAGTGTATGGCTCGATAAATTGACCTCTAGTGATATATTTAACTTAGCCTCAAAGTATACTGTGGCTCGGATGCTTGAGAGGGATGACTTCTCTCTGAGGTATAGGAAGGAGCACCCCATCTCCATCCATGAGTTCTTGTATCCTCTCATTCAGGGCTACGACTCCATTGTTTTAAAGGCAGATATTGAGATAGGAGGAACAGACCAGAAGTTCAATATGTTGGTTGGTAGAGTGTTGCAAAGGGAGTATGGCCAGAAGCCTCAGGTAGTGATTACCATACCTCTCTTAGAGGGGACGGATGGAATAAGGAAAATGAGTAAGACCTATGATAACTATATCGGGATAAGTGAGCCACCCAAAGAGATATTTGGCAAGATAATGTCCATCTCTGATAAATTGATGCTTAGATATTGGGAATTAGTAACTAATATTTCTCCTGCTGAATTAGCCAGGATAAAGAGAAATCTAAAGAGTGGAAGGCTACATCCTAAGGAAGCAAAGAAGAATCTGGCGATAAGAATAGTGAAAATGTACCATAGCAGGAAGGCCGCCAAAGAAGCAGCTGAAGAGTTTGAAGAAGTCTTCAAAGAAAAGAAACTACCTCACAGAATACCAAAAGTAAAAGTTTCTAAGAAGAAGATATGGGTCGTTAAACTATTAACTATCTCTAAAATGGCCAAGAGTTCCTCTGAGGCCAGACGCCTTATTCAGCAGGGGGCAGTTACTCTGGATGGAGAAAGAATTATCGACCCGGAGAAGGAGCTGACTATCAGAGAAGGAACCATCCTTAAGGTAGGAAAGAGAAGATTCATCAGGATAGTGGGAAAGTAAACAATGCAAAATTCAAAATGCAAAATGCAAAATGCAAAATAGGCTTTAGTTTTGCGTCTTTGCATTAAATTTTGCGTTTTGGCGGTTACAAGGTGAGAAAATGAGCAAGTTATTGGTTAGGAATGTTAAAGTAATTGCTACTATGGATAATAAGAAGACCCGCATCGAAAATGGTGCTATCTATATTGAAGATAATGTCATCAAAGATGTTGGCCCTACTGCCGATTTAGAAAAAAGGTATTTAACCGTAAACCGTAAACCATTAACCGTTCACCAGATCATCGACGCTACCGACAAAGTCGTTCTTCCCGGCCTCATCAATACCCACCATCATCTCTATCAGACATTGAATAGAAATATCCCTGCGGTTCAGGATGCGGAACTATTTGACTGGATAAAGATATTATATGAGATATGGAGAGAGATAACTCCAGAAGGGGTCTATGTCAGCGCCCAGGTGGGAATGGGAGAATTACTTCTTACCGGATGCACAACCACCGTTGACCAGTTCTATATTTTTCCCAAGGATAAGCCAAAGGATTTAATCGATTACGAAATAAAGGCCGCCAAGGAAATCGGTATCAGGTTTCATCCCTGCAGGGGAAGTATGTCCTTGGGGAAATCAGAAGGTGGTCTTCCCCCGGATGATCTTGTTCAGAGTGAGGAAAAGATATTAAAAGACTCCGAGAGATTGATTAATAAATACCATGATCCAGAAAAATATTCTATGCTAAGAATTGCCCTTGCTCCCTGTTCGCCCTTCTCAGTAACCAAAGAACTATTGAAAAAGACGGTGGAATTTGCCCGAAAGAAGAAGGTGAGATGTCACACCCATATAGCAGAGACCTTAGATGAAGAAAAATACTGTCTTAAAACCCATAAGATAAGGCCCCTCGCCTATATGGAGAGTCTCAGCTGGCTGGGAGATGATGTCTGGTTTGCCCATGGGATTCATCTCAATGATGAGGAGATAAAATTATTGGCCAAGACCAAGACTGGTATCACCCACTGCCCGACATCTAACCTGAGGCTTGGTTCGGGGATTGCACCAGTTAGAAAGATGCTCGATGAAGGGGTAGTAGTCAGTCTGGCGGTGGATGGTAGCGCCTCTAATGACTCCTCAGATATGTTAGGAGAACTTCGCCAATGCCTACTCATTCATAGGATAAAATCCGGAATAGAATCTATGCCTGTGGATGATATATTATGGATGGCCACCAGAGGAGGGGCACAAATCTTAGGAAGGGATGATATAGGAAGCATTGAAGTAGGTAAGGCAGCGGATATTATCTTGATAGATACTAAAAAATTAGGCTATGCCGGAGGGATGCACGATCCAGTAGCCGCCCTCCTCTTCTCTGGCAATAGTCATATCGTTAATACTACTATCGTTAACGGCAAGATATTGGTCCAGGATGGAAAGTTATTGAATTTAGATGAAGAGAAAGTAATTGACAAAGCGAATAAGATTGCTTCTGAGATGTTAAAAAAAGCAAGCAAAAGAACTGGAATAAACTACTTAGAAAGGAGGTGAGTAGATATGGGTAATTTTTTGCAGGTTATCGTTTATCTGGGAATCTATGTCTATCTGGCCATTGCCCTCCAAACTATGGCAAAAAAGACGAATACCAAGAATGGCTGGCTGGCCTGGATACCAATAGCCAATGTCTACCTACTCTGTAAAGTAGCTGGTAAGCCTGGCTGGTGGTTGCTTCTCTTTCTCATTCCGCTTGTCAATATCGTCATCACCATCATTGTTTGGATGGGAGTTGCCCAAGCCCGAGGAAAGGCAAGCTGGATAGGAATACTGATGATTGTTCCCTTCGTCAACCTGATTATTCCTGGCTACTTGGCGTTTTCCAAGTAAAGCAAATCTTTACCGAGGAAAGGACTTGACCCCGCCCCTTCTTTATGACATAATTCCATATTTGGGAAGGAGCGGGGTTGACCCTAAAAACATTTTAAAGTATACTTTTCAAGTAGGAAACAGGGGTGAGTAAAGAATCTTAGTTTGTTAGTTTGCTTGCTTGTTAGTTTGTTAGATTTTTCAACTCTTCAACTTGTTAACTTGTCAACTTGTCAACTATTTTACAAGGAGGTATATTATGTCAAACAAGACGGCCACTACTCTACTACCAGAAGAAAGAAAAAAGGGTTTTCGTGAGATTCACCGATGTTATGAGCCCCATCAAGCCTATCTGGAGGCCTCACGCTGCCTGATGTGCGAGGATGCCCCTTGCACCAAGGGATGTCCAGCAGGAGTGGATATTAAGGCATTTATCAGAAAGATAAGATTCCATAACCTGAGGGGGGCTATAAGGGAGATTAGAGAGGCAAATGTCTTGGCGGGAATCTGTGGAAAGGTCTGTCCCCAGGAGCTACTCTGCCAGAAAGAGTGTAGTAACACCGAGATCGATATTCCCATAAATATCGCTGCCCTACAGAGATATGTTGCTGATGTTGAATTGCGTCGATCCGTCAGCCCATCAGCCCGTCAATTCGCTCAAAGGATAAAGGTAGCCATAATCGGCTCTGGCCCGGCGGGCTTAGCAGTGGCCGCCAATCTCGCTCAAAAAGGATACGAGGTTACCATCTTTGAGGCCGAGGCCAAACCAGGAGGATTATTGACCTATGGGATACCTCCCCATCGGCTCCCTTCCTCTGCAGTCCAGAAGGAAATTCGTTATATAAAGAGAATAGGGGTAAAGATAAGATGTAAAACAAAGATAATGAATATCGATGAACTCTTCAAAAAAGACTTTAAGGCCATATTCATTGGAGTAGGATTACCTGGGGCGAGGAAGATCGGCCTGCCTGGTGAGAATCTGAAAGGAGTCTATACCGCCTTAGAATTCTTGAAGGATGTAATTACTAATAAGGGGAGGACGAAGCAGACCAAGATTGGGAAGAGGGTGGTAGTCATCGGTGGCGGTGATGTGGCCATGGATGCTGCCTCTTGTGCTCTGCGGCTTGGTGCGCAGAGAGTCGATCTCGTCTGTCTGGAAGGTTATGATGAGATGCCCTCCTCGCCAGAGGAGAGAAGGATCTGTTGGGAAGAGGGAGTGGAGATTAATACCCGGGTCATGCCTTTAAAGATTATAGGCTCAAAAGGAAGAGTAACGGGATATAAAGGAATAGGCATTAGGTGGCGCAAGCCCGGTCTCTTCATTCCCTCCAATGCCATTCCCATCCCAGGGACAGAGTTCAGTCTTAAAGTCGATACGGTAATCGAGGCCATCGGCCAGATACCAGATACCGGGAATGTCAAAGGATTTAAAGGAATAGAGACTGCTGGACCAGGGTATATCGTAGCAAAGAAAAAAACCTTTAAGACTTCTCGTCCCGGGGTCTTTGCTGCGGGAGACATTGTCAATCGGGGAGCTACTGCTGTTCAGGCAGTGGCTGATGGCAATGCCGCAGCAGAAGCCATTGATGCTTACCTAAAGCGCAAAAGATAAGTAGGAAAGTTTACGGTGAACAGTGTACGGTTAACGGTAAACCGTAAACAGTAAACCATTTTTAAATAAGGAGGAAGACGATGAAGACTATACCAGTTAATTTAGGAATAGAGTTCTGTGGAGTAAAATTTAATAACCCCTTTATTCTCTCTGCGGCACCACCCACAGATGACCTGGATATGCTAAAGAGAGGATTGGAGATGGGATGGGCCGGGGCGGTATTAAAGACCACCTCAGTGGAAAAGAATAAGGTAGAATTAGTCTATCCTATGATAAGCGGTCTATCTTTTGAGAATAAAAAGGTCGTAGGGATGGGAAACATTGACCTCATCAGTGAGCATCATATCGATCTTGTGGAGAAGAGGATAGAGGTCTTAAAGAAGGAGTTTGGGGATGAGAGAGTAATTGCTGCCAGCATCATGGGAGCGAAGAAAGAGGATTGGCAACATCTGGTAAAGAGATTGAAGGCCGCTGGAGTGGACATCATAGAGTGCTCCTTCTCCTGTCCCCAGGGCTCTATGGGAGAGGTTCCGGGAGCTATGCTCGCCCAGTCTATTCCTGCTACGGAGATGGTGACCAGATGGGTAAAGAGCGCCGCCAAGAAAACGCCAGTAGTAATCAAGATAACCCCTATGGTAGCGGATATCGTTGCCGTAGCCAATGCAGTTAAGAAGGGAGGAGCAGACGCTATCTGCGCCTCGAATACCATTCCTTCCTTAATGGGCATCGACATTGAGAACTTCATACCCAACCCCAATGTAGCAGGAAAGACAACCTATAGCGGCCTATCCGGTCCGGCTATTAAGCCCATTACTTTAAAAGTCATCTCTGAGCTCTCAAAGACTGTCGGCTTACCCATTACCGGAACCGGCGGGGCGGTCAACTGGATAGATGCTTTAGAGTTTATGCTTTGTGGGGCAACCACCGTCCAATTCTGCACCGCGGTCATGCACTATGGCTACGACATCATTGAGGACCTCTGCGAAGGGTTAGCCTTTTATATGGAGGAGAAGGGGATTTCCAGGGTAAAGGACCTCATCGGTAAGTCCCTGCCTTACATTGTTGGTCATGATGACCTTTCCCGAAAGAATCGGGTAACCTCTCACATCGACCTCAAGAAGTGTGTGCGCTGTGGCCTCTGTTACTACGCCTGCCAGGATGGAGGACATCAGGCCATTGAATTGGGAAGAGAGCGCAGACCAGAGGTGGATGAGGAGAAGTGCTTCGGCTGTGGACTCTGTCAGTCTGCCTGTCCCATCGATGACTGCATAGAACTGAAAGAGAGCGAAAAGCCCCGCAAGATAGCCACGGTTTAAGAATAGGAAACATCTTTGATAATTGGGTTAGGGTAAAGTAGTGGGTTTGGTAGTTGGGTAAGGGTTAGGTGTTTAAAGACCAACTACCTGACCTAACAACTAAACTAACTACCTAACCTTAACCCTTAACTCTTAACCCTTAACCCTTTATGGAGGTTTTATGGCCAAAATATTAATAGTGGATGCCAGTAAGTGTGTTGGCTGTCGGGATTGTGAACTGGTCTGTAGTGCCAAGCATTACCAGACCTTTAAGTCCTCTCTTTCCGGAATTGCTCTCATCAAGTTCGATGAGATCAGTCGGGATGTGCCCATGGTCTGCCAGCAGTGTGAGAAGCCAGCCTGTCAGGCGGTCTGCCCGGTGAATGCTATATCCCTGAATGAAGAGACCGCTGCTTTAGTCATTAACTACGATCTCTGCATCGGGTGTAAGGCCTGCGTCTCTGCCTGCCCCTTTGGTGCCATCCACTTCGATGATGAGGAGAAGAGGCCCATTAAGTGTGACCTCTGTGATGGTGACCCGGAGTGCGTAAAGATCTGCCCCTCAGAGGCCCTTAAATACGAAGAGGCAGATAAGGCAACCATGGCCAAGCGAAGAGAAAGCATCGAGCATCTCCCGGAGTTACTTAAGTTAATTAGCAAAGAGTGAGAAAATGGGAAAGTGAGCAGGTGAGAAAGTGGGAGTAAAGCCCACGTGATTTAATTTCCAATATCCAATTTCTAATTTCCAATAACCAAATAGAGAATTTTCACTGACTTGTTAACTTATTAACTTATCAACTTGTTAACTAAATTACTTAACTTAGAATGGGGGTTTATATGTTCAAAGGAAAGGGTTATACAGGTAAAATCTTAAGGATTAATCTCTCTAATGGGAAGATAAATAAGGAGCCGTTACCAGACTTTGTAGTAAAGAACTACATCGGAGGTAACGGCTTCTCCGCTTATTATCTCTATCGGGAACTAGAGCCAGGGATCGATCCGCTGGGCTCCAAAAATAAGATCGTCATTGGCACTGGCCCATTAACCGGAACCCTGTGGCCTTCTTCTGGAAGATTCACCATTGGGGCTAAATCTCCTCTCACTGGATTCTGGGGGGAGGCAAATAGTGGGGGATTCTTCGGTGCTGAACTAAAGTATGCCGGATACGATGCCGTCATTATTGAGGGAAGAGCAGAGAGGCCGGTCTATATTGAGATATTCAATGAAGAGGTGGCTATCAAGGATGCTAAGCATCTCTGGGGAAGGGATACCAAAGAGGTTACCTTGGCACTGCAGAAAGAGGATAAGGAAACTCAGGTGTTATGCATCGGCCAGGGAGGAGAGAACTTAGTAGGATACGCCTCCATTATGTCCAACCTCCATCGGGCCTTTGGTCGCAGTGGTCAAGGGGCAGTCTGGGGGAGTAAGAACCTCAAGGCCATTACTTGCCGAGGAACGGGAAGGATAAATGTAACCAACTTTGATAAGTTCGTAGAACTATCAAAGGAAGCCCATAAGAGGGTGCAGGAGGACGAGGCTGCCAGACAGATGTTCACCTATGGAACGAACCTCTTGGTGAGCGCCAAACAGGCCATCGGAGAGTTTGTCACTCGCAACCATTCTACAGGAGTATTTGAGGGGGCAGATAAACTTGCCGCGGAAATATTGAAAGAAAAATTCAATGGTCGTCCGCGGGCCTGCTTCGGCTGTTCCAACGCCTGCAAAGAGGTCTATACTACCTCCCACTCCAATCCCTGGGCCCCGGATATGGTCACTGAGGGTCCAGAGTATGAGGGGACCATGGCCTTTGGCTCCAACTGTGGAATCGATGATTACGACATGATTCTATATGTCTCTGATCTCTGCAATAAGTATGGGATTGATCAGATTTCCTTAGGTATTGCTATCTCTTTCTTGATGGAATGCTATGAGAATGGTCTCATTACCAAAGAGGATTGTGATGGATTGGAACTTAGGTGGGGAAATAAGGAGGCAGTGGTTGCCCTTACTCATAAGACAGCAAAGAGGGAAGGAATAGGCGACCTATTAGCAGAAGGGGTGAAGAGAGCCTCCCAGAAGTTAGGCAAGAGGACGGAGAGATTCGCCATGCATGTCAAGGGGCAGGAGGTCTCCGGTCAGGACGGAAGGACCCATCGCTCCGTTGCCCTGACCCATGCTGTCGGTGCCCGGGGAGCAGACCACCTCCGCTCCTTGGTCACTGTTGATCAACTGGGTTATAAGGCCGCAGCGAGAAAAAGATATAAGGATCTCTTTAAAGGTAAGTCTAAGAAAAAGCAGGAAATAATACTCAATGAACTCTGTAACCCCTATTTGGAAAATTACAAGGCCTATGCGGTTAAGGTTACTGAAGATATCTTCGCCATTAGAGACGCCTTAGTCGTCTGCTGGTATACCTGTGGTTGGCCTCCCATCTTCTGGATAGAGGACTTTGCAAAGATAATGCCTCTTGCTACAGGAGAAGAGGCCTTTGGGAGCGTTGAGGAACTATTGAAGATTGGTGAGAGGCAGGTGAATGTCAAGCGAGCCTTCAATATCAGGGAGGGATTGAC
>JAUWYL010000012.1 GCA_030615855.1 bacterium | reverse complement strand
TAAGAATAATAGAATCCAGAAGTTTGATTCCCAGGGGAAGTTCCTTCTCTCCTTTGGGGAAGAGGGGAAGAAGGAAGGGGAGTTTAGAGTTCCTTCTGATCTTGCTGTTAATAGATTGGGAAATATCTATGTCGTTGACTCCTATAACAATAGAATCCAGAAGTTTGACCCTAAAGGGAAGTTTCTCTTTGCCTGGGGAAGAAAGGGGAAAGGTCCGGGAGAATTTTATGCTCCTAGTGGTATTGCCTTAGGTTATAAAGGCCAGGTCTATGTTGCAGATACCGGGAACTATCGCATCCAGGTCTTCGATTCTAAAGGAAAGTTCTTAACCGAGTTCGGAAAGCCAGGCTCTCTATCCGGTGAATTCAACAAGCCCTATGGAGTAGCCGTAGATAGAACAGGAAACATCTATGTAAGCGATACCTACAATCATAGAATACAGATATTCAAGCCAGTAAAATAAAGTTCGGAACTAGACTTTTGTAAATTCGCCGTCCATCGTCAATCCATCCACCGTAGGTGGTCGGATTGCGGTTGCGAAGCTCGTTTCGGCCGTCGTCTATCGTCATTCGTAACAAAACGCAACTGATTAACGTAAAACGTAACGAGCAGCCTGTCCGCCGTAATAGTATTACTATGGAAGGCGGGCGCAACCCTTCAACGTATACCGAAAGACGGGAAAATACAAAAGTTAACTTACCTAACTCACCTAACTGGGGTGCCATGCCTAAATGGAATTATAACAAAACCTTAGAATATGTCAGTTGTGGTCTATGTGGGGCAGATAATACAAGGATAGTAACCGTTGAGAATTCTTTTAAGATCGTTGAATGTAAGAGATGCGGCCTCATCTATCTTAATCCCCGGCCAAGAGAAGAGGACCTCTTAGAGTTCTATGATGACTTCTTTTCCACTGATGAGGAGAGCGTTTCTCAATGGTCGAGATTGATGGGAAGAGTATATGAGGAAACAAAAAGAAACATTGAGAGAAAATATTCTTCTGGGAAATTATTAGATATGGGATGTGGATTGGGACTATTCTTGGAGTTATGGGACCCCCAAAAATGGGAACTCTTTGGTATAGATATCTCTAAGAAAGCGGTTGGGTATGCCCAGAGTAAGGGATTGAATGTTAGGCAAGGCTCTTTAGAGAAGACAGATTTTAGCGATAACTACTTCGATGTTGTCACTATGTTCTATGTCCTGGAGCATCTTCCTCATCCTTTAAAAGTCTTAAAAGAGGCGAGAAGGATCTTAAAAGAGGATGGTCTCTTAGCCATCAGGGTCCCCCAGAGTATATCGGCAGAGAGGTTCTTGAGGTTCTTTGGGGTGAGGCGCAACCTCTTCCATCCGCCCATGCACCTCTATGACTTCTCATCAGAGATATTGAGAGAGTTCTTACTGAAGGCAGGCTTCAAGAGAATAGAGACAGTCATCGGAAAGCCAACCTCTCCAGAGAGAAGAATGGACAGGTTCTGGACGAATTATTTCAATCTCTGGGCCCAGGGCATCTATTTTCTAACAGCCAGGAAGGTCCTTGTTCCTGGAGTGAGCAAGACCACTTATGCCAAAATCTAAGATTGCCTTTCTCTTTCCCGGTCAGGGTTCTCAGTATGTGGGGATGGGGAAGGAGTTCTATGATGATTTTAAAGAAGCAAGAGAGATATTTCAGAGAGCAGATGAGATTCTTGGCTTCGATTTAGCGAGAGTCTCTTTTGAAGGGCCAGAAGAAGAGTTAAATAAAGACCTCAATGCCCAATTAGGGGTCTTTACAGTAAGTATCGCTACTTACCAGATATTGAAAGGGAGAGGAATCGCTTCTGATGTTATTGGAGAGCATAGCCTGGGGATATATACTGCTTTAGTGGCTAGTAGAGCCTTGAGTTTTGAGGCTGGGCTTAAATTAACAAAGAAAGCAGGAGAATTGATCCAGGAAGTTCCTGGAGGAATGGTAGCCATCATCGGATTAAATAAGAGAGAAATAGAAGAGATTTGTCGATTATCTGGAACAGCAATTGCCAATCATAACTCTCCCAAACAGTTCGTCATATCTGGAGAGAAAAGTGCCTTAGATAAAGCGATAGATTTGGCCAAGAAAGATGCCTTAGAAACCGTCCCCTTAAACGTTTCCAGTCCCCTACATACCAAACTGATGGAGAAGGCTTCCAAAAAGTTGGCCTCTTATTTAGAGTCCATTGAAATAAAGAAACCCAAGACTCCTCTAATTACCCACTTCGATGCAGACTACCTAAGAAATAAAGAAAGGGTAAGAGAAATATTAGTAAAGCAGATAACGAAGCCCGTTCTCTGGGAAGAAAGCATACGCCGAATGCTTTCTGAAGGAGTGGATACCTTCATCGAGGTTGGTCCGGGCCAGGTCCTCTCCCAACTCGTCCAGTGGATAACTCGCGAAGTCAAGATCCTGAATGTAGATAATTTGTCATCATTAGAAAAGACAATCCGTACATTAAGCACGTTATAATAAGAAAGCCTCCCCGATAAATCGGGGAGAACCTTGTTATTCGGGCTTTCTTAGTAGAGGGGGCAAGCGAATGGGCGCCCTCATAATACCAATCAGTAGTATCTTCGCATCTTCGAAGATTGGAAGATGGCTAAATATTGTTTGGTCTAATAAATAATTGATTTTTGTCTCAGACCTGTGTTATAATTTTAAGTTAGACAGGCGAAGTGCTTGGTCTAAATTTTATTTTGTGGTAATGAGATATGGGACTTCTTAAGGAAAAGGTTGCCCTGGTGACTGGTGGAGGAAGGGGGATTGGAAGAGCAATCTCTCTTGCTCTGGCAAGGGAAGGGGCAAAGGTCTGTGTCAATTATCTCCATAGCCAGGATGCCGCAGAAGAAGTGGTAAAAAGAATAAAGGAAAAGGGCGGGGAAGCGATTAGTCATAAGGCAGATGTCTCTAAATTGGAAGAAGTGAATAGGATGGTGGAGGAAATTAACAAGCGATTTGGAAGGATTGATATCCTGATTAATAATGCGGGGCTTAACATTGATAAATATTTGATGATTATGAATGAGGAAGAGTGGGATAAGGTAATAGATGTCAATCTCAAAGGAACATTCAACTGCTCTAAGGCGGTTTCGAGAGTTATGATTGGTCAGAGGAGCGGAAACATTGTCAATATCTCATCTGTCTCTGCCATTTCTGGCACTGCGGGTCAAACGAACTACTCCGCTGCTAAAGGAGGGATGATCAGTTTCACCAAATCTTTAGCCAGAGAACTGGCTCCTTTTGGCATAAGGGTTAATGCCCTTGCTCCAGGACTCATTGATACCGAGATGGTTAAGAAGATGCCTAAAGAGATGCTGGACCGGATTTTGAAGATAACGCCATTAAAGAGAGTGGGCACTCCAGAGGAAGTAGCAAAGGTAGTAATCTTTTTGGTTAGTGAGGAGGCAGACTATATCACCGGTCAGGTAATAAGAATAGATGGTGGCCTCGCCATGTAGACGCAGATGCCGGATGCGCTTCGCTGGCATCCGAGAGAGCATGAATATCAAGCAATGTCCGCAGATCAAGACGCAGATGACCGCAGATGCTATCTGTGATCTGCCTGCCTGCCGAAAAGCCTTGGCGTAGGTAGGTGCCAATCTGTAGATAATCTGTGAGTATCTGTGGATGAAGGAGGGAGAAATTGGCTGAAGAATTAGAAGACAAGATTAAGGAACTCATTGTTAAGAGATTGAAGTTAGAGATAAAACCCGAGGAGATCGATAGCGCCGCTCCCTTATTTGGAACCGGCCTGGGGCTCGATTCTATAGATGCTTTGGAACTGGTGGTTGGTCTGGAGCAGGAGTTCGGGATCAAAGTAAAGGACGAAGAGGTGGGAAAAGAGATTTTTACCTCAGTTAATACTTTAGCAGAATACGTTAAAAAGAAAAAAGGAGAAAGTGAATGAAAATTTTAGATATTGGCGAGATCCAAAAAATTCTCGTTCATCGCTATCCTTTTCTATTAGTGGACAAGGTCATTAACCTTGAGCCGGGCAAGAAGGGAACGGGAATAAAGAATGTTACCATCAATGAGGAGTTTTTCTCAGGCCATTTTCCGGAAGAGCCCATCATGCCCGGGGTTCTCATTATAGAGGCTATGGCTCAGGTGGCAGCCATTGTGGTGGGAAGCAAGACGATTAGAAAGGAAGTAAAGCCAGAAGAGAGAATGGGATATTTAGCAGGAATAAAAGAGATCAAGTTCAAGAGACCGGTCAGGCCTGGAGACCGATTGGAGATTAATGTAGAGGTTGTCCAGAGATTAGCCAATCTCTTCAAGGTCAGAGGAGAAGCAAGGGTAGATAAAGAGATCTGCGCTCAAGGAGAACTGGTCTTCACAAAAGGGAAGTGAGATGGCGAAACGAGTAGTAATAACTGGTCTGGGGGCAGTATGTGCCATTGGTAAGAATAAGGAGGAGTACTGGAATAATCTCATTCAGGGGAAGTGTGGGATTGGCAAAATAGACCTCTTTGATACTAAAGAGCATAGGACCCAGACCGGGGCTCAGGTGAAGGATTTCCATCCAGAGAAATACATTCCTTCCAAGAAGTTGAAAAGGATGTCCCGGACGGATAGAATGGGAGTGATCGCGGCCCAAGAGGCGATAAGGGATTCAGGGCTCGATTTGGAGATAGAGAATAGAGAAAGAATCGGTGTCCTTTTGGGAGCCGGGGCAGGAGGGATGTTTGAGGCTGAGGAATACCATAGAGCCCTTCTCACTAAAGACTTAAAGAAAGCTAAGCCTTCCTTGCTTATCTCCCATCCCCCCTGCGTTACTACGGATTATATTGCTAAAGAGTTTTCTTTGAAAGGGCCTCGTTCCACAATTGTAACTGCCTGTTCTTCTTCTGCAACATCCATTGGGTATGCTGCTGATCTAATTAAGGATGGAAAAGCACTTGTTATGATTACTGGAGGAAGCGATGCCCTGTGTCAGTTAACCTACTCTGGATTTAACTCCATGAGGGTGGTGGATAAGGATAGGTGCCGACCATTTGATAAGAATAGAACCGGCCTTTCTTTAGGGGAATCAGCGGGCATCCTTATCCTGGAGGAATTAGAGCATGCCAAAAATAGAGACGCTAAAATCTACTGTGAGTTTTTAAACTATGGCCTAAGTGGGGATGCCTATCATATGACCGCTCCCCATCCAAAGGCAAGAGGAGCTATTCAGGCGATAAGAGAGGCCTTAAGGGATGCCAAAATAGAACCAGAGGATGTCGATTATATCAATGCCCATGGCACCGCCACCCCCTTCAACGATGAGACAGAGACCTTAGCCATAAAGGAGGTCTTTGGAGAAAGGGCATATAAGATACCGGTGAGTTCTACCAAGTCCATGGTGGGTCACTGTCTGGGAGCTGCGGGAGGAATAGAGGCGGTAGCAACTGCTTTAGCGATCAGAAATAGCATGGTACCACCCACGGCAAATTATGAAACTGAAGACCCTCAATGTGACTTAAACTATGTTCCGGGCAAAGCAAGGAAGCAAGAAATAAATATTGCCCTCTCAAACTCCTTTGCCTTTGGTGGAAATAATACGGTTCTTGCCTTCGGGAAATATAAGGAATGAATAGAGTAGTCGTTACTGGATTAGGGGTAATCTCACCCATTGGGATTGGAAAGGAGACCTTTCTAAAGAACCTTAAAGAGGGAAAATCGGGAATAAAAGAGATTATTCGGTTCGATACCTCAAAATATAAGTCTCGTCTGGGAGGAGAGGTCACTGACTTCAACCCTAAGGATTATATCAATCCTATGAAGATCAGAAGGATGGATCGGGACTCTCAGATTGCGGTTGCCGCTGCTGTCTTAGCCCTGAAGGATGCTAACTTAGAAATTACTCCCGAAAATTCACCTGAGTGTGGAGTCATATTGGGAAGCGGATTTACCGGCCTGGAGACCACAGAGGCTTTTCATAGAGGACTCATTGAGCATGGCCCAAGTGGAGTAAATCCCATGCTCTTTCCCAATACCGTTCCCAATGCTCCTGCTGGCCACATCTCGATAGAACTGGGAATTACCGGCCCCAACTCCACCATTACTCAGAAGGGAACAACGGGTGAAGGAGCCATAGGTTATGCCTACAGTCTCTTGAGGCATGGTAAGGCAAAGGTCATCCTGACTGGTGGGGTAGATGAGCTCTCCTGGATACTCTTCCATACCTATTCCCATTTAGGGATACTATCTCCCTTAAAGAATAAAGATTATCCTGAGGGTTCACGGCCATTTGATAAGAGAAGAAATGGCATGGTTTTAGGGGAGGGGGGAGGGATTTTAGTCTTGGAGACCCTGGAACACGCCCAAAAAAGGGGAGCCAAGATATATGCTGAAGTTATAGGTTATGGGATGAGTTCCTCCAATCCTGGAATAAGTGATTATGATAGCGATCCCGAAGAAATGGCGAGGGCCATGGAGTTGGCATTAGAGGATGCTTCAATTTCTAAGGAGAAGATTAGTTATATCTCTGCTGCAGCGAATTCCACCCCTATTCTAGATAGGTCTGAGACAGAGGCAATTAAGAAAGTATTTGGTAAAGGTATTCCGGTCAGTTCCCTTTCTTCATTCATCGGCTACTTCAATGCCTCTGGCGGCCTGAAGGCAATAAGCACCTGTCTGGCAATAGAGAATGGTTTCATTCCTCCCACTATAAATTATGGAGAAAAGGATCCTTCCTGCGACCTAGACTATGTTCCCAATGAGGTAAGGGCGAAAAAGATAGGGGCGGTCCTGATAAATGGATTTGCTGATGGAGGAAGCAATGCCTCTTTAATCTTGAGAAGATTTTGAGCGTGAATCCCGCACCTTTTACCATATTCAGCCCGTATTTTGTTATATTTCTCCCTTCAAATCCCTCACTTTTAAGCAAAGGTAGAAAATGAATACAAAAAGGTGCGGGATGAAAAAAATATTTTTTACTTTAGTCTTAATAGTCCTCTTCTTTTCCCAGAATATACTTGCTCAGAATCTTCTATCCCCTAATTTAATTCCTAAGACCCCAGAGGAAATTATCCTGGGGCAGGTTCCCTGGTCTCCCTTCAACCATCCAGAGATAAAGTGGTATGTCATGGAGACCCCTCATTTTCTGGTCTACTTTGATAAGAGAAAACATACAGACGTTGCTAAGGATGTAGCCCAGATTGCGGAGAGATGCTATGGACCGATTACCAAGAGACTGGGCCATGAGCCAGAGGCCAAGACCCACATCATTATCTTAGATACTGATGATTATGCCAATGGATTTGCCGATTCCGCAAATCAGAGGATTGTCATCTGGCTCACCCATATGGATATTTCCTTGAGGGGAACCCATAAGTGGCTGGAGACGGTCATCCCTCACGAGTTTACTCACATCGTCCATCTAGATATCATGAGCGGTCTTCCCAGAAGGCTGGTTAAGGTATTCGGTCCGGGATTCCCCGGGCCCAGTGAATTCGTCCCCTCTTGGTTCATTGAGGGATTGGCCCAGGATACCAGCGAAGAAGGCGGAGGGGAATTCTGGGATAGCCATCGAGATATGATCCTAAGGAGTGCAACATTAGAGGATAAGCTACTCACCTATAATCGGATGGGGGTCTATGGGAAGAACGGCTTAGGGAATGAGATGGTCTACAATCAGGGCTATTCTCTCACCAAATATATGAAGAAGAAGCACGGGGAAGAAGGTATCGCCTCCATCTTAGAGGGAAAAGGCCATAATTATCTGTCCCTAAAGAGAAATATGTATTACCGAGTGAAGGATACTCCCAGGTGGCTCTATAAGGAGTGGAAGGAGGATCTGGAGAAGAAGTATAGGGAAGAGACTAAGCATATCACCCCTGATGAGAATGTCAAGGACCTGGTCTCCCGGGGATGGTGTGATAGGCATCCTACCTTCTCGCCAACTAAAAATGAGATAGCCTTTGTCTCCAATAAGGGTCAGGACTATGAGAGATTAAGGCTCTATCTCTGGGACCTGGATAGTGAGAAACATAGGTGCTTGGCGGGGAAAGTCAATCCCGATCCCTCCTTCTCCTATGATGGAGAGAAGTTAGTCTACTCTAAGAATTGGTATAACTGGCGGGGTTCCTATTATAGTGATCTCTATCTCATTGACTGGACGCAGGTAAATAAGAAGAGGCGCCTCACCCGGGGGATGAGGGCCAAGGAGCCCCATCTCTCACCAGATGGAAAAACTATTGTCTTTATCAAGAATGAAGGAGGGAAGACGAATATTTGCCTCTTTAGTTTGGAAACAGAAGAGGTTATCTATCTTACAAAGACCGAGGACTACACTCAGTACTTCACTCCCAAGTTCTCACCAGAGGGAAAGAAGATCGTCTTCTCCAGATTCAAGGACGGCCAGAGGGATCTATATCTAATGAATGTCGATGGATCAGAAATAGTCTCCCTTACCAATGATAAAGCGGATGATCGGGATCCCTCCTGGTCAAAGGATGGCAAGAGAATCATCTTCTCCTCAGATAGGACGGGAATCTTCAACATCTATGAACTCGATTTAGAAACAAAGAGGGTAAAACAACTGACCAATGTCATTGGGGGAGCCTTTGAGCCTTCCTACTCTTCTGGGAGAGAGGGGGTCGTCTTCTCCGCTTATAGCGCAGATGGCTATGACATTAAGGTCTTAGAGAAGGAAGAAGGAAGTAAGGGAGTAACGGAGTATCGGAGTAAGGGAGTAGAAGAGAATTACACCGATACACCGACGCGCCGTTACACCGATACAGAAATACACCGATTCCCCGATTCATTTTCAAGTAATAATCCTGAAGCAGAGGAGAGGGAGGAATACCCGGTAAGAAAGTATCGACCGAGAATAAGGCCCATTCTATGGATGCCCCTGGGCTTGAGCGTCATGGGCTACGCCCAAGATGTCATGGGGAAACATATCTTCCAAAGCGCTATTGGCTATGGGGGGTATGGGGGGGTATCGGGCTATGCCTACTATCTCAATCGTCAGTTCTTTCCCAATATCCTAGTTGGTGCTTATGATTACTCTCTTGGTTACACCAACTATATTGAGGGTCCCAATCAGGATAATCTGACCGATGATTACTGGGAGAGGAGGCGGGGAGGAATAGTAGGTGCTGGCTTTCCCTTGGTACCGATAGGGTATCTATTATTAGATTATGAGGCTTACTTCGTTGATGACATAGATACCGACAGGGACATTAATCCTCCCAATCTTCCAGATGATGGCCATATCGCTACCTGGGGAGCGAGCCTCATGCATTATCGGATAAAACCTACTCTGGACATGGATATCAACCCGCAAGGGAGACGGGTCATCCTTTCTTATGCTTTAGCAGATGAATCCTATGGGAGCGATTTCAACTTCAACGAATATACCCTGGATTGGCGAGAATATATTCCCCTCTATAAGCGTCATACCCTGGCCCTGAGAGCCATGGGGGGCTTCTGTAAGGGACATAACCTGAGCCAGGGCGCCTTCCTCTTAGGAGGGATGGAGAACCTGAGAGGCTATGAATATAACTCTTTTCGCGGAGATAAGATGGGCTTCTGGAGCGCAGAGTATCGCTTTCCCATCCTACAGGATATGGGAAAGAAGCTCTCCTTCTTCTATCTTGACAGGCTATATGGCATGCTCTTTGTGGATAGTGGTACTGCCTGGTTCCAAGGGAAACTATCCATCGGTGACTTCGATACTGATGCCGGAGCTGGGATTCGCCTGAAATCCTTCATCTTCTATCATATTCCTCTGAACCTGGAACTTGCCTTAGCCCATGGCTTCGATGACTACGAGGATGTTCGGCCCTGGCTGGGAATGGCGGTAGTTTTTTAGAGAACATTGAAAAACGGATGCAAACAAATTATCACGGATGCAGACGGAAGTCTTTTTTGATAATTTATCTGTCTGAATCTGCGATTTTTTTAGAGGCTTCTTCTAAAACTTTGACAAAAGAGACTTTTTCTGTTATAATTAATATTTATAAGGGGGCGTGGTGTAGCCTGGTTTAACACGTGGCCCTGTCAAGGCCAAGAGCGAGGGTTCAAATCCCTTCGCCCCCGCCAGAGCTAAAATTGAAAAAATTCCTTTGCGTTTTCATTACATTGTTCTTATTTCCATCCCTCGCTTTCTGCAAATCGTTTGAGTTGAGAAGTCGCAGTGAATATATTCATGGAGTATCCTCTGCCCATGAGGATGAAGTCCAGTATGCCAACAGGCTTTCCCTGAACTGGAATTTTAAGTTGGAGAGGATAAATCGCAACTTAAGGATCGCTCCTTATACTGAGATAACCTATAATTTTGAGACGGATGAGTTGAGTAAGACAGAGACTGGCTTGGAAGCAGAGCTCGAAATAGTAAAATACCTAAACTTTCATTCTGCTTTTCAGTATGCTACAATTAATAAGCACCACGACTATATCTATACGGGAGAGGATAAGATCAATTTCGAACTACTGAATGGAATCATCTTCTCTATTCCCACACCTCTAAAGATTGCCAGAAGGCCCATCCGTTTCCGGGCAGAAGAGACCTACATCTATGATCTTGACAGCCACCGGGGAACGAGGAATGAGGTTGAAGGAGGCTTCTTCTGGAGAGCACATAAGCATTTGGATTTAGGTATGAAGTGGCGACACATCGACCATGTCCATTATACAGATATCGATGAGGCAGTAGGAGGAGTTACTTTTATCTTTTAGGGAGAAATAAGCATGGATATCAGAAAAATTTTATTTGTTTTGATTCCTATTCTGACTGCACTTTTACTCTATCCTCATATAATTTCAAATATCAACGAGACCGTTATTCCGCTTCAAAAAGAAGTGAAGATAGTTAAGCTTGGTAAGGGTCAGGAAAGAATTGTCTCAAGGGTCAATAGAACCTCTTCTGTGAGCCGCGAATTGTTCTCCTCTATTAAAAAAGAGAAAAGACTTGACTTGTTTTCTAATATGGAAAAGAGAAACGCTATTGAAAAAGACAATTTCTTCGGTCTCAATGAATATCTTAGTCGGGATGGCTTCACTCTCAATTTTCCCATTGACCGTTCTCTACACTTGACGACCAGTCTTTCTCCCCTAAACTTGGAGCAGGGTACCAAATTAAGCTTGAAGCATAGAAATAGATTGGCCATTTTCGATAGTGAAATGACCCTGGGATTTACTGGGGATTATGGCCTGAGGTTTGGCTTGACCAGGCACTTTTAATGCAACCACGGATTAGACGGACCATGGAAATCTATGAAATCCGTGGTTCCTATCTTGGAATGCCGGGATAGCTTCCTCCTTTGCTGAAGCTACGGAGGACAAGCAGTTTAGTATACTATTTGTAATTAAGTAGCTTTTCACTACGAAGCTTTAGCGAAGTAGTGCCGAGGTAGCTCAGTCGGTAGAGCAACGGACTGAAAATCCGTGTGTCCGCAGTTCGATTCTGCGCCTCGGCACCAGTAAGCCCGTATAGCTCAGGGGTAGAGCAGGGCTTTCGTAAAGCTCAGGTCGGGGGTTCAAATCCCTCTGCGGGCTCCAATCTAAGGAGAGAGTAAAAAAATGAGACTATCAGACCTTATTAACAAGAGGCTCATCGATCTAAGCCTTCAAGCAAAGGGCAAAAAAGAGACCTTAGAAGAATTGGCTGATCTCTTGGCAAAACAGAGGATAATCCCAGATAGAGAAAAACTGGTTAAGATCTTATTGGAGAGGGAGAGCCTGGGAAGCACGGGAGTGGGGAATGGGATAGCCATCCCCCATGCCAAGACAGACTTAGCAAAGAAGATTATCATTGCTTTTGCTAAGTCAGATAAGGGAATAGACTTTGACTCTCTGGATAAGAAGCCGGTCTATTTAGTTTTCTTAATCATTGCCCCAGAGGAGGCCCACGAGACCTACCTGAGGGTTCTTGCCCGGATATCCCGCCTCCTACATGAGGAGAGAATAAGGAATGGATTGCGCGCTGCCCAGTCCCCTCGTCAAGTAATAAACTTAATAAGAAAAGAAGAGAAAGAGGCCGCGGAGTAACTAAATGAAGAAGGTAAAGGACTTTATGACCAGAGAGGTGGTGACCGTTACCCGCTCCACACCCATCCTGGAGGCCATGAAGATATTCAGCGAGCATCACTATGGGGGATTGCCGGTAGTGGATGAGGAGAATAGGATTTTGGGCATCGTGACCAAGAAGGAACTTCTCATGATGTTCATCCCCGACTACTTCGACCTCTTGGGCGATCTATCCTACATTGAGGACTTTGGGCTCCTGAAGGCCGAGGCCCTTCCCGAACTGAACCAACTCTTAGTAATCGATGATATCATGATCCGCAAACCAGTCACGGCCACAGAGGATATGCCCCTCTTGGCCACAGCCTCTGTCATGGCCCATCATCGCTTAAATATCCTTCCGGTGGTAAGGGATGATAAGGTAGTAGGGATTATTAGCCAGATGGATATCTGTAGAGCGGTTTATAGAATAGAAAAGAAGAAATAAAGTGAATCAATCCATGATCCTGGTCGCTGTCATCTTCGTAGCGGCCTATTTTTTTATTGTCACCGAAAGGGTTCATCGTACCACGGCTGCCTTAGCAGGCGCTAGCCTTATATTAATACTGAACATCCTTCCCCTAAAAGAGGCCTGGGTAGAGTATATTGATTTCAATACCCTCCTCTTATTAATCGGGATGATGATCATCGTAGCTATTACTGCGAGGACTGGCCTCTTCCAGTATGTAGCCATAAAGGCCGCTAAATTAGCCCGGGGAAGGGCCTGGCTGGTTCTCATCACCCTCTCTGCATCTACCGCCATTCTCTCTGCTTTCTTAGATAATGTCACTACCGTCTTATTGACCATTCCCATGGCCATTTTAATCGCTGATACCTTAGGAAAGAGCCCTCTCCCCTTTCTAATAGCCGGGATTCTATCTGCCAATATTGGGGGAATGGCCACCCTCATCGGGGATCCCCCGAATATCCTGGTGGGAAGCGCTGCCCATCTCTCCTTCATGGACTTCATCATTAATCTCACTCCCATCGCCATTGTCATTTTTATAGTAACGGTATTACTTTTATTACTCTTCTTCCATCGTCACTTCCGGGTGCGACCTGAGATGGAGAGGAAGGTGGCGGCCTTCAAGGAAAGGGAGGCCATAAGGGATCCTCTATTGATGAAGAAATCGCTCATCGTTTTGGGGCTCACCCTTCTTGCCTTTATTTTCCATCATCGCTTCAACCTCCTGCCCTCCACCATCGCTCTTGGAGGAGCAGCCCTTCTATTATTTGTAAGTAGAATTAACCCAGAAGAGATCTTTAAGGAAATTGAGTGGCCCGTCCTATTCTTCTTCTTCGGCCTCTTCATCCTGGTGGGAGCCCTGGAGAAGGTGGGTATCATGGGACATCTGGCAGGACTCATCCTGAAGGTTACTGAGAATCCAGCAGCCATCGCCCTCATTATCTTGTGGGGGGCGGCTTTCGGCTCTTCACTATTGAGTGCTGTCCCCAGCGTCATCGCTTTAATTCCTATAGTGGAGCAGATTGGCACCCAGCTTGGTCTTCCCCCTTTAGAGATGAACCACCTCTGGTGGGCACTGGCCTTAGGAGCCTGCCTGGGAGGAAACGGAACTATCATGGGCGCTGCGGCCAATCTCGCTGTGGTGGGAATAAGCGAGAAGACCAGAACCCCCCTCACCTTTAAGAATTTCCTCAGAGTAGGGATGCCCTTAACCCTCGTTTCCCTCCTCATTGCTTCAATTTATATCTACTTTAGGTATCTTGTTTAATCTTATGAAAGTGAAGGTCGGTCTTGCTCTGAGTGGAGGAGCGGCAAGGGGGATTGCCCATATTGGGGCTCTGAAGGCCTTAAGCGAAGCCCGGATTCCCATAGATATAATCGCTGGAGCTTCAAGCGGAGCACTCATCGGCGCTCTCTATGCGTCAGGATTGGATATCGATAAAATCGAAGAGAAGGCTCTCGCCTTAAAATGGAGGGAGCTTGCTGACTTCACCTTACCTAAGATGGGCCTCATCTCGGGAAAAGGAATAGAGGAGTTTGTCTCAGAGCATACCGGGGTGCGGAATTTTAAAGAACTAAAGATTCCTTTAGCTATCGTTACCACAGATTTAATTAGCGAAAGAGAAGTGATCTTTAAGGAAGGGCCATTGGCAAGAATTGTCCAGGCCTCCTGTTCTATTCCTGGGGTCTATACCCCGGTAAAATATGAGGGTATGCTTCTGGTCGATGGGGGAGTGGTCAATATCCTTCCTACAGATGTGCTACACAGGATGGGGGCAGACTTTGTCATTGGGGTGGATGTCAATACCAGGGCGACCATAAGCCCGGAGCCCAAGAACGTCTTCCAGGTAATTCTTCAGTCCTGGGATGTGATCTCCCGTCAGGGAGCAGAGAGAGCCAAGAAGGATGCTGATCTCGTTATCTATCCCGAGGTCGGGGATATCTCCAAAGTAGATTTAAAGAGGGCCCGGGAACTCTTGCAAGCTGGCTACCGGGCAACCCAGGAAGTCATCCCCCAACTTAAGAAGGAGATGAAGAGAAAGAAAGGAATCATCTATAGGATCAAAAGGAAACTAATAGAAAGGAGAAGAGATGAGAGGTAAAGTGAAGTGGTTCAATGAAAAGAGAGGTTTTGGTTTCATTGAACAAGAGGGTGGTAAGGATGTCTTCGTTCACTTCTCTGCCATCACAAGCGAAGGGTTCAAATCCTTAGCGGAAGGTGATGAGGTAGAGTTTGAGATCGAAGAAAGTTCCCGTGGCCCTCAGGCAAAGAATGTTGTTAAATTAGAAAAGTAATTTCTTAGTTTAACAAACAACCCCCCACCACGGAAGTTCCGGGGTGGGGGGTTGACAAATCAGAAATCTTGATTATAGTACTACTGTAGAGGTGATGGATAACGGGATTAGTTTACAACATCGTAACTTAAATAAGAACCACGAGATTAACACAGATTAGCACAGAGAAAGTTTTTAAAATCTTGTGAGAATCTGGTGAAAATCTGTGGTTCCAGTGATTATTTTGAAGGGAGGAGGAGGAAGTTGTTAAAGAGGTATACTCTACCAGAGATGGGAGAAGTTTGGCGTGAAGAGAATAGGTTTGAGAAGTATGTAGAGATCGAGGTCCTGGTCTGCGAGGCCCTGGCAGAGATCGGTCAAATTCCCCAAAAAGCAGCAAGGAAGATTCGCAAGAGATCAAAGATAGATGTCAAAAGAGTAAAAGAGATCGAGAGAATAACCCACCACGAGACCATCGCTCTTATTGAAGCAATAAGCGAAAAGGTGGGCAAGGAGGCAAGATTCCTCCACCTCGGTCTCACTTCGTCCGATATTCTAGATACCGCCTTGGCTTTACAACTGAAAGAATCCTCTAACTTAATTATTAAGGATTTGGAGGATTTAATGAAGGCCCTGCTTGGGAAAGCAAAGAAATATAAGGATACGGTAATGATAGGCAGGACCCATGGCATCCATGCCGAGCCGACCACCTTTGGCCTCAAACTCCTTCTCTGGAGAGAGGAGTGCAGGAGAAATTTAGAGAGGATGAAGGAGACAAAGGAAACGGTCTCCTATGGTAAGATCTCTGGGCCAGTAGGAACCTATTCCAATATCGATCTCAGAGTGGAGAAGATAGTCTTGAAAAGATTGAATCTGAAGCCCGCTCCCATCTCCACCCAGATCATTCAGAGGGATAGGCAGGCCCGATATCTGGCTACTTTAGCCCTGATCGCTACCTCTTTGGAGAAATTTGCCCTTGTCTTGAGGAACCTGCAGAGGACAGAGATCGGGGAAGTGGAGGAGCCCTTCGCTAAAAGACAGAAGGGATCCTCCGCCATGCCCCATAAGAGGAATCCCGTAATCTGTGAGAGGCTCTGTGGCCTGGCACGTATAGTAAGGGGAAATCTTTTAGCAGGTCTGGAGAATATTCCTTTATGGGAAGAGAGGGATATTAGCCATTCCTCTGTGGAAAGGATCATTATCCCGGATTCGAGCATCTTAGTTGATTATATGTTCCATAAGTTCAGAGTAATAATAGAAGGCTTGAAGGTCTATCCCGAAAAGATGCGAGAGAACTTGGAGAAGACAAAGGGTCTGATCTTCTCTGAAAAGGTATTATTGGAATTGATGAAGAAGGGCCTTTCTCGAAAAGAGGCCTATGCCCTTGTCCAGAGGAATGCCTTCCGGGCAAAAGAAAAGGGTTTAGAGTTCAAAGACTCTCTATTAAAGGATAAAAAAGTCACTAGACATCTCAAGCCCCGAGAGATAGAAGGCTGCTTTAATCTCAAGTATTATCTTCGCAATGTGGCTAAGATATACAAGAGATTGGGTATATGAGCCCCGCACCTTTAAGCAAGAAGAAGGAATTGAACCCCACACCTTTGACAGGAACACGGAAAAAGAGGAATATAAAAAGGTGCGGGGTGAGGACCGTGCTCTTAGTCGTTGATATGCAGAACGACTTCATCTATTTTAAGAACTCACCGGTCTACGTTCCGCCTGTCAAGAAGATTATTCCTAAGATAGTTAAACTCTTAACTGCCTGCCGCAAGAAAAAAATTCCCATCGTTTATGCTGTTACTTCTCACAAAAAGGATAGAAGCGACTGGGCTCTGCTGGATAAAAAGTATAACCGTGCCTATTGTATAGAGAATACTCCTGGAGCAAGGCTCATTCCTGAGATTAATCCTCAAAAGAAAGAATATATTGTTAGGAAGAGAAGGTATAGTGCTTTCTATAAGACAGGCCTGGATAGGCTTTTGAAGAGATTAAAAGTTAAAAGGCTCATCGTCTGCGGGGTGACCACCAGCTGCTGCGTCTCTTCTACGGTAAGGGATGCCTACTTCCGGGATTATGAGGTAATAGTAGTCTCTGACGTAGTAAGTGCTACTCATAGAGACCTACACAGGGCCGCCCTAAAATATTTTAAGGAGAATATCGGATTGGTATTAAAAACAGATGAAGTCACCAGACAATTATCAAGTAAAAATGTAAAATGAAAAATGAAAAATTTTCGACGGGAAAGAAAATAAAGAGAGCTTTAATTAGTGTTGCCGATAAAGAAGGTCTTGTTCCTTTTGCTAAGGGATTAGTGAGATTGGGCTTTGAAATCATCGCTACTAAGGGCACAGCGAGAACACTTAAAAAGAAGGATATCCCAGTCAAAACCGTCTCAGAGATTACAGACTTTAAGGAAATTTTAGGAGGGAGAGTAAAGACCCTGCATCCTGCGATTTTTGGGGGCATATTAGCCTTACGTAACAGAAAGCATTTGAAAGAGCTGGCCAGAGAAGATATAAAACCCATCAATCTTGTCGCCGTTAACCTCTACCCCCCCAGGAAAAATTTAGAGGGTATGGATATTGGAGGAGCAGCTCTGATTAGAGCAGCGATCAAAAACTACCAGAATGTGGGAGTAATCATCAATCCTGAAGATTATAAAAGAACCCTAGATGAATTAAGGAAAAGAAAGGGCAATCTATCACAAAAGACTAAAGAGAATTTAGCAAAAAAAGCCCTTAGATATCTCCTGAAATATGATAGAATGGTATATGGATACTTAAAGAGTTACCAGTTACCAGTTACCAGTTACCAGTTACCGAGAGAATTATACCTAGAATATGAGAAGGTACAGAATTTGAGGTATGGGGAGAATCCCCATCAGAGGGCAGCCCTGTATCAAATGCAAAATGTAAAATGCAAAATGCAAAATTGGAAGCAACTATGGGGGAAGAAGTTATCCTTTAATAACATTCTGGATCTGGATGTTGCTTTAACTATAGTCAAAGAGTTTAAGGAGCCGACTGCGGTTATTATTAAGCATACCAACCCCTGCGGAGTAGCGAGAGATAGAAATTTAGTTAGCGCCTATCGAAAGGCGAGAGCCTGCGATCCCCTTTCTGCCTTTGGAGGAGTGGTCGGCCTGAATAGAAAGGTCGATACTCCTACAGCTGGAGAGCTAACCTCCACCTTCATTGAGGCAGTGATCGCCCCTGAATTCACTCCTCAGGCTTTGAGAGTTTTGAAGAGGAAGAAGAATCTACGAGTAATAAAAATCACCGATCACCGCGGGCACCCGGCAAAGCCGGGTCGGATCACCGATCACCAAAAAGATATGCGGACAGTAGACTGGGGATTATTGGTTCAGGATAGAGATACTGAAGATATCGAAATTAAAGAGCTGAAAGTGATGACCAGAAGATCGCCCACTCAAGAAGAAATAAAGGCTTTACTTTTCAATTGGAAAGTGGTAAGATATATTAAGTCCAATGCTATCGTCATAGGCAACAAGACCGAGGCTTTGGGCATCGGTGCTGGCCAGACCTCTCGTATTGACGCAGTCAAAATCGCCATTTCAAAAATGCAATCCCACATCCCACATCCCACATCCCACATCCCCTTAGTGATGGCTTCTGATGGCTTCTTCCCTTTTAGGGATTCCATCGATGAGGCAGCGAAAGCAAGGGTTTCTGCTATTATCCAACCAGGGGGTTCAATAAGAGATAAAGAAATAATTAAAGCCTGTGACGAGCATAATATAGCCATGGCCTTTACTGGAATAAGACACTTCAGACACTAATAACGCAAAAACGCTAAGGTATTGCAAAGGAGGAATCAGATGGAAAAAGACCAAGAGGTAATCTGTCCCAGTTGTGGAAGGTTTGTTGGGATTCATGAGAAATGTCCCTACTGTGGAGCAGCGGTCAAGAAGAGAATGACCGTCAGGTTCTTCAGGTATGGCGCCGTAGTGGTGGCTGTTGTCGGATTAATCCTCCTATACTTTGCGGTGAGGATTATAGAGATTCCAACCATAAAGGTCAAGGATATCACCGAGACCATGAACTGGGCCTATATCCGGATCTGCGGTACTCTAACCCGGGATGCAACATATTTTATCGCAGGAGCAGAGGAAGCACGCATCGGCCAGATAAGTGAGGCGATTATTAAGCAGAAGGTGAAGACAAAGGGAACGATTATAAATGTTAGAACCTTCCCGGGAGGGAGGTCGCTGAAGATCGACGATGGAACGGGCACCGTCAATGTTGTGATGTGGGATAGCCTTTACAATATGATTCCTTATAGACAATCGTTGAGGGAGGGAACCCCCATCTCTGTGGAAGGAGTGGTTAAAACTTACAGAGGGCAACTCCAAATAGGGCTTGGCTCGCCAACTGAGATAAAAATAATCTCTGTCAGTGAGATTGAACCCCCTCCTGCCCAGATAACCCCTCTTGCTCTGGGCATCGAGAAGATTAATTCTCTCTATTTCCGGGTAAGTGACGGTACTGGTGACATACAGATTAGATCCTGGGGCAAGACCGCCCAGGGATTGATAAGGGGGTATGCAGAATCCCTTGGTATAACAGTTGAGGAACTATTGAGAACGAACAGACTTCCCAAGATGGGAGATCGAGTGGAGGTAGCAGGCCAACTTCAGGTCATGGCGGGCCGGCCCAGCATGACGGTTCAGATGCCGGAGAGGGTCAAATTTACCTCCGACTTAGCAGCAGCTCCAGTCATCGGGCCTTCCCCTGCAGAGGCTGCACCAACTGCTCCAGCTGCTGGTGTGACCTCCATTGGTAGTATCACCCAGGCCAGTGTTGGTCAGTGGGCAACATTAAAAGGAACAATAACCTCTGTTAGGGTCTTTAAGGAGGCCAAGGGTCGTACCTTAAAGATAAGTGATGGCACAGGAACTATAGATGTTGTAATCTGGAAGAATCTCTACGACCAGATACCACAGAGAGCTTCTCTCGTTCAAGGAACAAAGATTCAGGTCTCAGGAGAAATCGCAAGTTACAAGGGGAGGCCCCAGATTAAACCAAGGAGCTCGGGAGATATTCAAATTTTAGGTGCTGTTCCCGCTGTGCCTGCTGCACCCACTGTTCCAACTGCAGCTCCTGTTGCCGGTGTCACCTCCATTGGAAGCATCACCCAGGCCTCAGTTGGTCAAAGGGCAACATTGAAGGGAACCATAACTAGTGTCTATGTCTTTAAGGAGGCCACAGGTAGGTCAATAAAGATTAGTGATGGCACGGGAAGCATAGATGTCTTAATCTGGAGAGATCTCTACGACGAGATACCACAAAGAGCTTCTCTCATTCAAGGAACAAAGATTCAGGTCTCAGGTGAGATCGCAAGCCACAAGGGAAGATTGCAAATAAAACCAAGGGACCCGGGCGATGTCCAGATTGTAAGGTAATATGGATTTTCTTATTCTCATTCCCTATATTCTTTTGGGAACATTGATGGCCGGTTTAGTTTCCCTCATCCCTGCTCTGCATATCTTTAACTTAGCAGGTTTTATCCTCCTCTATTTTAAGTTTCCCCAGCTTCTTCCCGGGAATGCCCTTCCGGCCTTCATGATGTCCCTGGTCGTCTCCTGGTCGATAATCAACACCATCCCCGCCCTCTTTTTAGGGGCGCCGGATGAGAGCGCCATGTTCATTGTTCTGCCCGGACAGAAGTATATGATGCTGGGCAAGGGATATGAGGCCGCGGTTCTCTCTGGAGTGGGAGCACTGGGAGCAATCATTGTCCTGGGTATAGGAAGCCCGGTCATCTTAAAGCTCTTCCCCAAGATTCGCTGGCTTCTAATACCCCATATGGGCTGGATCCTCCTCTTGATCTGTGCCTATATCATAATGGGCGAGTGGCCCAAAGCAACCCTGAGGCCAAAGACAAAGTGGGGAAGATTTATCGATGGCTGGAAATCGAGTGCTGCCGGGATCCTCACTTTTATCCTTGCTGGGTTATTGGGAATCTTTATCCTGAATAAACCCTTCATTCCTATTGAAAGGGCCTTTCAGAATATCATGCCCGCCTTTGTTGGATTATATGCTGTCCCCTGGGTGATTACCAATATCATATCCAAGACAGAGATCCCTAAGCAGAATATTTGCACCTCCATTGATTTGGATTATAAGTTAGCCATAAGGGGAACATTCGCTGGAGTCTTGGGGGGCTCCTTTGCCGCCCTGCTACCCATCATTACTGGAGGAATAGGGGGCTTGATCGCTGGCCATGCCACGGCCCAGAGGGATGATAGGCTCTTCATCATCTCCCAGGGTGCTTCCAAGACCACCTATTATGTAGGCGGCTTTCTACTCTTCTTCGTTCCCTATTTTGGGATGTACCATCTGAGGAGGGGAGGGATGGCCTGGATGCTCTCCCCCTTCTATGTTCCCCGGACTATAGGAGACTACTTCATAATCTTAGCCACCATCGCCCTGAGTGCCGGTTTTGCTTTCTTCTTACTATTGCGCTTCTCTCGCTTCGTGATAAAAGTCATTACCAAGTTTGATTACCGTCTGATTTCACTATTTACGGTAGTCATACTCTTTGCCATTGTGCTCACAATAACTGGTTTAAGAGGAATATTCATTACCGTTGTTGCCACGGGCATCGGACTCATCCCAGTTCTCTTTCATTCTCGAAGGATGAACTGTATGGCCATTCTCCTTGTCCATATGACCTTGAGCATGTTTGGAGTTGAGACCGCAGTGCTCAAATTCTTCCACCTTATCTAAGAGGAGAATTGATATGAAAGGACTAACCCACTTCACGGTTGGGGCAGCGATTGCTACCTGTTTTCCCCAGGCGATAGATCTTTCCTTGACCCACTTCTCTGCCATCCTCGCCCTGGGGGGAATATTCGGCCTCCTTCCTGATACCCTGGACTTTAAGCTGGCCATGTTCATTGAGGAGAATGATTACATCATCGATCCGGCAACCAAAGAGTTCTTGAAAGACCCCATGGACATGAATAGCATCGATCCCCAGAAGGTGGCGGCCAAAGTGGCCCAGGCAATAGATGAGGCCTGGGATACGGGAAGGGAGATAAGATTACAGCTACATACCGTTCAGGTGGCCGGAGATCTCTGGAGACACTATGAGGTCTTCTATGATACAAAAGAGAATGAGGTAGTAGTCACCATAGGCCCGGTGGTTACCATGTCTCAGGTGCCGGGTGAATTCTTAGGGATACCCTATGACTTTAAGGAAAGGGCCAGAGCGAAGACAAAGTGCAATATTCTCCAGACCCAGAACCGATCCTCGAGGATAGACATCTTCAATGGTCCCTCCTTTGGTTATATGAAAAAGGGAGAGGAAGGGGTGGAGGTCATCTTTCTTCCCTGGCACAGACAGTGGAGCCACAGTCCTATTTTAGGGATAATATTTGGCGCTCTAGGCTGGATATTCCTGGGAAAGATATATGGTCTGGTCATCGGCCTGGGCTTCATCTCCCACATCCTCTTCGATTTGACAGGATTCATGGGAGCCAACCTATTCTGGCCAATTAAACAGCGGCGCACAACGGGCGGCCAGTTCCTGAAGGCAAGCAACCCCATAGCCAATTTCTTAGTCATTGCTTTCTCTGGGATCCTGGCCCTCTGGAATCTCAACAGATTCTCCCCCCAACCAACTTTCCACCTCCACGCCTGGCCCTACTTCGGCTACTTCTTCCTCCTTCCCGCCTTCTTATTAATGGCCACCACCAGAATCCTGGAGATGAAGGGACGTGTAGTAGAGATTTTCAAGAGGGAGAGACTAGAAGCATTGGGTAGGATTTTACTTCTTTTGATTTTGGGAGAAGGTTGGCAGGAGAAGTCAAGAGAGGCGAAGGAAGAGAGAACGGCACCAAAGAGGATAGGGAAGATGCTTCTTGAGATACTTAGAATGATGATGAGGGAGGAGAAGGCAGAGGTTGCCAGCCAGGTGAGGGCAGATGAGGAAGTGGCAGAGAGCGAAGAAGAGTTCGCCGGATAACTAAAGTATTAAAACCAGAAATCAAGATCTGGTACTTTTTTTAAAGCCTACCTCTATTTTGAAGTATCGAAACTTCAATAAGCAAAAGACGGCGGAGAGCGAAGCGCGCCGTCATTTTGAGGTGGGCTTTTTCTATCTCTTTTCATAGTGTTCTCTGTCATTTTTGAATAGTTATTCTTAGTAGAACGAACCGCATTTTTTATTTGACCTCTGATGCTGTTTGTGATATATTCGTTGTGAGATGGATTTGAGGTATCGGAATTTCAATAAATTCCGATACCGATGATTAGGGGGTCTGGGGGGAAAGAATCTGCTTGCCCCCAGGGGGTGACAGGGAGGCAAAGCATGCCTTTGCCGACCGCCAGAGGGGCAAAGCCCCTATGGAAGTAACCCCGAAGGGGTTATCTTGGTTGGGCAGGAGAAGAAATGGCAAAAGTTTTAAAAGTAGATTCTGATCATCCCAAAAAGGAAATAATTGAGGAAGCGGTCAAATTAATTAAAGAAGGGAAGTTAATTGCCTTTCCTACAGAGACAGTCTATGGCCTGGGGGCAGATGCTCTAAACGAAGAGGCGGTTAAGAGGATATTTGAAATAAAAGGAAGACCCCTCGATAAGCCGCTAAGCATCATCATCGGCAGAAAAGAAGAGCTAAGGCAATGTGTCCAGGAAATTCCCAAATCCGCCCAAGTGCTGATAGAAAGATTCTGGCCAGGGCCCTTAACCTTAATCTTCAGGGCCTCTCCACTGATACCTGATATCATGATGGGTGAGAATAATACCATCGGCATACGCATGCCGGATTGCAGGATAGCCCTGGAGATAGTTAAAGCCTCTGGGGTCCCCCTTGCCTGTCCCAGCGCCAACCTATCGGGAAGGTCCTCCCCTACTAAAGCAGAAGAAGTGATAAAGGATCTGGGGGAGAGAATAGACCTCATCCTCGATGGAGGAGAGACAAAGGTAGGAGTAGAATCCACAGTCTTAGACCTGACCACCTCTCCGCCCACTATCCTGAGAGAAGGGGCATTTAAAAGAGAAGAGATAGAAGAAGTAATTGGAAAAATTCTATGAATAAGACCATCCTCTTCGTCTGTACTGGAAACTCCTGCCGTAGTCCCATGGCAGAGGGTCTTTTGAAAAAAATGCTTGAAGAAGGGGGGAGGAGAGGAATCAAGGTTCTTTCTGCAGGAATAAAACGTGGTTCCTTCAAAAATCCCACAAAAGAGGCGGTAGAAGCCATGAGGGCCTTTGGTCTGGATATTTCCGCCCATCAGACTACCCCCTTTTCAAAGGAGGCCACTGAAGAGGCGAATCTCATCTTGGTCATGTCTGAGGAGCACAGGAGGTTTATCCTTAATCTAGAACCTAAAGCAGAAGAAAGGGTATTCTTACTCAAGGAATTCGCTGGCTATCAAGAAAATCTGAATATCAAAGATCCTCTCGGCCTTCCTTATAGCGTTTATCAAAGAATAGCAAAAGAGATAAAAGAGGCTCTGGAGAAAGCATTGCCCAGAATCTTGGAATATCTAAGCAGGGACTAATAGAGGGTGATCGGGTTATCGGGTCATCAGGCGATCAGGAAGTTCCTGATCACCTGATTTCCTGTATTCTGAGCAGTGCGAAGAATCTAGCCAGATTGCCTGGCGTCTATCCTAAATTAAGGGGTGAATGATGAGGATTGCCTTAGGGAGCGATCATGGAGGGTTCTATCTGAAAGAAGAGATTAAGAAATACCTCAAGGACTACGGCCATACCTACATCGATTTTGGGACAGAGAGCGCAGAGTCCGTTGACTATCCAGACTTTGGCTACAAAGTAGCAGAGGCGGTGGCCAGTGGTAAGTGCCATAGGGGAATTGTGATCTGTAGAACCGGGATCGGAGTCTCGATAACTGCCAACAAGATTCCGGGAATAAGGGCTGCTCAGTGCCATGATCTCTTCACCACCAGGATGGCCCGGGAGCACCTGGATGCCAATGTATTAGCCTTAGGGGCAGACGTTGTTGAGAAGGAACTGGCAAAGGAGCTGGTAAAGCTATTCTTAATAACCAAGTTTTCTGGTGGCCGCCACCGAAGGAGACTGAAGAAACTCATTGAGATTGAAGAAAAATATTTGAAGACGTAAATAATTACAAATAAATAAGACACGAATTTCCGCGAATATCGGAACGCGCCTGTCCGCCGTTAGTTTGGCGGAAATCATCGCTAATATTTAAAAGCATCGGAACTTTAATGAAACCACAAGATTGCACAGATTAACCCCGCTCCTGCACGCAGGGGCGGGGTTAACACAGAGGAAATTTCAAAAATCTTGTGAGAATCTGGTGAAAATCTGTGGTTACCTATCTTGTCTTGTGAAGGGTCGAAAGGATTAAAGGAAATCGGATCAATGAAAATAAGGAGTTTTCGGGGGGGAGTCCATCCTCCTGAAGAAAAGATCACTTCCCAAAAACCCATCCAAGAATTACCCCTTCTCAAAAAGGTGGTCATTCCCCTATCCCAGCATACTGGTGCTCCTGCCGAACCAGCGGTCAAGGTAGGAGATAGGGTAAAGACGGGACAGAAGATTGGTGAGGCCCAAGGCCCCATCTCCTCTAACATCCACGCCTCTATCTCAGGAAAAGTCGTAGATATCTCAGATCATCCCCACCCCTTAGGTCCTCCCAGTCTGGCAATTACCATTGAATCTGATGGAAGGGATGAACATCACCCGAGCATCAAGCATAATAATGACTACTTCAGACTCCATCCCAATGAGATAAGGGAGATCGTTAGAGAGGCGGGCATCGTTGGTCTGGGTGGAGCGGCCTTTCCCACTCATGTCAAGCTTTCTCCTCCAGAGGATAAGTGGATAGATACCGTTATCCTGAATGGCTGTGAGTGCGAACCCTACCTCACCTGCGATCACAGGTTAATGATTGAAAAGACATACGAGATCATTCAGGGGTTAAAGATCATCGCCAAGACCCTGGAGGTCACCTCCTGCTATATCGGAATTGAGAGGAATAAGAGGGATGCTATAAGAGCAATGAGGGAAGAGATTCGCAATGAAGCGAATATGGAGGTCGTTGCCCTCAAAACGAAGTATCCCCAGGGTTCAGAGAAACAATTAATAAAGGCCATTTTGAATAGGGAGGTTCCTTCTGGAGGACTGCCCCTGGATGTTGGGGTAGTAGTCCAGAATGTAGGGACCGCTTTGGCAATAAGTGAGGCAGTGAAGAAGGGAAGCCCCTTAATCGAGAGGGTGGTCACTGTCACGGGAAAAGGGATTAAGAATCCAGCCAACTTAAGAGTAAGAATTGGTACCCTTTTCCAGGATGTGATTGACTATTGTGGAGGATTCAGGGGGAGACCGGGCAAGATGATCATGGGCGGACCATTAATGGGCTTCGCCCAGTATACTACTTCGATTCCAGTAATTAAAGGAACCACTGGGATTCTCGTTCTACCTGAAGAGGAGACGGAAGAGATAAGGGAGAAATCCTGCATCAGATGTTCAAGATGCGTCGATGTCTGCCCCGTGGACATCTCACCTAACCTGATTGCAAAGTACGCCAGCAAGGATAGGTTTGATTGGGCCAGAGAGTATGGGGCGCTGGACTGCATGGAGTGTGGGATCTGTGCCTATGTTTGCCCGGCAAAGATACCATTAGTCCAACTCATAAAGTATGCCAAAGCCCAACTTCCTACAAAAATCAGTTAAAAGTGCAAAATTAGCAGTGCAAAATTAACAATTTATAACTGAACTAATTATTAAGGAAAACAAGGACCTTTATGTTTTGTTACTGTAAAAGAGAATAAATAATTTTGCATTGTTCATTGCTAATTTTTCATTTTGCATTGAAATAACAAAGAGAGGACTTTATGCCTCAGAAGTTAGTCGTTTCTGTCTCTCCTCATATTAGGATAAGAGGGAATATTCCCAGAATGATGTGGGACGTCATCATAGCCTTAATTCCCGCCACCATTGCCAGCATCTACTTCTTCGGCTCTAAGGCAATCTATATCATCCTGGTAACCACGTTCTCAGCATTAATTACTGAGGCCCTCATTCAGAAAGCCTGCAAGAAACCAGTTACTATCTTCGATGGAAGTGCAGTAGTCACGGGAATCCTCTTGGCCTTCAACCTCCCTCCTGGCATTCCATTATGGATGGCCGGGGCAGGAGGAGCCATCGCCATCTCCATTGGAAAGCAGGCCTTTGGTGGACTGGGACATAATATCTTCAATCCTGCCCTCGTCGCCAGAACCATCTTATTAATCTCCTTTCCTGTGGTCATGACTACCTGGTCTCTCCCAAGATTTATTTCCTTCGATGCCTTGACCTATGCCACGCCCTTAACCGCTTTGAAAGAGAATAGTGTATTAACCCCTTTGAAAGACTTATTCTTAGGCAATGTGGGAGGCTGTATTGGTGAGACTTCTGCTTTGGCTCTAATTATTGGGGCGCTCTATCTTCTTCTTAGAAAACACATCACCTGGCACATACCATTTACCTTTATTGCTACTACTGGAATCCTTTGTTGGTTATTTGGTGGAGAAGAGCTATTCAAAGGCCCAATGCTCTTCCACATCTTAGCCGGTGGTCTCTTATTGGGCGCTTTATTTATGGCCACTGATCCCGTTACTTCTCCTACTTCTCGCTCAGGGAGGATGATATTTGGAATAGGCTGTGGTGCTATTACTGCTTTAATTAGATTAAAGGGAGGCCCACCAGAAGGAGTCTCCTTCTCTATTCTTCTGATGAATGCCTTCGCCCCCTTAATTGATCGCTTCATCAGACCACGCAAGTCAAAGGTAAAATAACTGCCACTTTAATACCCAAGATACAAGATACAAACATCAAACAATAACTAATCACTAATAATCAAATTAGAATGACGAAACCCGAATGACGAATCAATGCTCAAATTTCCAAATGTCAAATTTAATCATTGAGGCATTTGGACATTTATTCGGATTTCTGGTTTCGGATTTCGGATTTTAAGTATGTTGTTTAGTTATTGTATCTTATGCGATTATTTTTCTGAATGAGGTATACAAGAATGAGAGAGTCACTGAGGTTGGTTATTGTTTTAACTCTGGTCTGCCTCATTGCTGCTTTGGCCCTGGCAGGAGTGGATAGACTCACAAAGGAGCCTCGCTTAGAGCAGAAGAGATTAGCCCATTTGAAGGCCATCAAATCTGTCCTCCCTCCCTTCGATAACGATCCCTTAAAGGATAAAAAGGAGATTGAAGGAATAACCTTTTATTTAGGGAAAAAGGAGGGAGAAATTACTGGAGTTGCCTTCTCCTCAAAAGGGGAAGGATATAGTGGCTTCATCACCATTATGATGGGAGTGAACCCAGAAGATGATTCTATTACTGGCATAGAGATTTTGGAGCATATGGAAACCCCCGGCCTGGGAGCAAATATTGAGAAGGAGGAATTTAAGAACCAGTTCAAAGAAAAGTCCTTAGCCAATTCTAAATTGGTTGATGGAAGATTAGCGGTCAAGAAGGATAAGGGGGACATCGATGCTTTGACTGGTGCCACCATCTCTTCCCGGGGAATAGTAGAGGCGGTGGATAAGGGACTAAAAGTTTTCCTGAAATACAAAGAACAGATTCTGATTGGACAGTAAACAAAAGTTGGTTTATCGTCGTTCGGTTAGGATTATGATGCCCATATCAAATGATATAGCGCAATATCAAAAATCAAAATGCAAAAATCAAAATGACAATATAAAATGTAAAATTTTGGATTTTAATCTGTGATTTTAATATTTAATTTTTAACATTTGATTTTTTCAACGTAACCCTGCAATGTTACCGATACGGGCCTCGTTGCCGTAACCGTCAGATGTAACCTTTATGGAGAATTAGAGTGGGTTTGAGGAAAGAGTTTACCAAGGGATTCGTTACCGAGAATCCAATATTCAGACTACTTCTCGGAATGTGTCCCACCTTAGCTGTGACTACTGCTGCTATAAATGGGGTGGCTATGGGGCTGGCCACTACCGTAGTCTTAGTTGGCTCAAATTGTACTATTTCTTTGTTACGGAGATTCATTCCTCCTCGGGTGAGGATTCCGGCCTTCATCGTCATCATTGCCTCCTTCGTTACCATCATCGATATGCTCATGGCCGGCTTCTTCTACGAACTGCATAAGGTGCTCGGCCTCTTCATACCGCTCATTGTTGTTAACTGCATCATCTTGGGAAGGGCAGAGGCTTACGCCTCAAAGAATCCCCTCCTTCGTTCTCTCATTGATGGTTTGGGAATGGGGCTGGGCTTCACCATCTCTTTAATCGTTCTGGGTAGTATAAGGGAAATACTGGGAAGTGGAACCGTCTTTGGATTTGCTCTCTTAGGAGAAGGCTATCCTCTCTTTATAGTTATGCTCCTTCCTCCGGGAGCATTCATCGTTTTAGGCCTTCTATTGGGACTAATGAATAGACTACGGAGAGTGTAATGCTTCATTTATTCGTAATCTTCTTAAGTGCCATCTTAGTAAATAACTTTGTCTTAACAAGATTCTTGGGCATCTGTCCTTTTTTAGGCGTTTCCAGAAGGGTAGAGACCGCACTGGGGATGGGCATGGCGGTGATCTTCGTCATGACCTTAGCTTCTTTAGTGACCAACCTCATATATAATCTTGTTTTAGTTCCCTTGAACCTCTTATTCTTACATATCATCACCTTCATTCTGGTCATCGCCTCCTTGGTCCAGCTGGTCGAGATTGTCTTAGAAAAGATTAGCCCTGCCCTATATCGCGCTTTAGGAATCTACCTCCCGTTGATTACTACCAATTGTGCCATCTTAGGTCTCGCTCTATTGAATGTCATCAAAGGACATAATGCCATTCAGGCCATTTTCTTTGGCCTGGGAGCGGGGATTGGCTTTGCCCTAGCTCTCCTCATCATGGCTGGGATAAGAGAAAGGCTGGAATTAGCTGATGTCCCAGTAGCCCTACAGGGAGCAGCCATCACCCTTATCACGGCTGGACTTCTCTCCTTAGCCTTCATGGGCTTCAGTGGTTTAGTAAAACTTTAAACAGATTAGTTAATAACAGTTAACAGTAGTTAATAGCGGTTAATATCAGTTGCTTTTTAATGTAACCGATTTTAACCATTATTAACAGTTTTTAACCGATATTAACCTTCCTATTCATGGAGTATTTGGTGCTTAATCCTATAACTCTTTCTATAATTGTGTTGGGTGGCTTGGGCCTATTAGCCGGGAGTGGACTGGCCTATGCCTCCAAGAAACTTGTCTCAAAGATAGATCCCAAGGTAGAGGCCATACTGGAGATTCTACCTGGAGCAAACTGCGGAGCCTGTGGTTTTGCGGGGTGTAGCGGCTTTGCCAAGGCACTCATTGAGGAAAGGGCCCAGGCCAATGGCTGCATCCCTGGTGGGGAAGGGGTAGCCAATCAAGTTGCTTCTATCCTGGGAGTAGAGGTAGAGGTCAGAGAGAAGAGAATCGCCAAGATTCTTTGTTATCATAGAGGAGCTTCCCAGACTCAGTTTGACTATCGGGGCTTGGAAAGCTGTCGGGCAGCGGCTCTCTTGTTTGGTGGGAATAAGGCCTGTCTCTATAGCTGTCTGGGATTGGGAGACTGTATTCTTGCCTGCCCCTTCGGGGCCATCACTCTAATTAAAGGGAAAATTGAAATAAACGAAGAGAGATGCACTGGATGTGGCAAGTGCGTCTCCATCTGCCCTAAAGGAGTGATTGCCTTAGTTCCTGAAGAGAAGGGGGTCCACGTTCTCTGTAACTCTAAGGATAAGGGAGCCATAGTAAGGAAGATATGCAAGGAAGGCTGTATAGGATGTGGAATATGTGTCAAGGTTTGTCCAGAGAAAGCGATAACCCTAAAGGACAACTTAGCCCATATCGATTACGGGAAGTGCACAGAGTGTGGGGCCTGTGTCGAGAAATGCCCCACTCACGCCATTGAAATGGTTAACGGTTGACGGTTTACGGTGTACGGTTAACGGTAAACGACCACTTAAAACATGGGGAGGTATTTCCATGAAAGTAAGAGTTCCTTTGAATAAGGCCAGTAGGCTTTTGAACCATGGGCCGACAGTATTGATAACCTCCTTTTATAAGGGCCGAGCAAATGTCCAGACCGTTGCCTGGAATATGCCCTTGGACTATGCTCCTCCCAAGGTAGCTTTAGTAATTGGTAGCGATAACTACTCCTATGAGTGTATTACCAAGACAGGTGAATTTGTAATAAATATCCCATCCAAAAAATTATTGGAGAAGACCGTCCAATGTGGAACCGTTTCAGGGAGAAAGATAGATAAATTTAAAAAATTTAAACTAACTTCCATCCCAGGAAAAAAGGTAAAGGCGCCACTCATAAAAGAATGCATTGGCCACCTGGAATGCAAACTCATTAAATCAAGAGTAACTAAAGACTTTGATCTCTTCTTGGCGGATATCGTCTATGCCTGGGCAGAGGAAGGAACCTTCACCGATAGGTGGCTGGTAGAAAAAGAGGAGGCCAAGACTATCCACCATCTCGGTGGAGAATACTTCACCTTTCCCAGCAAAATAAAGATCAAGAAATGGTGACCACAGAAGCACAAAAGGAGAAACAAAGACACAAAAAATTTTCATTTTGTGTCTTTAAGTTGAATTCTGCCCGCCTTCCATAGCACGCTATGTGCGGCGGACAGGCGTTTTTGCGGTTGCAAAGGAGGGAAAGAGAATGGTAAGAAGAGCGGTTGTTGCTGGGCAGTTCTATAATGGAACAGCGGAGAGTTTGAGGGAACAAGTAAGAAAGTATATCGATGAGAAGGTGAGGAAGGAAGAGGTGATCGGGGTTTTGGCTCCCCATGCGGGATTCATGTTCTCTGGAGAAGTGGCAGGAGCCGTCTATTCCCGCATAATTTTTCCTGATACCTTTGTCATCATTGGTCCCAATCATACTGGAGCAGGACACCCCTCCGCTATTATAACAAAAGGGAAGTGGCAGACCCCTTTAGGAGAGGTAGAGATTGATTCTGACTTGGCGGGAAAGATATTGGCCAATTCTAAGGGTCTGAAAGAGGATGAGAGGGCCCATTCCTACGAGCATTCCATAGAGGTTCAATTGCCTTTCTTGCAGTACCTGGAGACGCGAATTAACGCAAATAAGTTTAGATTTGTTCCCATCTGTTTGAGCCATTTAGATTTAGAGGCCTGCCAGGATATTGGAAAAGCAATTGCCAAAGCAATAAAGGAAGGGAAGAAGAAGGTAGTCATTGTGGCCAGTTCCGATCTCACCCATTATGAACCACAAGAGGAAGCGAATAGGAAGGATAAAATTGCTTTGGATGCGGTAATAAAATTGGATCCAGAGGAGTTGATTAACAAGGTAGAGGAACTCAGAATATCGATGTGTGGCGTTATTCCTACAACCATTATGCTTATGGCAAGTAAAGAGTTGGGTGCCACAAAGGGCGAGTTAGTGAAGTATATGACCAGTGGAGATGTCATCGGCGATTATCGCCAGGTGGTAGGCTACGGCGGAGCACTCATCAAGTAACCAGCAACTAGAATGATAGGGTTTACGGTTTACGGTTAACGGCTAACGGTAAACAGCGACCCCGATGAATCGGGGGAGCGGGTAAACTGTTAACCTCTATTCTTTAAGCGGGGAAGCAAGATGAAGGAAGCATTATATTACCAAAGAATAGACGATAAGATAAAGTGTCTTTTATGTCCCAAGGAGTGTGTCATTGCTCCGGGAAAGAGGGGATTCTGTCGGGGACGGAAGAACATAGATGGAAAATTAATCGCCCTGACTTATGAGGAGTGTGTCTCAATTGCTGTTGACCCTATAGAGAAGAAGCCCTTATATCACTTTCATCCTGGCTCTCTCATTCTTTCCTGCGCACCTAATGGCTGCAACTTTGCTTGCCTCTATTGCCAGAACTGGACCATATCCCAGGAGGAGACCCCTACCCAGCATATCACTTCCAAAGAGATGGTGGAACTTGCCCTAAAGAAGGATTCTGTGGGGATTGCCTATACCTATACCGAGCCCTTGATCTGGTATGAGTATCTCTTAGAAACAGCGAAGTTAGCTAAGGAAAAGGGACTGGCCAATGTTTTGGTCACTAACGGCTACATTAATCCCGAGCCCTTTGAGGAACTTCTTCCATTTATTGACGCCATGAATATCGATGTCAAGTCCATGAAGGAATCCTTCTATAAAGAATATTGTAAGGCCACCTTGGCCCCTATTCTAAAGACGGCAGAGAGAGCGAGGAAGTCCTGCCATGTGGAGATCACCAACCTTATCATCCCTACCCTGAATGATTCAGATGAGGACTTTGAAAAATTGATTAATTGGATAGCGGATAAGTTAGGGGATGATACCCCTTTACATTTCTCAAGATATTTTCCTGCCTATAAGTTGAATATTCCACCCCCCCCAGTAACTACCTTAGAGAAAGCGAGGGAACTAGCCCAGAAGAGATTAAAACATGTCTATATCGGGAATATCTTAGACCCCAGCGCCAATACCACCTATTGCCCAAAGTGCAAGAAGGCCTTAATCGTCCGCGATGGATACTCTATCTCCAAGATACATTTAAAAGAGAAAAAGTGCCAGTATTGCGGGGAAGAGATTAATGTTGTCTATTAGGAGGTTAGGTGAGTTAGGTAAGTTAGGGAGTTGAATGGTTAGAAAAAACAAGGTTCTGCCGAAGGCAGGTTCTTATTTTTGATGGGGCAGAAACAAATGGAGAAGATCTATCTCATCCCCATTGGAGAAGTGGATGGGAAGATATTGGAGGAATTGAAATCTTCCCTAAAAGAAAAGTTCCATTTAGAGGTCGTGATTGGAGAGTCACTTCCTAAACCAGATTATGCTTATAATCGAAGGCGGAGACAGTACCATTCCTCACCCATTTTAGATAATCTTTCCCGCCCACCGAAGCTCGAAGAGCGAAGGCGGGCCTATTGGGTATTGGGGGTGACAGAATTAGACCTCTATGTTCCCAATCTCAACTTTATTTTCGGTCAGGCCCAGATGGGAGGAAGGACTGCCCTGATCTCTCTGGTCCGATTGAGAGAAGAGTTCTGGAGAAGAAGGCCAAACGAGAGACTACTTAGAGAAAGAACCTTAAAGGAGGCGGTTCATGAACTGGGCCATACCTTTGGCCTGGAACATTGTTCCAATCCAAAATGCGTCATGCACTTCTCCAACTCCTTAATTGATACAGATGTAAAGGACTCCTGGTTCTGTCCAGAATGTGAGAAGAAGATTAGACAATGATTAGAAAACTTCTCTTTTTTATTTTGCTAGTTATTCTTTTGATCAACGGCTGCACCCAGAGATTTCCCACTAAAAAAGAATTCTTAATGGATACTGAGGTGGAGGTCATCCTACCTCAAGGAAGTGAGGAGGATTTTGCCGCAGCCTTTGATGAAATGAGAAGAATTGAGAAATTGATGAATGTCCATGATCCAGAAAGTGAAATCTCCCGAGTTAACAGATTGGCCGGTAAGGAAGCAGTTCAGATTGATAAAAAAATCTTTGAAATTTTAGAGGTATCCGTGGAATATAGTGTTCTTACCTCCGGGGCCTTTGACGTAAGCATTCGTCCCTTGAGTGTTTTATGGGGAGAAAAAGGAAAGTTAAAGGAAATCCCTAAAGTAAAAGAGATAGAGGAGAGATTGTCACTGGTGAATTACAAAAATATCGTTTTGGATAAAAGAAATCAGACAGTTGAATTTAAGAGAGAAGGGATGGCTCTGGATTTAGGAGGGATAGCGAAAGGCTATGCCCTAGATTGTGCCGTAAGAGTTTTAAAGGAAAGGGAAATTAAAGAGGCCTTGATCAATGTCGGCGGAGATATCAGGGTAATGGGAGAAAGGAATTGGAGGGTCGGCCTGCAACATCCCAGGAAAGAGGGCGAAGTTTTAATAATAATCAAGTTAAAAGATCAGGCAATCGCTACCTCTGGTGATTACCAGAGATACTTTGTGAAAGAGAATAAAAGATACCATCACATTATCAATCCCAAGACTGGTCATCCTGCCCAGAGATGTATGAGTGTAACCATCTTTGCCCCTCGGGCTACTCAAGCAGATATTTTAGCCACTGGGATCTTTATCTTAGGTCCCGAGAAAGGGATGAAGTTAATAGAGTCCTTGGAAGGTGTGGAAGGGATAATCATCGATTCTCAAGGAAAGATCCTTCTCTCCTCCAACCTAAAAGGAAGATTGCAAATTGACTCTAATATTTAACCCCTTACCTTTCTGCAGGATAAATTTTAATTTTGGCTTTTTGATATAGATCCTGATACCACTGATTATAGACCATTGCTCTTTTCTTTTGAATGAAGTCTCTGCTAAAGGCCTCTTTTTCTTGACCGAATCTTTCTTCGTCTATTTCTTTTCGTTTAACCAGTTTAACGATGTAATAGCCATCCCTTCCCCTTAGAGGACCCTTCACTTCACCCACTTTGCGGCCAAAGGCTTCTTCTTCAATCTCCCGGGGCAGATTGCTCCCCCCACGCTTGAAAAGACCAGTCCCCCTAACCTCCAAGGAGGACCTTTTGGCCAAGACCTCTAAATCTTCTCTTTCTATTCCCTTGGCTATTTCTTGAGCATTTTCTCTGGCCGTCTCCCATCTCTTTTCTTCTTTTAAAGTTCTTTTTATTCTCTCTCTTACTTCTTCTAACGGTGGGATATGAGATTCTCTTTTCTCTTCTAACTTAATGATGTGGTAGCCAAACCTACTTCTTACCGGGCGGGATATCTGATCTTCTTTTAATCCAAAAGCCACTCTCTCAAACTCTTCTACCATATCCCCCCTCTTAAAGAAGCCCAGATCTCCCCCCTTCTCTTTGCTGGGACACTGGGAGAGTTCTTTAGCCAGCTTCTCGAAACCTTCCCCCCTCTTTAATCTCTTGCTTACTTCCTTTATTCTTTCGCGGGCCTCTTTTCCCTTAATCAAGATGTGTCTTACCCTTATCTTCTCTGGTATCCGGTAATCCTCTTTCTGCTTCTGGTAGTATTCTTCTATCTCTTCTTCCTCAGGCCTTATATCTTTCTCGGGTTTTATAAGAAGATATTCAATCTCTATCTCTTCATTTTCCTTCAGATACTCATTCCTTATCTCCTCTTCACTCACCTTCACTCCTGCTAGAATCCGATTTTCAAGTTTTACCATTGCGAGATCCTCTCTTATCCCTTCCTCCAATTCTTTGGGAGTAATCCTGAGATATTCTAGGACATTAAAGTAAACCTCTTTGTCAAATCTACCTTCCCTTTGGAAGGCAGGGAAGCTTTTTAACTTTTCTCGTAATTCTTCATCGCTTACTCTTATCTTTTCCCTTTTCGCTTCCTGAAGAAGGAGCTCTCTTTTAACCAAGTCGTTTACCGCCGCTTCCTCCAGGTTCAGAATCTTCGCCATTCTCTCATCGAATGCATCCCCCATCCTCTCTCGCATCCCCCGGTAGAGTCTCTCAACTTCCTTGTAATAAACCTCTCTTGTGATCCCCTTCCCGTTTACCGAAGCGACCAGGCCTATCTCCCTTTCGCGCAATCCCCCTGTGCCCCACCAGATAAAGGCCGGTATAATTAAAATGATGGTAATCCAAAGAATCCTTCTTGCCCTTCTGCGCATGATCTTGAGCATTACCATAACTTGCCTCCCCACTCCATTCGGATAGTTAATAAGTTGATACGTATTTTCGTATTCTCTTATTCTCGTATTTTCTTGTTAACTTGTATCCTTGTTAACTTCTGTCTACTGATCACCGATCGCTGTTCACTGTTCACCGTTCACAGTAATATTATATCTCCTCTCTAAAATTTTTGCAAGAAAAAACTTGCCCCGTTAGAAATAGTGTGATATTATAGCAAATAGCAATGAATAAGTAACCAGTAACCAGCGAACAGTAACCAGTGTTGGAGAATTTACGAGCCAGTTGATAATTGAGGTGACACTATGGGAGAAGATGAGGATTTTCAGTTTGATTTTGAAAGGCTAAAGGTCTACCAATTTGCCCTAAAGTTTATAGATAAAATCTTTGAGGTGTATAGAAAACTACCAAAAGAATTTAAATATTCCATAGGCAATAATCTTTTAAGAGCCGGTTTATCT
>JAUWYL010000007.1 GCA_030615855.1 bacterium | reverse complement strand
TCTCCTTATATGTATTATCTAAAGTGTAAGGACTTGAGATTGATCGGTTCCTCACCAGAGATTTTAGTGCGGTTGGAAGAAGGAATTGTTGAGGTAAGACCCATTGCTGGGACCAGGCATCGAGGAAAGACTTTAAAGGAGGATAAGACTCTCGAAAAAGAACTTCTTACCCATCCTAAGGACAGAGCAGAGCATATGATGCTTGTTGACTTAGGGAAGAGAGACGTAAGAAAAGTGTCAAGACCAGGAAGCGTGAGAGTAAATGAACTGATGTCAATCGAAAAATACTCCCATGTGATGCACATTGTGAGTGATATTACCGGAAGACTGCGAAAAGATAAAGACTCTTTCGATGTTCTGCGCTCTAACTTTCCTGCCGGGACAGTTGTCGGTTCCCCAAGAAAAAAGGCCCTGGAAATCATTGAAGAATTAGAACCGGTAAAGAGGGGGCCCTATGCTGGAGCAGTGGGCTACTTTTCTTTTTCCGGGAATCTCGATACCTGCATTACCATTAGAACCATAGTTATCAAAGGAAACCAGGCCTATATCCAGGCAGGAGCAGGAATCGTTGCTGGCTCTATTCCAGAGAGAGAATATCAGGAAACGATGAATAAGGCGAAAGCACTGATAAAAGCGATTGAAATAGCCCAGAGAGGCTTGGAATGATTAAGTTTACTAAGATGTGTGCCAGCGGGAATGATTTCGTTGTGATAGATAATCGAGAAAAGCAAATCCTGGATACTGGATCCTGGATGCTGGATTTTGTTAAAAAAATATGTAAACGTAAAATAAATATAGGTGCAGATGGCCTGTTGCTTATTGAAGGCTCAGAAAAGGCGGATTTCAAGATGAGGGTCTTCAATCCCGATGGGGGAGAGGTTGAGATGTGTGGTAATGGGGCGAGATGCGTTGCGTTATACATAAATGCAAAATGCAAAATGCAAAATGCAAAATGCAAAATTGAGACTATGGCTGGAATTCTGGAAGCAGAAGTTGTTTCTGATGATAGGGTAAAAGTAAAGATGAGTGATCCAACTAATCCAAGATTGAATTTTAAGCTTTCAGCCGAAGGTGGCGAATATGAAGTTCATAGTATCAACACTGGTGTTCCCCATATTGTTCTCTTTACAGAGGATTTGGAGAAGGCAAAGGTGAAAGAACTGGGAAAGAAGATTAGATATCACCAGGAATTTGCTCCAGAGGGAACGAATGCTAATTTTATCAGAGTAAGGGATGAAGACTCACTCGATATTAGAACCTATGAAAGGGGAGTAGAAGATGAGACCTTAGCCTGCGGGACCGGAGCGACTGCCTCTGCCATCATCGCCCATCTATTGGGCAGAACAAAATCTCCCACTAAGATATATACTAGAAGCGGTTCTATTCTGACCGTATACTTTGATTCCTCTGATTCCAAGATCACCAATCTCTATTTAGAAGGTGATGCAGAAATTATCTATCAAGGCGAGCTATAACGTAGGAATTACTACACGGATGGGCACAGATTAAAAGATACGGATTAGCACTGATTCTCATCGCTAAATCCGTGCTCATCAGTTTAGTCAATCCGTGCTAATCTGTGAAGTTAGCTGAGCGTAGCGAAGATGACAGATAAACCTATGTTAGACATAAAAATAAAAAATAATAAAATTATGTTGCCCTCGTCAGTCAACCGATTTATAAAAATTCTCGTCGATCATGAAAAAATAGCAAAAATAATATTATTTGGTTCACGAGTATTTAATGATAATGACGATAGAGCAGATGTCGATATAGCAATATCTGGTTCACGACTTACGAAACGTGATATAATTTACCTGCGGGATAAAGCATATCGAGCACGTTCATTATATTGGATATGTCTTGTTCATCTGGACTCTACACCAATACCATTAAAAAATCGTATTATAAAACAAGGAGTTGTTCTTTATGAGCATTCGTAAATTGCAAGATAGCCTTAATAATCTTGAAAGAGCCATAATTAAACTAGAAGATGCTTTAAAAATCCCTAAGGATCGAGAACTTGTAGTTGAAGGAACAATCCACAGATTTGAATATGTTATTGAACTAATGTGGAAAACGCTAAAACGCGCCCTTAAATATGAAGGCATTGACACTAAAACGCCTCGAGAATCTCTGAAAGAATCATTTCGAATTGGTTGGCTTCATGATGAAGCTGTTTGGCTCGATATGCTCAACCAGCGTAATACAACATCTCATCTTTATCTTCACGAAGAACTTGCTGAGAGAAACTATGAAGACGTAAAAAAGGCATTTCCTATTTTACGTAGAACATTAGATTTTTTAATAAATCGATATTCTACTAAATGAATGTCTAACAACTCAATCCAGCGAACGCTAAGGCACCACTGATTTCGGATGTTATATCAACAATATTGTTCAATGAAAATGGGCAGAGACCGAATGTCTGAAAACAATCTACTTAATTTTGATGACAAAGATGCATGGGCACGTTTTGTTATCCGAAGACGAGTGGCCAATAGATTCGTACTGAATGCAAAAGAAAATAACTTCATAACCTTTTTAATCAAATCTGCTTTGCAAAGGGAGATTAATTTAAGCAAAGGGATATCATTGTTTAGAGCTAGATTAGGGAATGATTATTCCAAAGACAATATTTTGGAAAAAATTCCATATAAAGCTTCTGAAATGGGGCCACCATGTGAAATTAGTTGATATGACCAAGGAGATAGATGATCATTCGATTGAAAACCATATATGGAAGAAAATTAATGAGTCGTTTGCCAAACCTACAGATCCAAATTTTCCTGTATGGGATTACTGTCATACACAATATTTATCGGAGGTTTTTAAGCAGCAAAAATATGATGGTTTGCGGTACAAAAGCGCATTGAATCAAGTTGGTTTTAATGTTGTTTTGTTTAATATTGAGGCCGCCGAATTTATAAAAACCGAATTGCACCAATTGAAAAAAATTAAATATATAACAACGTGCTGCACCTGACCCCTTATTTTTGTATGGATTTTAATGGGTAGAAATAGCCGTAATTGTAATTTTATTAGTACAGATAAACCTATGTTGGGCAATCAACCGACGCACAATAGCACAACGGAAAGGAGGAGGTATGAAGAGACCTACAGTGATTATTGCCGTATTGATGATGCTGACTGTTGGAGTATCATTCCTTGGCTGTTCAAAGCGGGAACAAGGAGCCGTGTTGCTTCAGGAGGAGCTTGGCACGAGCAAACAAGAAGCCCTAGCCACAAGCGCAAAGGAAGTTGGTGAGTCCGCGTGTACGACAAAGACCAGCGCGGAATTTGTTCTCAAAAACAAAACTTCATTCTGGTTGACGCTATCTATTGATGGGGAGAAGAGCTGTTCAGCGCCTCCAGGCGATCAATGCGTCGATCTTGTTACCCCTGGATGGCACAACCTGAAGGCCGAGGAAACATTAAATCCTGAAAATTATGTCACCAGGACTGCTGATATTCCACCTGAGGGCGCAATATGGACAATTACTGAAAAGAAAAAGTAAAAATTTGTGACAAAATAAGACGAAGGAATTCAATAAGAACTCGTTTAGAGAGGAGGTAATGTGATGTCCACCGTTTCGATTATCTTCGGGGTCTTGGCAGTATTAGGTTACTTTGTGTTCGTTTTGAGTTGGGGCCAATCGGCCTGCCTTTTCTGGGGGTCGCTCGCGGCCAGCGCGATTGCCCTCGTCACAGGCTTCTTGACCAGAACCACTCGCGCCGGAAAGATCGGGCTCCTTCTAGGAGCTTTTGGCGTGGTCGTTGGGATCCTTATGATTACATGGTTCACTCTGGTTGTCTAACAAGCCGTTGCACGCGACGGCTGGCAACTACGCTTGACCTAAAGCATTATCTGCCATTTTACAACATCAGAATTTGAATAAATCATAAAGGAAGGGATTCAAACGGATTATCGCAGATGCAAACGGATAAATTATCTGTCTGAATCCGCTTAAATCTGTCTGCATCCCTATTCTGCCGAACAAAGTGAGGCTTATCTATGATTAAAAGAGCAGAAAGAATAGAGAAACTACCCGTTTATCTCTTTGCTCAGATCGATAGGGCGAAGAGGGAAGCAATTGCTAAAGGTGTGGATATCATTGACTTTGGAGTGGGGGATCCGGACCTTCCTACCCCAAACCATATCATCGAGGCATTATATAGGGCAGCCAAGGACCCTAAGAATCATAGATACCCTACTTATGAAGGAATGCTCAAATTCCGGAAAGCGGTTGCCTCCTGGTATAAAAAGAGATTTAATGTCGAGTTGGATCCAGAGAGAGAGGTTCTTACTCTCATTGGAGCCAAGGAGGGGATAGGTCACATTCCTCTGGCTTTTATAAATGAGGGAGACTTAACCCTCATTCCCGATCCGGGCTATCCGGTATATCGGGCAGGGGTGACTCTTGCTGGTGGAATTCCTCATTCCATGCCTTTATTGAGAGAGAATAATTTTCTACCAGATTTGGGGGCCATTGATAGAAAGATTGCCAAAAAAGCAAAATTAATGTTTATCAATTATCCCAATAATCCCATCTCTGCCGTAGCAGATAAAGACTTCTTCAAGAAAGTGGTCAAGTTCGCTAAAGAGAATGATGTTATCGTCTGCCATGATGCCACCTACTCTGAGCTGGGCTACGAAGGTTATAAGCCGCCCAGTTTCTTAGAAATAGCAGGAGCGAGAAAGGTGGGAATAGAGTTCCACTCCTTGTCCAAGACCTATAATATGACCGGCTGGAGGATAGGCTTTGCGGTGGGTAATAGTAATATCCTGGCCGGGTTGGGGAGTATAAAGACCAATATCGATTCCGGGGTTTTCCAGGCCATCCAGTATGCCGGGATGGAGGCCTTGGCCGGCCCGCAGGAGTGCATTGCTCAAAATGTCGCTACCTATAAGGAGAGAAGGGATATTTTAGTAAATGGATTGAATAGCCTGGGCTGGGATGTTCCTCTGCCAAAGGTGGCCTTCTATGTTTGGATTCCGGTACCCGAGAAATATACTTCAGCGAAGCTCTGCGAGACCTTACTGGAGAAGTGTGGAATCGTCATGACCCCGGGGAACGGTTTTGGTAAATCTGGTGAGGGCTATATCCGGGCGGCTTTAACGGTCGATAAATCAAGAATAAAGGAAGCAGTAAAAAGAATAAAGAATTTAAGACTTCAATGAAACCACAGATTAGACGGATTAGACAGATTTAAAAATAATCCGTAAAATCTGTGTAATCCGTGGTTACAGAATTGTTTTGAGAGGAGGCTTATAGGAATGGCAGAGAAACACAGTTCTTTTCAGATTGGTCTGGAATTACTGGATAGAGCAGCGGAAAAACTCAAACTCGACCCTGGTTTGCATAAGAAGCTTAAGTTTCCCAAAAGGCAGCTCATCGTCTCCATTCCAGTAAAGATGGATGATGGTTCCTTAGAGGTATTCACTGGTTATCGGGTACAGCATAATGTGGATAGGGGGCCGTCAAAAGGGGGGATAAGGTATCATCCCACGGTTACCCTGGATGAGATAAAGGCCCTGGCCATGGCTATGACCTGGAAGTGTGCCGTGGTGGGTATTCCTTACGGGGGCGCGAAAGGTGGAGTTACGTGTAACCCAAAAGAGATGTCTTTGGGAGAGATAGAAAGATTGACCAGGAGATTTACCTATGAGATTTCGGTTATTATTGGCCCGGAGAAGGACATTCCGGCTCCTGATGTCTATACCGATTCCCAGATTATGTCCTGGATTATGGATACCTATTCCATGGCTCAGGGCTTTACTGTTCCCGGGGTAGTGACTGGGAAACCTTTAGCCCTAGGCGGTACCAAAGGAAGGAAGGATGCTACTTCCTGGGGAGTGGTATTCACTGTTCAACAGGCTCTCCAATACCTTGGTCTGGACCTCCAGGGGGCAACCATAGCAGTCCAGGGATATGGTGCAGCCGGTGCTGGAATAGTCCGGATCTTAGGAGAAAAGGGTGCCCAAATAATTGCTGTTTCTGATTCCCGGGGTGGAATCTATAACAGGAAAGGCCTCGATCCTGCTAAACTCGCGGAATATAAGAGTAGAACCGGCTCGGTGAAGGAGTATGAGAAAGGAGAGGCAATCACAAATAGCGAACTTCTGGAACTAAAATGTGATGTTTTGGTTCCCGCTGCTTTAGAGAATCAGATAACAGAAGAGAACGCAGAGAGAATCAAAGCTAAGATCATTGCTGAGGCGGCCAATGGGCCGACTACTCCTGGAGCGGATGAGATACTGGCCAGGAATAAGATATTCGTCATTCCCGATATTTTAGCCAATGCTGGTGGAGTGACGGTCAGTTATTTTGAATGGATGCAGGACCTCCAGTTCCACTTCTGGACAGAGGAAGAGGTGAATGCTCAGTTAGAGAAGGTAATGGTAAAGGGTTTTCAGGATGTCTTGAAGGTTTATCAACAGGAGAAGGTGGATATGAGGACTGCTGCTTATATGTTAGCCGTTTCTCGAGTGGCAGAAGCCACGAGGTTAAGGGGAATCTATCCATAACACGGATAGACACGATGACTAAATGCAAAATGCAAAAATCAAAGTGCAAAATGACAAATCAAAGTTTAAAATTTTGGATTTTAATATGTAATTTTAATTTTTAATATTTGATTTTTAAATTTAAACTAATCCGTGCATAAGGAGGTTAAATTATGGAAGAAAAGAAGAGACCGGATATTAAGAAACTAGAGAAGGAGGCAACGGAGATCAGAAAGGATATCATCAAGATGCTGGGTGAAGCAGGGAGCGGCCATCCAGGTGGCTCATTATCATCTGTTGAGATACTGACCGGACTTTATTATTATAAGATGCGACACGAACCCAAGAAGCCAGATTGGCCGGATAGGGACAGGTTCATCCTTTCCAAAGGGCATATCTGCCCCGCTCTATATACCGTTATGGCCAGATGTGGCTATTTCCCGAAAGAGGAATTAATGACCTTGAGGAAGTTACATTCCCGGTTGCAGGGACATCCCCATATGCTCTACCTTCCCGGCTTAGAGACCTCCTGCGGCTCTTTAGGCCAGGGGCTATCCATCGCCAATGGCATCGCTTTAGGTGCTAGGTTGGATAGAAAGGATTATCGGGTCTACTGCCTCTTAGGAGATGGGGAGACGGATGAGGGCCAGGTCTGGGAGGCAGCCATGACCGCGTCCCATTATAAGTTAGATAACCTCTGCGCCATTATCGATCGGAATAGATTACAGATAGACGGCTTCACTGAGGATGTCATGAAATTAGAATCAGTAAAGGAGAGGTGGGCGTCCTTCGGCTGGCATGTCATCGAGATCGATGGCCATAGTATAAAGGAAGTGATGGATGCCTATGATGAGGCGGAGAGGACAAAGGGGAAGCCCACCATGATTATTGCCCACACCATAAAAGGGAAAGGGGTCTCCTTCATGGAAGATAAGGCAGAGTGGCATGGTGTGGCACCCAAGGGAGAGCAGATAGAACTGGCCTTAAAGGAACTAAATATGAAACCGACCAAAGAGCAGTTGGAAGAAGCGGAAGCCTAGAACACGGATAGACACGGATAACAACACTGATACACACGGATTTATCTGTGATAATCTGTATCCTTTAATCTGTGCTAATCTGTGATTATAAGGAGGTTTAGAAAGATGACAGAGATGAAAGCGACGAGGGATGGTTATGGAGAGGCATTAGTTGAGTTAGGAAAGACCAATCCCAAAGTGGTTGTCTTAGGTGCGGACTTAACCGATTCTACCCGAACATTATGGTTTGCTGAGAAGTTCCCCGATCGATTCTTCGAGATCGGGATTGCTGAGCAGGATATGCTCAATACCGCTGCTGGTCTATCCTTGACAGGAAAGATACCATTTGTCTCAACCTATGGAGTCTTTGTTGCTGGAAGGGCCTGGGATCAGATAAGGACTACCATCTGCTATGCTAACCTCAATGTCAAGATCGGAGGGGCTCATGGTGGGGTTTCTGTTGGCCCGGATGGTGCTACCCACCAGGCCTTAGAGGAGATTACTCTCATGAGAGTTTTACCCAACATGAAGGTCATCGTTCCCTGCGATGCCATTGAGACCTATAAGGCGACTATGCTAGCCGCAGAGATTAAGGGTCCGGCCTATATCCGATTTGGAAGGGAGAAGATACCAGTAATTACTAAAAAGGATACCCCTTTCAAGCTCGGAAAAGCAGCAACATTTAGAGAAGGAAAGGATGTCTCTCTAATCGCCTGTGGCTACATGGTCTGTGAATCATTAAAGGCGGCAGAGAAGTTAGAGAAGAAGGGAGTAAGTGCCAGAGTAATTAACCTTCATACGGTAAAGCCCATTGATAAGGAGGCAATTATAAAGGCAGCTAAAGAGACCGGAGCCATCATCGCCTGTGAGGAACATCAGATCATGGGAGGGTTTGGGAGTGCTGTGGCAGAGGTAGTGGTGGAGAACTATCCCGTTCCCATGAGGTTCATTGGCATTCAGGATAGGTTTGGAGAGTCGGGAACACCAGAGGAACTAATCAAAGAGTTTAACCTCGATTCCAACGATATCGTAAAGGCAGCAGAAGAAGTCCTGGAACATAAGCACGGATGAGCACGGATTTAAAGAAACGGATGAATCCGTGACAATCCGCGGTGTTTTTGCCTAAGCAGTAAGCAATGCAAAAAAATCCGTGTCAAAAAGGAGGAAAGAGATGCCAATCTTTAAAAAGATCAAAGGGATTCTGAAGAAGAAGTTGAAGAAAGAAGTGGTGAAGAGGCCTCCTGGGGTAGAGGTGATACCCAAGGCTACCATAGCCCAGAAGATGGCCGAACTAAAGGAGAAGAGAGAGAAGATCTTCTTAGGGGGTGGGAAGGAGAGGATCGAAGCCCAGCATAAGAAAGGAAAGCTTATGGCAAGAGAGAGGATCGACCTTTTGTTGGATGACGGAAGCTTTGAGGAGACGGATATCTTCGTTAGACACCGGGCAACAGATTTAGGGATGGATAAGAAAGCCCTTCCTGGTGAGGGAGTGGTCACGGGTTATGGTCGCATGGATGGAAGGAGGGTCTGTCTCTTTGCCCAGGACTTCACCATTGCTGGGGGAAGTCTGGGTGAGATGCATGCCCAGAAGATATGCAAGGTCATGGATCTGGCCATGAAGATGGGCGTTCCTCTAATTGGGATAAATGACTCTGGAGGGGCTCGGATTCAGGAAGGGGTGGATTCCCTGAAAGGTTATGGAGATATATTCTATAGGAATACTCTTGCCTCTGGGGTAATCCCTCAGATCTCAGTCATCTTGGGTCCCTGTGCGGGAGGAGCGGTCTATTCCCCCGCCATCACCGACTTCACCTTCATGGTGAAGGGAATTAGCAGGATGTTCATCACTGGCCCGGATGTGGTAAAGACCGTCACGGGAGAGGATGTTAGTCAGGAGGAATTAGGAGGGGCCATGGCCCATAACCAATTATCCGGGGTGGCCCACTTTGCCTGCGAATCTGAGGAGGAAGCCTTTAATCTTCTGAAGAAACTCTTAAGTTACATCCCCTCCAATAACCTGGAGGAGCCGGCCATCATTGACTTGGGTGATGATCCTAACCGGATGGATGAGACCTTAGCCAATCTGGTCCCCACCATCCCCAAGAAGCCCTATGATGTGCGGGATGTCATTGAGAAGGTGGTCGATGCTTCCGAGTTCTTTGAGATACAGTCCTATTTCGCCCCCAATATGGTCATCGGCTTTGGAAGATTGAACGGTTACTCCGTAGGCATTATTGCCAATCAGCCCAAGGTCTTAGCAGGGGTCTTGGATGTCAATAGTTCTGATAAAGCAGCCAGGTTTGTCAGATTCTGTGACTCTTTTAATATCCCTCTGGTTACCTTTGTCGATGTCCCGGGATACTTGCCAGGAACAGACCAGGAGCATGGGGGAGTGATTAGGCATGGGGCAAAGCTCTTATATGCCTACTCTGAGGCCACAGTACCCAAATTAACTATCATCCTCAGAAAGGCATATGGAGGGGCATATATCGGGATGTGCTCCCGGCACTTAGGGGCGGATGCCGTCTATGCTTGGCCCACTGCAGAGATCGCGGTCATGGGTCCCCAGGGAGCAGCAGAGATCGTATATAAAAAGGAAATCGCCTCAAGCAAGAAGCCTCAAGAGGTCCTGGCAAAGAAGATAGCGGAGTATACAAAGAAGTTCGCCAATCCCTATGTTGCTGCCCGCCGGGGATATGTGGATAAGGTCATCGAACCCTATGAGACCAGACCCCAACTCATCAAGGCCTTAGAGATGTTTTCCTCAAAGGGAGAATCGAGACCCCAGAAGAAGCATGGGAATATACCACTATAGAAGTAACCAGTAACCAGAAGTTAACAAGTAAACTTATCAACTTGTCAACTTATTAACTAATTCCGAGCGAAGCGAGGGTGATATGGAGAAGTGGCTGAGCGGGATATCCATTGTCATCGTTGGGATGCTCATCGTCTTCGCTTCCTTGTTTCTCCTGGTCATTATTATGCGACTGTTAGCCCGGCTTTCTAAGAAGAAGGTTACCCGCTATCCAGGAAGGGAGAAGGAGACCATTGCCGCCTTATCCGCTGCCTTAGTCGCCTTAGAATCACCAGAGAGCGAGGTTCACTATAAGCCATCCAGATGGGCGAGGAGGAAGAGGGAAGAGCAGATGAGAACCTCCCTCATTAGAAGAAGGGTTCTTAGATGAGGAAGTTTAGGATTAAGGTAAATGGAAAGGTATTTGAGGTGGAGATAGAGGAAGAGACCTCTGCTCAGGCTCCTATTCCTTCCAAGAGGCCTGGGGTAGAGGTAAGCATTAAGAAGCTCCTCATTCCTCAAGCCCCCCGCGTTACTAAGAAGGAAATTGATATCACCTCTCCCATCCCGGGGCTCATCATAGAGATAAAGAAGCAGGTAGGGGATAAGGTAAAGGCAGGAGAGACGGTCATCATCTTGGAGGCCATGAAGATGGAGAACGCCATCATTACCCCTGCTAAAGGGGTGGTTAAGGAGATCAAGGTGAAGAAGGGAGAGAAGGTGGATATTGGGAACCTTCTCATGATCCTTACTCCTTTAGGAAGAAAGTAATGTTTTTCTCTCAAATCCAGAATCTGGGAAGGGCATTTGCTAGCCTCTTAGAAAATATTGGATATACCAACCTCACTTATCAGAATATAATCATGATTGGGGTTGGATGCCTATTAATCTACTTAGCCATCGCCAAGAAGTATGAACCATTACTTCTCATTCCTATCGGTTTCGGGAGCATATTGGCCAATATCCCTCTATCCGGAATAATGGAGGAAGGAGGGATGCTCTACTACCTCTACTTCGGAATAAAATATGGCATTTTCCCTCCTTTAATCTTCTTGGGTATCGGAGCCATGACCGATTTCGGCCCCCTTCTGGCTCATCCCAAGACCTTTCTCTTGGGGGCTGCGGCCCAGTTCGGGATCTTCGCCACTCTCTTGGGCGCCATTGGATTAGGCTTTACCCTCCCTGAAGCAGGCTCCATAGGAATCATTGGTGGTGCAGATGGTCCAACCGCCATCTTCACTACCTCTATCCTCGCTCCCCATTTGATGGGACCGGTCGCTATTGCTGCCTACTCCTATATGGCCCTGGTCCCCCTCATCCAGCCCCCTATCATGAGGCTTCTTACTACTAAAGAGGAGAGAAAGATTATTATGAAGCAACTGCGTCCGGTCTCAAGAAGGGAGAAAATACTCTTTCCCTTAATCGTTGCCATCCTATGTATCCTATTAGTCCCCAAGGCCTCTCCTTTAATCGGGATGTTCATGCTGGGAAACTTGATGAGGGAGAGCGGGGTGGTGAAGAGGCTGGCCCGTACGGCAGAGAACGAGATCATAAATATCACCACTATATTCTTAGGGATATGCATCGGAGCCACTATGAGGGGAGAGACCTTCCTCACTTTGGTTACCCTGAAGATACTGGTCTTAGGAGTGATCGCCTTCTCCATTGCCACGGCAAGCGGGGTGCTTTTTGGTAAGCTTATGTCCTTCTTCTCCAAAGAACCTATCAATCCTCTGATCGGTGCGGCAGGAGTTTCTGCCGTCCCCATGGCGGCCCGGGTGGTACAGAAGGAGGGACAGAGGGAGGATCCCAGTAACTTCTTATTAATGCATGCTATGGGCCCCAATGTGGCGGGAGTGATCGGTTCTGCTATCGCCGCTGGAATCCTACTTGCTATTCTTGGATAACAAGAAGGATCGTTTACCGTTTACCGTTAACCGTACACCGTAAACCTCTAGGTGAGAGAAAAATGTTCAAGAAGATACTGATCGCCAATCGGGGAGAGATTGCGGTAAGGATCATTCGTGCCTGCCGGGAACTGGGCATCCAGACGGTTGCTGTCTACTCCTCAGTTGATAGAGCGAGCCTTTACGTCAAGCTGGCGCACGAGGCCTATTTTTTGGGTGGACCTCAGCCCAAGGAGAGCTACCTCAATATGAGAAAGATCATCGAGATCGCTAAGTCAAGTGGGGCCCAGGCCGTTCATCCGGGATATGGCTTCTTGGCAGAGAATCCAAAGTTTGTTAAATTATGTGAGAAGAATAGAATAAAATTCGTCGGCCCAGATTCCCGCACTATGGAAAGAGTGGGTAATAAGCTCTTGGCCAGAAAGATTGTGGAGGAGGCTGGAGTTCCTATAATACCGGGTTCAAAAGAACCGATAAAGAGTAATAAGGAGGCCCGGGATTTGGCCCGAAGATTAGGGCTTCCGATAATAATCAAGGCCGCCTATGGTGGGGGAGGACGAGGACTACGCCGGGTTAATAGATTAAAAGAACTTCCTTCTCTCTTGAAGGTGGCCAGGTTAGAGGCTCGAGTCTCCTTCGATGACCCCGCCCTTTACATTGAGAAGTATATCAGGAATCCCAGGCATATCGAGGTCCAGATATTGGCCGATGAGCATAATAATATGATTCATCTTGGGGAGAGGGACTGCACGATACAGAGAAGGTATCAGAAACTTTTAGAGGAGACGCCCTCTCCAGTAGTCGATGAGAAATTGAGAAATAGATTGGGAGAGGCAGCGGTAAAGGTCGCAAAAGCCGTGGAATATACTAATGCTGGGACGGTAGAATTTATCTTAGATGAGAGAAAGAACTTCTACTTCATTGAGATAAATGCTCGGATTCAGGTGGAGCATTCGGTAACTGAGAGAGTAACCGGGATTGATCTGGTTAAAGCCCAGATAAGGCTTGCCACTGGTGAGAGGTTACGTTTCAGGCAGAAAGATATTTCCTTAGATGGATGTGCTATGGAGTGCCGAATAAATGTTGAAGATCCCTTGAATGACTTTGCTCCCTCTCCAGGAACGATCAGAAACCTGAGATTCCCAGGAGGACTGGGAGTGAGGGTGGATAGCTCTATCTATTCCGGGTATACCATTCCTTTATACTACGATACCCTGATTGCCAAACTCACTGTCTGGGGGAAAGATAGGGAAGAGGTGATAAGAAGGATGGGAGCGGCCTTGAATGAATTCATTATCGAAGGGGTGAAGACTACCGTTCCCTTACATAAGGCCATTCTCTGTGAAAGGGATTTTCAAAGGGGAAAGATAAGCCTTTCCTTCATTGAGAGGCATAGGTTACTTAAGAGGTTAAAGGTGAATAATCGGGCCTCAGAGAAGATAGCGGTCATTACCGGCTGTCTCCTCGCCTATCAGAACCGTAAGGGAACCCCTCTAAAGAGGGAGAAAAAGAGAGAAAATCTCTGGAGAAGAGGGTTCGCCGAAAGCAAGTGGCGGAGAGGATTGAAGAAGATATGAGATTCCGGGTCGCTGTTGGTAACGATCACTATCGGGTAGAGGTAAAGGAACCGGGGATGATCGTCGTGAACGGCAGACCATATCATGTCGATTTGAACAAGGACTCCCTTCTGGTCAATAATCGCTCCTATGAGATATCCTCTTTGGAGGAGGAGAATGGCCTTCCTACCCTAATCTCTGTCAATCAGGAGCTCTATCGTTTAGAGATAGAGGAGGCAGAGAAGCTTGCCGTCCGACGAAAGATAGAGAGATTAGAAGAAAAAGAAGAGGGAACCATTATCTCACCCATGAGTGGCCAGATAATAAGCGTTGAGGCCAGTGAGGGAGAAAGAGTGAACAAGGATGAGGTCATTCTTATCTTAGAGGCCATGAAAATGGAGAGTGAGGTCTTTAGTCCCAAGGAGGGAAGAATAAAGGAGATCCGGGTGGCCAAGGGAGATATGGTCAATACTGGAGATGTCTTGGCAATCATAGAATAACGCGAATCAACGCGAACTGTAAAGCGAAAACGGGAGAGATGGAAACACGAATCAACACGAATATAAAAGGGGGAAGGATGAAGAAGCCATTAAAAGGGATTAGGGTCTTAGACTTTACCAGGGTGTTAGCCGGACCCTACTGCGCCATGATGCTCTGTGATATGGGAGCAGAGGTGATAAAGGTTGAGAGACCCAGAACTGGTGACGATGCCCGCTTCTTTGGCCCCTTCATTAAAGGAGAAAGCGGCTACTATATGAGCCTCAATCGGGGGAAGAAATCCATCACTTTAAACCTGAAGCATGAGGAAGGAAAGGAAATTGTAAGAAGATTAATAGAGAAGGTGGATGTTATCTTGGAGAACTTTCGTCCAGGGACCATGGATAAACTGGGCTTTGGCTATCAAGATATAAAGAAGATAAACCCCAGGGTAATCTATGCCTCAACCTCTGGCTATGGCCAGACCGGGCCCATATCCCGCATGGCGGGATACGACATCGTTGCCCAGGCAGTAGGAGGAATAATGTCCATCACCGGCTTTCCCGATGGCCCTCCTACCAGGGTGGGAACCTCCATCGCTGATATCTTAGCCGGGATGTTCACCGCTTATGGAATAATGATCGCTCTCTATAATCGAGAACAGACAGGGAAGGGTTCCCGGATCGATGTTGCCATGGTGGACTCCGTAGCCTCTGTTTTAGAGAATGCCATCATAAGGTACTTTGCTACCGGAAAATCACCCACGCCCATTGGATCGCGACACCCTTCTCTAACACCCTTTGATATGTTTAGAGCCAAGGATGGCTATATGGTAATCGCCATCGGCAATGAGAAACTCTGGCATAATTTCTGCCAGGCAATGGGAAGAAAGAACTTCCTCAAAGATCCCAGGTTTACGAATAATAAAAAGAGAGTGAAGAATGAAAGGATTCTTAAATCCCTGATTGAGAGATGGACGAAGAAGAGAACAGTTAAGGAACTTTTAACTATCTTCAATGAACGGGGTATTCCCTGTGGCCCGGTGAATAATATGGAGAGGATGGTGCGTCACCCCCAGATTCTATTTCGCAACATGATCCAGGAGATCAAACACCCTGTAGCGGGAAGGATCAAGATGGCTGGAACTCCTCTGAAGATGGCTGGATTCTCAGACGAAATTCCTGGCCGTCCGCCATTGCTGGGAGAGCATACAAAGGAGATTCTGAAGAAGTATCTCAGGTATAGCCCGAAAAAGATTAAGGAGTTGAGGAAAGAAAGAGTCATCTAAACACGGATTCATACGGATTGATTGCGGATTCACACGGATTAGTTTAAATTTAAAAATCAAATATCAAAAATCAAGACTACGTATTGAAATCCAAAATTTTAAATTTTGATTTGTCATTTTGCACTTTAATTTTTGCATTTAGTCATCTGTGTCTATCCGTGTTGCAATCAGTGCTAATCTGTGCATAAAGAGGTTGATAAAGATGAGCTATGGTTATCAGGGAAAGATACTGGAAGTCGATCTCACCGCTCAGAAGATATCTGAAAAGGAAGTAAGTGAGGAGGATGTTAAGAAATACTTCATGGGAAGCGGCTTAGCAGCCAAGATATTATCTGAAGAGGCAGATCTGAGTCTTGATCCTTTTGATCCTGCTAATCCCTTGATCTTTATGGCCGGCCTCTTAACCGGGACTATGGTTCCTACGGCCTGCAAGTTAAGCGTCTGTAGCAAAAGTCCTCTAACTGGAATATGGAATGAGTCCACAGTAGGAGGCCACTGGCCCGCCCAGTTCAAGTGCACGGGATATGATGGAATAATGATTAAAGGGAAATCAAGTAAACCGGTCTATCTCTGGATTGATGATGGGGCCTGTAAGATTAAAGATGCGGGAAATGTTTGGGGAAAAGACACCTTTATAACTAGTGAACTATTAAAGAAAGAGACGGATGAGAGAACGCTTGTGGCTGCAATCGGTCAGGCAGGAGAGAACCTATCCAGAATAGCAGGTATTGTCTTTGATGGAATAAATGCCCGGAATGCTGCCCGGGGTGGACCGGGAGCGGTAATGGGTTCCAAGAACCTGAAGGCCATCGTGGTGAGGGGGAAACAAAGACCAGAGGTTAAGGATCGGGAGGCCTTAAGAGAACTATTGAAGAAAGAGATTCCAGTAATAAAAGAGAAGGCAGAGGGATTGAGCGAATTCGGTACCTCCGGTGGCGCAGTAGCAGTGGAGGCCTTCGCCGACCTGCCGATAAAGAACTGGCAACTCGGCTCCTGGGCGGAAGGGATCAAGGGAATATCTGGGCAGAGGATGAGGGAGACAATCTGGGTAAGACATTATCATTGTTATGCTTGTCCCATAGGCTGTGCTAAAATTGTCAAAGGTGACGGCAAGTATGGAAAATTCTATGGCCACTATCCAGAGTATGAAACAGTGGGAATGCTGGGAGCAAACTGTCTCAATGATGACCTGGAACTCCTGGCCTATGTAAATGAATTGTGCAATAGATTCGGATTGGATACCATCTCTACCGGAAATACTTTGGCTTTTGCCATGGAGTGCTATGAAAAAGGAAAAATAACGAAAGATGATATTGGAGGCTTAGAGATAAAGTGGGGAGATTCTAAGGCCATGATTGCTCTCATAAATCAGATTGCCAAGAAGGAGGGGTTTGGTGGAGAGTACTTAGCAGATGGACCAGTAAAAGCAGCAGAGAAGATTGGCAAAAGAACAGAGGATTTCGTTTCCCAGACAAAGGGTCTTGACTATCCGGCTCACGATCCAAGGGGACATTTCTCCATGGCCCTCTCCTATGCTACGGCAGTAAGAGGCGCCTGCCACTTGGAAGGTTTGACCTATTTCCTCGATAGAGGATTGAAAATAAAAGACTTGGGATATATAGAGCCACCAGATCAGTTCAGAGAAGAGGATAAGCCGGAGATCGTCTATAACCTGCAGAACTTCTTAAGCGTCTATAATCCCTTGGGGCTCTGTAAGTTTTTGATGGGAAGGGCAGAGCCCTCCCAGATCGCTAGGTGGGTGAATAGGGTTACTGGTTTTGAGATGAATAAGGAGGAACTCTTAAAAGTTGGAGAGAGGTTATTCAATCTTAAGAGACTCTATGACATAAAACTGGGAATCTCTGGCAAGGACGATATCCTACCCAAACGCCTCTTGACCGCCAAGCCAGATGGCAAGGCGAAGGGAAAAGTTCCTGATCTCAACAAGATGCTCCCAGAATACTATAGACTCCGCGGCTGGGACGAGAAGGGAATTCCTACCAAGGAGAGACTAAAAGAACTAGATTTAGTATAAAAGGAGGTAATTATGGCAAAAGTAGTAAGAGGAGGACTGATTCAGGCGAAGAATGTCATTCCACCTACCAAGGATACTTCCAAGATGAGCGAGAAGGCGATCAAGAAAGAGGTCGATAAGATTAAAGAGGCCATGCTAAAGAAGCATATCAAGATGACGGAAAAGGCGGCCAAAAAAGGAGTCCAGGTCTTATGCTATCAGGAACTCTTCAACGGTCCCTACTTTTGTGCCGAGCATCATATGAGATGGTACTATAGCGCAGAGCCCATCCCCGGGCCAACCACAAGAGAGATCGCAAAAGTGGCCAAGAAGTACTCCATGGTCATCGTGGTTCCTATCTATGAAAGGGCCATGGCCGGGGTCTATTACAACTCGGCAGCGGTCATCGATGCCGATGGAAAACTACTGGGGACTACCCGAAAGATGCATATTCCCTACGTCCATCCCGGGTTCTACGAGAAGTATTACTTCAAGCCCGGGAATACAGACTATCCTGTCTTCCAGACCGCCTATGCTAAGGTTGCTCCCTACATCTGTTACGATAGGCACTTCCCGGATGGAGCCAGGATCCTGGGATTGCATGGATGCCAGATTATGTTCAATCCTTCAGCCACTACTGCCGGAGTATCCAAATATCTCTGGGAGTTAGAGCAGCCGGCCCATGCGGTGGCTAATGGCTACTTTGTAGGAGCAATAAATAGGGTAGGGACAGAGAAGCCCTGGAATACGGGGAGGTTCTATGGCTCCAGTTACTTCTGCAGTCCCAAGGGAAAGATTATTGCCCAGGCAGGTGAGTATAAAGACGAGATAGTAGTGGCGGACCTCGACCTGGATGAGATCGAGGAGATAAGACAGGCCTGGCAGTTCTATAGAGACCGGAGACCAGAGACCTATGGAGACCTGACAAAGCTCCTTCCCTAGAACACAGATTTCCACAGATCTAAGACAGATTCTCACAGATCACAGATAATTTGTGGCATCCGAATTCCAAAATTCGTGTGTAAGAGGAGGTAAGTAGATGGATCTTGTAATTAAGAATGGGAAGGTGATAACAGCCTCCGAGACCTATCGGGCGGATGTTGGTATCAGAGGAGGGAAGATCGTAGCTATTGGTAAGAACCTGAGAGCAAAGAGGGGAACCCAGGTCATCGATGCCCGGGGGAAGTATGTCCTGCCCGGGACCATTGACCCCCATGTCCACTGCGAGCTTCCTTTCTGCGGAACGGTAAGTGCCGACTTCTTTGAGGAAACGGCCTCTGCTGCCGCAGGTGGGATCACCACCATCATTGACTTCGCCATCCAGGCAAAGGGAACGAGCATGAAGGAGACTATCAGGGCCAGGAGGAAATTAGCAGATTCTAAGGTGGCCATTGATTATTCCCTCCATGTGGGAATTACTGACTGGAAGAATAAGAGGACCCAGAGAGAGTTACCAGAAGTCATCAAGAGCGGCATTCCTTCTTTTAAAATGTTCATGATCTATCGGGGAGAGGGATGGATGAGCGACGATGCCGACCTCTATGAGGCCTTAGTTATGGCCAAGAGATACGGAGGAAGGATCGGGGTTCACGCAGAGAATGTCTATGTCACCGAAACCCTGACGGCAAAATATTTAAAAGAGAAGAAATTCGCTACCTATAACCACGCCCTTACCAGGCCGAACTTCACTGAAGGAGAAGCGATCCAGAGGGCCATCACCTTGGCAGAAGCAGCAGATGGTTCTCTCTACATCGTCCATATGACAACTAAGGAGGGCTTAGAAGCAGTAAGGGAAGGAAAGAAGAGAGGAGTAGACGTCTATGCCGAGACCTGCCCCCAGTACCTCTTCTTAACCGATGATCTATTCAAGAAGAAGAATGGCCATTGGTATGCCACCTGCCCACCCATAAGGAAGAGATCCGATTGCCTGGCCCTCTGGAAGGGGATGGAGGAAGGGACGATACTCAATATGGGGACCGATACTTGCACCTTCAATATCAAGCAGAAGGCCCTCTGGAAAGGGGTCTTCGCCAAGATCCCCTTCGGCATGCCGGGACTGGAGACCTTTCTGCCCATGATGTATACCGCTTGTGTGAAGCGAGGATGGAGCGTCAATAATCTAGTAGCAGTTACCTCTACCAATAGTGCCAAGATCTTCGGTCTCTACCCTAGGAAGGGGACCATTGCCATCGGTTCCGATGCCGATCTGGTGGTCTTCGACCCTAAGAAGAGGGTGACTATATCGCCAAAGAGGTTACAGTCCACCTGCGACTGGAACCCCTATACTGGATGGAAGTTAACTGGCTATCCAGCAATGACCATCTCCCGAGGAAGGATTATCGCTAAGAATGGCAAGTTCGTGGGAGAAAAAGGCTGGGGTCAATTTGTTCCCAGAAAGGCTTACGGCAGAATATAACAGGGATTTCGGTATACGTTGAAGGATAGTGCTATATCAAAAATCAAAGTGTAAAAATTAAAATGACAATGCAAAATGTGAAATTTAAAACATTTTTGGATTTTAATATGTCATTTTAATATTTGATATTTCATATTTCATATTTTAACGCATCAATCTAACCGCAACCGATAGACGATAAACGGCAAATTTGCAAAATCAGGTTATGAGGAGGGAGGAGACTCAAGATGACCAAAACAGAGGAGATGGTTAAGGCATTAACAGAGCATACCTATGGTACCTGGAGACGACAGGAAGGATGGAAGACACCCTTATTTATCAAGGATGCAGAAGGGGTTTATATCTATGATGAGAAGGATCGGCCCATCCTTGATTTTTCGTCTCAGTTAATGTGTTCCAATCTGGGCCATAAAAATAAGGCAATCATTGAGGCCATCATCAAACAAGCAGAGAAGATGCCTTATATAAGTCCCGGCTTTGCCTGTGAAATAAGGGCAAAAGCAACCGCGGCCTTACTCACTGTATTGCCCAAGGGTTTAGATCAGATTTTCTATTCTACATCTGGGACAGAGGCCAATGAAGCGGCAATGAAGATAACCAGGCAATATATGTTCCCTAACTTTAAGGTCATCTCCAGATATCATTCTTATCATGGGGCTACCGCGGTAGGTGCCTCCTTGACCGGAGATACCAGACGATTCTATGCCGAAAGAGCAAGATGTACTGTACCGGGCATCGTCTTTGCTCCGGATGTCTACTGTTATCGCTGTCCCTTTGGATTGAAATATCCTGATTGTAATATCCAGTGTGTAGAATATCTGGACTATATGATTAAGGAAGAGGGGAATGTAGCAGCGGTCTTTATAGAGCCGGTAGTGGGTACCAATGGTAAATTAGTTCCTCCCAAAGAATATCTTCCTCGATTAAGAGAGATCTGCGATGAGAATGGGATATTGCTCATTGCCGATGAAGTAATGAGTGGCTGGTATAGAACAGGCCCGGCCTGGGCTTTAGATAATTGGAATGTTAAGCCTGATATATTGACTAGCGCAAAGGGATGTTCAGCGGCCTATGCTCCGGTGGGAATTACGGTAACTACCAAGAAGATTAAGGATCATTTTGAAGATAAAGTTATGTGTCATGGCCATACCTATGCCATGCATCCTTTGGTCTTAGCCGCCATCCCGGCAGCAGTAGCAGAGTACAAGAGACTCATGGCGACTGGGCTTCCCAAGAGGGTCAGCAGGCACTTAGAGGAGAAGTTATCTGAATTGAAAGAGCATCACCAATGCATCGGCGACGTAAGAGGAATCGGCCATTTTTGGGCATTGGAACTAGTAGAGAATAGAAAAACGAAAGAACCCTTTAATGTGAAAGCCGATAAGTTTACTACCAAGCCCATTATGACGGACAAGATAGCAGGGGAAGCATTAAAAAAGGGGGTATACATCGTTAGTTGGTATGACCACCTCTGTGTTGCCCCTCCCTTGATTATTACCGAAGAACAAGTAGACGAAGGAATAGCAGTCCTTGATGAGGTATTGAAGATCGCAGATCAGGAAGTAGAGTGATTGGGTTATCGGGTCATCGGGTGATCGGGAATTCCCTGATTCCCTGATACTCTGATACCCTGATATCCAGATTCAAAGGAGGTATAAAATGAAATCTGCCAAAAGAAAAAGTAACCGGGTAGAAAACATTTTAGATATGAAGAAGGGTTTTGACCTTAGTCAGGCTATTATTGAAGCTTCAAGATGTTTGTTATGTTATGATGCTCCCTGTAGTCAAGAATGTCCTGCTGATACTGACCCGGGGACTTTTATCAGAAAATTGCGATTAAGAGATATTAAGGGGGCGGTAAGGACTATTAAAGAAAATAATATTTTAGGAGGTATATGCGGGATTGTCTGTCCCAATGAAAAACTGTGTCAAAAGGCCTGCAGTGCAACTGAAATTGACCGACCCATTGAGATAGGAAAATTGCAGAGATTCCTGGTGGAATACGCCTGGGAGACAGGTTTTAATCCCCTAAGAAAAGGTGCCAAGAGAAAACAGAAAGTTGCCATTGTGGGTTCCGGGCCTGCAGGATTATCCTGTGCTGCCGAACTTGCCAAAGCAGGCTTTAATGTCACTGTGTTTGAATCAAAAGAGAAACCAGGCGGTGTTCTTAGATATGGTGTTCCTGAGTTCAGGTTGAACAGTGAATTTCTTGATAGAGAGTTAGAAGATGTCAAAAAGCTTGGCGTTAAAATTAAATGTAAATCTCGAATAGGAGCTAAGGGTGTTGATAATCTTATTAAGAAAGGATTTAAGGCGGTATTTATAGCTACCGGTTTATGGAACCCTTATAAAATTAAGATACCGGGTTCTGATTTAAAAAACGTTACCACGGCTACCGAGTTTTTAGAATTCGTCCGTAATGGAAACAAAGGTAAGATTACCCGAATGGTTAAAAATAAGAACGTGGCTATTATTGGAGGCGGTTCGGTAGCAATGGATGTTGCCAATACCTGTAAAGGACTTGGCGCAAAAAAGGTATATTGTATATGTCTGGAAAGTTTAGCAGAGATACCTGCTGCTAAAGATGACCTCGAAATGGCAAGAGATAATTTCGTTATTATTAAACCACAATGCCAGGTAACGGAAATCATTGGGGAGAGAGGCCGAGTTGCGGGAGTAAAAGGGAACGAAACGGAATGGGTCAAACCAAATTTATTTATCCCATCAAATGCCCGGCCAGTATCAGGTACGGAATTCGATCTCGAAGTCAATACGGTTGTTATGGCTATTGGTTCCGGTCCGGAGGCGGGAATCAGGGATTTATCTTCAAAAATCAAGTATAAAAGGAATAACCTGATAACCACGAAAAGGGATGGCATATCCACTGCGGATAAAAAGATTTTTGCCGGTGGAGATATAGTCAGGGGATCGGCACTTGCCGTAGAGGCCTTAGCGGATGGAAAGGAAGCGGCAAAGAAGATAATCAGGAGTTTGGGTAAAGAAAATATTCAGCTTACCAGAAGGATAAAAATGGATAGAACGAAAGATCTAAGTATTGAGATGTGCGGGATCAGGTTTCCCACACCATTTTTATTATCTTCTTCACCGGTATCCAATACCGGGGAGATGATTGGCAGGGCGTTTGACCATGGATTCGGCGGTGTCGCCTATAAAACCCTTGGCTTTGATAAAATAAAAATAATACATCCAGCTCCCAGAATGGCAAAGTACAATTATGAAGACAAAAAATTAGTCGGTCTTCAAAACGTTGAACAGATAACGGATAGACCGCTTAAAGATAATCTTCGGGATATTAAATACCTGAAGAAACATTGGCCCAAACATGTTGTTATAGCAAGTCTTATGGGCTTTTCAGAGTATGAATGGGTTGAACTGGCAAAGATGGCTGAAGGGATTGGGTCAGATATGCTTGAGCTGAATTTTTCCTGCCCCCACATGACGGTGGAAGGTTCAGGTATGAAAGTAGGGCAGGCATTCGATCTTATAGAAAGGTTTACTGCTGCAGTAAGAAATGTGGTTAAAATACCGATACTGGCAAAAATGACTCCCAACATTACCGACATGACTGAACCGGCATTATTTGCCAAAAAAGGTGGTGCAGATGGTATTACCGCTATTAACACTGTTCGTGCCCTTACTGAGATTGGACTGGACGATTATGTCCCCAAGCCCAATGTTGCTGGGAAGGGCGCAATAAGCGGATATTCAGGTCCGGCAGTTAAACCAATTGGTTTGAGGTTTATTGCCGAAATGGCCCAGTCTTCTGAATTAAATTTACCTCTTGTAGGATGCGGGGGGATAGAGACCTGGATTGACGCGGTTGAATACCTGTTATGCGGGGCCTCAGTTGTTCAGATGACAACCGGTGTTATCCATTATGGCCACAGGATTGTTGAGGATATGTGCGAGGGCCTTTCTGATTTTATGGAGGAAAAGGGGTATAAGGGAGTGAAGGATATTGTGGGAAAGGCGTTGCCTCATCTTCACCCCACGGATGCCTTTGATTTAACACGTCAGGGAATTGCAGAATTTGACCTTGACCGTTGCATCGGATGCGGCCAGTGTTATATTGTCTGTCAGGATGCCGGGGGACAATCTCTTGAATGGGATAGTGAAAAACGAAGACCGGTTCAGGATGAAGAAAAATGTTTAAGCTGTATGATCTGTTCTTTTATATGCCCGGTAGATAATCCACCTATGATAACTTATAAAGAAGTTAAAAATAAAAAACCGGTCATTCCCCCTGTATCAAAATAAAAAAGATGGAGATAGATATCTGCGGTTATCTATGTATTCCATCTGTGATCATCTGTTTCTTTTAATCTGTGCTAATCTGTGAAGATTGTCGAACGGTAGTGAGACTTATCTTAACCATTGAGGAGACAAGCGTGGGTAAGATTAATAGGGTTGTCTTGATTGTCTTAGATAGCGTAGGAGTGGGTGAACTTCCCGATGCCCATAAGTTCGGGGATCGGGGCTCCAATACCTTGGGCCATATCGCCCAGGCGGTAGGGGGATTGTCCCTTCCTAACCTGAGGTGGCTAGGGATAGGGAACATCATAGATATCAAAGGGGTTCCTCCCATAGATAAACCTTGGGGGGCCTACGGGAAGATGGCTGAGCTGAACCATGAGAAGGCCACTACCTCTGGTCACTGGGAGATCGCGGGTCTCATCCTGAGGAAGAGATTTCCCACCTATCCTAAGGGTTTTCCGGAAGAGGTCATCAAGACCTTCTCCAAGGCGATCGGTAGGAGAATCCTGGGGAATAAGAAGGCCTCGGGAACGGTGATCATTGAGGAGTATATCTCAGAGCATCTTGAAACTGGGAAACCAATTGTTTATACTAGCGCGGATAGCGTTTTTCAGATCGCCGCTCATGAAGAGGTCATCCCGATAGAAGAATTATATAAGATGTGCCGCATCGCAAGAAAGATGTTAACTGGGAAGTATAGTGTGGAAAGAGTCATCGCCCGGCCATTTGTTGGTGAACCGGGTTACTTAGTGAGAACGGATAGGAGGAGGGACTTGTCCGTTCCCCCTCCAGAGGACACCCTTCTCGATCGTTTCAAAAAAAAGGGCTATCAGGTAATCGGGATCGGAAAGATCGGAGATATCTTCGCTGGTAAGGGATTGACAGAAGAGATCCACACCAAAGGAAATATGGATGGGGTGGATAAGACTATTTTGGCTATGAAGGAGAAGAGCAGAGGCCTTATCTTTATTAATCTTGTGGATTTCGATTCTTTGTATGGTCATCGGAATAATCCCGAAGGTTATGCCGATGCCTTAGAGGCCTTCGATGCCCGCTTACCTCAGATCGTGGCCAACCTCAGGGAGGATGATCTCTTAATTTTGACCGCAGACCATGGCTGTGATCCTACCTTCCCAGGGACAGACCATACCAGGGAGTATGTTCCCCTCTTGGTTTATGGCCAGAGGGCAAAGGGGGGCATAAACTTAGGGATTAGAAAAACCTTTACCGATATCGCCCAGACCATCGCTGAGCTATTCGCTTTTGAACTCTTTAAAATAGGGAAGAGCTTCAAGAAGGAGATTCTGGGATGAGAAGAATCTCGCCCGCTCTGGTCCATAGCCTTCCCAAGTGTGACCTCCACGTCCATCTCGATGGCTCGGTACGGGTGGGGACCATAAGGGACGCTGCGAATAAGATGGGGGTCAGGCTCCCTACTCAGGATTTGAAGGAATTGACAAAATATGTCCAGGTCCCGCCTGATTGCCGAAGCCTCTCCGACTTCCTTAAAGCCTTTGAGGTATTCTATCCTGTCCTGAAGGACCCGGAGATCTTGGAGAGGATCTCCTATGAGTTATGTGAGGATGCTAGTAAAGAGAATATAAGGTATATGGAGGTGAGGTTCGCTCCCGTGCTTCAGGCGAGGGAAGGCTTCCCCATGGAAGAAGTGGTAAAAAGCGTCCTGAAGGGGCTCAAGAGAGGAGGGAGGGATTTTAAGATAAGGACTCTGCTTCTATTATGCTGCTATCGCTCAGAGCCTCCTATCACCTCCATCCAGACCGTTAATCTCGCCTTGAAATATAGAGAGAATGGAGTAGCAGGGATTGACTTGGCAGGGGATGAGGCCCACTTCCCAGTGGGAGAGAGGAAGGAGGCCTTCCTCATCGCCAAGAAAAATAACCTCCCGGCCACGGTCCATGCGGGAGAGGCGGGAGGTGCAGAGAATATAAGGTTTGCCCTGGAGGTCCTGGGTGCCAGGCGCATCGGCCACGGGGTTCGCCTGAGAGAAGACCCTGATCTATTAGAGAAAGTAAAGAGAGAGAGGATTCCCTTAGAGATGTGTCTTACCTCTAATGTTCAGACCCAGGTAGTCAAGGAGTACGACCTCCATCCTTTCCGAGAATACTATGATCTGGGAATCCCGGTTACTATAAATACTGACGATCGAAGCGTATCCAATATCACCCTGACCAGCGAGATAATAAGGGCCATCGAGTACTATCAGCTCTCTTTGGAGGATATCAAAAAAATAACCTTGAATGGCATAGAGCACGCCTTTACTACTGAAAAAGAGAGAGCGGACCTGAAGAGGGAATTTGAGAAGGAGTTCCAGGAGTTAGGGATAGACTAACTGAAAGACAAGGGTGAAGTAAGGCGTAAAACAGTTACTATCAGTTACTACGCTTCGCTGTTACTATAGGTTACTATCAGTTGCTTTTTAGTAATTTTAGTAATTGTGTCGGTAACCATTAGTAACTGTTAGTAACCTCTATCCTGCCCGGCAGGCGGGATTAGTAACCGTTAGTAACTTTTTATTGCTAACCCTTGAATGAAGGAGAGAAAGTATGGGAAAGATAGAGGAGAGTGTAGAATTTATTCGGGGGAAGACGGATCTAAAACCGAGAGTTGCATTGATTTTGGGTTCTGGCCTGGGCTCATTGGCGGATGAGATAGAAGGGGTTAGCATACCCTATGAGGAGATTCCTCACTTTCCAGTACCGAAGGTTCCCGGGCATAAGGGGAATCTGGTCATGGGAGAACTGGAAGGGAAGAAGGTGGTGGCCATGCAGGGGAGATGCCATTATTATGAAGGCTATTCTCTGGAGGAGATTACCTATCCCGTTAGGGTGATGAAGGAACTGGGAGCAGCAATCTTGATGGTAACCAATGCTGGCGGAGGAATAAATAAAGACTTCAAACCCGGAGATTTAATGCTTATTACTGATCATATTAATTTTATGGGAGGGAATCCCTTGAGAGGAAGAAGAAAATTCATTGATATGACCTTCACCTATGATAAGAACCTGATAGAACTAACAGAGCGGATAGCCAAGGATCAAGGAATCGAGATTAAGAAGGGAGTCTATATCGCGGTCCCTGGTCCGAACTATGAGACCCCCTCAGAGATCAAGGCCTTTGAGAAATTGGGGGCAGATGCCGTAGGGATGTCCACCGTTCCTGAGGTCATCGTTGCCAAAAGTCTGGGGATGAGGGTCCTGGGCATCTCCTGCATCACCAATATGGCCGCCGGAATCCTAAAGAAACCCCTCTCTCATAAAGAAGTGATTGAGACCACCAAGAAAGTAGAAACCAAATTTAAGAAGTTAGTGAGAGAAATCATCACTAAAATACAGTTAACAAGTTGACAAGGGAACAAGTTGACAAGATTGTCCAAAGTCGTTGGTAGTTGGGTTAGGGCAAAGTAGTGCCTGCCTGTCGGCAGACAGGGGTTTGATAGTTAGGTAAGAGTTAGGTGTTTAAAGACCAACTACCTAACCTAACAATCAAACTAACAACCTAACCTTAACCCTAATCAAATGTTTTTTTTATTCACTTATCAACTTATTGACTTATTAACTTGTCAACTATGTTTATTAGGAGATAAAATGAGGGTCTATGATCTTATTTTAAAGAAGAGGAATGGAGAGAGATTAAGTAGAGAAGAGATTAATTTCATGATCGAGGGTTACTGTAAAGATCAGATCCCCGATTACCAGATGGCAGCCTTCCTGATGGCGGTCTACTTCCAGGGGATGTCTCCAGAGGAGGCAACGGATCTCACCATGGCCATGGTAAACTCTGGCGATAGGGTAGACCTCTCAGGGATAAAGGGATTCAAGGTCGATAAGCACTCCACAGGGGGAGTAGGGGATACCACGACCCTGGTGCTTGGTCCTATAGTTGCTGCTGCCGGAGGAAAGGTAGCCAAGATGACCGGAAGGGGTCTGGGCCATACCGGAGGAACAATAGATAAGTTGGAATCCATCCCAGGATTCAAGACTTCCCTTACCATGGAAGAGTTTACCGAGAGTGTGAATAGGATTGGTCTGGCTTTAATGGGTCAGACAAAGGAATTGGCACCCGCAGATAAGAGGATCTATGCCCTGAGGGATGTTACGGCGACTGTGGACTCCATCCCTCTAATTGCAGGAAGCATCCTGAGCAAGAAGCTGGCTGCCGGGTCAGATGGGATTGTCCTGGATGTCAAGACCGGTTCCGGGGCCTTCATGGTGAAGTATGAGGATGCCTTAGCCTTAGCAAAGGCCATGGTCGCCATTGGTAAGGGAGCGGGAAAGAGGATGGTGGCTCTCATTACCAGTATGGAGGAGCCCTTGGGTTATGCTATAGGGAATGCCATTGAAGTCAAAGAAGCCATAGATACTCTGAAAGGAGAAGGCCCTAAGGATTTAGAAGAGTTATGTATTGAATTGGGAGCGAACATGCTCCTAATCTCTGAGGTGGTGAGGAATCTGAAGGAAGCCAGGGAAAGGTTGAGGGAAGTAATCGAGAATAGAAAGGGCCTGGAGAAACTGAAGGAGATGGTCAAGGCTCAGGGAGGGGATCCAAAGGCAATCGATGATCCTTCTCTCCTTCCCCAGTGCAAAGAAAGGATAGAGGTAGAGAGTCTAGGAGAAGGATATGTCCAGAAGATAGATGCCTTCTCCGTGGGAGTAAGTTCCCAGGTCTTGGGTGCCGGAAGGCAGAAGAAGGAGGATGTCATCGATTCCAGTGTAGGGGTCCTCTTGAAGAAGAAGATAGGCGATGAGGTAAAGGAGGGCGAACCCTTAGCCATCTTCCATACCGATGGCGATAGGAAAAAGATAGAGAACGCAAAGGAGAAGTTCTTAACAAGTTATACGATAGGAAAAGAGAAGGTTGAGAAGCCCAAGTTCTTCTATGCCCGGGTGACGAAGAAAGGAGTGGAAGAACTCTAAAAAACATCGTTTACGGTTGAGCGGTGCGTTTTACTTGCCCCGCTGATGAATAACTACTAATCAATTTGCCCGCCCTTCGGGCTGTTTACAGTTTACCGTAAACCGTACACTGTTAACCGTAAACCACTCTTAGAGGGAGGAGTAATGATGATTAAGTTAGGTCGAAATTTTACCAACACCTTTGTCTTGGATAAACTGAGTAAAGAGGAAAAGAAGAAGGTCCTGAGCGGAGAGTATGACCTCTTTAGTATGAATGCCTTGGGGTTGGTTAAGTTTAAGAAGGATATCCTCTTCCAGATTAAATTGGCCAAGGAGTTTGGTCTGGGTCATGTGGAACTCGATGGCGATGTCCCTAACCCCTATCCAGATTTTAGCAAAGAGGAGAGAAAGAGAGTAAGAGAGAAGGCAGAAAAAGAGGGCGTCTCTCTATCCTTGCATCTCTCCTATTCTAATGTTGGCTCGAGCGTCTGCAGTCTCCAGGAGCTGGATAGAAGAAAAGCGGTGGAACTACAGAAGGTATACATTGATTTTGCTTCTGATATCGGAGCAAGGTATCTCATCATGCATCCGGGGAGTGCTCCCTTCTATATGGTCTCTAAACTCTACCTCAGAAAGTTGAAAGAGGCCTTGGTCAAGACTTTAGTAGAATTGGGAGGTTATGCCCAAGAGAGGGGCTTGCTTCTCCATTTAGAGAATAATGTCGCCTTTGATAACATCTTCGTTGAACCAGAGGATTGCATTGAGGTAGTTGAAGAGGCAAGGAGGATGGGGACAGAGGTCTACTTCAACTTCGACATTGGCCACTGGTTTACCAGGGCAGACTGCGGAAAAGATATCCCTGATGAACCGGAAAGAATAATGGAAAGAATCCCTAAAGATCTGGTAAAAGAGCTCCATCTCAATGACTATGTTCCCGGGGAGAAGACCTTTCATCCTCCTCTCCATCTGGAGACTGGTCCCTTAAAAAGAAAGAACCTTAAGAATTATTTTGAGATCGTAAAGAAATTGGAGCCAGAACTCATTGTTCTGGAGACGGCCTATAAGTATCTGGATCAGGTGAAGGATAAGAGAAAGATTCTGGAAGAGGAAACGGCCTACGTCAGAAGCATAATTAAAGAAGTGGGCTAAATTATCCAAATTACAAATAACAAATCATCCCCTGCAATCTAAAAAGATTGCGGGGACTTAATCCTGGAAATTCTCCGAATTTCGCAGGGCAAACAATATACAATGACCAAATCACCAAAAATAAGTAAATCAGTGGATAGAATATCAGAGTACCAGAAGATCAGTAGGCAGAATATCAGAGTACCAGGTTATCAGATCAGGTGAATTTTCCACCTGATATCCTGATGCCCTGATCCCCTTCCTATTGGTATCCTGATATGCTTTTTGGGTTATTGTCTCTTGTATCTTGGTGTCTGATAATTGAAATTTGTTTGGAATTTGGTGCTTGGAATTTGGGATTTCCCCGACAGGGGCGGCTATGACTAAGAAAACGAAAGAGAAGATCGTCTGTGTCATCGATACTGAGACCACAGGAAGAAGGAAGGATGGAGGAGAGATCATCGAGCTGGGAGCAGTAAAGTATTCCTATAAGAATGGAAAGGCTAAAATCCTGGAAAGGTTCTTTAAGCGCATCAGGCCCAAGACAGATTATTTCGATCCCCAGGCCTTGGCCGTGAATAAGATAAATCCTGAGACCCTGAAGAATAAGCCTCCCATAGAAGAGGTCCTCCCCGAATTTTTAAATTTTATAAAGGGGAGCATCCTGGTCGTCCATCGGGCGGGATTTGATATCGATTTCATACGAGCGGTGATAAGAGAGTGTAAACTTCCCGTGCCCAATAACTGGGTCTGCGATACGGCAAAGATGGGGGGCATGCTCTTCAAGAAGAGAAATCTTCATTTAGAGGATATGATGAGAGAATTCAGAATAAAGAGGCCCTTTGGAAGGCATAAGTCCTGGATCGATTGTATCTGCACCGGGAAACTCTTCTTCAAGATGGCCCGGGGTTATAAACTCTCGGAACTGGGGGCAGAGAGATTCAAAGAAGTAAAGTTCAGGAAGAAGTATGACTACTAAATTGTATTAAAACTTGAGTAATTACACGGATGGGCACAGATTAAAAGATACGGATTAGCACTGATTCTCATCACTAAATCCGTGCTAATCAGTTTGGTCAATCCGTGCTAATCTGTGGAAATTGCCGAACGAAGTGAGGCTTATTTTGTATTCATTCATCTTTCTCTTAGGCCGTCCAGGATGCGGGAAGAGCGTCATCTATGAGATGCTCACTGAGAAGTTAAAAGAACGAGAGCTGGCCAAGGAGTTTATGAGGATAGATGACTTTCCTATCTTAAAAGAACTCTTTGATAAGGATGTCCATTTCAAGAGACACAGGAGGAAGGCCGGAGGCTTTGAGGTCACTGACTGGAGCATTGTGGATGAGGTATTGAAGGTAGTGAATGAAAGGATGAAGAGATTAGAGAAAGAGAATAGGATGATCTTCGTTGAGTTTGCCCGGAATAACTACCTTCAGGCCTTAAATAATTTCACTCCAGAGGTTTTGGAAAAATCCCTCATCTTCTATATCTTCGCTCCCTATCAGGTCTGTTATCAGAGGAATGTCAAGAGGTTTCAGGAGAAGGGGGGAGAGGACCTGGACAGTCATATCGTCCCTCCCGATCTCATGGAATCCTATTATAAAGAGGACGACTTCGAAGAACTCCTCTTGGAGTCTGAAGAGAGGCTTAAGGGGGCCTCTCCCCTTCCCCTAATAGTCATCGATAGCCGAGAGACAGGAAGGGCGAAACTGGAGCCAGAGGTGGAGAAGGCAGCCGAGGCCTTAGAGGCCATAAATAAAGAAAGCAGGGGATAGCATATCGTCCGCCCCAAAGGGGCGAGACCTCGCCTTCGGCGGGCTGGTCGCTAATCGCAGGTTCCACCAGAAAGAGAAGATCAAAAGGCTCCAGGAGAGACTACTAAAAAGATCCCGCAGCTAATAGCATCGCTACGTTCACATTTGACAAATCTAAATAAATATGATAATATAAAAGGAAAGTTGGCAAGGTACAAGGATACAAGTTAGTGAAATAGGTAGATTGGTTGGACTGGTTTAGTATATTAGGAAATTGGTGAATTAGTTGGAATAGGGGTGTAATCCAACTATTTTCCTTATTAACTTATTAACTAGTCAACTTGTTAACTGATTCAAATTTTAAGGAGTGGTCAGTTGGTAGAGGCGAGACAGAGAACCCTGGAAAGGATATTGACCTCAAGCAGGCTCCTCACCCAAGATCAACTAAATACCGCCTTAGAAGAGCAGCGTAAGGAGAAGGGGAGACTGGAGAAGGTCATTGTGCGCCTGAAATTAGCTACCATGGACCAGATCCTGGATCTCATCGCTGCTCAGATGGGGATGAAGAGGGTGAAATTGGAGGATTATAAGTTCACTGAGGAGGCCCTGAAGGCCATCTCAGCAAGGACCGCCCACCTCTATAGAGTGCTCCCTCTAAAGAAGACCAAGAAGACCCTCACCGTGGCCATGGCCAATCCCTTCGATATCCGTTCTTTGGATGACCTCTCTCTTCTATTGGACTGTAAGGTGAAGGGGATGGTTGCTTCTGAGGATGAGGTGATGAAGGCCATTGAGAGGAATTATGGCCTGGTTGAGGAGTCTGTAGAAGAGATGGTGGCTGGCATGGAAGAGTTAGAGGTAATACACGAGGAGGAAGGAGCAGAAGAATTAGAAGAGATCGCGGATGAAGCCCCCATCATAAAACTGGTCAGTCTCATTATTCTACAGGCCCTGAAGGAAAGGGCAAGCGACATCCACTTAGAGCCCTTCGAGAAAACATTCAAAATAAGATATAGGATAGATGGGGTATTGCACGAGAAGACCCCTCCCCCAAAGCGCTTCCAGGCCCCCATGCTCTCCAGGATAAAGATCATGGCCGGAATGAATATCGCCGAGAGAAGGCTTCCCCAGGATGGAAGAATCATGCTTAAGATGCTGGGCCGAGACATTGACCTGAGGGTCTCTTCCTTTCCCTCTCTCTTCGGGGAGAGCATCGTCATGAGGATCCTGGATAAGTCCTCCGTCATGCTTGGCCTGAGGGAGGTGGGCTTCTTATCCGACTATGAGGAGCTCTTTGATTCCCTGATCAGGAGGCCCAATGGAATCATACTTGTTACCGGCCCTACGGGGAGTGGAAAGACAACCACCCTATATGCGGCACTCAATAAGATCAATACCGCAGACGTCAAGCTCATTACTGTAGAGGATCCAGTAGAGTACCACGTCTCTGGGATAAACCAGACCCAGGTGAGGCCCAAGATCGGTCTCACCTTCGCCAGATGCCTGCGCTCCATCCTGCGCCAGGCACCGAACATCATCATGATCGGTGAGATAAGGGATGTGGAGACGGCAGAGATCGCCATCCGGGCCTCTCTAACCGGACACCTGGTCTTCTCTACTTTACATACCAACGATGCCCCTTCTGCCGTCACCAGGCTGGTAGATATGGGGGTAAAGCCCTTCCTGGTCGCCTCCAGTGTGGCCGGGGTCATGGCCCAGAGATTGGTGAGGACCATCTGTCCTGAGTGTCGGGAGGCCTATGAGCCGAGCACCAAAGACCTACTTCTCTTAAATAAGAAGAAGGAAGATTTGAAGGAAGGAAAGTTATATAGAGGGAAGGGATGTATGGCCTGCGCCCGTACCGGCTATCGGGGAAGGAACGGAATCTTCGAGGTCATGCCCATCACTGATAGGATAAGGGACCTTATCCTGGAGAAGGCCCCGTCCACTGTGGTCAAGGCAAGAGCCAGGGAGGAAGGGATGAGGACCATGAGGGAGGATGGCTTCCTGAAGGTAGCCATGGGCCAGACCACCATTGATGAGGTATTGAGGGTAACCCAGGCAGACATAGAATAGAGCAATTCAAAATGCAAAATGCAAAATGACAAATTAAAAATCAAAAAGAAATATTCTATAGAAGAAACTTTTCTGCCTCGATATTATTTTATGATGAGAATAATTTTACATTTTGATATGTAATTTTAATATTTAATTTTTGATATTTAATTTTGTTTAAGAGGAGTGTGAGATGTTGGAAGTGGAGAAGCTCTTACAGATGGTCGTTGATAGGAATGCCTCTGATCTACATATTCACGTCGGTCGGCCACCAGTACTGCGCATCGATGGGAAATTACATCCTCTGGATACGAAGCCCCTGAAGCCAGAGGATACTCAATCGTTTATGGAGGCCCTCTCCCCCCAGAGATACCAGGAGCAGATAAAGGAGATGGGATCGGCCGACTTCGGCCATACCTTCAAGGATCAGGGAAGGTTCCGGGTCTGCATCTATCGCCAGACGGGGTCGGTAGCCATCTCTATGAGACTCATCCCCACCAAACTCCTTACCTTAGAAGAACTGGGCCTTCCCGCTTCTGTTAAGGACCTCTTGTATCGGCCGCGGGGGCTCATCTTGGTTACCGGGCCCACGGGAAGCGGAAAGACGACCACCTTGGCCACTATGGTCGATATCATAAATTCTGAGCAGGATCGCCACATCATCACTGTCGAGGACCCTATAGAATACTACCATCCCCATAAGATGAGTATCGTCACCCAGAGGGAGATAGGTATAGATACCCCCTCCTTTGCCGAGGCCCTGGTTCGTGGCCTTCGTCAGGACCCGGATGTCATTCTGGTGGGAGAGATGAGGGACTTGGCAACCATTGAGGCCGCCATCACTGCCGCAGAGACCGGCCACCTGGTCTTCGCTACATTGCATACCAACTCTGCTTCTCAGACCGTGGATCGGATCATAGATGTCTTTCCTCCTGACCAGCAGGAGCAGATCAGGATGATGCTCTCCGTCTCTCTGGTAGCGGTCTTCTGCCAGCAACTCTTACCCAAGGCAAGCGGTAAGGGAAGGGCGGCAGCCTTTGAGATCATGATGGTTACTCCGGCCATTGCCAATATGATAAGGGATATGAAGACCCATCGGATCCTCTCTGCCATCCAGACCGGAACCAGATACGGGATGAAGACCATGGATCAGTCCCTCTTCGAGCTCTATCAGAGGGGACTGATAACCTATCAGGACACGATGACCAGGTGTCACGATAAGGACGAGATGCAGAAGATCATTCAGGAGAAGAGATAATGGCAGAGAGAAGACCAAGGAGAATTCCTCCTGCCCCTGCCTTTCAGCAGCGGCCCTTAGGTCAGATATTGAAGAATGCCGGGGTCATTACAGAGGAGGAGTTGAATCGTGCCCTGCAGGAGCAGAAGAGCACCCATGAGAGGCTGGGCAAGATATTGATTAAGAATAACTATGCCACAGAGGAAGAGATATTAGATGCCTTAGGAAAGCAGTTCGGCATGGAGGTGATAAGCCTTAAGGATCATAAGATAGATGAGGATCTCTTGGATACCATCTCTCCCCCCTTCGCCCACCTCTATAAGGTAATCCCCATTGAGAGGAAGGGGGATGTTTTGACCGTGGCCCTCGCTGATCCCCTGAACGTCCATGCCTTAGATGACCTGCGCCTCATTATCGATGGTCAGGTGAAGCCGGTCATCGCTTCCGAGGATGAGGTGATGAAGGCCATAGAGAAGTACTATGGGGTAGGGGAGGAGACGGTGGAGCAGATGATAGAGTCCATGAGCGGAGGGGTGGCAGAAGTGGTGGAGGAGGCAGCAGAGGAGGATATCGCGGACCTCAAGAGGATGGCCTCTGAGGCCCCCATCATAAAGCTGGTCAACCTCATCCTGATGCAGGCCATAAAGGATCGGGCCTCTGATATTCACATCGAGCCCTTTGAGGACAGTCTCAAAGTGAGGTATCGGGTGGATGGGGTATTACATGAGATCGCCCCCCCTCCCAAGCACCTCCAGACAGCGATTATCTCAAGGTTTAAGATTATGGCCGATCTCAATATCGCAGAGAGGAGGCTCCCCCAGGATGGGAGGATAAGGATCGTCATGGGGGGGAGGGAGATCGACCTGAGGGTCTCCTGTCTCCCCACCATCTTCGGGGAGAGCGTGGTCATGAGGGTCCTGGATAAATCAGCCATCATGGTAGAACTTGAGCAACTCGGCTTCTCGAAAGGAATAGAGGAGCAGCTAAAGGAACTCATTCATCGTCCAAACGGGATCATATTGGTTACCGGGCCCACGGGCTGCGGGAAGACCACCACCCTCTATGCCTCCTTGGCCAGGATAAATAGACCGGATCTGAAGATCATAACTTTAGAGGATCCGGTGGAGTATCAACTCCACGGGATCATCCAGGAGCCCATCAACCCCAAGATAGGCCTCACCTTTACTCGGGGTCTAAGGCACATCCTTCGTCAGGACCCGGATGTCATTCTGGTGGGTGAGATTAGGGACTTGGAGACCGCCCAGCTTGCGGTTCAGGCCTCTCTCACCGGTCACCTGGTCTTCTCCACATTACATACCAACGATGCCCCGGGAGCCATCACCAGGCTAATCGATATGGGGATCGAGCCCTTCTTAATGACCTCCACCTTAGAGGCCATCCTTGCCCAGAGACTGGTGAGGACTATATGCAAGAAATGCAAGGAACCCTATACTCCGGATCCCAGGGTAGTGAGGGATATTGGATTGACTGAAGAGGATATTAAGGGGGTCAAATTCTATAGAGGGAAGGGATGCCCGGAATGCGCCCATACCGGCTATCATGGTCGTAGCGCCATCGCAGAGTTACTAATTATGAATGATCCTCTGAGGGAACTAATTCTGACCCGGGCCTCGACATCAGCAATAACTGCCAAGGCCAGAGAGACCGGGATGGGCAGCCTATTTGAGGATGGCTGGAGGAAGATAATAGCGGGAGAGATGACCATAGAGGAACTTGCCCGGGCAACTACTGCAGAGGAAGAAACCCTCCCAGAGGAGAAGCCACCCGAGGAAGAAAAGCCTGCAACCGCAGAGGCCGCAGAAGAGACCGCAAAGCCCGCCGAAGAGAAGAGTAAGCCAGAACAATCTTAAAGCACGGATTAGCACGGATGTAAGAACGGATGGGCACGGATAATCAGTGCTAATCAGTGTTAATATCTGTAATAATCAGTGTACCGAACGGAGTGAGGTGAGAAATGGCCACTTTTGCTTACAAGGCCCTGGATAAGGCAGGGACAGAGGTAGCAGGAACCCTGGATGCGGATAATGAGAGGCTCGCCTTAGGACGTTTAAGGGATATGGGCTATCTTCCCCTGGAGGTCAGGGAGGAGAAGGCAGCCAAGGGTGGAATATTAGATACCTTCTTAGGAATGTTTGCGGGCAAGAGAGTAAAAGGAAAAGATATCGTAACCTTCACCAGGCAGCTCTCCACCCTCATCGACTCTGGACTTCCCCTGCTGCGTAGCCTCACTGTTTTAGGCGAACAGACAGAGAACCCCAATCTTAAGGTCCAGATAAAGGATATCGCCGCCAGCGTTCAGGGAGGAGGCACCTTCTCCGATGCCTTAGCCAAGCACCCCAGGACATTTAACAAACTCTATGTCAACATGATAAAGGCTGGTGAGGCAGGCGGGGTCTTAGAGGTCGTCCTGGCCCGGTTGGCGGAGTTCAGCGAGAAGGACCAAGCAGTGAGGGCCAAGGTGAAGGGGGCCATGGTCTATCCCGCCCTGGTCATTATGGTGGGAATAGGAGTGGTCCTCTTTTTGACCATCGCCATCATCCCCACCTTCGTCGGCATGTTTGAGGAGGTTGCTCTTACCCTTCCCCTTCCCACGAAGATAATGATGGTGATAAGCGACTTCTTGAGGGGCTTCTGGTGGGTGAACCTCTTGGCCATCCTGGTCCTGATTGCTGTCTACAGAATGTGGGTGAGGAAGGAGGAGGGGAGGTATCAGGCAGATAAGATCAAACTCAGGATACCCATCTTGGGAGAACTGGTGAAGAAGAGCGCCCTCTCCCGGTTCGCCCGCACCTTAGGAACCCTGATTACCAGTGGGGTCCCCATCTTACAGGCCCTCTTAATTGTAAGAGATACCGCAGGGAATGAGGTGATAGCCCGGGCCATGGTGGCGGTCCATAATAGCATAAGGGAAGGGGAGTCCATTGCTGGTCCTTTAGGGAAGAGCCCGGTCTTCCCTCCCATGGTAGTCCATATGATCGCCGTGGGTGAGGAGACGGGCGCCCTGGATAACATGCTCATAAAGGTCTCCGATGCCTACGACCGGGAGGTAGATACTACGGTGGCCGCCCTAACCAGCGTCTTAGAGCCTATCCTAATACTGGGTATGGGACTGGTGGTGGGCTTCATCGTAATCGCCATGTACCTTCCCATCTTCCAGATGAGCGCCATGTCGGGCTAACGGCAACGGAGTTGACGAGAATACAAGTTAACAAGGGAAAATAAGAAAACAAGAAAATAAGAAAATACGTAGATAAGAAAAAGGGGCAGAGGAGAAGAAATAACGAGTTGCGAGTGACGGGTTGCGAGTTACAAATTACAATAAACGGGTTTTAACTCGTAACCCGAGACCCGTAACCCGAGACCCAATGACTTATTCACTTATTTTCGTATTCTCGTATTAACTTGTTGACTTATCAACGTATCAACTTAATTATGGGGGTAATGATGGCTAAGAAAATAAAGTGGATAACTCCGATAATCCTGGTTCTTTTTCTGGCCCTAATCCTGGGGGGCTATTACTACTACAATTTTATAAGGGCTCCTCTTCCTTCTCAAGTGATAGAGAGGGCAAGGGCCAAAGAAGAGAAAGAGGTCCTGGTCATCGGAAGGGTGCCCGCAGAGAACGTGGTAAGACTCCTGAAAAGGTCACAGCCCTTGATCAGATACTTAGAGAAGGAACTGGGTATGAGGGTGAGGTTCCAGTTCGCAAGGGACTATGAGGCCATGATTAAAGGGATGGAGAAGAAGATCTATGATCTGGTTCATCTGGGACCCAAGTCTTATGTTGAGGGGAATGAGCGAGCAGGCTATTACGCCATCCTGAAGCCCATCCGTCATGGCTCAGCTACCTACCGTTCCTTAATCATTGTGAGGAAGGATTCTGGAATCAATACCTTAAATGATTTGAGAGGTAAGAGTTTCTGCTTCACGGATAGGGAGTCGGCCTCTGGCTACCTCTATCCTAAGGTTCTTCTCCTAAAGAAAGGGATTGACCCGGATAAGGACTTTAAAAGAGTATTCTTTACCGGGACCCACGATGGGGTGGTCTTGAATGTCTATCATAAAAACTTTGCTGCCGGGGCCTGCTTCGATGATGCCCGGAAGAGCACCTTCCGGGAAGAGCCGGAGAAGATAGAGGAATTGAAAGTCATTGCCCGCACTCCACCCATATCGAATGAGCCCTTTGCCGTAAGACCTGACTTGGATAAGAAGTTAGTGAAGAAGATATCTAAAGCCTTCTTAAAGTTAGGCCAGTCGCCAGAAGGAAGAGAGATCCTGGAGGCCCTCTATCCTGGAACGGGACTTGAAGGATATGCAGAAGCAAAAGATTCTGATTATGATGTAGTAAGGGAGATGGAGAGGCTCCTTGAGGAACATTGAAAAATGCAAAATGCAAAATGCAAAATGTAAAATTAAAAAGTAAGAATCAGCAAATACTAGAAAATCCTTGACAAATAGAAATTTACTATGATATTATATACACAGATAATCACAGATTCTTTACGGATGGTCACAGATAAATCCGTGCTAATTCGTTTCCAATCTGTGAAAATCCGTGTCTAAGATTTTATCCGTGATTATCCGTGTGTTTAATCCCAAACAGTAAGCAAAACAAAGAAATCCGTGTATAGAGAGGAGGTGAGAAGAATGAAGAGAGAGAAGGGTTTTACGCTGATTGAGTTGATGGTGGTAGTAGTCATCATCGGGATCTTAGCTGCCGTTGCCCTACCAAGGTTCATGATGCAGCAGAGGAAGGCCAAGGAGGGCGGTGGCTGGGCAGACCTGGATAGCATGACTACTGCCTGCGAGATGTACTACCTGGACTGCGACCAGTATCCCTTGAGTGGTAGCGACACTAAGCCCGGGTCAACATCTGGCAGCTACGGGCTAAAATCACTGGTAACAGATGCTGAATCAATCGGTGATAACTGGTCCGGCCCCTATATGAAGTTCAGAAAACACACCAGCAATTGGCCGGATGATCCCTGGGGTAACCCCTACGGATACCAAGCTGTTACCTCTGGCAGGCCTTCGAGATACACCATCTGGTGCAGGGGTGGAGAGTATGAAGGTGCGCCTACCTACTCTGTAGTCTACGTCAACCCTGGTGAGTTCAAGAGTCCCTAAGAGTGGATGACCCACTTTAGTATATAACCCTCCACCACTTTTCAAGATTTCCAAAATTAGATTTGCTTAAAAGTGGTGGGGGGGCAATCATACATAACAGTTAACCAGTTTCGTTTTTCGTTATACGTTGAAGGGTTGTCTGTCCGACGGCCAGACGGGCGCAGCTCGATTTCCTAGATTATCAGAACATCCCCGTTGGTGATTGAATCAGTGCTAATCCGTTTAGTCAATCCGTGCTCATCCGTGAAGTATTATAATGAATAAAAGAAATGGCTTCTCTATTATAGAGCTAATGACCGTAATATTTATTATTGCTCTTATGGCCCTGGCGGCCTTTGCTATATTCAAGAATTTCAGGGAGACGACGAGCGTCAAGGTGGCGGCCAGGGATGTGGTGAACGTCATGCGCCTCGCCCGGCAGAAGGCGGTCACAGAGAGAGAAAATTATCTTGCAGTCTATGACTGTAATAATGAAACCATCTGGGTCCAATCCTATTCCATCTATATTACTTCAGGGAAGAATCCGGACTTTGGCACGGAGCAAGCCCTTCCCGATATGGCAATCATCGCCCGGGTCAAAGCAGGCACGGGAGGCCAAGCATCGAACCCTGGCACTCCGGATCCCGTTCCAGCGGATACAGACACCGGGACGGCTTATCATAAATTCTCACCCAAAAGCACGGTTACCGCGGGAAGTGTTTGGTTAAAAGACAAAGGGCTCAAGAACTTCTATAAAGTAACGCTTAAATCCCCGACTGCCCGGGCGAGAATCTATGATAGCTGGGAAGATTAAGGGATGAAACGGAGAATGGGAGAAACAGAGTGGTGGAGTAAGGGAGTAACGGAGTATGGGAGTAAGGGATGAGTAGATATGCAGAGACATTTAGGGATTTGGAGGTATATCTGTTGGCAATGGAATGTGCATTGGAAATCCACGAATTGTGCAAAACTTTTCCACCAGAGGAGAGATATTCGCTTTGTGAACAGATGCGTCGGTCATCTCGTTCTGTCTGTTCGAATATTGCGGAGGCCTGGAGAAAACGTCGCTATAAAGCAGCCTTTATTTCCAAACTCAGCGATAGTGAAGGAGAGGCGGCCGAAACACAATGCTGGCTTGACTTTGCACTCCACATGGAATACATAAAAAAGGACGTCTGGCAGAAATTAGATAATCGATATGAACAAATTCTTGGTCAGTTAGTCAAAATGATTAACACTGCTGACAAATGGTCTATCTCCAAATGACCCCCATACTCTGTTACGCCGATACCCCGATACCCCGATTCCCCGATACCCCGATTCCCCGTCAAGCGGGATTCACCCTTCTGGAGGTCATGGTTGCTGTGATTGTCCTGGGTTTTGGCCTACTGGCCATCATGCACCTCTTCCCTATTGGCCTCAGGGCAAGTAAGATATCCCAAGATACCACGGTGGCCTCCTTTCTGGCCCAGGCGAAGATAGAGGAATTAAGGAATACGGGATGGGCCCAACTATCCAGCGGCACTACCACAGAGAATTATGGGGATATAACTGATTATCTCCAGTTCAAGCGGGTGACCACAATTAGTGATGTGGATGCGGTAAACAACCCCAAGCTTAAGAAAGTTGTGGTTGAGGTCTTCTATAAGCCCTATGGTGGGGAGCGAAGCGTAAAACTGGTTACCCTCTTTACTGATTATGAGAAAAAGATGTAATAAAATATAGAAAGTGGGAAAGTGACCAGTGATCAGGTTATTAGGTAATCAGGAAAAGGAAGAAAAAGGGAACCCCGATACCCCGATTCCCCGATACCCCGATACCCCGGTTCTCCGATTCCCCGATTCAAAAAGAATGGGAATTACCCTTGTTGAGCTTCTGGTCGCTGTTGCCTTACTCTCTCTGTTAATGGTTGCTTTCTATACTGTCTTTAAGATGGGAACCAAGGCCTATAAGACAGGAGAGGAGAGGGTAGAACTGATTCAGAATGTCCGAATAGCCTTTGAGAGAATGGTAAATGAGATCAGGCAGGCCCTACCCGATGTAGGTGGAGATACCCCAGATGTTGTCTTCGAACTCGGGGAAGGAGGATCAGCGAGGGAGGGCCGCTGGATTACCCTCTATGTCCCTATAGATGGAACAGAAGGAGTGGAGAAGATTCAGTTTTCCAGGTACTCTGGCGAGCCGGGGGTGGGGAGCGAGACCTATACCCTTTATAAGAGAGTGCTCAATCCTCCTTACCAAACAAGTGAGGGAAGTTATAGTTTTCATAGTGCTGGTTCCCAACCAATAACTGCCGCCATGCCCGGTACAGAAGGTGTTGTTTCCTATCTCTACTTTAATGATCGACCACCGGCATCCCGTGTCGGGATGCTAAAAATTACTTTGACGGTCAAAGCCGATCCTACAGATGAGAGCGATCCCGGGACCACCTTGCACGCCATGGTCAAGGCGGGCATCCGCTATGGAGAGGATTTAACTGGGGGCTTTTGATGGGAGAAAAGGGCGTTGCCGTGATTATGGCTATGTGGCTCTTGGCCGTCTTAGCCATCATCGGCACCACCTTCATCTTCATGATGCGCTTGGAGCCCATCATCGCCCGTACCCATCGGGACGATATGAAGGCTATGTATATCACCCAGGCCGGGATAGACCATGCGGTCTATTGGCTGAGGAGGGATACAGATCTTACCATTGATTCCCTAAAGGAGGATTGGGCCACCTATTTCAGTGGTTCGGATGTTGATAACGATGGAGATGGAACAGCGGATTCCAAGTGGATTACTTTGACGGATGAGGATGGAAATACCTTCGGCTACTATGCCGTCATAATAAATGATGAGGGAGGGAAGGTGAGCCTCAATAATCCCTTAGCAGACAACAGTTCCTGGAAGAACCTTCTGGATGGGCTGCCAAATATAGGCACTATAAAAGTCAATAATATCGTCAACTATCAGAAAGAGACTTATGGGCCCTTTGAGACCCTTGACGAATTAGCCTGCGTCTATGATATAAGCGAGGAGAGCCTCTCAGTCTATCATCAGGTGGCAAAGGTCTATCATAAAGAGTTTCCTACAAACCCTGATACCCGTCTTCCTATAAATGTCAATACGGCAAATGAGAAGGCCCTGAAGGCTGCCTTTGGCAGGAATCAGAGTGGAACTCCTGGCTATGCCATACTGAAAGTAACTGAGACGAATATCGACCGGGTAGTGACAGCAATCCTTGCCTATCGTGCTGGAGCCGATGGAATAGAAAGGACAGCAGACGATAACCCCTTCGATGGCATAGACACCAACCGGGACGATGACAACAGCGGAAGCGAAACCGATTCCTCAAAACCTTTCAATATCCAGGACATAGACCTCAATCCTCCCTCAAGTGGCTCCCCAGCGAAGTACTACTTTCTTGATACTTGGGATGATGGGACTTTGGATCGGACCAATCAGGACGAGATGGGTAGCGCCCAAGATGAGTTTAACGAATTTATTAATTACGTCCGCAAGTGGGGCTACCCGAATACAACGGCGGTGCGGATTGCGGAAAAAAGCATCACTAACGACTATGTAAGGGACAATATCAAGGATAACTTTGACCCGGATGCAGAGACAGAGTATGATAACTGGGACTCAAATAATCCCACTACACCCGATGTTAATGACGATGATGCCGACTTTGAGATACTTGCTGCGGATAAGACCTATACCACAAACTTCTCCTTCAACAATAGCCCTACTGGCCCTCCCCAGTCCCATAATAACCAGTTCTTTGAGATAATATCAACCGGGAGGTATGTTTCCCCATCCGGTCAGGAGACTTTGAAGAGGATCAGAATCATTATAAACAGGGGAAAGGCTACCCCGGCGGTTAAAGGCAAAATCTGGTACTATAGGGAAATCCCGGAGGACTGATGAAAAATGAAAAATGCAAAATTAAAAATGCAAAATGGGAAAGTGGGCAGGTGAAACGGAGTAATGGAGTGAGGGAGTGTCGGAGTAAGGTAATAAAAGAGAATTACACCGATACACCGATACGCCGTTACACCGATACAGAAACACACCGATTCTCCGATTCAAAGAAAGCCGGGTTCAGTCTTATAGAAATGATGGTGGTGGTGGTCATCATTGCCATTGTCATTGGGGGGGTACTCTTCTACGGCCAGGGGACCTATCGCAGGACGAGCGTCAAGAATGCTGCCCGGGATGTGGCCTCAACCATGAGGATGGCCCACAGTAAGGCCATGACTTTAAGAGAAGAGTACTATGCGGTCTATGATAAGACCAATAAAGTAGTCTGGATTCAGCCCGCATTATCCTATCCTCCAAAGAACCCAGAACCGGGCTCCGAGAGAAAATTGCCCAAAGTGGTGGTCATAGATGAGGTGATTGGAGGAGGAGCGAGTGACCCCTATCATCATACCTTTACCTTTAAAGGCACAGTCACTCTTACAGACTCAGCCAATGAGGGAATCGTAAAACTGCAGGATACAGCTGGGAAAGTTAAGTATCGGGTAGAAAATGCCAAAGCTACTGCTCGGGTTAAAATATATAGTAGCTGGTAGGTTTAAGTAATGAAACAGAGAAACGGGGAGAAAGCGTGCAGGTGAAACAGTGATCGGTAATCAGGTAATCAGGTTATCAGGTTATCAGGGAAAGGGAGAAAAGGGGAACCCCGAAGGACAAGCCTACGGGGCAGATGGGAGAAGCGGAAACAAGGGAAAAATTACCGATACCCCGATTCCCCGATTCCCCGATTCAAGGAAAGCGGGGTTTACGGTTCTGGAGGTCATGATCGCCCTTATCATTCTTGCCGTAGCCCTCTTAGCCCTCTTGCGTGTTATGCCTATGGGACTGAAGGCGAGCAAGTTGGGGGAGGACCTGACCACTGCCACCCTCCTTGCCCAGAGGAGGATGGAGGAGATAAAGAGGGGAGGGTATGCCAACATTCCCAATGAGACAAGCGAGAGCATTGCCCCTGGCTATTACTCAAGATACGAGTGGCAGGCTATATCCTCGGGAAGCGATCCAAAGGAAGTGACGGTCTCTGTCTGGTGGCCATACAAGGCAGGGAGTGGCCATAGCGGCCAGAGATGCGTGTATCTCACTACCCTCATGGCCAACTATAACTGAGGGGATTATTATGATTAAGGAGCAAAAGGGGGTAACCCTACTGGAACTTATGGTGGCTTTGGTCATTACCGCCCTTTTGGGCATGGCCATCTATAATGTCTCTAAGATGGCCATGGATGCCTGGCAGAAGGGGGAGGCCAGGACCAAGAGATACCAGAATATACGCATCGCTTTAGACAGAATGAGTGAGGAGATCCGGGGAGCAATCACCCTCAATATAAACTATAACCCAGGAAAGGATATCTATCTTGTTGGGGTCGATACAAATCCCGATACTCTGAACTTCATCTCCATCGCCCATCCCCCGGATGGTTATAATTATGGGAGCACCTATACTCCTCTCGAGTTAAAGTTTGACTGCGTTGAACTAGGTTTCTATCTATCAGGGAATATGCTCATGCGCAGAAAGCAGATACCCAATGTCCCGGATGATGATATTACCTCTGGAGGAGACCCAGCAGAAGAGTTAGCCTCCCATATTACGGGATTGAACTTCAGGTATCATGATAAGGATGATGATGCGGATACTTGGAAGGAAAGCTGGGATGCTGATCCCTCTGGTGGAGAGGGAGAACTACCCGATGCTGTGGAGATTACCCTGACTGCCCAAGCCCCCAGTTCCAAATTCACTGAGGAGAGTGAGATAAAAACCATTGTCTATCTGGCACATCCATAAGAGGAGGTGAAAGGATGAAGAAAGAAATCCAAGATAAAAGAGGGATTGCGCTCATTATGGCCCTCTGGATAATGACCATCTTAGTAATGATGGCGGCCTCCTTTACCTTTATGATGCGTATGGAGTTGAGACTGGCCAACAATAGCTACCATGCCGTTCAGGCCCGCTACCTTGCTTCTGCCGGGATAGATGCCGCCATCGCAAAACTCAGGGCAGATACGAATGAGACAGACAGTCTTCACGAAGACTGGTTCACCACCTTCAGTGAGAACTTCTCCTGTGATACTTCAGTAGCGGAGTGTCCCATGTCCTGGGATGATAAATGGTTCTCTTTTGGAAAAGGGGGTTATAGCGTCCATTTAGTGGATGAGTCCTCTATGATGAATATCAACGTGGATTATGGAGAGTCGGCCGACTACTCCTTAGAATCCTTATACTACCTATTGGGAGGTAATGTGGCTGCTGAACAGAAAGCGGTCAATATCAAGGACTATCGGGATTCAGGTAGCGCTTCTACCACCTATAGGACAAGGAGTGGAAATGAAACGGATGTTAAGGATTACGATTTTGATACCATAAGGGAGATTCAGAAGGTAAAGGACATCAATGTCGGAGAGAATCCCCTGGAAAACCATGCCTGTGATCTCAGCATCTATTCCAAGAATAAAAATCACTGCATGGACCGCGATGTCGATATGACCGGCACTGGAGTTAGCGATGGTGAAAGGTTAAATATCAATACCGCTACCGTTGACGAGATCGATGCCCTGCCGGTCGCTCTCTTGGGACCTATAACAGCTCAGAATATTATTAATGAACGTCCCTATAGCCAGGTGGGCGAGGTGGGCGGCGCCGATGGCGTCGCTGATACCATGCTGGAGAGGCTGGCAGACGTCATTAAGGTCAGTGACGATGATGAGATAGAGGGAGTAATCAATATCAATACCGCCACCTACTGGAGCCTGAGGTCTTACTATAAGATCGGTGATGTTAAGGCCACCAATATTATAAAGACCCGGATGGGAGAGATTGCAGATAAGGAAGGCGTCCAGAAGAGTGACTATACCTATGGGAAGGAGGCTTCTTCGACTGGAAGGACGGGGGGGCACGGACGGGGAGAGATAATGAATACTGACGAAATAGGTGAAAGCAGTTTCGATGATTACTCGGATTTTGTTACCGTAAGGTCAGATCGCTTTAGAATTGTCTCTACAGGAAAGGTAATGAGGGACACAGAGACCTTAGCAGAGAGAAGGATTGAGGCCACAGTAGATAGGGACTATCATGATGATGGCACCATGGGACCCATAAAAATCCTCTACTGGTCAGAGGCTGTCCTGGAATACGATTAGGAAATTAGATGAAGAAGATTGCAACCGCAGAGACGCTAAATTTTCCGCCCAAGGCGGATCAGCCTCTGGCTGAAACTGGAAGATGCAAAGGAGGAAAGACGCGCTTGGCCGTCGTTAGTTTGGCGGAAATTAACACGAATAATGGAGAGAGAAGGTCCAAGAATTATGAGTAGAATTTTAATCTTAGCGCTTGAAAAGTAAGGAGGCATGAGGGATGAGAAAGTATACTTTTCCGGTCTTGATTGAGGAAGATGAGGATGGTTTTCTAATTGCTCAAGTTCCCGATCTTCCAGGATGTCATACCCAGGCTAAGACCATGGGTAGGCTATTGTCTCGGATTAAAGAGGCGATAGAGCTCTGTCTGGAAGTGAAAAGGTTGGATAAGGAGAAGGTTCCCCGAAATAGATTTGTTGGGATCCAACAATTAGAGGTCACTTTGTGACCAAACTGAGAGTAGCAACTGGTAATGATTTATAAGGTGAAGATTTGAAGAAGATTTCTTTATTCAAGCCATTACTCAAGGCAAAAGCGGTCCTTGGCCTGGACATTGGAACCAGTTCCATAAAGGCCATTCTATTGAAGGTGACCAAGGAGGAGGTGGAACTGGCTAATGCCGGGATGGTGGAGCTTCACTTAGACCCTGCCCTAGAGAATAAGGAGAAGAGGGCCAGGGTTATTGAGGGAATAAAGAGATTATTAGAAGAGAATGAGATAAAGGTCAAGAATGCGGTCATCGCTGTCCCTGGCCAGTCAGTGATCATAAGGCACCTGAGACTCCCTTCTGGAGCAAGGGAGAGATTAGATCAGGTAATTAAGTTCGAGGCCCAGAACCAGATCCCCTTCCCCTTAGATAAGGTGGGTATGGACTACCAGGCTCTGCCCGGGAAGGAGGGGGAAGAGGTAAAGGTCATCTTAGCTGCCATGAAGCAGGAACTCATCGATGACCGTCTGGCTCTGGTTGAGGGGGCAGAACTTAGCTGTGTGGCGATGGACATCTCCTCCCTCACCCTCTATAATGCCCTGAGGTTCAGGAAGCCCCCTAAAGAGGCGGAGGTGGTAGCCTTGATAGACATCGGGGCCACGACCACAGACATCAGCATCCATCGGGATGGGGTGCTGGAGTTCACCAGGAGCGCACCGGTAGCTGGGAATGATTTGACAGGGGCCATTCAGTATAAGCTCGGAGTATCCTTTAGCGAGGCGGAGAAGTTGAAGAGGGAAGAGGGGGATGCCCTTTTCCAGGCACCTGAGAGACCTCCTGAAATTCCTTCCGTTCCGGAAAGACCACCAGAGGCTGCGCCCCCAGAGATTCCACCCACACCAGAAAAACCACCTGAAAAACCGCCCGAAATACCTCCTGCACCCGAGAAACCACCAGAAGTTCCTCCTTCACCAGAGAAGCCGCCTGAAGTTCCACCTGCTCCAGAGAAACCACCTGAAAAACCACCCGAGATACCTCCTGCACCCGAGAAACCACCAGAAGTTCCTCCCGCTCCCAATCCCACCTCCCAGGTAGCCAGTGCTCTCTCTCCCGTATTAGAGAACCTATTCGCTGAGATCCGGCGCTCTTTGAACTACTATCGCTCCCAGCCAGGTGGGGCGGATATCACCAAGGTCATCCTCTCTGGAGGGAGTGCCCGACTCAAGAACTTAGAGAGGTTCTTATCTCAGAGGCTCGGGGTTCCGGTTGAGATCGCCGATCCCCTATCTCAAATTAAATATGATCCCGCTATCTTCAAATTGAAGGAGATACTGCCCTCCTTTAGCGTGGCAGTGGGATTGGCCTTGAGGGCCATTGAATTGGGCGAGGTAAGAATAAGCCTCCTTCCCCAGATCGTGAAGGAGAGGGTGCTCATCCAGGCCAGGAAGAGAAACCTCATGATTGCTGCTGGTCTGGGAGTGGCGATTATTATCTTCAGTGGCCTTCTATTTTTACAGAGGCTTCAGCAGAGAGAGGCCAGGCTACGCCAGGTTGAGGCAGAACTGGAGAAGATAAAGGACATCGTTCCCAAGGTGGAGAAGCTTAAAAGAGAGAAGGCAGCGGTGGAGAAGAGAGAAAAAGTCATTACTGGATTACTTACTGAAAAAGCAAAATGGCTCGATGTTCTCTTGGAGATGACCAGGGTCTTTCCCTCCTCTATCTGGCTTAAGAGCCTCTCTTTGCCAACAAAGGAGAGTGCCAGCATCTCTGCTCAGGCAGGTTCTGTAGAGGCGGTCTCCAACCTCATGGTAAGGCTCAAGAGCTCACCCTATTTTGAAGAGATAAATCTGGGGAGCGTATCCACACCAAAGGAGGGTGAAACGGTGAGCTTCCCCATGAAATGGAAGATCAAAAAGGTAATAAAGAGGATGGAAGAGGAACCTGCAACCGCAGAGACCGCAAAAGAGACCGCAGAGTCCGCAGAGGAAAAGAAGAAAGTCGGTCTAAGGGAGAAGCTTAAGGAGAAAAAAGAGGAATTGGAGGAGTAAATGAATCCCGCCCCTCTTTGTAATTCGTTGAGAAATCGATACAGTAAAAATAATCTTACACTATTTAAGATAACAAATTGTATCACAGAAGGAGGGGCGGGATGAAGCTCAATCCCCGGGATAGGAAATTGCTCATCTTCATGGGAGTAATTATTATCTTAGCAGCGGGCTACTATTTTCTATATATAACTCCTCGGTCCCCGGCCAGTAGGTGGAAAGAGGCCAATGAGAAACTGGCCAAGAAGGAGGCCCAGTTCAAGGAGGCCCAGGCAGCAGCCAGGATGGAGGAGAAGTTGGAGAGGGACTACTTCGAGGCCCAGACGAGGCTGAAATTTGCCAAGGGGAGGCTGCCCAAGGAGGAAGGACTACCTAAGCTACTAAAGGATGTCTACAGGATGGGAAGGGATTCTGGAGCAACCATTCTCTCCTTCGGCCCGGGAGCTCTCCAGCCAAAGGAATATTATAAGGTCAAGCCCATATCCTTGAGTCTGAAGTGCGATCTCCCCTCCCTAGCTAAATTTCTTTATAAGATTGAAAAATCAGAGCGGCTACTCGATGTTCAAAGTATGACCATCACCTCTGATGCTAAGGGGAACCTGAGCGTCAGCCTTAAACTGGCTACCTTTGTCTATATGGAGTAGTGAAGTAACCAGTAACCAGCGAACAGTAACCAGTTAAGATAAAGGATTATGAAAGAAAAAGAGGACGATTTTCAGTTTGATTTTGAAAGGCTAAAGGTCTACCAATTTGCCCTAAAGTTTATAGATAAAATCTTTGAGGTGTATAGAAAACTACCAAAAGAATTTAAATATTCCATAGGCAATAATCTTTTAAGAGCCGGTTTATCT
>JAUWYL010000018.1 GCA_030615855.1 bacterium | reverse complement strand
TGTCGGAGCGCAGCCACCAGAGATAGTCTCTGTCTCTCCTTCCAAAGGAGCCCAGGAAGTAAAGACTAATACCCTAATCAGGATCAACTTCAGTAAGGAGATGGATAAGAAGAGCGTGGAAGATAACTTCGCTATCAATCCTCAAGTAAAAGGAAGATTTAGTTGGGAAGCCCCATTAGATAGTAAACATCTAACGGGGCAGGGAAATACCTTAATCTTTCATCCTGAAAAAGAGCTCATTCCTTCTACCACCTATATCATTTCCCTGGGCACGGTGGTTAAGGATGCTCAAGGTAAGCCTCTGGCTACCTCTTACTTTACTACTATAGATCAGCTCCTCTATATTGATAGAGAAAATATCTGGATAGCAAACGCTGATGGAAGTGGAAGAAAGAATCTAACTCATGACCCGGGGAATTATCTCCGGCCCATGTGGTTGAAGGGGAACGAGAGGATTATCTTTGAACTGGATTCTGACCTCTGGATGGTGAATAGAGATGGTAGCGACAAGAAACCCCTGACCACTGGTAAAGCAATAGTCTCCCATGAGTTTCTGCCCTCTCCAGATGGAGAGAGGGTCGCCTTCCTTTCTAAGGATGGGGAGATCCGGGTAGTAGATGTTGAGAAGGGAACGGAGGCCAAGATATTTTCTCCAAAGGATCCCAAGAAGAGTAACCTGGGGCTGGGGTGTCCTTTCGCCTGGTCACCAGATAGTGATTATCTCCTTCATAATAGACTGAGCAAGGGGAAGATTTTGGATATCTGGACGGCAAGCAGTGATGGAAAAGAAAAGAAGCCCTTGACCAAGAATAGATGGGAGAGCAATGACTGGGGCTTCAAGTTCTCTCCAGATGGGAAGAAGATTGCCTATGCTGTAGAAGGCGTCCTCTACACCATGGATAGTGAGGGAAGCAATAAGAAGAAAGTAAGTGGAGATGCAGAACTTAATGAAGATAAATTCTCCTTCTCTCCAGATGAAAAAAGAATTCTTTTTCTCACGAATTATAATATCTGGACGGTCAACACAGATGGCAGCGACCTTAGACAATTAACAGAAGGAAATAATAGTAATTATCCTTCCTGGTCATCGAATGGAAAAAAGCTCGTTTTTACCAGATCGGATGAGGAAAAGAATACCAATGACATATGGATAGTGAATAGGGAAGGAGAGAATCAAGTGGCATTGACCAGGGAGAAAATAGTTTTAGAACGCCCGGAATTCTCTTTTGATGGAAGGCATCTTGCTTTCTGGACCATAGAGGGTACAGAGTATCACTTCTGGATTATGAATATCGATGGTACTGGGGAACAGATCCTCTCCTCCGGGAAGGAGAGGCCCATCGAGAAACCAAACCCTCATCTCTGGTCCCAAAGCACAGATTAGCACGGATTAAAAAACAGATTAGCACGGATAAAAGGCGCCCAGGAAGAGGGGCGTCTTTTTTTGACATTATTTCGGAGGCGTGATATACTAAACGCAGATGCCGGATGCGCTTCGCTGGCATCCGAGAGAGCATGAATATCAAGCAATAACCGCAGATCAAAACGCAGATAAACGCAGATAAAAAAATCAGCGGCAATCAGTGTACTATATCAGCGGCTGACGCCTCAAGGCAAACGAAGTGCGTTGAGTGCCAGCGTTTAGGGAGGTATGAAGTGAAGTTAAACTGGCCACTTATAGTAACCCTATTTATCTCTTTTATTATGCTAGGGGTCTTTTTAATAGGAATAGAGAATATGGATCAAGTAATCTCTGGTTGGGAGGAAGAGGTGGCAATAGTTGCTTTCTTAAAAGAAGGCCTTAGTCCAGACGAGGTAGAGGGACTATATAGTAAGATAATGATCCAGGAAGGAGTGGAGGAGATAATCTATACCTCAAAAGAGGAAGCTCTGGAGAAGTTTTTGAAGGAGGAAGCCCTGGAGAAAGAGATGGATATTCTTAAGGAAAATCCCTTTCCTGCCTCCTTGCTTGTTAAGACAGAAAAGAGGATTAAAGTTATAAAAGAGATTTCAGAAAGAATAGCCGGCTATCCAGAGATAGAAGAGGTGGACTATGGGGGAAGAGGAGTAGAGGAACTCTTCAGGGCTACTTCTCGCTTTCGGATGATTGGCCTCATCTTAGGAGTCATTCTTGGCCTAGGACTTTTAATAGTCGCTTCCCTTCTCTTTAGGCTGACCTTACTTAGGGAGAGAATAGGAAGATTAAAGGAGAAGGGAAAGAGCATCTGGATGATAAGGGGGAGCTTCCTTGGTCAGGGAATCCTGGAGGGCCTCTCCACTTCATTAGTGGCTCTGGGCATCTTATATGGAATATACCGCTTATCAATTCTGAGAGTGGAGGCCATCTCATTTATGAATTTAGAGATGGCTCTTGGTTTAGTAGGTGCTGGTTTAGTCTTTGGTCTTCTGGGAAGCCTATTCTCTTGGAGAAGAATCAAGTAAGAAAAAAGTAGGATAGTAGGAAAGTCGAAAAGTAGAAAAGTAGAAAAATCAATGCAAAATGAAAAATTAGCAATTAACAATACAAAATTACCAACTTTTGTGCCTTCTTCGTCTTTGCCAAATGAACGGAGGACAAGGGCTACTCGTTATAAGAGACTTATTTTTTGTTTTATCTTCTTGTCAACTTGTCAACTTGTCAACTTATCTCCTGCCCTCGCTACCTATGAGGAGAAGATTAAAGAGTATGACAAGGAGATTCAAGAGAAGGAGAAGGAGAAGACGAAAGCAAAGAAGGAACTTGCCACCGAGAAGAAGGAGTTAGAGAAGAAGAGGATCCAAGAAAGAAACCTTCGTAAGAGACTTACTAAAATCAAGAAGGATTTGGAAGTCAAGAAGAAGGAGATCGTTATCTACGGTGAGAACCTAAAGAAAACTAAGAAACAATTAGAGAAGAAGAAAAAGGACTTGGAAGAGGCGACCTCGGAACTGAAAACTAGTCGGGATACTCTGGGAGAAAGATTGATCGTTATCTACAAGGGAAAGAGCCCCTCCTATCCCCATGACTTTCCCCAAAATATTCTACAGAAGAAATCTATGAATATTATCGCCTCCTGCGACGCTAACCGGTTAGCCGGGGATGAAGAAAGGAAAGAAGCGAGAGAAAAAGAGAAGGAGTCTCTGGAGAAAAAAGAGGCAAGGATTACTATCTACAAAGAAGCAGCTTTAAAGAGAAAAACTGAGATAGAGAAGAATAAGAGGGCGAAGGAAACGCTTTTAACCAAGACAGAGAAAAAGAGGATGGCCTATGAGAAGAGAGTTAGGAAACTAAAGAAGGCCTCAAGGGAACTGGAGGCCTTGATTAGAAATCTGGAAGCCAAGAAGAAGGAGACTATAGAGCAGGCGAGGCTCGCCTCTTTGGCCTTCAGGCAGAAGAAGGGCCGCCTTCCCTGGCCGACCATAAGCCACCAGATAACAAAACGCTATGGGAAGCATCAACATCCTCAGTATAAGACATATACCCCTCATGAGGGGATTGACATCAAGGCCCCGAAAGGTCAAGAGGTGTGGGCGGTATCAAAGGGAAGAATAGTCTTTGCCCAGTGGTCGCAGAAACCGGGGTTAAGAGAATATGGAAAGATGGTCATGATCGCTCACGGAGGGGGCTACTACACCCTCTATGCCCATCTGGATAGCATCCTGGTTAAAGAGAATCAGGAAGTAGAAGGGGTTCAATTGATCGGCAAGGTGGGCCAGACGGCCTCCAAGAAAGGACCCTATCTCTACTTCGAGATGAGGAAGGATGGTGCACCCGAAAATCCCCTGCACTGGCTGAGAAAATAGTCAATAAGTTGACAAGGAAATTAGTTGGATTAGTATATTAGGTTGATTTATAATCCAACCAATCCAACTAATCCACCTATTTTACTAAAACGAAGGAGGAGATTAAGATGAAAAGAAAGAATGGAATAAAAATCCTAATTTTGACGATTGTGCTAGTCCTCATTGTTGGGGGAGGAATATCTGGTAAGGTAAACGGGAGAAAAGAGAGACATAAGTATATTGGCCTCTTCTCCAAGGTTTACTACCTTATTGAAAAGAATTACATAAAGGAAGTGAAGACCAAGGACCTCATCTATGGGGCCCTGAAAGGAATGATGGCCACTCTGGATCCTCATAGCCAGTTTATGGACCCTGAGACCTATAAGGAGATGCAGATTGAGACCGAAGGGAAGTTCGAGGGATTGGGGATAAGCATCTGGATAAGGGATGGGCAGCTCACCATTGTCTCCCCTATTGAGGGGACTCCTGCGTATGAGGCCGGGATTCAGGCCGGGGATAAGATTGTGGAGATAGACGGGGAGTCGACAAAGGATATCACCTTACAGGATGCAGTAAAGAAGATGCGAGGACCCAGGGGGACCTCGGTTACCCTGACCATAGAGAGAGAAGGAATTGATGAACCTTTAGAATTTACTATCGTTCGAGGCGTGATTATAGTAAAAAGCATTCCCTATTCTTTTCTAACAGAAGAGAAGATCGGCTGCATCAGGATCAGGGAGTTCAAGAAGCAAGCGAGTGAAGATTTGGAAGAGGCCTTAGGAGAGTTAGAGAAGGGGGGGATGGAGGGACTGATCCTCGATCTACGCAATAACCATGGGGGGCTTTTGAATGAGGCGGTAGAGATATGCGATAAATTTCTTCCCAAGAAGAAATTAATCGTTTCTACCCAAGGGAGGGTTTCTTCTCAGAGCCTGAGATACCTTTCAAGCGAGGCGCCCCATCCCGATTATCCCTTGGTCATCCTCATCAATAAGGGAAGTGCTTCTGCCTCTGAGATAGTGGCAGGTGCCATCCAGGATTACAAGAGAGGAACCATTATTGGAGAGAAATCCTTTGGCAAGGGAACGGTTCAGAGCGTCTTGGCCTTAGAGGATGGTTCGGGCTTGAGGCTTACTACTGCTCATTATCTCACTCCCAAGGGAAGGAACATCGATGAGAAGGGGATCGAACCAGACATCAAAGTAGAATTACCCACCCTTCCCAAGATAGCCTCCAAGATCGCGAGCAAGGGATACTTCAGAGGTTTCAGCCAGAGGTATCTCCTCACCCATCCTGATGTGAATAAGGAATTCAGGGTTCGAATAGCGGCTCTGGACGAGTTTTCTTCGTTCTTAAAAGAGAAGAAGTTTGATCTTGAAGAGAAGGAGTGGAAAGAAGGACTCCCCGAGATTAAGAAGCAGTTGAGGATTGCCATAATAAGGCAGGGCTTGGGAGAAAAGGTTGCTTATCAGATTACCCGAGATGAGGATCCTCAGTTTCAAAAGGCAGTAGAAGTGATTAAAGAAGAGCTCTCCAAAAAGGCCTTAGCCCAAGCAGTAAAGTAGTTGGGTTAGGGTAAGGTAGTGAGTTTAGTAGTTAGGTAAGAGTTAGGTGTTTTTAAAAAGACCAACTACCTAACCCAGCAACTAAACCAACAACCTAACCTTAACCGTAACCAAATAATAGATATGAATCGAGGTTAGAGTTGACTGACAAGTATAGATTTTTAAAGATAACAATGGTAATCGCTATTCTGGGACTTCTCTTTGCCTGCTTCTGGGTTGATTATCAGCAGATGGGAAGGGTAACTCTCTTTGACTGGTTGAAGAGGATAGATTATGAGGCAAAGGCAAAGGAGATAGATTCTGCCATCGATAAGGGACTTGCTGAACTGGGAGTAGGCCGTAAGGATATTATTGAGAAGTACAGTAAAAAAGAGAAGAAGGGAAAGATAGAGTGGACCCATACTACAAAGAGGGTGAGGGTATCTCCCAAGGAGCCTTTAGAGAAGTATGAGAAGGCCGTTACCCAGATAGTGAAGAGAAAAGGAGGAAGGATAGTCAAGGTCAAGAAGGGAGAGATTAAAGGGAAGAAGATCCTGAGCATGAAAATCGGGATAAGAAAGATTCCCATTCAGAGGCTCATCTTAGAGCAACCGAAAGCAAGGGTGGCTATCATTATCGATGATCTGGGGATGGGAGGAAGGGCAACGAAGGAACTCTTAGCTATAGATCGTCCCTTAAACTTCTCCATCCTCCCCTTTCTACCCCATTCCAAAGATATAGCGAGCAAAGCGAAGAAGAAAGGCTTTTTAGTCATGCTCCATCTTCCCATGGAGCCTAAGGGATATCCGGCACGAGATAAGGACCCGGGAAAGGGTGCCATTCTCATGAGTACTCCCCGAAGGGAGATAGCAAAGATAATTGCCCGTGATCTTTCTGGTATCCCCTATGTTCAGGGAGTGAATAACCATACGGGTTCCCGCTTAACAGAGGATAAGGAGATGATGAATCTAATATTGAAAGAGTTAAAGAAAAGAAACCTCTTCTTTATAGATAGTAAGACCTCTGACGAATCTGTTGCCTACAGAGAAGCCAAAAGACTGGGCCTTAAGTGTGGGGAGAGAAATGTTTTCTTAGACAATGAGATCGATCTCGATTACATTAAGGGGCAGATTCGGCTTCTGGCTAAAATAGCCCTGAATGAGGGAGAGGCGATAGGCATCGGCCATGCCCATTCTCTCACTGTTCAGGCAATTAAAGAGACCATCCCAGAACTGGAGAATCAAGGAATAGAATTTGTTTTAGTTTCAGAATTGGTAGAATGACGCTTATTCTAGGGATTGAGACCTCCTGTGATGAGACGGCAGCAGCGGTAGTAAAGGATGGCAAGAAGATTCTATCGAATGTTGTGGCCTCCCAGGTTGCTATCCATAGGAAGTTCTGGGGGGTAGTGCCAGAGATCGCTTCCCGGAAACACCTGGAATTAATAAATCCTGTCATATCTGAGGCGCTATCAAGAGCAAAGATTGGTTTCTCTGATCTGGATGGGATAGCGGTCACCTACGGCCCTGGCCTGGTGGGCGCTCTTTTAGTCGGCCTCTCTACTGCAAAGGCCATCGCCTATTCCAATAACCTTCCTTTTGTAGGTATCAATCACTTAGAGGGCCATATCTATGCCAACTACCTGGAACATCCTTCCCTCCGGGGCAGAGGCCCCTCTGGGCCGGAGGCCTTAAAATTTCCCTTCTTAGTATTAATCGTCTCTGGTGGCCATTCAGACTTAGTCTATGTCAAGAATCATGGCGGGTATGAGGTATTGGGACGAACGCGGGATGATGCCCCAGGAGAAGCCTTTGATAAAATAGCAAAGTTTTTAAAGTTGGGCTATCCTGGTGGACCCATTATAGATAAATTATCAAAGAATGGGGATCCCAAAGCAATCCCTTTTCCCAGGTCATACTTCAAGACTAAAGAGACCCTTGACTTCTCCTTCAGCGGAATAAAGACTGCAGTAGTAAATTATGTCACGGGTCACGGGTCACGGATCACGAGTTACAGGGAAAAATTATCTTCTATCACTCGTCACTCGTTACCCGATCTAGTGGCTAGCTTCCAGGAAGCGGTGGTTGATATGCTTATCAAAAATACCCTGAGGGCAGCGAAGATAAAGGGGGTAAAAAGAATTGTTTTGGCTGGGGGGGTAGCCTCAAATAGTCGTTTGAGAAAGAGGTTAGGAGAAGAGGCAAAGGCAAAAGGCTTAGGACTCTATTATCCGAGAGAGGAATTGTGCACAGATAATGCGGCTATGATCGCTTGCTGTGGTTATTATAAGCTAAAGGAAGGGATTGAATCAGACCTCTCCTTAAACGCGGTAGCCAACTTAAGCCTAAGTGTAACCTGAAGGTAGTAGTGTAATAGATTACGTTGAACGTCAATCGGTTGCGGTTATAGGGGTGCGGATGGGTAGTGAGTAGTGGGTCGGGGATGAGTTGTGTGGATGGGGATATATCCCACACCCTCACCCCCACAACCCGACTCACAACCCACAACTCACCCTTATTCCCGTATGATTAAGTAATCTTTCAATGTATGACGAGAAACAAAAGGGAAGAGATATGAAAGATTTTAGGGAGCTTGCTGTTAAGGCAGCAAAAGAGGCCGGGGATATATTAAGAGAAAACCTGGGTAAGATAAAGAGGATTGATTACAAGGGTAGGGTAAGTCTGGTTACAGATATCGATAGGAAGGCAGAGGAGAGAATTATTAGTCTCATTAAGGAAAGATATCCTTCTCATGACATCCTGACTGAGGAAAGAAGAATAAAAGAGAAGGGCAGTCAATATAAATGGATTATTGACCCCTTGGATGGGACGACGAACTATGTCCACGGCTATCCCAGATACTGTGTCTCTATCGCTTTGGAGAAAAACGGTGAGGTCATAAAAGGAGTGGTCTATGATCCAGTTCCCGATGAACTATTCTTGGCAGAGAAGGGGAAGGGAGCCACTTTAAACGGAAGGAGAATCTCTGTCTCTAAGATAAATAAATTAGATAAGAGCCTTTTAGCCACTGGCTTTCCCTACGATAGAAGGGAGAGGGCAGACGAATATCTCAGGATTTATAGAGAATTCATGGTAAACTCTCAAGGGGTGAGGAGGGATGGGGCAGCGGCCTTAAACCTTTGTTATACCGCCAATGGTCGCTTCGATGGCTTCTGGGAGGAGAGACTTGCCCCCTGGGATGTGGCAGCAGGAAGCCTCATAGTGTCCGAGGCTGGTGGAAGAGTAACAGACTTCAAAGGAGATAAACTCGATATCTATGAAAAAGAGATCTTGGCCTCAAATGGAAAAATTCATAGAGAAATGGGAGAAATCTTAGCCAAAATCATCAAAAAGAGCCCATAAAACCACAAAAACAAGCCTAAAAACCTCAAAAATGACTCTCTTTTAGCCATTTTTGGCTTCAACTTTAACATTTTTAGCCGTTTCCCTAATAAAAAAGCCCCCAATATGGGGGCTTTCCATATTTATAGGGCGGAAATTACTTCTTACTTTCCACCGCCTTTACCTTCCCTTCGATGGTCAACTCTTTGTCTCTTCTATCATCGATCTCAATGGTGGTGACTACTCTCTTTGCTCCTTCTCTGAAAGGGACCTCGTGCATCTTTCTAACCCACTTCAAGACCTCATCCAAGTCTCCTTCGATGATGGTCCCCATGGCGGTCAGTTCGTGCTTCAGATTACTTTCTTTCAGAACTTTCAGAACATCGGCTACATACCTGCTCATGCTCGGGGTTCCTGTCCCCAAGGGTAGAATACTTACTTCAACTACTGCCATCTCATTTACCTCCCTTCAGGTAGGTATTGGTTAACAGTTTACCCGCCCTTCGGGCTGTTTACCGTTTACGGTCCTTCATTTCATTCAGGATCGCCCAGTCTCGAGTGAAGACGAGAGGCGGTTTTTTTACCGTACACTGTAAACCGTTAACCGTAAACCTCTATCGTACATATCTATTCAGAATTAATATTCGATTCCCTTCCTTCCTTTTATTTCTTTCTGATAGGGATGCTTGATCTCTCTCATCTCGGTTACTAAGTCTGCCGCTTCCATTATCTTCTTTGGAGCGCCTCTTCCGGTAAGGATTAACTCTACTTCCTTCGGCTTCTCTTTTATTAGGCTCAGAACATCATTTACTTCTATAAGTCTATCACGCATGGCGATATTTATCTCATCCAGAATAATCATATCGTATTTCTTACTCATAACTAATCTTTTAGCAAAGGCTAAACCTTCCCCACATTCCTTTTTTAACTTCTCTCTTTTTCCACCGAAGAAAGGATGGACAGGACAGAAAGAATAGACATCTAGCTTCAACTTCCTTGCCATTTTCGCTTCGCCCGAGCCTTTTCCTTTGAAGAATTGAATGATGCCTACTCTTAATCCCTGGCCAGAGGCCCTTATTGCCTGTCCCCAGGCAGCAGTGGTCTTTCCCTTTCCATTACCAGTATAGACTTGAACCAGCCCTCTCTTTAATTTCATTTCAGTATTCTCACTTTCTCACCTGCTCACTTTCCCACTTTCTCCTGATCACCGATCACTATTTCCTGGATAGGCCATTCCCTTTAACTCTTCCACATATTTTGTAGCAGCAAAGGCAGCTAAAGCCCCTTCGCCACAGGCAGTAATTATCTGGCGCAATAGCTTCTTTCTGCAATCCCCACAAGCATAGATCCCCGCTACTGAGGTCTTCATATCTTCATCGGTTAAGAGATACCCCTTTTCATCCATATTGATAAGACCTTTTAAGAACTCGGTGGCGGGAATAATACCTATTGAGATAAAGACTCCTTGGCAAGGAATTTCCTTTTCTTCTTTCGTCTTCTTATTCTTTACCTTAACCCTATTTACTCCTTTTTTTCCTAGGATCTCTGTTATTACTGAGTCCAAGATAAATTCTATTCTTTCATTAGCCAGAGCCCTTCCCTGTAATATCTTAGCGGCTCGCAATCTATCCCGACGATGAATAAGAATGACTTTTTTGGCGAATTTTGTTAAGAATAGGGCTTCTTCCACTGCGCTGTCTCCTCCTCCAACAACCACAATATCTTGCCCCTTAAATAGTGGGCCGTCACAAGTGGCACAGTAAGAGACCCCCTTGCCCAGTAACAGGTCTTCTCCTAGAACCCCAAGTTTCTGAGGATGAGCGCCACTGGCTATAATTATGGCTAATGCTTTATGTTCTCTATCTTTAGTTTTTACTATCCCCTTTTTTACTTCAATTTCTGTTACTTCTCCAGAAATAATCCCCAGGCCAGTTTTAATAGCCTGTTCCCTCATCTTCTCCATCAACTTAGGACCTAAGATCCCTTCCGGGAAGCCAGGATAGTTTTCAATTATCTCGGTAAGGGCGGCCTGTCCACCAGGGGCCAGTCTTTCAATCAATAGGGTTCTCATTCTGGCTCGGGAAGCATAGATCCCAGCCGTTAAGCCTGCCGGCCCTCCACCGATAATAATGATATCATAATCTTTCATCTTTCCCCTTCCTATTTTACTAAGGCCATATCTATCTTGGACCTCAGAGCCTCTTTGGGCAAGGCCCCTACGATCTGTTCTATGACTTTGCCCTTTTTGAAGATGAGAAGGGTGGGGATGCCCCTAATGCCGTATCTTGCCGCCAGGTTCTGATTTTCATCCACGTTTAACTTGCCTACCTTCAACCTTCCAGAGTACTCTTGAGCGATCTCCTCTATTGTAGGAGCAATCATGAGACAGGGGGCGCACCACTCGGCCCAGAAGTCGACCAAGACCGGAACATCAGATTCTAAGACCTCTTTCTGAAAGTTATCTTCAGTTAATATTATCTCCATACCGACCCTCCTTGGGATATGTTTAAGAGGTTCACCCCGCCCCTTTTCAAGGGGACGGGGTTCACCCTCGCCCCTCCATAAGGGACGGGATTTACTACTAACCCTTTGGGTTATCCCTCCTTGGAATATGATTAAGAGACCCACAATAATGAGCAATAATCCACTTGCTATCGATATTCCTCTGAGGTATCTTCTTATCCTCTGAAAGAAATTTAAAAAGGTATTAATGGCCAAGGCGGTTAGTAGAAAGGGAACCCCCAAGCCCAGGGAATAGAGACCCAAGAGAAGAATCCCTTGAGATAGGGTCTCCTGGGTAGCAGCATAGGCCAGAATAGAGGCAAGTATCGGTCCTACGCAGGGGCTCCAGCCAAGGGCGAAGACAGAGCCGATCAGAAAAGAACCAAAGAGATTGGTCGGCTTCGCTTTTAAATGAATCCTCTTCTCGTATTGAAGAGGCTTAATCTTCAATAGACCAGTGAGATAGAGACCAAAGAGGATGATTAATCCTCCCCCCACTCTTTGTAAGATTCTTTGGTAAGAAGAGATAAAACCTCCCAGGTAGGTGATAGAGGCCCCTAAGATAACGAAGACAAAAGAAAAACCTAAAATGAAGAGGATGGTCTCATAAAGGATCTTCTTTAGATTTCTAATCTTTTCTTGAGAATCCTTTAAGTCATCAATAGAAAGACCAGTTATAAAGGCAAGGTAGGCAGGAATGAGGGGCAATACGCAGGGGGAGAAAAAGGAAGCTATCCCAGCACCAAAGGCGACCAATAGAGAGAGGGAAGCCTTCATTCTGCTTGGTAATACCTCTTACCTTTATAACTAAGCGATTTTATCTTTTTCTCTTTCTCTAGAAAAGCAAGATACTTGAGAACTTCGTTTCTATGGACACCGAGACCATCTACTAAATCCTTCACCGTAGCCGGCCTCCTCTTAAGCATGGTCATTATTCCTTTCTTTAGATCCTTCATCTTTTCGGGCAAGGCTCTTCTTTCAAAATCGATGATTACCTCTGTCGGAGGACCAAGGAGATTCTTTATTTTTTCCAGTTCTCCTTTACTTAAGGCCTTAGCGAACTTTTCGCAGGGTGGACGAGCAACGGTATTGAGTTGCACCCTGTCTGGCTTGATCTTAGCGATCGCCCTCTTTAACTTCTCAATCGCTTCCTTCTTATCATTTACCCCCTTTACCAGCATAACCTCAAGCCAGATCTTTCCCCAGTACTCTTTTCTAAAAGCCATAAGCCCCTTAACTATCCTTTCGATTCCCAAGGATTCGACAGGTCGATTTATCTTCTTAAAAATCTTGGTGCTTCCCCCGTCGAGAGAGGGGATGACTAAGTCTGCTTTCTTCAGGCTATCCCTCACCTCTTTTCTATATAGTAAGGAGCCATTGGTCAATACGGCAACCGGGATGGAGGTCATCTTCTTTGTCCCAGAGATTATTTTACTAATCTTTGAATTAAGGGTCGGTTCTCCCGAGCCAGAGAGGGTGATATAATTAATTTTCTGTTTTATCAGTTTGCCCGACCCCGACATCTGCCGGGGTGCCCGCCAGTTCGCCAGTTTCTCTTTTAATTCTTTTAAGACCTCTTGAGCCTTGATGTATTCCTTCCTCTTTAGGGTTTGGTTGGTGGTTCTTCCTAATTGACAGTAGATGCAGTTGAAGGTACAGGTCTTAAAAGGAACGAGGTCCACTCCCAAAGAGATCCCCAATCTCCTCGATGGGACTGGTCCAAAGATATATTTCACCATTATCACCTAAGAAAAAAGACTATTCCTTAAAGAATAGTCTTTTAAAATCTCGGAGTCTTAATAACTCTCTCGTCCAATGTCTTCTAAATTGACAATATGCAGCATGGGATTGATGGGTTTACCTAGCTTTCTTACTTCATAGTGGACATGGGGGCCGGTGGTGCGACCACTCGATCCCAACTCAGCAATCTTCTGGTATCTCTTCACCTCTTGCCCCGTCTTGACAAGGTTTCTTCTATTATGGGCATACCGGGTCTCAAAGCCATAATAGCGATGATCAATAATAACCACATTTCCCCAGGTTCCCTTTCGTCCTGAGAACCTTACCCTACCATCTGCGGTAGCGATAATGGATGTCCTATGCCGGGCAGCGAGGTCCAGCCCCTCATGCATCCTCCAGCGCCTGGTGAAGGGATCCCGCCGCTTGCCAAAGAGGGAGGTGACCCAGGCCCTTCCCTTTACTGGGCTCACCGATGGAGTATGGGCCAACTCTATGGTCTGCCCTTCCAATATTTGGGCAAGCTCTTTCAGGCTCTTGGCCTGTAAGACCGCTCGCCTCTCTAAGGCCCTTACATCTTCTAAGGCCAGGGTAGGTCTCTCTTCAATATATTTTAAAAGATCGGATAGCCTCTCCTCTGTTGGCCCGCCAGTAGCGATTCCCTCTTTCTCTGTATCGGTCATTATCCTTAATTTGGTCTCTAACTCTCCCACTACCCTCATGGCTCTCTCAAATTCAGTCACCTCTTCTACTAACTCCTTATTTATCCTTAGTGTCCTTCTGTATTTGTGATACCTTGTGAGAAAGAGGGCGGAGGTGACCAGAAGGAGGCAGAAGAGACCGACCAGGCAAGAGAAGAGGGGATAGGAGATGCGCAGACTCCTGGTCCTCCTCTGACCATGAGGAATGAACATAATGGTTAAGACCTTCTTGGGTTTTACCATTTTCTCCTCCCAGAATAATTGTAAACTACTTTCTTCAGATTGTCAAGTCTTAAACGCAGATGCCGGATGCGCTTCGCTGGCATCCGAGAGAGCATGAATATAAGGAAGCCTTTCGCTTCGCTCAAGAACCTTGTTTCTCACTTTGCTCGAAATCAAGCAATGACCGCAGATTATCAGAGGCTAACGCCTCAAGGCAAACGAAGTGCGTTGAGTGCCAGCGTTTTTTAAAGCCCAAGCAGTAAGCAAAATAAAGAAATCTGCGTATCGGGGTTGACAGGTCTATCCTTTTGTGTTAGTTTGATTATCAACGGGACAAGGAGAAAAAGTATGAGGATATTAATCACTGAGGGAGCGGAGGTTCACCCCGTCCCTCCTTTAAGAAGGCTAAATCATTATTCCATGCGTTGTTCGAACTTGATTGGAGAGGAGTGAGAATGAAAATTCTAATCACAGGAGGGGTGGGGTTCATCGGTTCTAACCTCGCTTTAACCTTACAGAGAGATAATGATATTACAGTAGTAGATAACCTATTAGGTGGGAATACTGAGAATCTAACAGGCTTTAGGGGAAATTTGGTAATAGATGATATTACTAGTATGAACCTTTTCCAGTTTAAGGATATGGATGTCGTCTTTCATCAGGCTTCAATCACAGATACTACCTTTAGTGACGGAAAAAAGATGGTGGAAGTCAATCTTGGGGGATTTAAGAAGGTATTGGACTTTGTCCTGAAGGAAAGAGCGATTCTGGTCTATGCCTCATCTGCCGGGGTCTATGGGAATGGTCCCTGTCCCATGCGAGAGGATCAGAAATTGTCCCCTCAGAACGCCTATGCCCGGTCCAAGTCCCTCATGGATGAAGAGGCCATGAGGCATAAAGATGAGATTAAGATAGTAGGCTTAAGATACTTCAATGTCTATGGCCCGCGGGAAAGGTATAAGAAGAAGGCGGCCAGTATGATCTATCAGCTTGCCCAACAGATGAAAGCGAATAAGAATCCGAGGATTTTCAAGTATGGAGAGCAGTCACGGGACTTTATCTATGTAAAGGATGTGGTCGATGCTACCATAAGGGCCGTGAAGGCCAAGGAATCGGGGATTGTGAATGTGGGAACGGGGGTTGCCATAACTTTTAATAGGATAATAGAGATTCTAAACGAAGTCCTGGGGACTTCTTTCAAGCCAGAGTACTTCGACAACCCTTATTCCTTCTATCAGAATGAGACAAGAGCAGATACTAGAAGAGTAAAGGAATTATTGGGCTTTGAAGCGAGATATAGCATTGAAGAGGGCATAAGAGACTACCGGTCAACAATTAAAAGTGGAAAATGAAAAATGAAAAATGCAAAATTAGCAATGCAAAGTGAAAAGAGTATCAGATTACTAGAATACCAGATAAAATCTGAAATCTGATTTCTGAATTCTCATTCTGATACTCTGATATTCTGATATTCTCAAAGATTCGCAATTATCTGTGATCTGTGTTGATCTGTAAATATCTGTGGAAATCTGTATATAAAGGAGGTGGAGATGGTAACAAAAGAAGAGGTTTTAAGTAAAGAAGTGGAGCAGATCGATCTTGAGAAAATAAGGGATATTAGAGGGCTACTAAAGGCATTTGAGAAATCATCCATTCAGTCGCGGAACTTAGGCAGGTGCCTTCAGGTCTATGAGGACTGCCTGAAGGACCCAGATCGCCCCTTTATATTTCTGGGGTTAGCCGGCCCCCTTATGGCGGGAGGCTTAAGGAAGGTCATCCGGGATATGATAGGGTATAACTTGGTTGATTGCCTGGTAGCTACGGGTGGAAACCTCTATCAAGACTTTGCCTTGGCCAGAGGTAGTAAATTCTATGTGGGAACCCCCTATGCAGACGATGTTTTGTTGAGAAAGTTATATATCAATCGCATCTACGATACCTATGTGGATGAGGCGACCTTCGATACCACGGATAAGGCGATATGCGCCATTGCGGATAAACTTCCCAAGAGGACCTATTCCTCAAGTGAATTCTTAAAGATACTGGGTAAGAGATTAAAGGATGAGAACTCCATTCTATATACCGCAGCTAAGCATGGCATCCCGGTGATCTGCCCGGCACTGAATGACTCCTCAATCGGCATCGCGCTTACCATGCATTACTATTGGAATAAGAATCATATTGTAATCGATGCTATCCTGGATAATTATGAGATCACCCAGCTGGTGATGAAGACTAAGAAGACGGGAGTGGTCTATGTCTCTGGTGGCTATCCCAAGAACTTCATCCAGCAGGCCACAGTCACCTTAGAATCTTTAGAGATTATTCCCCGGGGCCAGACGAAGGGACACGACTATGCCATTCAATTAACGGCAGATGCTCCTCACTGGGGGGGTCTATCAGGATGCACCTTGGAGGAGGCCCAGTCCTGGGGAAAGGTGGCCAGGAAGGCCAAGAAGGCCACCACCTACATCGACTCCACCATTGGTTTACCACTCTTAGTGGGTGCCATTCTGCAGGGAAGAGCATATAAGAAGAGGAAGAGGCTCAAGTTCAACTGGAGAAACCATCGTCTAATTAGTCTGAAAGAGATAGATTAAACCATGAAGGTCAGTATTATTGGAGCAGGAAACGTGGGAGCCCTGATCGGCATGAGAATTGCGGAGAGTGACCTATGTGATGTGGTTTTATTGGATATGATAGAGGGCCTCCCCCAAGGTAAGGCCCTGGACCTTTCTACCGCAGCACCAATTGTAGGTCATCATAGAAAGATCACCGGGACGAATGATTATAAAGAGATTGTTGGCTCGGATGTGGTGGTCATTAGCGCCGGGTTAAGTCGGAAGCCGGGGATGGAAAGGAAAGATTTATTAAAAAAGAATGCCCATATTATAAAGGATGTGGTCTCAAAGGTCACCACTCACTCCCCAGATTCCATGATACTCGTGGTTACTAACCCCTTAGATGTCATGACCTACTTGGCATATAAGCTAAGTGGCTTTAAGCTGCAGAGGGTCTTTGGGGTAGCCGGGGTTTTAGACTCTGCTCGATTTAGCACATTAATTGCCCAGGAACTAAATGTGCCGGTCTCACAGATTGAGGCTGTGGTTTTGGGGGGTCATGATAAGACTATGGTGCCTCTGCCTCGCCATTCTACGGTTTCCGGCACCCCCCTTACCCAGTTGCTCTCTAAAGAGAAGATAGAGGAATTAATTGCTCAGACTCGTGAGACTGGGGCAAAGATCGTTTCCCTTTTAAGAACAGGTAGTGCCTATTATGGACCATCGGCTTCAGCCTATTCAATGATCGAGTCCATAATCAAGGATAAAAAGGAGGTAATACCCACCTCAGCCTACTTATCAGGCCAGTACGGGTTGGACGATATCTGTATCGGTGTCCCGGCAAGGCTGGGCAGAGAGGGAATAGAAGAGATAGTAGAGTTAGAATTAAATAAAGAGGAAAGGGAGGCTTTAAATAGATCAGCAGAGACTATAAAAAAATCTATCAAGGAATTGATGAAGGAGATAAAATATTAGCAATTGGCGAATAAAAAGTTAAAAAGACTTGAAGAAAATTTGAAAGAGATGAGAAGTACTTTAATCGCTTTCTCTGGTGGGGTGGATTCTACCTTCCTATTAAAGGTAGCCTCTGATGTCTTAAGGAATAAGGTAGTGGCAGTGACCTCCTCCTCACCCATCCACTTCTCTTATGAAGTGAAGGAAGCAAAGGAGTTAGCCCGGCAATTGAGGGTGAAACATCTCATCTCACATTCCCGGGAATGCGGGAATGAAGATTTTATTAAAAACACCGCTGATAGATGTTACTTCTGCAAAAAAGAACTTTTTAAGGAATTAAAGAGAATTGCTAGAAAGAACGGTCTTCGGTTTGTTCTCGATGGTTCAAACTACGATGATCTGAGGTCCTTTCGTCCAGGCAAGAAGGCCTTAAGGGAATTGAAAATAAGGAGTCCCTTGGCAGAGGTAGGATTGAGGAAAAAAGAGATCCGCAAGCTATCTAAGGAATTAGGACTTTCCACCTGGAATAGCCCTTCTCAGACCTGTCTGGCGACCAGGATCCCCTATGGAGAGAGAATAACCAAAAAGAGACTAGAAAGGATAGAGAAGGGTGAGGAGTTCTTGAGAGGTCTTGGCCTAAAAGAGGTACGTTTAAGAGATCATGAAGATATGGCAAGGATTGAGGTCAATCCAAGAGAAATAAAAATCCTGGTGAAGAAAGATATAAGAAAAAAGGTTATCAATAGATTGAAAAGAATGGGCTATACCTATATCGCCCTCGATCTGGAGGGCTATCGAAGCGGGAGTATGGATGAAGCCCTCAAGACAGTTGACAAGTTGATTAGTTGACAAGTTAATAAGGCAACATCCAGTTACGGTTAGGGTTACGATGCCCGTTTCGTTTAGCGGTTACGGTTACGGCGGTCGTAAAAAAGAGTATCAGAACATCAGAATACCAGAATGAGATTTCAGATGGCCAGAATATCAGATTTAATCTGAATTCTGATATCTGCCTTTCTCCATCTGATGCTCTGATAATCTGATATTCTCTTTAAATTTACCTAGCCTATCAACGTTACCGATACGGGCTTCGTTACCGTTACCCTTTGACCTAACCTATATCTTGTTAACTTGTATCCTTGTTAACTTGTTAACCTATTCTGGTTAGAGAAAGAAGTCGAAATGGATGCTAAGGATATTGAGAGACTGTTGAAAAAAGTGAAGGCAGGGAAGATAGGGATTGATGAGGCTATGAATGAACTACGCTTCCTGCCCTTTGAGGATCTGGGATTTGCCAAGATAGATACCCATCGGGCCTTGAGAAAAGGATTTCCTGAGGTCATTCTTTGTCCGGGAAAGAACACAGGACAGATAGAGAAGATTATAGATAGCATGGTGAAGAGGGGAAGCGACTGTGTAGCCACTAGGGCAAGCGAAAAGATATATAGAGCAATTAAGAAACGCTTCCCAAATTGTAAGTACTATAAGGAAGGAAGAATAATCTCCATCCAGAAAAAGAAGCCAAGGGTTAAGAGGGGAGTAGTCTTAGTAGTCACCGCAGGAACAGCAGATATCCCGGTAGCAGAAGAGGCCATCGTCACCCTGAAGATTATGGGAAATAGAGTAGAGAAGATATATGATATTGGCGTGGCCGGCCTCCAAAGATTGCTTGCTCAAAAAGAGAGGCTCTTAAAAGCAAAGGTTATTATCGTCATTGCCGGAATGGAAGGGGCCCTGGCAAGCGTCATCGCTGGTCTTGTCTCTTGCCCTGTGATCGCTGTTCCCACCTCTGTGGGCTATGGGGCGAGCTTCAAGGGCCTTTCAGCCCTTCTCACTATGCTCAATACCTGCTCAAGTGGTGTGGCGGTAGTCAATATCGATAATGGCTTCGGCGCCGGATACTTAGCCAGCATCATTAACCCCGTTAGATAGATGGCAACGGTAATATTGAACTCGTCCTTTATGTAACAGAAGGAATAAAGAATACTATGCCAAAGGTTGTTTTGGGTCTTATCTGACAGAGTAAATCGGGAAGAAGATAAGCAATCGTTGACATTGATATTCTTTTATGCTATGGTAAATTAGGAAGAAGTTACTTCGTCATACGTTGAAAGGTTGCACAATTCACTACCCATCCCCATCCTTAATATATGCAACCGCAACCGATTAACGATAATCGGCAAATTTGCCGAAGGTAGGTTAAGGAAAAAAAGAAATGGTTTCTAAGAAGAAGATTCTTATCTTAAGTATAGTAGTAATTGGCCTTCTTATTGGAGGCCATTTTTTCTATCAAGGTCTCTCTAAAGAGAAAGTCAGCATCCTCTATACCAATGACCTGCAGGGAAGGATCCTTCCCTATGAGGCAAGATGGGTAGAGAAAGATCCCAAGCCCTTGATCGGGGGGAGTGCCTCTCTGGCTACTTGTTTAAAAGGGATGAGCTACGACCTGCTCTTAGATGCTGGGGACTTCTTCCAGGGGACACCAGAGGGAGACTTCACTGGTGGAGAAGCAATGATTAAAGTAATGAATGAACTGGGCTACGATGCTTTAACCATAGGGAATCATGACTATGACCAGGGGAATGAGAATGTAAAACGCTTAGCAGAGATGGCCCAGTTTCCTTTCCTGAGCGCCAATATCATTGATGAGAAAACAGGAAAGAGAGTAGAATACGCCCTACCATATATTATTAAGGAGATAAGAGGAATAAGGTTTGGAATTTTCGGGCTCACTACTCCCACTTCAATCTGTGAGGGTTTGAGATTTAAAGAAGTAATACCTACTGCAGAAGAGTGCCTCAAGAAATTGGAGGAGAAAGCAGACATCATCATCGCCCTTACCCATTTAGGATTTGATCCTGAGGAGAAGGAGGAGATTACTGACTATCAGTTGGCAGAAAGTGTTTCCGGGATAGATATCATCATTGGAGGCCATTATGAAAGAGAACTTCATCCCCCGGTAATCTCTCCTAAGTATAAGACCATCATCTGCCAGACGAAGGGGCTGGGGGCTTATCTCGGCCGCCTTGATTTGGTAATCGATAAGAGAAGGAAGAAGATCCTCAAGGCTAAGGGAGAGATCATCACCCTCTGGCAAGATGAATATCCACCGGATGAAAGAATGGCCTCCTTAGTTGAGAGCGCCACCTCTAAGGTGAGAGAGGAGATGGGTGAAGTAATCGGGGAGGCTCGGGAGGAGATAAGACGGGATCCAGAAGGCCTAAGAGAGTCTAATCTTGGGAACTGGCAGGCAGATCTCATGAGAGATTTTACCGGAACGAATATCGCTTTTCAAAATAGTTTTGGAATAAGGGAAGATATCCCAAAGGGAGAGATAACTAAGAGAGATATCTATCAGGTCTCCCCCTTCGGCAATACCTTGGTTACTATGGATTTTTCCGGAAGAGAGATCTGGCAGATCCTGGAGGAGAGCATGGGCCGGGCAGGGATCCTCCAGGTATCGGGTCTGAACCTGGTCTATGATCCAGAGGAGAAGAGGCTTCTGGAGGTGAAGATAAAGGGAGAGCCTCTTGACTTTGAGAGAACCTATTCCATGGTGACCAATAACTATTTAGCCTACAATGAGGAGCCCTTCAAGAAAGGGAGGAATGTTAAGGATACGGGAAAGAGATTGAGGGATCTGGAGGAGGAGTATATTAGAGAGAATTCACCGATAGAGGGTCCTGGAATTGAAGGAAGGATCCAGATTCTAAAAAGAGAGAGTAGGGTCTTCTTTTCTCCAGAAAGGGGATATGCTGAAGTAAATCGTAATAAGAAGGTCTTGGTCTGGGACCCGGTGAAGGGGGAGGAAGTAGTAAAACCGGGAGACCTCTCTTGGCCGCTCATCGATCTCATAAGGAGAAGTGAGAAGAGCATCGACATCGTTTCTTACATCTTCAGTTCTAATACCTGGGAGTATCGGGAATTATTGGCTGCCAATCAGAGGGGGGTGAAGATCAGGCTCTTCTTAGATACCTCTATTAAGGATGACGAAGGAAATCCCATTATCAATCCCCTCATTGAGGAGTTGAAGAGCATAAAACCTGTTATAGAAATAAAGGTTCTGGATCCAGAGAAAATAGAGAAGGAGATTGGCATCACCTTCCGGACCATGCACGAGAAGTTCGGCATCCTGGATGGCAAATACCTCTTCAACGGAAGTGCCAATATAGAGCGCAAGGCAAATACCCTCTATACAGAGGATAGGTTCTTCTTTAAGGATAACCCTTCCTTAATTCGTGCCTTTCAGGGAGAGTTCGATCTCCTCTGGAGGAATGGGAAGTGGTTGATTAAGAAACAGTGATCAGTGATCTGTGATCGGTGATCAGTTGGACGAGGGCGGAAATCGTCTATCGTTAGAGTGAAGAGCGATGAATAAAGGGAAAAAGATAGTATTAGGGCTGTTGATAGGGCTCTTCTTATGTTCCTTGGTTTCTCATGCTAAGGTGGAGGTCTACTTCAATAGCCAGCAGTGCCTGGATGATGTCCTGATTGCTGGCTTCCGGAAGGCAGAGGAGGCAGCCAGGGAAGGCAAAGAGGGAACGATTGATATCTTCATCTTCAGTTTCACTTCCCTGAGGTTAAGGGATGAACTATTACGCATGGCTCGGGATAACCCGAGGTTAAAGATAAGGATATTGGCCGACCTCAGTCAGCTCAAAAGAGGGGAATACCACGTCACCCCAGACATTGAAGATATCATCTCTGGGAGGATGGAGAATTATAAGAGAGTGGCAGAGAGGAAGACGAGTTATATTGAAGATGAACTGGAGAGAGAGGAGAAGTTTAAAAAGACCCTGAACTGGCTGGTGGTAAGATATAGAAGAAAGGCGATACCAAACATTGAGGTGAGATACAAGTGGTATCCGGCCTTCTCCTGGAACTGGGAGAAGAAGGCTCCAGACTATGACCACTTTCATCCTACGGCCTCCATCCTCCACCACAAAGCAGCCATCATCAATGGCCAGATCCTTCTGGTTGGTTCTTATAACTGGTCGGAGTCTGCGGAGATCAAGAATTTGGAGAACCTTATGCTCTTCTCTGGAGGAGGGGAGGAAAGAATAGTAGAAGATTTTAAAGAGGAGTTTTTAGCCCTGTGGAATGAGGAGAGTAAATCCGGGAAGGAGTGTAGAGAATTGAGGGATAGGATATTTAGAAGAATAATTAAAGAGCGGGAGGAAGAGAAATGAGAAAAACATTTCCAATCGGTTTGGTCCTTCTTCTGACAATTGCCTTGATCTTAGGTTGCGCCAGGAAGGAGGAAGAGGTGGAGGCTACCTTAAGGGTGGGACTGGTCTTCGATGTAGGAGGAAGGGGAGATAAGAGTTTCAACGACTCAGCCTACCGAGGATTGGAGAAAGCGAAAGAAGATTTGGGAATATACTACGAATATATCGAGCCCGGAGAGGGCTCAGATAGGGAATCGGGATTGAGGATGCTCGCCTACCAGAACTTCGATCTGATATTCGGCATTGGCTTTATGTTCTCCGATGACATCACTCACATCGCAAGAGAGTTCCCAGAGAAGAAGTTCGCCTGTGTTGACTACACTGTTCAGCCAGGAAGGGAGATCCCCTCTAACTTAGCTGCTTTGAAATTCAGGGAGGAGGAGGGCTCCTATCTGGTAGGAGCTCTGGCAGGGCTATTGACCAAGACGAATAAGCTGGGCTTTGTGGGTGGGATGGACATCCCCTTAATCCATAGGTTTGAATCGGGCTATAAGGCGGGAGTGAGGAGGGCGAATCCCAAGGCTACTATCCTGGTGGGTTATGCCGGAGTGACGGGAGAGGCCTTCAAGAATCCAGCCAAGGGAAAAGAGATCGCTCTATCTCAGTATGGACAGGGAGTGGATATCGTCTATCATGCCTCGGGCTCCACTGGCCTGGGAGTCTTTGAGGCTGCAAGGGAGAAGAAGGTTCTTGCCATTGGAGTCGACTCCGATCAGTACCATGAGGCCCCGGGATATATCCTGACCAGTATGGTCAAGAGGGTGAATAATTCAGTCTATAATACCATAAAGGACACCATCGCTGGCCAGTTTAAGGGAGGGGTTCATATTTTTGGATTGAAAGAGGATGGGGTGGGCTATGTCTATGATGAGAATAACAGAGACCTCATTCCGGATGAAGTAAGAAAGAAAGTGGAAGAACTCAAAGCCCAGATCATTGCGGGAGAGATAGAGGTTCCCAGAGAATAAAAGGAGTAAGTAATGACTGAAAGAGTGGTTGAGATGCGCCACATCACTAAGCGCTTTCCTAGAGTGGTGGCCAATGACGACGTAAACTTTAGGGTCCATTCTGGAGAGATCCATGCCTTAGTGGGAGAGAATGGCGCTGGGAAGTCAACTCTTATGAAGATACTCTATGGGCTCTATCAGAAGGATGGGGGCCAGATCCTTATTAGGGGGAAAGAGATTGATCTCTCTTCTCCCAGTGTGGCCATTGAACAGGGGATTGGGATGGTTCATCAGCACTTCATGCTCATCCCTCCCTTCACTGTGGCAGAGAATGTTATTCTGGGAAGGGAGCCTAAAAGAGGAAAGATTTTTAATGATAGAAAAAAAGCCACTCAGGATATCAGGGGACTCTCTAAAAGGTATGGTCTGATCATTGATCCCGAAGCAAAGATTCAGGATCTATCTGTAGGATTACAGCAAAGGGTGGAGATCATAAAGGTCTTGTATCGGGGAGCAGAAATCCTCATCATGGATGAGCCAACTGCGGTCTTAACCCCCCAGGAGGTTGAGGAACTATTCACCATTATGCACTCTTTAAAGAGAGAGGGGAAGACCATCATCTTCATCACCCATAAATTAAAGGAAGTTAGGGAGATAAGCGATTGGGTTACAGTAATGAGGGATGGAAGGGTGGTGGGGGTAGTGAAGACCGAGGAGACTACAGAGGAAGAACTAGCACGTTTCATGGTAGGAAGAGAGGTACTTTTAAAAGTAGAGAAGGGTCCTTCCCAGATAGGAGAGGTTGTCCTAAGAGCAAAGGACCTAGAGGCATTAAGCGATCGCGGTCTTCCTACCCTAAAAGGAGTCTCCTTTGAGATAAGAGCCGGCGAGATATTGGGGATTGCAGGCGTAGAAGGTAATGGTCAGACAGAACTGGTTGAGGTCTTAACTGGTTTAAGGAAAGTGAAAAAGGGGAGGATAGTCTTAGGAGGGAAAGAGGTAACCAATGCCAGTCCGCGAATGATCTTTGAATCCGGGGTGGCTCATATCCCTGAGGATAGACATAAGAGAGGATTGATTCTGGAGTATTCTGTGGAGGATAACCTCATCCTGGGACATCACTATAAACCACCAGTGAGGAAGAGGTTATTGAGACTTAATTTCAAGAGAATCTCTGAGAATGCTCGGAATCTAATAAAGAGGTTTGATATCCGACCAGCGAATAAGGAGCTTTTGGTAAGTTCCCTATCTGGAGGGAATCAGCAGAAGGTGATCGTTGCCCGGGAATTATCCCGCCATCCCTGGCTCTTGATTGCTTCCCAGCCTACGCGAGGGGTGGATATCGGTGCTATAGAGTTTATTCACAAGAAGATCTTAGAGGAGAGGGAGAGGGGGAAGGCGGTTCTCTTGGTCTCTGCTGAACTCTCAGAGGTTATGTCCCTATCCGATCGTATCTTAGTGATGTATGAGGGAAGAATTGTGGGAGAGGTAGACCCCAAGAAGACAAAAGAGGAAGAGATAGGACTCATGATGACCGGAGCCACTCAGCAAGTAGCAAGTAGCAAGTAATAATTGTTCATTATTAAATGTTAAATGTTAATTAAATGAAGAGAGGTGTAAGATGAAATTTCGATTGAGAGGGGAACAAAGGCAATACTTCTTTGTCCAGAAAAGACTCCAGTCAAAGTACATCCTAGTGGCTGTTGTCTGCAGTCTATTGGCTGCGTTATTGACGGGAGGGATGTACGCTCTCTACTGGTCAATAGCCAATAAGGTTATTATTGGAGAGAATCCCGCTATGTGGGATACTTATCGGGAAGCGAATATCGTTGCCGGGTGTATCCTGGCTCTCTGGCTGATACTGGTGACCATTGCCAGTCTCATAACCTCCAATAAGATATTTGGTCCACTGGGTAGAATTCAGAACTATATCAAGAAAGTTAGTGAGGGTAACTTTGAAGAAAGGATAACGTTGAGGAAGGGGGATGATCTTATGCCCTTGGCCGATGCCCTGAATGAAATGGTAGAGAACCTAAAGAGAAGGGTGAGTAAGTGATTAAAAGAGAGAAATTACTGGAGATTTTCACTCCCCTTCTGGCAGTAATCGCTGCCTTTTTGGTAGGAGGAATATTCATCCTGATTATCGGCCAGAATCCAATCTTCATCTATGGGAAACTATTCTCTGGCACCCTGGGTAATCCTTATGGTATTGCCCAGGTATTATTCAAGGCCACTCCCTTAATCTTCACTGGCCTGGCGGTGGCCTTTGCCTTTCGGGCGGGACTATTCAATATTGGTTGTGAGGGACAGCTCTACATCGGTTCCTTCCTGGCCGCCTATCTCGGCTTTACCTTAGTTGGCCTTCCTGGTTTTCTCCTTATCCCATTATGTATTTTAGGAGGGATGGTGGGTGGTGCTCTCTGGGCGGGAATTCCGGGAATACTCAAAGCAAAGAGAGGGGCCCATGAAGTAATTACCACCATCATGATGAACTTCATTGCCTTGGCGCTAACCAATTATCTCATTGTTCGTTACTTCCATATGCCAGAGACGGTTCATACCCAATCAATAGCCCTTGTTGCTAGGATACCACGCCTTTCCACCATCTTTCCCAAATTCTCTGGCTCTCCTTTAAATTATAGTTTCTTTCTGGCTCTTTTGGCCTGTTTCATTGTCTACTATATTCTCTGGAAGACCTCCTTAGGGTATGAATTGAGGGCCGTGGGCTTGAGCCCTTCTGCTAGTGAGTATGGAGGAATAAATATTCCCAAAAGCGTAATCCTCACCATGGCCATCTCTGGTGCTTTAGCGGGCTTAGTAGGGGTAAATTATGTTATGGGCTATAAGTACTACTTTGAGCAAGGCTTTGCCGGAGGAGTGGGATTCATGGGGATTGCTGTGGCCCTCTTAGGAAGGAATACTCCCATAGGAGTGATTCTGGCTGCTCTCTTGTTTGGCTTATTGAGTTTCGGAGGATTGATAATCAATGCCTATGTTCCCAAGGAACTGGTCGAGATATTACAGGCCATTGTCATCATCTTCGTTATCGCTTCCAGCAAGCCCTTCCGGGATTATATAATGAAGTTGAAGAAAAAAACCTTGGCACAAGGAATAGCAGGGACGAGCAAAGAATAAACTCGTTCTTCGTTATACGTTGAAGGGTTGCGCTGAAAAATTAAATATTAAAGATCAAATATCAAAATTAATGAGTTTTGATTTGTAATTTTACATTTTGCATTGTAATTTTCCATTTTCATTTTTCATTTTTGATTTTACTCAACGATAGCCGTGACGAGTTACGCAACCGCAACCGATAGACGTATCCTATAAATGGAGTAGAGAATGTGGCAGACCATTTTTAGCCTAGTCATGGTTACCCAGACGATAAGGATCTCCATTCCCTATATCTTGGCATCCATTGGGGGCACCTTCTCTGAAAGGGGGGGAGTAATTAATATCGGTCTGGAGGGCATGATCTTAAATGGCGCCTTCTGCGCTGTCCTGGCCACCTGGTATACAGGGAATGCTTGGGCAGGAGTAATTGCTGCGGTCATCGGTGGAGCCTTGACCGCCCTCATCCATGCGGTAGTTAGCATAAGATATAAGGCAAATCAGATAATAAGCGGGGTAGCCATCAATCTATTTGCAGTCGGCATTACCAAGTTTATCTTAAAGATAGTATTCCATTCCTCTTCTAACTCGGAGAGGGTGGCGGGGTTACCTCTTTGGAAAATTCCTATAATCGATAGAATTCCTGTAATTAATACTATCTTCTCCACCCCCCTCATTCTCTTGACCCTAGGCATTATCATCCTTTCCCATATCCTAATTTTTAAGACACCCTTTGGTCTGAGGCTTCGCTCCTGTGGAGAACATCCCCAAGCCTCGGATACCTTAGGAGTAAAGGTAAATTTAATGCGCTACTCCGGGGTTCTGATCTCGGGTGCTTTAGCTGGGTTGGGCGGAGGGTGGCTATCATTAGATCAGCACTGTTTTACAGACGGGATGAGTGGAGGGAGGGGATTCATCGCCTTAGCAGCCATGATCTTTGGCAAGTGGACTCCCCTGGGGGCAACGGGAGCCGCCCTTCTATTCGGCTTTGCCGAGGCCTTACAGATTCAGCTCCAGAGTGCAGGAGTGAAGATTCCTACCCAGTTCGTCCAGATGATTCCCTACCTATTAACCTTGGTTGTTTTGGCAAGTGCCATTGGAAGAGCGGTTCCTCCAGCAGCAGATGGGATCCCTTACGAGCCTTCTGAGGACTAATTGGCCTCAAAATTGAAAAAATATTTGACAT
>JAUWYL010000038.1 GCA_030615855.1 bacterium | reverse complement strand
CGAAGACGACATCCCCTTCTACAAGAAGCAGAAGCGCCTCATCTTCGGGAATAATGGAAGGATCGATCCTACCAAGATAAGTTATTACATCGCCCTGGATGGCTATACTGCTCTCGCTAAAGTACTCTATAAAATGAGCCCCCAACAAGTAATTAGCGAAGTAAAGAAATCCGGCCTAAGAGGTAGAGGGGGTGCCGGATTTCCTACCGGAGTGAAATGGAAGCTCTGCCGGGCACAGAAAGAAAGACCAAAGTATATCATCTGTAATGCAGACGAGGGAGACCCGGGCGCCTTCATGGACCGCAGTCTCTTGGAGGGAAATCCCCACTCTGTCTTAGAAGGGATGATTATCGGGGCCTATGCCATTGGAGCCGATGAGGGGTATATCTATGTGCGTAATGAATACCCTTTAGCAATAAAGCATCTTACCATTGCCCTGAGACAGGCTCAAGAATGGGGATTATTGGGCAAGAACATCCTGGGCACTAATTTTAGCTTCAAGATTAAGATAAATAGAGGAGCCGGGGCCTTTGTCTGTGGTGAGGAGAGTGCTTTAATGGCCTCCATTGAGGGAAAAATTGGGGAACCCCAACCTCGTCCTCCTTTCCCGGCGGAGAGCGGCCTGTGGGAAAAGCCTACCAATATAAATAATGTCAAGACCTGGGCCAATGTTTCCCTGATCATCAATAAGGGTGCCAAATGGTATTCAAGGATAGGGACCAAGACAAGTAAGGGAACCATGATCTTTTCTTTAGTAGGAAAGATTAATAATACTGGATTAGTCGAAGTGCCTATGGGTATCAGTCTAAGAAAGATGGTCTATGAGATCGGGGGCGGTATCCCTGATGGGAAGAGGTTCAAGGCCATCCAGACCGGTGGCCCTTCTGGAGGATGCATTCCGGCAAGTTTGATTGACCTTCCCGTTGACTATGAGAAGTTGACTGAGGCAGGCTCAATGATGGGTTCTGGCGGAATGGTGGTCATGGATGAGGATACCTGCATGGTCAATGTGGCCAAGTATTTTCTATCCTTTACCCGGGATGAATCCTGCGGGAAGTGCACTCCCTGCCGGGAAGGAATTAAGAGGATGTATGAAATCTTAGATGATATTACTAAGGGGAAGGGAAAGGAATCCGACCTGGAACTCTTAAAAGAGTTAGCAGAAATAGTAAAAGACTCCTCCCTCTGTGGCTTAGGCCAGACGGCACCCAACCCGGTTCTTACCACTTTAAGATACTTTCGAAATGAGTATTTAGCTCATATTAGAGATAAGAGATGCCCGGCCGGGGTCTGCCAGGACCTGATTCGCTACTCAGTCATTAAGGAAAACTGCATTGGTTGCCAGCTCTGTAATAAAATCTGTCCTACGAAAGCAATAAGTGGAAAGAAAAAAGAGCCCCAGAGAATCGACCAGAAGAAATGTATCAAGTGTGGCGCCTGCTCGGATGCCTGTAAGTTTGGAGCGATAAAGGTAGAATAAGAAATCCGAAGCACGAAATCCGAAACAAATCCAAAGCACAAATGACCAAGAACAAAAACAAATAAGTGAATCAGAATATCAGTAGGAAGGATATCAGTACATCAGGATATCAGGAAAAAGCTATTAAAACCTGATACTCTGGTACTCTGATAATCTACCCACTGATTTGCTGGTACCCTGATATGCTTTAATCTGTTTAGTATTTCGATATTAGTATTTTACCGGACTTGATATTCTATTCCCAGTAGTAGGTATTAGATGATAAAACTGACTATTGACAATAAAAAAATAGGGGTTGAGGAGGGGGTTACCCTTTTGGGGGCCGCTCAGAAGTTGGGTGTTGAGATTCCTACCCTCTGCCACCACCAAGCCCTCAAGCCCTACGGTGCCTGTCGGGTCTGTCTGGTAGAAGTCATTAAGGGTTCCCGGCCCGGATTGGTCGCCTCTTGCACCTATCCCGCTGAAGAAGGGTTGATAGCAAAAACAAATACTGAAAGGGTAAAGAGAGCCCGGTGCCTGAGCATCGAACTTTTGTTGGCCCGTTGTCCTACTTCAGAGAAGATAAGAGAACTCGCCTCAAAGTTAGGAGTAAAGAAAACAAGATTTAAAGAAGAGGAAGAAGAGTGCATCCTGTGTGGTCTCTGTGTCCGGGTCTGCGAGGAAATGATTGGCAAGAGCGCCATCAGTTTTATTAACCGAGGAGCAGATAGGGAGGTAACTACCCCCTTCAAAATAGAATCTTCAGAGTGCATCGGTTGTGGTGCCTGTGCCTATCTCTGTCCCACAGGGGTGATTAAGATTGAGGACATTATAAAATATCGAAAACTGGACTTCTGGAATACTAAACTGGAACTAAAAAAGTGTAAGGTTTGTGGAAAATACTTCATTCCTTTAGTAGAATTGGAGCACCTTAAAGATAAGATAAAATCCTTTGAAGAGATAGAGTTACCGGAAGAGGCACTCGAGATCTGTCCCAAGTGCCGAAGAAGAATCCTCTCCGACAAAGCAAAAGAATTCATTGGAGGTTAAGATGGGTATTCTGATTGAGAAGGGAACAGTAGTTACCTTGGGGAAAGAGAACAGAATTATCGAAAATGGAGCAGTTTACATTGAAAATAGTGTAATCAAAGATGTAGGTCCTACTTCCGAGTTAAAGAAGAAGTATACTCCGAACTCCGAACTCCGAACTCCGAACTATCAATCTATTGACGCCAGAGGGAAGGTGATAATGCCGGGATTGATTAATACTCATCACCATCTCTATTCTACCCTTGCCCGGGGGATGGCCATTCCAGGTGAGCCAGCCAAGAACTTCGTTGAGATATTAGAGAAACTCTGGTGGCCATTGGATAAGACCTTAAATAAGGAAGATATTTACTATAGTGCTTTAATTCCTTTAATAGAGTGTGTGAGGAATGGAACCACCACTATCATTGATCATCATGAGAGCCAGACCTATCAAGTAGGGAGCCTGGATGAGTTGGAAAAGGCAGCAGGAGAGATTGGCATTCGTTCCTGTTTATGTCTTGGGATATCGGATAGGTATGATAAGGGCAAGGAAGGATTGGAAGAGAGCGAGCGTTTTCTCAAAAAACTCCGAACTCCGAACTCCGAACTCCGAACTACCAATAACTTGGTTTCTGCCATGGTTGGACTACATGCTTCTTTTACCGTCAACGATGATACCTTAGAAAAGGCAGTGGGATTAGCCAAGAAGTATGATGTGGGAATCCATATTCACTGCGCAGAAGACAAAGCAGATGAAGAGGATAGTGTGAAGAAGTATGGGAAACGGGTGGTGGAACGCTTTAAGGATAAAGGGGTGCTTGGACCGAAGAGCATCCTGGTTCACGGTGTTCATCTCGATGAGAGAGAGATGGACATCTTAAAAGAGACTAAGACCAACTTAGTTCATAATCCAGAGTCCAATATGAATAATGCCGTGGGCTGGGCCGATGTTCTGAAGATGCTCGAGAAAGGAGTTATGGTTGGTCTGGGAACGGATGGAATGTCTTCCGATATGCTTTCCCAGATGAGGTGCGCCTATCTCATCGCTCGGAATGAAAAGAAAGACCCTCGGGTGGCCTTTATGGAAGCCCCAAGGATGCTATTGGAGAATAATCCAAAGATTGTCAGTCAAGTAACACCCTTTGGGAAATTAGGAGAGATTTCGGCTGGCTCTTTGGCCGATGTGATACTCATCGATTATTTACCGCCTACGCCTTTGAATGAAAATAACTTCCTGGGCCACTTGATTTTTGGCCTGGTTGATGCTACAGTAGATACCACCATCGTCAATGGCAAAGTCTTGATGGAGAATAAGAGATTGGTCGGTATTGATGAAGAGAAGATAACTGCCAAATCCCAAGAATTAGCCCAAAAACTCTGGGAGAGATTTAATAAGTAAATAGATACTAGAAACATTCGCACGAATGAGCGAATGACAATTCAACTATCGCAATTTTAAATCTGCAATTATCTGTGATCTGTGTGAATCCGTAATCAATCTGTGTTAATCTGTGTCTCAAGGAGGGAGAGATGAAAGATAAAAAGAAGGTTTTGGAGAACACTATCAAGAGGTGTCGGGAGAGGGATATCATTCTTCCCACCTATGAGGAGATGAGGCATCCGGAGCAGGTTCCCCAGGACATTAAGGATGAATTGAAGAATATCGGTCTCTGGGATTTACATTCCAGGAATATGTTCAGAATTACCTGGAAGAATGAACCGGTGAAATCCGGTGGTGGATTCGATGGGGTAAACTATATGGAACTCCCTAAAGAAATAACTGGAATAAAGGCCAGGATATTTATCATTATTGGTAAATGGTTTCCTACTGGTTCCCATAAAGTGGGAGCGACCTTCGGGCCCTTAGTATCTCGTCTGGTTAAAGGGGAGTTCGATCCTACTACTCAGAAGGCATTATGGCCTTCGACTGGAAACTATTGCCGGGGTGGAGCCTACAATGCTTATCTCCTTAATTGTCCTTCTATTGCCGTATTACCGGAGGGGATGTCTAAAGAGAGGTTTGAGTGGCTGAAAAAAGTGGGTTCCGAAATCTATGCTACTCCGGGAGTAGAATCGAATGTAAAAGAAGTCTATGATAAGACCGCTGAACTGAAGAATGCCAGACCGGATGAAGTGGTAGTCTTAAATCAATTCGATGAGATAGGGAATCCCCTCTGGCACTATGTGGTTACCGGCCAGGCCATAGAAGAGGTCTATGAAAAGGAGAAGGAAAAGGATCAAATGCTTAAGGCTATTTTCTTAACTCAGGGTTCAGCAGGAACCTTGGGCTGTGCCGATTACTTACGGGAGAAGTTTCCCACCATAAAGGTCTGTGCTGGAGAAGCCCTGCAGTGTCCTACACTCTTATTTACAGGATATGGAGGCCACAGAATCGAAGGGATTGGTGATAAGCACGTTCCCTGGATACATAATGTAAAGAATATGGATATGGTGGCGGACATCGATGATGAACAATGTATGAGAATTTTAAGACTCTTTAACGAGCCAAAGGGAAGAAAGTATTTGAAGAAGAAGGGGGTTGACCCGGAGATTGTGGATAGGCTCGATCTCCTTGGTATCTCGTCTGTTGCCAATATCATCGGCTCCATCAAGATGGCCAAGTATTACGAGATGAACGAGAAGGATATCGTCTTCACCATCGCCACAGACTCCATGGAGCTTTACCAGTCCAGGTATCAGGAATTGAGAGAGGAAAGAGGGAAGTATGCCGAGTGTGATGCAGCGGCCGATTTTGATCGCTGTCTGATGGGTATCAGTACAGACTGGATGCTGGAACTCTCCTACTGGGACAAGAGAAGGATGCATAACCTGAAGTACTTTACCTGGATAGAACAACAGGGCAAGGATGTGGAGGAATTAGACCGCCAGTGGTATGACGATAACTACTGGAAGGAGAAGTTCAACTCCTGGAAAGAGTGGGATAAACTCATAAAGGAATTCAACGAGAAGACGGGATTGTTGAAGAAGTACCCAAAGTAAGAAAGTGAGCAGGTGGGAAAGTGAGAAAGTGGGACTGTCAGACCGTCAGACTGTTAAACTGAACTTTAATGTTTAAGCGATAAATACATGGTAACTGCTAAAGAAATTGTTCAACAGGCGCAGAAGAATGAAAAGGAAGTAATTAAATTCCTGCGAGAAATCATCGCCATTCCCAGTCCTTCGGGGGAAGAGGAAAAGGTTGCTAAACGCATTGCCCGGGAGATGAGAAGAGTGGGATTCGATGAGGTTCTCATCGATGAACTGGGAAGTGTTGTGGGAA
>JAUWYL010000006.1 GCA_030615855.1 bacterium | reverse complement strand
CCAGGGAGACTACTTCCAGGCAACAAGAGGGGGAGGGCATGGGGACTATCGCACCCTTGTTTTGGCTCCCCATTCTGTTCAGGAGATGTTTCATCTAGCGAAAGAGGCCTTTGATTTAGCGGATAGGTATAGAAACCCGGTCATTATCTTAGGAGATGGCGTTCTGGGCCAGATGATGGAACCCATGGAAATCCAGGATCTAGGATCTAAGATCCAGGATCCAGTAAAGAAAGATTGGATATTGGATGGATGCCAGGGAAGAGAGCCGAGGAGTATAAAGTCCCTTCGCTTAGGAGAAGGGGTACTAGAGAAGCATAATGAGAAACTATTTAAGAAGTATCAAGAGATGGAGAAAGAGATAAGATATGAGGCTATAGGAATAGAAGATGCTCAAGTGATCCTGGTGGCCTTCGGGACGCCAGCCAGAATATGCAAGGAGGCCATGCATCGGGCAAGGAAAGAGGGATTAAAAGTGGGGCTCATAAGACCCATCACTCTCTTTCCTTTCCCCAAAGAGATCATTTTAAAGAATGCCTCGAGGATAAAAGGATATCTTACTGTGGAGATGAATCTGGGACAGATGGTAGAGGATGTGAGATTGGCAGTGAATGGAAGATGTCCGGTCCATTTCTATGGTCGGCCAGCAGGTAGCCTGCCAGAAGTGAAGGCAATTATCGAAAGGATAAAGAAAGTCTTAAGATGAACCCCGCCCCTCATGGAATTAATGACCTTGGGATTGAAAGGCTTGAAATGATGAGTTCTTTTTTCTTTATAGACATCATTTGCTTGGCTACTAAAGGAGGGGCGGGGTGAAACGAATATTTGGTCGGCCAGAGAGCATGCAGGATGTACCGACTATCTACTGCCCAGGGTGTGGCCATGGCATCGTTCATAGGTTAATCTATGAGGTAATCGATGAGTTGGAGGTAAGAGAGAAAACAATTGCTGTGGCACCGGTAGGCTGTGCTGTTTTGGCTTACCAGTACTGGAAATTCGATACCACTGAGGCCGCCCATGGCCGACCTCCGGCAGTAGCTACGGGAATAAAGAGAGTCCTACCGGATAGGATAGTCTTTACCTATCAGGGAGATGGGGACTTAGCAGCCATCGGAACAGCAGAGACGGTTCACGCTGCCAATCGGGGAGAGAATATAACCGTGATCTTTGTCAATAATGCCGTCTATGGCATGACGGGAGGGCAGATGGCTCCTACCACATTGACTGGCCAGAAGACCTTAACTACCCCTTCTGGTCGGGAGCCAAAAACGGCTGGCTATCCCATAAAGATATCCGAGGCCCTGGCCCAGCTTGATGGAACAGCCTACGTTGAGCGAGTAGCGGTCAACGGTCCAAAGAATATATTAAAGGCAAAGAAAGCCATCAAGAAAGCATTCCAGGTTCAACTCGAGAATAGGGGGTTCTCTTTAGTGGAGGTACTATCCATGTGCCCTACTGGCTGGGGAGTAACTTCCCAAGAGGCCCTCAGGTGGGTGGAGGAGAAGATGCTCCCTGAATTCCCCTTGGGGGTCATCAAAGATACAAGTAAAAATGTAAAATGAAAAATGCAAGATTAAAATTCACGAAAGAAAAGCACCTTTACTTTTTATTTCTAACTTTTTACTTCATATCGCCTTATAGGAGATAATATGAGAGAGGAGATAGTCATCGCTGGCTTTGGAGGCCAGGGGATCATGTTTACTGGAAGCCTGCTTGCCCAGGGGGCCATGTTAGAGGGTCTCCAGGTCACTTTCTTCCCCTCCTATGGAGCAGAGATGAGGGGAGGTACGGCGAACTGTAGCCTGATTATCTCAGATGAGGAGATCGGCTCACCAGTGGTGGCCCATCCTTCCTCCTGCCTCGTCCTCAACCAACCCTCTCTTGATAAGTTTGAGGAAAGGATGAGGGAGAAAGGCCTCTTGATTCTCAATTCCTCCTTGGTTGATAAGGGGGTGGAGAGAAAGGATCTGGAGATAGCCGAGGTCCCGGCTACAGAGATGGCTATAAAATTAGGGAACGTCAAAGTAGCCAATATGATTGCCCTCGGTGCTTACTTAAAGAAGAGCAAAATAATCCCCCTGAAGAGTATAATAAAATCTCTTCCCAAAATTTTAGGGGAGAAGAAGAAAAACCTATTAGAGATAAATGAAAAGGCCCTTGAGAAAGGAAGCGAGCTCGTTAAATGATTAGGAAAACAAGGTTTTCTGACATTGAAGGGATACAGAGGCTCATCAATCACTATGCTCGAGAAGGTGCCCTCCTTCCCCGCTCCCTGAACGAATTATATGAAAATATGAGGGATTTCTTCGTCTGGAAGGAGAAGGGGAAGCTCTTGGGATGCTGTGCCCTCCATATTAGCTGGGAGAATCTGGCAGAGATAAAATCCCTGGCAGTCGATAGGAAAGTAAGGAAGAGGGGGATAGGAAGCAGGCTCCTTCAAAGCGCTCTTTCAGAGGCAAAGGATTTGGGGATAAAGAGGGTTTTCGCCCTCACCAATCGAGAAAAATTCTTCAAGAGGAATGGTTTTAAAAAAATCAAGAAAGAAAAATTGCCCCACAAGATATGGGGAGAATGCATTAGATGCCCAAAGTTTCCCGATTGTGATGAAGTGGCCATGATCTTTCTCATTGACAATTAAATCCTGTTTATGCTACTATGAACAGAGTTAAAGGAGGTGAAGAGAATGATATTTTTCTTAATCGTAGGGATCCTCACCTTAATTCTGGCTCTTCTCTACTTTACTGTTCCAGACGTAGTGGTCAAGATCAACAATGCTATGAAGAGAGTTTTATTTGAGGATCAGTGGACATTTACCCATCGTTTAGCAGCAGGAAGCTTCTTTCTCATTGGGGCTATCGTCCTCCTCTGGGCCTGGTGGGCCACAAGGGGTCCGAGATAACAAAAGCCAAACCTTTATTCTTTTAAGAGGAAGAGGTCTATTTTTGACTTTTTACCTCCCCAAAGCCTTTCTTTATAAGAACCTACTTCGTAGAACCTTGTTTTATTCGCTTCGCTCATAAAATGAGCCAAGCAAGTTGTCTCTTTTACTCGTTTCACTCATAAAATAAGATGAATATTTATAAGATAGTAAAAAAGATTACTAAGCCAGCAGAGATATATCTAATCCAGGCCCACTCCCTTACTGTTGAATTGAGTGATGAAAAAATAGAGAGTATAGAGCAGGCTTCTACAGAGGGTCTCGGTCTGCGTGTCATAGATAGAGGAGGTCTGGGCTTTAGCTATACCACAGATCTTGGACTAATAGATAGAGTAATCGAAGAGGCCTCTCTGAACGCAAGATATGCCACCAGAGATAGATATAATCTTTTACCCCAGAGAGCTTCCTCCTATCCCAAGGTCAATATCTATGATGAGGACTTAAACAGAGTATCTTTAAAGGAGAAGATTGAGAGGATAAAGAGGGCTTCCCGGGCTGCCTTAGAATATGACAGAAGGATTAGAAAGGTCTATAAGACCGCCTATCATGATGCTACCTATAGGATAAGCATCCTCAACTCTGAAGGGCTTGAGGTCTCTTATTCTGGAACCTCTTGCTCCATATCACTTATGGCCATTGCTCAAGAGAAGAGAGAATCCCAGAGCGGGTCTGAGTTCGATATCCAGAGATTCTATCAAAAGTTAAAGGTAGAGGAGATAGGAAGGAGAGCGGCTCAGAAGGCCCTCTCCCTTCTTGGGGCTAAGAAGATAAAGACTCAGAAGATACCGATATTTCTAGATCCTTTAGTGGGAAGTAGTTTTGTAGGATTAATCGCTAACGCCTTAAGCGCCGAGGCGATCCAGAGAAAGAGATCCCTATTCAGAGCTAAATTGGATAAGAGAGTAGGCACACGGGAATTGAATATCATCGATGACGGCATCTTCAAAGAAGGCTTGGGAAGCGCTCCCTGTGACGATGAGGGGGTGCCAACATCAAGGAAGACCCTCATTGAGAAGGGAATATTAAGAGACTATCTCTATAATACCTATACCGCAGCAAAGGAGAAAAAGAGTTCTACGGGAAACGGGATGAGGGGCTCCTTCAAGTCCTTGCCCGGGATTGGAGCTACTAACCTATTCATCTCAGCTGGCAGGAGGTCTAAAGAAGAGTTAATCAAAGGGATGGGGAGAGGCCTCTATGTTACTGAGACCTTGGGGATGCATACCGCAGATCCCATCTCTGGTGACTTCTCCATTGGAGTAAATGGCCAGTGGATTGAAAAAGGAAAGGTTTCTTACCCTGTCTGCGGGGTGACCATGAGCGGCAACCTTATGGAACTTCTAAAATCAATAGAAGAGGTGGGCAGTGACCTGCGCTTCGTGGGCAATATTGGTTCACCCTCCATCTATATCTCTGGGATGATGATCAGCGGCCCTTCATTTCATTCAGGATCGCCCAGTCCCGAGTGAAAAGAGGGGCGGGAGGTAGAGAATGAACCCCACACCTCCCTTATGATTCAATAAGATACTGTGTTACACCTAGTAAAACCAATTTAGCTCTTACTTCTTCTGTTTTTAAATTTTCAAAAAATAAGTGTGATAAAATATGATAGGAGGTGCGGGGTGAAGATCGATGGAGAGACAAAGATAGTGGGCCTCATTGGTTATCCCATAGGACATACCCTTTCTCCCGCAATGCATAATAAGGCTTTCGAATACCTGGATTTTAATTATATCTATCTTCCCTTCCCTGTTGAAGAGAATAATCTAAAAGGGGCCCTGAAGGCTCTACCCGCCCTCGGCATAGTGGGGGTGAATGTCACCCTGCCTTACAAGGAGAAGGTTCTCGAATATCTGGATGAGGTAACTGAGGAGGCGGAACTCACCGGGGCGGTAAACACCATCTTGGTTAGAGATAATAGACTAATAGGATATAATACAGATGGGGAGGGATTCGTTATTTCCTTGAAAAAGGGGACAGGGACCGATCCCAAAGGCAAGAGGGTAGTGATCATCGGTGCTGGAGGTGCTGGTCGAGCGGTGAGCATCCAGCTTGCCAAGGAAGGAGTGAAGAAGATCGCTCTTTCCGATATCGTCTTTGATAAGGCTCAGGATCTCGCCTCTCACATCGAAGAGAATATCTCTAATGTGGAGGTTACAGCGCTCAGGGAAGAGGGGCTGGAAAAAGAGATTAGAGAGGCAGATATCCTGATCAATGCCACTCCAGTTGGAATAAAGCCAGATGATCCCCCACCCATCGATCCCAAACTTCTCCATCCAAATCTTTTGGTTTATGATCTAATCTATAATCCCCCAAAGACCAGACTCTTAAGCGAGGCAGAGGAGATAGGGGCAAAGACCTTAAACGGGATGGGGATGCTTCTCTATCAGGGGGCTCTGGCCTTCACCATCTGGACGAGCAGGGAAGCGCCGATTGAAGTCATGGCAAGGGCCTTAGAGGAAGAACTCAAAACTAACAAGAACACAAGTTAACAAGAAACTTATCAACTTACTAACTTGTCAACTAATCAACTAATCAACTTATCAGCTTAAGCGAGGAGGCATAATTGATAGTCAGAACAATTGTCGCCTTTATCTTTGGCAGTTGTGTGGGGAGCTTCTTGAACGTCTGCATCTGGCGCCTTCCTCGGAATAAATCGATCGTCATCCCTCGCTCCTTTTGCCCTCACTGCCAGGCCCCTATTAGGGGATATGACAATATCCCCCTGACAAGTTATCTTCTCCTCAAAGGAAGATGCAGAGACTGCGGGAAAAGGATATCGCCACGCTACTTCATAGTTGAACTTTTAACCGGGGCTATCTTCGCCCTTTTCTACTTCAACTATTATTCTCATCCAGGAAATTTATTCATCTATCTCCTCTTGGCTTCGGCATTGGTTGCCATTACTTTCATAGACTTTGAGCATAAGTTAATCCCGGACAGGATCACCTATCCCGGCATAGTAGTTGGCCTCTTAGCAAGCCTCATAGTCCAGCACCAGGCTCCTTTGCTCTTCTCTCATATCCCGAAACTTAATTCCCTTATCGACGCTCTCTTAGGAATATTGGCAGGAGGGGGAATCCTGTGGGCCATCGCTATCTTGAGCAAAGGAGGGATGGGAGGAGGAGATATAAAGTTGGGGGCCATGATTGGTGCCTTCTTGGGCTGGCAACCTACCTTGTTGACACTATTGTTGGCCTTCTTTGTGGGCGCTGTGGTAGGCATTATTCTCATGCTTTTGAAATTATTTACCACTAAGAGCTTCAAGGCCGCCTGGAAGAAGAGGAAGGAATTCATTCCCTTTGGGCCCTATCTCGCCCTGGCTACCCTGGTGACCATTCTTAAGGGGCGAATAATACTGGATTGGTACCTGAAAGTATTCTAATAGGAGGAAAGAGATGCTGAGATATTTGACCGCTGGTGAATCGCATGGGAAGACTTTAGTTGCTATTCTAGAAGGTATGCTTTCTGGCTTAAGAGTAAATCCAACTAAAATCGATAAAGAACTTAAGAGAAGACAGGCAGGCTATGGAAGAGGGAAGAGGATGGAGATCGAAAAGGATAGGGTTCAAATACTATCCGGAATGAGGGGAGGAGAAACCCTGGGAAGCCCCATTGCTCTTTCCATCCCTAATCGAGACTGGAAAAACTGGGAATCGGTTATGGATCCCGTCAGACCAAGCAAAGAAGGAAAGGTGACCAGGCCACGACCGGGCCATGCAGACCTGGTAGGAGTCCTGAAGTATGATCAGTATGATATAAGGAATGTTCTGGAGAGGGCTTCTGCCCGGGAGACAGCAGATAGGGTAGCGATAGGTGCTATAACCAAGATCCTTCTCTCTGAATTTGGAATCTCAATCATTAGTCAGGTTATCCAGATCGGTCGCGTAAAGGCGAAAGTGGAAGGTCTAAAGATTGGCGAGATTAAAAGAAAGGCAGATGATTCTAAAGTCTCTTGCCCAGATAGAGAAGCAGATAGACTCATGGCAGAAGAGATCGATAGAGCAAGGAGAAAGGGGGATACCTTAGGAGGGGTCTTTGAAATCATTGCCACTGGTCTGCCTATAGGCTTGGGAAGTTATGTCCATCCTGATCGGAGGTTGGATGGTAGATTGGCTCAGGCCTTAATGAGTATCCCGGCAGCTAAAGGAGTCGAGATCGGACTAGGATTTAGGGCGAGTGAACTTCTCGGCTCAGAGGTCCAGGATGAGATATTCTATGAGAAGAGAAAAGGCTTCTATCGCAGGACGAATAATGCTGGAGGATTAGAAGGAGGGGTGACCAATGGAGAACCCTTAAGAATAAAAGTAGCCATGAAGCCCCTCTCCACCCTCCAGAAACCTCTCTCCTCAGTAGATCTAATTACCAAGAGAAAAGTTAAGGCAACTGTTGAAAGATCGGATGTCTGTGTAGTTCCAGCAGCAGCAGTTATTGGAGAGTCAGTGGCATCTTTTGAGTTAGCTAATACCATGCTGGAGAAGTTTGGGGGAGATAGCCTTTCTGAGATGAAAAGAAACTACGCAGGTTACCTAAAGTACCTTAAACAAAGATGAAGAATGTTGTTCTGACTGGTTTTATGGGAGCAGGAAAGAACGCTATTGGGAAAAGGCTGGCTCAAGAACTAAATCTTGAGTTTGCAAATACTGATGATATTATCGAGAAGGAAGAAGGAATTACCATTACCCAGATCTTCAAGAAGTTCGGAGAGAAGTATTTTAGGAAACTTGAGAAAGAGGTGGTAAAGAAGGTTGCCCAGGGGAAGGATCAGGTCATCTCCACAGGTGGGGGAGTAGTCCTGGATCGAGAAAATATTTCTAATTTAAAAAGAAATGGAGTCATTATCTGCCTCTGGGCTTCTCCAGAGGTAATCAGGGAAAGGACAGAGAAGGAAACCTATCGTCCTCTCTTAGAGAATGTAAATAGAGAAAAGAGAATCAAAAAACTATTAGATTATAGAAAACCATTCTATGAGAAGAGTGCCGACTATATCATCGATACTTCACATTTAACTGTGAAGGAAGTGGTAGAAAAAATCTTAAAGTACCTAAGACTCAGACAGATTATAGCAGATGTAAACAGATAATGCAGAAAGAGGTTAATATCGGTTAACAACTGTTATCAACGGTCCTTCATTTCATTCAGGATCGCCTAGTCCCGAGTGAAAACGAGGGGCGGTTAAAATCGGTTGCATGAAAAACTGCAACTGATATTAACTAATATTAACCGCTATTAACTGTTATTAACTGAAACATGATAATCTGTGTCCAAACAGAGTGAGGAGAAAATGGAGGAGATAAGAGTAGATCTTGGTGAGAGAAGTTATAAGATCTTGGTTGATAGCAGGAATCTGAAGGACATTGGAAAAATCTTATCAAAATATGACATGGGAAAGAAGGCAACTATCATTACCAATCCTCTTGTGGGAGATCTCTATCAGGATACGGTAAAAGATAGTTTAGCGAAGGAAGGCTTCGAAGTGGCCATTGCTCGGGTTCCTGATGGTGAGGAGTATAAGTCTTTAGAATGGGCCTCTAAATTATACGATGAACTCTTAGAGCATAAGAGGGATAGGTATTCCTTCATCCTCGCCTTAGGGGGAGGAGTAATCGGAGACTTAGCAGGCTTCGTTGCCTCTACCTATATGAGAGGGATCCCCTTCATCCAGGTTCCCACCTCCCTACTTGCCCAAGTGGACGCCTCTATCGGAGGGAAGGTGGCAGTGAATCATCCTCTGGGGAAGAACCTCATCGGCTCCTTCTATCAGCCGAAACTGGTCTATACCGATCTTGCGGTATTAAAGACCTTGGCCCATAGAGAACTTATCGCTGCTTTAGCAGAGGTCATTAAGTATGGGATAATTAAGGATAGGGAATTCTTTGGTTATCTGGAAGAGAAGATAGATAGAATAAAGGCATTCGATCTGAATGTCTTGACGAGAGTAGTTACCACCTGCTCTAGGATTAAGGCGGAGTTAGTCTCCCTTGACGAGAGGGAGGAGAAGGGGATAAGGTCTATGATAAATTATGGCCATACCATTGGTCATGCCTTAGAGGTATTAACAAAATATAAAATCTATCGCCATGGGGAGGCGGTCTCTATTGGGATGGTGGCCGCAGCCAAGATTGCCCATCGGATGGGAATTCTGAATAAAGAAGGGGAAAGGCGCCAGATAGAACTCTTGGAAAGAGCAGGGCTTCCCACGAAAGTAAAGGATGTTGATCCCCTAAAGATTATAAAGGCTTTAAGTAGAGATAAGAAGGTAAAAGAGGGGAGGATAAGGTTTATCTTAGCGACCGAGATAGGCAAAGTAGAGATAAGGGATGATGTTCCGCCAGAAGCAATAAAAGAAGTCTTAAAAGAAATAACTTAGAACAGTGAACGGTGAACCGTGAACAGTTACCGATCACCGATCACCGATCACTGATCACCGATTACCTGTCTTAAATCCGTGGGGGTAGAAGATGAAGATATTAGTAATTCATGGGCCAAACCTGGACCTCTTGGGCACCAGGGAGCCGGAGGTCTACGGTAAGACTACCTTGGCTGAGATCGATAAAAGGATTCAAAACTTGACAAAAGAGAAAGGGGTAGAGGTCAGGACCATTCAATCCAACCATGAGGGAGAGATTGTGGAGGAGATAAGTAATTCCAGAGAAGATGTCTTAGTCATCAATCCTGCTGCCTATACCCATACCAGTGTGGCCATAAGAGATGCCATTGTCGCTAGAAAGATACCGACGGTAGAGGTTCACCTCTCCAATATCTACGCCCGGGAAGAGTTCCGCCATAAATCTCTGATTGCTCCTGTAGCAGTAGGTCAGATCTCTGGCTTCGGAGTGGATAGCTATCTCTTAGGATTAAAGGCAGCAATTTCTTACCTTAAGAAGAAATGATTTTTGAGCGGCTCATTACTTTGGGCTTGGTGGCCATTATTCTCTTCAGCCCCCTCTTCAGAGCCGCCCTCCCCATCTGGGCTATAACTTCCGTTTACTTAATACTCTTAATTACTTTAGCCATCTGGCTGATCAGGATAAAAGAGGATAGGGAATTCAGTTTTACCAAAACCCCACTGGATCTCCCCATCCTTTTTTTTATTCTCTTCGCCTCTCTCTCCCTAATAAGATCGATCAATATTCATCACAGTATAAGCGCTCTCTATCGCCTCATCTCCTATTCCCTGATATACTTTCTGGTGGTCAATAACATTAAAAGTGAAGTAGAAATTAAAAAATTGATCCAGAGCATCTTGGGAGTAAGCGTCTTCGTCACCCTCTATGGTCTTGTAGAATTCTTTACCCACAACTTCGGCCCACCCTTCTCCACTTTTCCCAATCTAAACATTTTTGCCAGCTTTTTGCTCATTCCTTTCTCATTGGTTTTAGGAATGCTACTGTTCAACAGAGAAAGAAAAAAGACTAAGAGAATATTTCTTGGCATAGCGATCATCCTCTTTCTCTTAGCCATCATCACTACCAGGTCCCGAGGGGCATTCTTAAGTTTAGCCCTAATTGTCACATTCTTGGGATACTTAAAAAGCAAACGTTATGCCCTGATAACTTTAGCCTTAGTTATTCTCCTCTTTAGCCTTTTCCCCACTCCAGTTAACTCACCATTGATGCGTCTAATAACTGTAGGAGGAAAGGACCCTTATGCCTACACCAGGATCTCCATCTGGAAGAGCGCACTTTCTATAATTAAGGATCATCCCTTCCTGGGCACTGGCTTGGGGACCTTTTCCGATGCCTTTCCAGGATATAGCTTTCCAGTAAAAGGAGTCTTTGCCCGCTTCGGGAAGAAGGCCTCCTTCGCCCACAATGAATACTTACAGATCGCCTCTGAAATGGGAATATTCGCTCTGGGGATATTCATCTGGCTCCTATTCACTTTCTTCAGAAAAGCAAAAGAACTATTAAAGAGCCTTCAGGGTAAAGAAGAGTACGGCTTAATTATCGGTCTGGTAGTAGGAATAGTGGGGGTCTTGAACCATAGCCTGGTAGACTTTCCTCTCCACGCCCCAGCGGTTACCATTTTTCTTGCTATAAATGCTGGCATAGTGATGGGCTTAGGTAGTCCAGAGTCCAAGGTCAAAAGTCCAAAGTCAAAAGCCCCCCGTAAAGTCGCTATGCTCCCACGGGGCAGGCAAAGTCCAAAGTCCAAAATTGTATTTTTACAGAGTAAGAGGTATTATCTTTATTTAGTCTTAATTATTTTAATTCTGGAATATGCCATCATTGCCCCCTATTTGGCGGACATCTATGCTGAGAGGGGAGAATATAGGAAAGCCATCGCCCAAGACCCCCTATGTGGAGAGTATCATTTCGAACTGGCCAACCTCTATGTAAAGCGATACAGGGAAACAGGGGATTCTTATTATCGCATCGATGCCTATGAAAGATTCAAGAGGGCAATGAGACTTGAACCAAGAAACGGATATTATCATAGACGTTTGGCAAAATTCTATCATCAGAACTTCACTGGGAGATCGAGGTTAGACTTCGCTATTCGAGAGATGGAAAGAGCTTTAGAACTGAATCCTGATCACTGTTTTTACTATTATGAATTGGGCTCCATCTATGCCAATGAGGGAAGGTATGAGGAAGCGATTGAGAACTATAAAAAGGCCATAGAATTAGAACCAAACTATGCCCAGACTCATTATAGTCTGGGTCGTATCTATGAAGACTTAGGCAGAACTGAGATAGCAGAAGAAGAGTATAAAAAGGCAGAAGATGCAAGAAAAAAAGGCCTGACTAAATTAACGCGCACCAAGTACGAAAATCGATTGATCGCCCCGCCAAGAAAAAACTTGACAAATAAATAAAAAGGTGATATTATTTTATTCAGAGTGTTTACAATATTCTAAATATACTAAATTCTGATTTTTGTAGTTGCAATATCTTTTTTGTGTTTTTCAGTTAAATTTTGTGTTTTTGCGGTTGCAAGGAGGGGCGGGATGAATAAGAATCTTGATAAAGCATACCATAACTTTATTGAGGGAATAGGTCATCTAAGTTCTACCTTAGGGTTCAGCAAGGTAATGGGACAATTATACGCTTTACTTTACCTTTCTGAAAAACCACTTTCGCTTGATGATATGGTCAAAAGGTTGGTCATCAGTAAGGGAAGTGCCAGCATTAACATCCGGGAATTAGAGGAGAAGGGAGCGGTGAAAAGGGTCTGGATGAAAGGGTCGCGAAGGAACTTCTATGAGGCAGAATCCAATCTGACAAAGATAGTAAGAAATAGAATTACTCTTTCTGCAAGATGGAGAATGGACGAGATAAGAGATATAATCCAGAAGAGTGAGGAACTAATCCAGCATGCTAAAGGAAATTCAAATAACAGTGAAGAAAAAAGAAAGATCAAATTCTACAACCAGAGGCTGAAAGAGATGAAGAAACTTTATAAGCGCGCCAACAACCTCTTAGGAAAATTCCTCCTCTTCACCAAAATGACAGGGTACTAATGAAGTTTGCTATTCGCGATGATGATATATGTTATTTTACTAAACCGCAACAATTAGAGAAAATCTATAGTAAAATTTGGGATAAAATACCCATCTCCCTCTCTGTGGTTCCTTTTCAAGCCTGTACTAAGAGTGGGGCGCTTCCTGAAGAATATTGGCAAGGTGACAGAACATTTCCCATAGATAAAAATAAGGAATTAGTAGAATTTTTAAGAAAGAAAATAAAGGAGGGGAAGGTCTCTATCATGCTCCATGGCTATAGTCATAAGAATTACAAGGGAAGTTATGAATTTGTAGCCGGTGCTAACTTATTTCAAAAAGTTAAGGAAGGCAAAAGATATTTGAAAGAATTATTCGAAACTGAGATTAAAACCTTTGTTCCCCCACATAACGCTCTTTCACGAAAAGGAATGGAAGCAGTAATAGATAATGGATTAAACCTTATCGGTTCCTTTCCCTTCTGGGTTTATAAAGACCCTATTTCATCCGCTTTAATAAAGCGCAAGATATATCAACTCAAAACAAGAAGGAGAGCACCCTATCCCTATATTTTGAAATTTTCGGATCATTTAGAAATGATTCATTATACCTTAACTTCCAGAACAGATCTAAAAAAATTGATTACTGCTTTTAATCTTATTTACCGCTATCGAGGCATCTTTTGTTTGGTCACCCATTACTGGGAATTTTCTCATTCCGAAATGGAGAAGATGTTCTCTAAATTCTGGAAACACATTAATCGTTTCCCAAATATTGAATATACAAAGATAAATAAAATATTTGAAGATACGGCATGAGAGTAAAATTCGTTAACCGGGGAATGGGGATGTATCGGGGAGGGGGAGAGATATTCGACCTCAATATGGCCCAGAATTTGGAAAAATTGGGAGTAGAGATAAGCTTCCTCATTGGAAAACCTCTTTTTCGACGGGCAAAACATCCTCTCACCCAGTTTAAAACTACTTATGTTGCTTCACCCTTTTTGCGCGATTTTTCCCAGAGGATTCCCTGGGGTGGTAAATATCTGAGATATCTTGATCATTGGCTCTTTGCTCGGAATTGTCTGCGCATACTGGGAAAAGAGGACAACTATGATATTCTGCAGGTTTGCGGCCGAGTGCTGTTAGTAAAATTAAAAAGAGTAAAAAAGAAAATACCGGTAGTAATCAGATTTCCTGGCCCACCCGGCAAACGTTCCAAAAACTTATTATCTCAAGCAGATGCTCTCATAGCAAGTGGAGATGCGGTCAGATATATTCGAGAACATTTTCGGAAAGATGTAGTCGATATCCCGCCTGGTGTGGATTTTAATTTCTTTAAACCCACCTTAAGCAATATCAGAGATAAATTTTCCATAGGTAACAATAAACTATTATTATTTGTAGGACGTTTTGTACCCCTGAAAAATTTATCTTTTATGGTTGCTACCTTTCGGGAAGTAATAAAAGAAAGAAAAGATATTAGACTAATGCTGGTAGGGGAAGGTCCTCTAAAAAACACAATAAAGGGAATAGTTAAAAAATACGAATTGGAGAAATATATTATCTTCACTGGTAAAATTCCTAATGACGCGTTACCTAAATACTATTCCGCAGCAGATATCTTTGTTATACCTTCTTCCTATGATAATTTTCCCAACGCCGTCTTAGAGGCCATGGCCTGTAAATTGCCAATTGTCGCTACCAGAGTTGGGGGAATTCCTCAACAGATTCAGGAAGGGAAGAACGGTCTTTTAATAGAGAGTAATAATATAGATGAGCTTAAAACGGCAATACTAAAATTAATCAATAATGATAAGTTAGCTCAAGAAATGGGAAGGAGGAACAGAGAAATAGTGAAAGAAAGATATAGTTGGATAGAAAGCGCACAAAGGTTAAAAAAAATCTACAGTCTCTTACTAAAAGGCTAATAATGCACAGATATGGTTTACTTATTACCAGGCTCCATGAGTATGTCCCCCATCGAGGTTGGAAGATAGTAGAAGAGATGTTAAATCCTAATCTGAAATTCGAAAAAGTTTATGTAATGAGTATTAACGATACCTATGATTACTCTAATATTCCTACCAGGACATTGGTGATATCTTCCCTCCGGCCAATACCGCGAATTTATCGCTATCTCTTCACTCCCTTATATTATAGTCATCTGGTGGCTAATTTTTTAACACGTAATATTAAGAAATATAACCTTTCGTTAATAGGTTATTTTCACGGTGACCCTCTTAATGAAGGCCTTCCCATAGTTCTGGCAGCAAGAAAGGCAGGGATTCCGTCTTTTATCACTCTTAACAATGATTACCATCAGTGCTTTAGAATTACCCCCTTCTATTTACGTATCCCTTGCCTCAATGAAATAGTAGAACGGTTTGTTTTGAAGAAAGCTACTGAAATTCGTTGTGTAAGTAAATTTTTGGTAAATTACACTATGGCTCATGGAGTTAATCCGAAAAAAATTGTCTATATTTCCAACAAAGTTAATATCGAAAGTTTTATATCGATTAGTAAAGAGAAAATAGCCAAGTTTCAGTTTAAATACACTTTATCCCAAATTATAAAAGAGAATAAAATAATTCTCTTTGCTGGAAGACTGAGAAAACAGAAGAATTTAGAACGTGTGTTACGTGCTTTTGCTAAGGCTCTAAAAGACTATTCGCAAATATTTCTTTTGATTGCTGGTGCTGGGCCTCAGAAAAAAGAACTCTTAAGACTGGCGCAAGAACTAAGGATATCAAAAAAAGTGAGATTTTTAGGCAGACTTTATTTAGAAGATCTCCGCTGTGCTTATCATTCCAGCGATTTCTTTCTCTTTCCCACACTTTATGAAGGTCAGGGAAGAGTAGTTATCGAGGCTTTATCCGCTGGTTTGCCGGTTATTGGCTCCAACTATGGACCAGTGCCCGAGCTGGTTCCTAATGGAGTTAAGGGGCTTTTGGTTAATCCTCTGAATATTGAAGACATTTTCCGGGCTATTCTGAAGATGGCAAGTGATGATGATTTTAGGGAAAGACTTTCAAAAAATTGTATGAAGAACATGAATCAATTTTCCTTCAAAAACATTGGGGACCAACAGGTAAAATTTCTTAAAGGGTTAATGGATGGAGAACAAAGATAAACTTGCCCGGCTGATAGAAGAATGCTACACTCAAATATATAGTGGGGTAATTCCTGAAAGAAGACTAAAAAAATTCATCAAAGATAAAACAGATATCAACCTATATTCTGAAACCTACCTTAAATTAAAATCAATTTTTGGATACTTCATTAAAATCAATAGAAATACTAAAATACTGGATATTGCCTGTGGCTCTGGGGGGTTGACTCTCTTATGTCAACGACAAGGATTGGATTGTTATGGTGTAGATATTAACAGAAAGCTGATCGAGATTGCGCGAAGGATGGCCAGACTTTTAAACCTTAAGGACAAATTTTATACCAGCCCCTCCGAAAAACTACCTTTTCCATCAAATTACTTTGACGGTGTAATATCTAATCAAACAATGGAACACGTCCAGGATTTAGATTTAGCATTAAGGGAGTGTATTAGAGTTTTAAAGCCGGGAGGAATTTTTTTCTTGGCTGCCCCTGATTATAATTCCTTTTATGAGGGGCACTATATGTTACCCTGGCTACCAAGATTTCCTAAGAGGATAGCAAAGTTCTATCTTCGTATTCTTGGGAAAAACATAGTTTTTCTAGATACCTTAAATTATATTACTCGCAAAACTGTGGTTGAAAGTTTAAAGAAGAATAAGGTAACTATAATTGATTATAGAAAATTAGAAAGGTACCGGAAATTAGAGGATCCCGATAGAATTAAAAATCGTACCAAGAGATTAGTCGTAAATCTATGTCGAACTTTAGTCTTGAGGAAATTCTTAGAATTTATCATAAAGTATTTCTCTTTTGAAATCTTGAGAAAAGAGATAGAATTGATTATCCTAAAACAACCGATAAAATCCCTTGAGCCTGAAGCAGTCAAAGAGAGCGTAATTGAATGAAGAAACTATTTCTAAATTTCTTTAACTTGGTGTATAAAAAGATATTTGCTGAAGAAATGACTGCGAATATTGAGATATTTTTTAAGAATCTGGGATATGTTGCTTTGGGGTTTGGTATTGCCAAAGTTCTGACTGTAATTTTCAATATTCTGGCGGGCCGCGTTCTAGGCCCGGAGGAATATGGTAAGTTTACTCTTGTTATTTCTGTAGCCTCATTTTTAACGATTCCTATGTTTATGGGAATATCTACAGCCATGGTAAAATATAATGCAGAAGGAGAGGATTTTAAAAGGCGCTCCGCCATTATATCTACTGCTTATTTGATGGTCTTCTTATTTTCACTGGTTTCCATTTTCTTCTACCTTATTTTCAAACCTCGACTCTTAAGACTTTTTTCTATCTCCGATAGTATTTTTTACCTGATTTTACTTTTTACTATAATTTATGCCCTCAGTAGTATAATAACTCGTACTCTTCAGGGTCTTCATGAAATGAAAAAGAGAAGCATGCTGGAGATTATATTCGGGGTAGGATTATTAGGAGTTTTTACCCTTTTTATTTTTATGAAAGATTCCCGGACTTTTATTGCGGCAGTTTTCGCGATCTGTATCGCCTATGTTTTGGTAATAATAATAGGGATGGCCAGTATTTATAAATACTTTTCCTTTCAGTTTAGTAGATACTGGGCAGGGAAATTAATCCGGTATGGATTTTATTCTCTGTTGGCTGCGGTCTCTTTTATTTTTTTGACTAATGTAGATAAGGTAATGATCAATAAATACCTGGCAACCGGAGATTTAGGGATTTATCGCGCCTATCATGCTTCATCTCTGGGAATTGTTTCATCCTTTATGGTTATGTTTACCACAGTTTTCTTTCCTACTGCTTCAAAGTCTAAGGCAAAATGGAATATCTTTAAAAGAATCAATAGATTTATTCCCTATTTGGTCATTTTTGGATTACCCATCTTAGTGGGTGGTGAGTTTATAGCATTAAAATTATATGGAAAAAACTACCCCATTAATCTAGCCTTGCTAATTTTGTTTGGCCTGGGGGCCATAACCGTTTCTTTATATGGTGTTTATGCTTGGTTAATAGTTTCGGCAGGGAAAACCGGAGCAAAAATCGGTATGATGGCACTCGTTATTGCCGCCTCCTTTAATATTATTATGAATAGAGCACTAATTCCTTTAATAGGCATTACCGGAGCGATATTGGCCACAATTTTTTCTTATCTAATTGCAGTCTCCTTTCTCCTTCCTAAAGCTAAAATATTACAAGTTAGTAAAGAAGATGAAGAAAATTAATGTATTGGAAGTTATAGCTACTTTGGCTATTGGCGGCACCCCGAGGCAGTTACTTCTATTGGCGCGGTACCTTGATAAGACAAAATATAATCTTACTCTCTGCTGCCTTACAAAAGGGGGACCCTTATTGGCTGAAGCGCAGAGGCTGGGTATCAAGGTAGTTATTTTAGGAAAAAAGTTTAGACATGATCTTTCCGTTATTCCTAAGCTAATCAGAGTTATCAAACGAGAGAAAATAGATCTTATTCATACTTATATGTTTACCAGTAATACTTTTGGACGTTTAGCTGCTATTCTTGCCCGGGTTCCTATCATTATCTCCTCAGAGCGCAATATAGAAGATTGGAAAGGGAAATTTCGGCTGTATGTAGACAAAGTCCTTATGCGATTTACTGATAAAATGTTAGTCAACTCTTTCGCGGTCAAGGATTTCTTAATACAAATGGCAGGGATAAAATCTTATAAGATAGCTGTCATTTACAATGGACTGGATTTAGATAGATTTCACCAAAAAATTAATGTTTTACAAGAGCGAAGGAATCTAGGCCTTGATTCCCAAGTTTCTGTAGTAGGTACGGTGGCCCGCATCTGCCATTACAAAGGACTTCATTTTTTAATACGGTCTATTCCTCAAATTCTGGATGTTTTTCCACAAGTAAAGTTCCTTATTGTGGGGAATGCTAATCTTAAACCAGAGCGTATCTATAAAAGAAAATTAAAAAGATTAATTTCAGGCCTGGGCGTTTCTTCAAGTGTTATCTTCACTGGCTTCCGCAGGGATATACCTCGAGTAATGGCCACTTTTGATCTCTTCGCCCTTCCTTCGCTACGCGAAGGCTTTTCCAATGTTCTCTTGGAGGCCATGGCTATGGGTAAACCAGTGGTGGCTACCAATGTGGGCGGAAATCCAGAGACAATAACAGATGGCCAAACTGGGATTTTAATTCCCCCCAAAGATCCTATTGCTCTATCAGAAGCCATCATAAGTTTACTCAAAGATAGAAGTCGGGCTATTGAAATGGGAAAGAAAGGGAGGAGGCGGGTGAAAGAGAACTTTGGCCGGGAGAGGATGGTTCAAGAGACAGAAAAGATATACGACCACCTGATAGAAAAGAAGTTTAGACCATGTTAATCCTTACTTATCATAGTGTAAGTAATAGAAGGCAGGGTGGGCTGGCAGTAAGTGTAGAAAATTTCGACAGACAGATGAAATACTTTTATAAAAAGGGGTATCGGACTATCTCTTTGGCTCAGGCAATTGAAAAGAAGGATTTATCTTCAAAGTCCTTTGTCATTACCTTTGATGATGGCTATCAGGATAACTACACCAATGCTTATTTCATCCTGAAGCGCTATGGCTTCTCGGCAACCATCTTTTTAATCACCGGCTATATCGGCACTGATAGGCTTTTCAAACCAGAGAGGTATATTGAGAGATATGGAGGAAGGGAAGAGGATTACTATTTTCTAAGCTGGCGAGCAATAAGAGAGATGAGCAATAATGGGATAGAGTTCGGGTCCCATACTATCAGCCATCCTCATTTGACCAGGCTTTCCTACCAAGAAGCGAGAAAAGAAATCCAGGGATCGAAGAAACAGATCGAAGAAGAAATAGGGACGAAGATTATTTTTTTCTGCTATCCCTATGGGGACTTCAATGGCCGGATTCAGAAGATACTCAAAGAATGCGGTTATGAAGGAGCAGTAGTTACTCCTTATGGAAGGTTGAAGGAGGGAAAGTTCTCTTTGAAAAGGGTGGGTATCTATCGCAAGGATAATATGCTTCGCTTTAAGTTTAAAGTCTCTCCTTGGTTTGATGGTTTAAGGAGAATGAGAAATGTTAGAATACATAGGATGCAATCTCTGCAATCAAGATAGAACAAAGGTGATCTGGCAGGAGCCACCTTATAGGATAGTGCGCTGTCAGAACTGTGGTCTTATCTATCTCAATCCTCGTCCAGAAGCAAAGGAGTTAGTCCAGCTTTATTCAAGGGAATATTTCACCAATTATTACCTTAAAAATAGAGAAGAAAGAATAGTTTATTTCCAAAGAAGGTTAGAGGAGATAGAAGAATTTAAGAAGGGCGAGAGTTTACTCGACATCGGCTGTGGAGTAGGCTTCTTCTTGAAGGTAGCCCAAGAATTTGGTTGGCAGTCAGAAGGGGTGGAACCTTCTCCTTTTGCTGTCCAGTTTGCTCAGAATGAATATAGATTGAAGGTCTTTCAGGGAGGTTTGAAAGAGGCTCACCTCCCCCCCGCCCATTTTGATTTAGTGACGATGTGGGATATTCTTTGCAGCCTGCCTGATCCTATGGGATATCTAGAAGAAACCTTCCGTATCTTAAAAAAGAAAGGTATAGTTGTTTTAAAAGTGCCCCATCGCTATTGGGCCGTCTTCCTTTTGGCAAGGTTTGTTTCACATTTTACCATGGCCAGGGGCATTCTGCATCTTCCTGCTCAAATTTACTATTTTACTCCTCGGATATTAACCAAAATGGTAGAAAAGGCAGGTTTTCGAGTTTTAAAGATTAAAGGTGCAGACGAAGTAATAACTTCTCGCTATGCAAAGGGATTTTTGAAGAATTTAGCTATGGTTTCTTTCCTCAAATTATTTAAGTTATTGGGAAAGAAGGAAAGTTTTATTCTCTATGCTACAAGACAAAGTTAAAATTTTACAGTTAATCACCAGTCTTAACATCGGGGGGACAGAGCATTATCTTTTATCTTTAGTCCAAAGACTGAACAAGAGAAAGTATGAAATCCAGGTAGGCTATTTGAAAGAAAGAGGGCCTTTGGCTGAGGCAATAGAGAAGGAAGGTATTTCCCTATATCATCTCTCTTGTCCTCGGAAATTATTTCTTTTTTTGAGGAAGGAGAAGATTCAGTTATTGCATACCTACCTCTATCGTGCTAATATAATGGGGAGAATAATAGGACATATAGCCGGGGTGCCGGTCATCATCTCCAGCCAGCGCAGCACGGACGATTGGAGAAGATGGCACCATTCAGTAGCCGATCGCTGGACAGCGAGGTTTGCTAATAAGATTATCGCCAATTCAGAAGTAGTTAGAAAGAGGCTTATCCATCGGGAGGGAATTTCTGAAGAGAAAATAACGGTCATCTATAGCGGGATTGACCTGAATAAATTTAGAGTAAATATCAAAGTAAAAAAAGAGGCCTTGGGCATTAAGCCTCAAAGCATGGTCATAGGGACTATTGCCCGCCTTCATCCGGCAAAGGGATTGACCTACCTTCTGAAGACGCTTAAGCAAGTGAAGGATACTATTCCAGAAGCAACGCTTCTTATTATGGGTGATGGTCCAATAAAAAAGAAATTAGAAGAAGAAACGGTTTCTTTGGGACTGAAGGAAAGGGTAATCTTCACCGGCTTTCGTCAAGATATTCCCCAGTTATTATCCTTGCTGGATGTATTCGTTCTTCCTTCATTATGGGAAGGGCTTCCCAGTTCCCTCCTTGAGGCTCTGGCTATGGGTAAGCCAGTGGTAGCTACTGATGTGGGTGGGGTAAGAGAGATTATTCAGGATAGAGTTCATGGACTTTTAGTCCCCCCCAGAGATCCTGGGGCCTTAGCCCAAGCCATTCTCTGGATGCTAAAGAATAAGAAAGAAGCCCAGGAGATGGCTAAAAGGGGTAAAGAGAGGGTAGAAAAATATTTTACTGTAGATAGAATGATAGAAGAAACAGAGAAACTCTATGATGAACTTATTCAAGAAAAGATAGGTAGTTAGTTATGTGGCAGTATTATTTTATCGCCTTTTTTTCCTCTCTAATTCTGGTTTTTTTATTAACTCCTCTGGCAAGGAGAATGGCCTTTAGGTTTGATATTCTGGACCATCCTCGAGCACCGGTAAAGGTTCATAAGGAGCCGGTTCCCTATCTGGGAGGAGTAGCCATTTTCCTTGCCTTTTTAATCCCAGTAATAGTCGGATTCTTTCTTCTCAACATCCCTGAGGAGGGGAAAAAGGGGTTAACGGGCATCCTCCTGGGCAGCATACTAATTGTTGCCTTGGGCTTAGCCGATGATCTGCAAGGCCTATCCGCAAAGACGAAACTCTTTGTAGAAACAATTGCTGCTATTATTCTAATTATCTTTGGCGTGAGATTAAAATTTCTACCTTTTTGGCCCAGTATTCCTTTGACTATTTTGTGGGTAGTGGGGATCATCAATGCCTTTAACATCATCGATATTATGGATGGTCTATCGAGCGGAGTGGTCTTTATCGCCTCTTTAGCATTGGTTGCCATTGCTCTACCTGGTAATCAGGCCTTTGTTATCTTAGCCTGTGCTGCCTTAGCCGGTGCCTGCTTGGGATTCTTGAGATATAACTTCTTTCCGGCAAAGATCTATATGGGGGATGCGGGAAGCCTCTTCTTGGGCTTTACCATGGCTGCCCTGGCCATCGGAACCAGCTATACCGCAGTAAATAGAATCGCTCTCTTTGCTCCTATCCTTATCTTAGGGATTCCCATCTACGATACCTTCCTGGTCACTGCCTTACGAACAAAGAAGGGGCGCTCTATCCTGCGGGCAAGCAATGACCACTTCGCTCTCCGCTTGGTGGCCCTTGGCCTGAGCAGAAAAAAGACAGTCTTAATTGTCTACCTTATTAGTATTCTATTGGCCATTGTCGGAGTAGTCGTTACACTGGTAAAAATTAAATGGGCTATTTTTATCTATTGCTTAGTCATTTTAGTTTCTTTTTTAGTCGGCCACAGATTGGCCCAGATTGAAATGCGCGAGGAAATTCATGGCTAATCTCTTCTGTAAACTTGATGGCTATCGTCAAACGGTTGCGGTTACGAAGCCCGCATCAAATGATATAGCATAATATCAAAAATCAAAATGTAAAAATTAAAATGACAATGCAAAATGTAAAATTTTGAATTTTAATATTTAATTTTTAATATTTAAATTTTCAACGTAACCCTTCAACGTATAACGAGAAACTAAAAATGCAAAAATCCAGCAAAATAATTATCTTAGGTGCCGGGCTTTCAGGTTTAACCTGCGCCTATTATTTGAAGAAAGACTATTCTATCTTTGAGAAGGGGTCTCGGGTAGGGGGCTTATGCAGAAGCGAGAAGGTAAATGGCTTTACTTTTGATCATACTGGACATCTGCTTCACATCAAAAGAGACAAGAACAAAAAATTAATTAGAGAACTTTTAGAAAAGAATCTCTTTCTTCAGAAGCGAAAAGCCTGGATCTATTCTAAAGGAATCTATACCAAGTATCCCTTTCAGGCCAATATTTATGGATTGCCCTCTAAAGTTGTAAAGGAATGCATCGATGGTCTCAGGGAGATTAGAACTAACCGTAAACGGTATGCCGTACACCGTAAACCAGTTGACTTCAAAGAGTGGATTTATAGAAACTTTGGAAAGGGATATGCCAAGCACTTTATGATTCCCTACAACGAGAAATTATGGACTGTTCCCTTAGAGGAGATGTCCACAGAATGGACCAGGGGGTTCATTCCCATCCCTACCTTAAAAGAGGTACTAGCTGGAGCAAGGGGAAGACAGGAAAAGGACTTCGGTTATAATATCCGATTCTATTATCCTTTAAAGGGGGGAATAGAGGAACTACCCCAATCCTTTCTCTCCGCTGTTAAGAGAATAAATCTAAATTTGAAGGCAACTAAAATCTCGCTTAAAGATAAAAAGATTAAATTTAGCAACGGCAGAGAGATAAGATATCAGAGATTGGTATCTACTATACCTCTACCAAAATTAATAAAGATTATCGAGCGAATTCCAGAGAAAGTTAGCAAGGCCTCTAAGCGCCTAAGATACGTTTCAGTCTTCAATCTAAACTTAGGAATTAAACGGGAGAATATATCAGATAAGCACTGGGTTTACTTTCCAGAAAAAGAGTTTTCTTTCTATCGAGCGGGCTTTACCTCCAACTTTTCTTCTTATCTTGCCCCCAGAGGGACGAGTTCTATCTATACTGAGGTCTCCTATTCTAAAGATAGACCACTTGATAAAAAAAGAATAACAAAGAAAATAGTAAAGGATTTAATAAAAGCAGGCATTATCACTTCCCGAGATAAGATTCTGGCAAAACTTGTCTTAGACATCAGATATGCCTATCCTCTCTACGACCATAATTATAAAGAAAGCGTAGCCACCAGCCAAAGATTTTTAAGAAAGAATAATATCTATTCTACAGGGAGGTTCGGTTCCTGGGAGTACCTCTCCATGGAGGACGTCATCAATCAGGGGAGGGAAATAGCCCAACAGCTCAATGGTCAGTAATCAGTGATCGGTAATCAGTGGTCAGTAAAATCTGATATCAAACATTTATAATCTGCGGCTAACATCTCGAGGCAAACAAAGTGCGTTGAGTATCTGCGTTAAATACACCCACGCAGTAGGCAGTAAAAAGAAATCAGCGTCTGGGAGGTTAAACTATGAGAGCCTTAGTTACTGGAGTGGCAGGATTCATCGGTTCCCATTTAGCAGAAGGATTGTTAAAATTGGGATGGGAAGTGAGGGCCATCGATTCCTTTACTGATTATTATTCCCGCAAGATTAAAGAGAATAATCTAAAAAACCTTAAAGAGAATAAGAACTTTTCCTTCCAGGAAGGAAATCTTTTAGAGTTAGACCTGAAAAAAACTTTGGAAGGGATCGATTACCTCTTCCATCTAGCGGCCCAGCCCGGAGTGAGGAAAAGCTGGGGAAAGAATTTCGGAATCTACATTAGAGATAATATTGCCGTAACTCAAAGACTATTGGAAGAAGTAAAGGAATTTCCCCTGAAGAAGTTCATCTTAGCCTCCTCTTCCTCCGTTTATGGAGAGAGCCCCCTGCCTATGAGGGAGGATAATGTCTTAAGACCCATATCCCCTTACGGGATTACTAAATTAGCCTCTGAAGGTCTTGGTTATCTTTACTATAAGGCCTATAAAATGCCGGTGATTACTTTGCGCTACTTCACAGTATATGGCCCGAGGCAGAGGCCTGACATGGCCTTCCACAGATTCATCAAGGCTTTGTTGAACGATAAAGAAATCACAATCTACGGAGATGGGAATCAGACCCGGGACTTTACCTATATCTCTGATGCTGTAGAAGCAACCATAAAAGCAGCCTGGAGTGAAGTGACTGGGGAGATAATAAATATCGGCGGAGGAGCACAGGTTACAGTAAATGAAACCTTGAAGATATTAGAAGAAATTACTAATAAGAAAATAAAGATAAGATATATTGAAAAACAAAAAGGGGATGTTCTTCATACCTCCGCCAATATTTCTAAGGCGAAGAAACTGTTAAATTATCAACCCAAGGTGAAGTTAAGAGAAGGTCTGGAGAAAGAGGTAGCGTGGCTTGCAACCGCAAAAGCGCAAAAATAAAAGTAAAAACGCAGAGAATACCATGAGAAGGTTGAACGTTCTGCATGCCATTACTAAGTTGGAACTGGGTGGGGCACAGGAGAATACTCTCTACACTTTAAGAAACCTTGATCGGGAGAGATATAACCTTTTCTTAGCCGCCAATGATGAGGGAATACTAATAGAGAGGGCGAGAGAATTAAAGGATGCAAAAGCATTCTTTATTCCAGAACTCATACGTCCCATCAATCCCTTGAAGGATTTAATTGCTTTGATTAAACTATTTCACTTTTGTAAAAGAGAAAAGATTGATATCATCCATACCCATTCCTCAAAGGCCGGGATCCTGGGGAGGTCGGCAGCCAGATTGGCTAAGGTGCCCATCATTATTCATACCATCCATGGCTGGGGATTCTATCCCAAACAGAACTTCTTAAAGAGAAGGCCCTTCATTTTCTTAGAGAAGATGACAAGTAAAATTACAGATAGATTAATCGCCGTCTCCCAAGCAAATATAAAGACGGGTATACAGGATAGAATTGGAAGGAAAGAGAAGTATACTCTTATCCGAAGTGGAATAAAACCCTCCCGGTTCCAGAATGTGGAAGTGAATATTGCGGAAAAGAGGAAGGAATTGAGCCTTGATCCGGATACTAAAGTAGTGGCCATGATCGCCCCCTTCAAGCCCCAGAAGGCCCCTCTGGACTTTGTTAAAGTGGCCAACCAGGTAATAGAGAAGAGACCCGAAACTCAATTCCTTCTAATTGGGGATGGGGAGTTAAGATCAGAGATTGAGAGGTTAATAAAGGCCCTCAATTTAGAGAAGAAAGTAATCCTCACTGGCTGGCGAAGAGATATCTCCCAGATTCTAAAAGTTATGAATATTTTAGTTTTAACCTCTCGTTGGGAGGGTCTTCCCCGGGTCTTTCCCGAAGCCATGGCAAGTGAATTGCCCATTGTTGCTACTAAAGTGGATGGCGCCCCGGAGGCCATAGAAGAAGGAGTGAATGGATTCTTAGTCTCGGTAGGTGACATCAGGGGCATGACAGAGAAGATAATCACTCTATTGGATAATCCCGAAATGGCAAAGGAGATGGGAAAGAAGGGGAGGGAGAGAGTCTTCCCTGAATTCGATATCGATTTGATGGTCGAGAAGATCGATAACCTCTATCAGGGACTAATAAGGAGTAAAGGACTTAGATGCAAAGATTAAAAAGATTGAGAGAGAGGATGGTCGAAAAGAAGATCCCCGTTCTCCTATTAACCAATCCCATAAACATCGGTTATCTAAGCGGCTTCGCTGGTTCTGAAGATGCCGCTTTAATCACTCTGAAGAAAGCGATACTTTTCACTGACTTTCGCTATCTGGAAGAGGCAAGGAGAAAGGTAATTAAGTTCCAGATAAAAAAGAGAAAAGGCCCACTCCTCAAGGCCTTAGCCCCGGTCCTAAATAAGCTAAAGATTAAGAAATTAGGATTTGAGGCGGAACATTTATCCTATTCTCGCTATCGTCTTTTTTCTAAAAATCTAAAGGGGCTTAGATTAATTTCCACCAAGGGATTGGTAGAAAATCTTCGTCGTATTAAAGATCAAGGAGAGATTAAATCGATCAAGAAAGCAATTAGAATTACCGAAAATGCTTTAGCTAATACGCTAAGGAAAATAAGGATTCATATACCAGAAAAGGAACTATCTACCCTCCTGGAATATGAGATAAAAAAGAGAGAAGCTGAGGGAAGCGCTTTTCCTCCCATAGTCGCCTTTGGCAAGAGGACTTCTTATCCCCACAGTAAACCTTCCATAACAAAATTAAGAAAGGGAGATCTGATCAAGATAGACTGTGGAGCAATTTATCGGGGGTATTCCTCTGATCTCACACGTACCTTTGTCTTAGGGGGAGCGACTAAAAGACAGAGAAGGATCTATTCCTTTCTTTATCATGCCCAGAGTGAGGCCATAGAGAAGATTAGACCAGGAATAGAATGTTCCTGGATAGATAGAATCGCTCGAAACATAATTGCTAAGGAAGGCTATGGAAAGTTTTTTGGCCATGGACTCGGCCATGGGGTAGGAAGGGAAGTGCATGAGGGACCCTATCTGAAAGTAGAGGATCATACCCCCCTTGAACCAGGGATGGTTCTAACTGTGGAGCCTGGGATCTATATCCCAGGATGGGGTGGTATGAGAATTGAGGATATGGTTCTGGTTACTGAGAAAGGATGCCAGGTATTGAGCAAGAGAGCTCCAGAAGAACTTCCCGAATTGTAAGGGGGGTAGGATGATCTCCACAAAGGATTTTAGAAATGGAATGGCCATCATTGTGGATGGCCAGATTCATCTCATCCTCTGGTTCCAGCATCACAAGCCGGGCAAGGGTGGAGCAGTAATGCGCACCAAACTCAAGAACCTCACCACGGGAAGCATTATAGATCGAACCTTTAGAGCGGGTACCAAGTTTGAAGAGGCACATCTAATAAAGAAGAAGATGGAGTATCTCTATAGAGAAGGTGGGAGCCTGGTCTTCATGGATGATGAGACATACGAACAAGTGACCCTGGGTACCTCCCAGATAGGGGAGGGGATTCGCTTCTTAAAAGAGAACACTAAAGTTGAGCTTTTAACTTATAAAGGAAAAATCCTGGGGATGGAACTGCCCATTACTGTCTCTTTGAAGGTTATCCATACCGAACCAGGGTTAAGGGGAGATCGAGCAACCTCGGGCACAAAACCGGCCACCCTGAAGACCGGTGCTATAATTCAGGTTCCGCTATTTGTAAACACTGGGGATGTGGTTAAGGTAGACACCAGGACTGGAGAATATTTAGAAAGGGCCTAATACACGGATTATCACGGATTGAAAAGACGGATTATCACGGATAAATCCGTGCCCATCCGTATGTTATCCGTGCCCATCCGTGCTCCAGAAGGAGTAGTGGCGGCGGGGCTCCTTCACCATTAGGACTAGGATGGATAGGCTTACAAAGGCCACAAGAGCGGTTAGACCAAAGACGAAGCGATAGCCTATCCTATCTATCAAAAGGCCACCCAGGAGGGGGGCAACGGTTAAGGGAAGGGCGAGTATGGTGTGGCCCAATCCGATGTAGGTGGGGCGCTCTTCGGGTGGGGAAAACTCTAAGACGATATTCATATATCCCAGCATGACGGCACTCATATAGAAACCCAAGAGAATGAAGACAAGCAAATAGAGCCCAATACTTCCCGCAAGAAGGGCCAGGACCGCGGCCCCACCCGCAAATAAAGCAGACAAGACCATCACTCCTTTATACCCCCGCCTGTCCCCTAAATATCCCCAGAGAACGTAAGTTATCGTCTGCGCCCCCAAGACTAAGGCAGTAAATATCCCTATCCATCCTTCCGGGGCCTTTAGTTTCTCAATTCCGTAGAGGGCATAGAAGGGGGTAGCCATGGCCACAAAGCAGAGGATGATATTGGCCAGGAGGCAGTAGGAGTAATTCTTATTCTCTCTTAAAATCCTTCCTAGCCCTTTGAAATAAACTTTCCAGGCTATTCTCTTTTTGACTACCGGATAAGCAGGTTCTTTATAGAAAGAGAAGGCGGTCAGGGAGATTGAGGTCATCAAGAAGGCCAAGAGGAAACAGAAGGAGAAGTTATTGGGGAATGGGAAATGGCTCAAGATACGACCTGCTATCAAGGCCCCCACTATCCCCAGGATACCTCCCGCAAAGCGATTGAATCCCAGAACCCGGCCTCTCTTTTTGGGCAGAAGAATCTTCCCGATTAGATCGAGCCAGGGGACGAAGTTAAATCCTCCCGCAAGGGCATAGCATCCATAGAGAACGAAGAAGAGAAGGAGACCTGCCAGAGAACCTTCCCTTATGAAAAAATAGGTAGCCAGGGCTAAGAATAACCAGGGGAGGCGCTGCCCCATCCCCACCAGAAAGACCAGCCTCTTCTTGCGCGCCAGGGGTTCTACCAGGCGAGCAGAGATGATCTGGGGACCAAAGAAGCCCAGCATCCATAAGGCAGAAGCCAGGCCCACCACAGACTTATAGGGGGTTAATTTGCTGATGAATAAGGGAAGGATGGTAATCTCAAAGACAAACCCCAAACCGAAGAAGAAGAATGCCCCATCCAGAATGGTAACTACGGTATTCCACCTATGATTCTTGGTGATTTCCTTCTTCCATTCCTTTAGTTTATCGTTCATACTATCTGCCCCCTTGTCTATTCTAACCCTTTTCCTTTCATTTGGCAAGCAAAAACGGCGGGGAGTGAAGCGCACCGTTATCTATAAGAATAATAATTGCTACAAACGTTGTCCGATCGGACACAAAGTGTAGCAAAATCTAAAAACAAAAGTTTGAACGAAATGCTCTATTATGGTATGATAAAGACGCCTCTGCTTCGCAGAGAACTTTGTTATGCCAGTGCGACTTGATTAAACAGGGCAAGTGAAACGCACTGTCATAATAACTTAGCGTTTAAAAGAGGAGAAAATGAAAGAGGAGATTTATAGGATATTCGATGCCAATATCAATCGGGCAAGGGAGGGATTGAGGGTCTGTGAGGAAGTGGCTCGGTTCATCCTCTGTGATGAGAAACTGACTAAGAAACTCAAAGGCGTTCGCCACCAGGTAACAAAGATTATCCAAAGCCTCAAGATCGACACTAAGAAATTATTTGCCATTCGTGATGTCAGAAAGGACGTGGGTGCCAGAACCTATCCCAGGAGTGAAGGAAGAAGAAAAAGCTATCAGGACATCGTTACTTCTAACATGAAGCGGACAGAGGAATCCTTTAGGGTCTTGGAGGAGTTTACTAAAAAGATCAATCCTTCCACAGGGGCAAAGTTTAAAAGATTGCGTTTCCAGACCTACGATCTGGAAAGGGAATTGTTGGAAAAACTGGAAAGTGGGAAAGTGAGCAGGTGAGAAAGTGGGAAAGTGAGAAAGTGAGCAGTATGGATTTAAGCCTTTATGTTATTATCGATAGGAGGATGATGAAGGGTAGCTCACCTATTTGGGTAGCACGGAAGGCAATCGAGGGCGGAGCAACCGCTATCCAATTGAGGGAGAAGGATATGGAGAGCAGGGATTTATGTAATCTTGCTTCTTCAATCAAAAAAGTAGCCAAGAAGAGGAGAGTATTATTTTTGGTTGACGATCGGGTAGACATCGCTTTAGCCGTAGATGCTGATGGAGTACATTTAGGAAGTGAGGATCTCCCTGTAAAGATAGCACGGAAGCTATTGGGAGGAAATAAGATTATCGGGGCCACGGTCCGCAACCTCTCCCAAGCGTTAAAGGCCCAAAGGGAAGGAGCAGACTATCTCAGTCTAGGACCCATCTTTCCCACTAAAACGAAGAAAGACCTACCTCCGCCACGGGGCTTAAAAGCGATTACCCGGATTAAGAAGAAGATTAGAACTCCCTTGATCGCTATCGGGGGAATAAATAGGAATAATGTAGCCAGTGTAATAAGGGCCGAGGCAGATGGGGCAGCAGTTGTCTCGGCAATAGGGGAAGCAAGGAATGTTCGAAAAGCCACCCAAGAATTATTGAGGAAAATCAGAAAGGCAAAGCAAGAGTTGTAACGCAACCAAGCTATCAAGCTATCGAGCTATCAAGTATCTGCGGTAATCTGCGTCAAATATACCCACACAGTAAGCAGAATAAAGAAATCAGCGTTTGAATCAGCGGTAATCTGCGCACTATATCAGCGGAAATCAGCGTTTCGGAGGAGAAAATGACTCAATTGACCAAAGCCAGGAAAGGCAGAATAACGAAAGAGATACGCTATGTTGCCAAACAAGAGGGCCTGAAACCAGAGGCGGTAAGGAAGGGAATAGCAAAGGGAGAGATAGTCATCCCGGCAAATATCGGACGAAAAAAGATTAAATGGTGTGGGATCGGCAAGGGATTGAGAACGAAGGTAAACGCCAATATCGGAACCTCTCCTCAAGTAGTGAATATTAGAGATGAATTGTCCAAACTTAAAGCTGCTCAGGAGGCCGGCGCAGATACTGTCATGGACTTAAGCATTGGAGGAGATCTGAGAAAAATAAGGAGAAGGATACTGAGTGCCACCGATCTACCCTTGGGCACCGTGCCCATCTATCAAGCAGCTATTGATAGCGTGAAGAGAAAGAGGTTCATTGGCCAGATGACGAAGGAGGATATCTTGGAGGTGATCGAAGAACAGGCTAAAGATGGTGTGGACTTCATGACCCTTCACGCCGGAGTAACCCAGAAGACTTTAGAGATTCTAAGAAAGAAGAAGAGGATGACGGGCATCGTCAGTAGGGGAGGGGCCTTCTTAGCAGAATGGATAATCTTTAATGAAAGAGAGAATCCTCTCTATGAGGAGTATGATGAAGTCCTCAAGATTGCTAAAAAGTGTGATATCACCTTGAGTCTGGGCGATGGCCTGCGACCCGGCTCCCTGGCCGATGCCTCTGATGAAGCCCAGATAGAGGAACTGGCAACTTTAGGGAAGTTGGCAGAGAGGGCGAGGAAAGTCGGGGTGCAGGTCATGATTGAGGGACCAGGCCATATGCCCTTAGATCAGATAGAGGCCAATGTCGACTTAGAAAAGAGACTCTGTCATGGAGCTCCTTACTATGTTTTAGGTCCTCTGACCACGGATGTTGCCAGTGGCTATGATCATATCTCAGGGGCTATTGGTGGAGCCCTAGCTGCCTGGAGAGGAGCGGACTTCCTATGCTATGTTACTCCTGCCGAGCATCTGAGACTACCCACTGTCCGAGACGTCTGGGAGGGGGTAATTGTTACCAAGATCGCTGCCCACAGCGCAGATATCGCTAAGGGAATAAAGGGAGCAAGGGGTTGGGATGATGAGCTATCAAGAGCAAGGGGAGACCTAAAGTGGAAGAAGATGATCAATCTTGCCCTGGATACCAAAAAATCTAAGAGATATCATCCTTCGCTAAAGGAAGAAACCTGCACCATGTGTGGTAAATACTGCGCTATAAAGAAGGTGAAGGAATACTTTAGATGAAGACCTTTAAATTACTAAATTCTTTAGCTAAGAAGAGAAAAGAAAAGATCTATCTCGTCGGTGGATACTTAAGAGATTTAATCTTAAAAAGGGAGAATAAGGATCTAGACTTCGTCCTTGCTGGCAGACTTACAGATTTTGTAAAGGAATTTGCTGAGAAGATAAAGGGCGCCTTCTTTCTCTTAAACGATAGATACCAGACGAACAGGGTCATTGACAAGAAGAATGGTCTGACCTACGACTTTACCAGAATGCGTGGTAGATCAATAGGGGAGGATCTAAAGAAAAGAGACTTTACCATCAATGCCCTAGCCTTAGACCTCGGAGAACCCATTCTCTCAAAGGTCATTGATCCCTGTAAAGGAAGAGAGGACATTCGAAAGAGAACAATTAGAATGGTCAGCGAAGAAGCATTTGCTGATGACCCTTTGCGTCTTCTGCGCAGCATTCGCTTCCGAGCCCTCTTGAATTTTAAGATCGAGAGAAAAACAAGAAAATTGATCTTACAGAAAGCCGCGCTACTTAAGAAGGTCTCAGGGGAGAGAATAAAAGAAGAGCTCTTCGGGATCTTGGCCCTGAAGGAAAGCCACAGGTTCATAAGAGAATTGGATGAATTAAAGCTCCTTACCCAGATCATTCCAGAGATAGAAGCATTAAGAAAAACAGACCAGGAGGGCTTCCATCATCTCGATGTCTGGAAACATTCCCTCGAGACCTTAGAGCACACTGAAAAGATACTGGAGGGTTTAAAAAGACTCTTTCCAAAATTTTATAAGAAGATCGGGAAGCACTTGAGAGAGGAGGTGGCGGATAAGCAACCCAGGATTACCCTTTTGAAGTTAGCTACTCTTCTTCACGATTTAGGAAAACCCCAGACACAGAGCATTACTCCGGAAGGAAGAATGAGGTTCATCGGCCATGAAGAGAAGGGAGTGGAGATGGCAGAGGAGATTGGGAAAAGGCTGAGGCTCTCCCGGAAAGCGATTAAAACTGTAAAGAGAGAGATCCTTCATCATATGCGACCAGGCAATTTGAGCGAAGTTCCCAAGGTGACCAATCGGGCCATCTTCAGATTCTTCCGGGACTGTAAGGAAGAGGGGATTGAGACCCTGATCCTATCCTATGGGGATAGATTGGCTGCTTGTGGCCCTCTGGCTACTCCTCGGATGATTAAGAGACATAGGGAAGTAGTAGAAGAGATGCTCGGGGATTACTATGAGAAAAAGTTCATTGTCAAGCCTAAGAGGTTAGTCAATGGGAATGAGATTATGAAAAGGTTTAAACTCTCGCCGGGACCGAAGATAGGAAAGATCCTGGAAGCACTCAGCGAGGTCCAGGCCGAGGAAAAAATTAAGACGAAAAAAGAGGCCTTTAAATTCGTTCAGGAGTTATTAACTAATTGACCCCGCACCTTTCTACTACAAAGTGATGCTTTAAAAATAAAAGGAGCGGGGTTGACTTTTTTTGCCTATTGAAGTATAATATTTTATTGGGCGGACGTGATTCCCTGCCTGTCGACAGGCAGGAATGGCACCCCGCACCTTTGTAATGCGGGTGTGATTCAATGGTAGAATATCAGCTTCCCAAGCTGAATACGAGGGTTCGATTCCCTTCACCCGCTCCAGAACACGGATAGACACGGATAACAACACGGATGAACACTGATTTATAGTAAAGGGGCGAAGAGGGTTGAAAGGGTAAAGAGGGTTTACCCCCTTACCCTCCTTAACCCTTCGTAACTAAAATCTGCGCCTGGGAGGAATAGATGAAGATAGCAAAGAGATTGATAAGAGATATTAAAGACTTTCCCAAGAAGGGAGTGGTCTTTAAGGATATCACTACTTTACTAAAGGACGGGCCGTCCTTTAGAAGGGTCATTGACTTAATGGCTGCCCGCTACAAGAACAAGAAGATAGATGTCGTTGTGGGGGTAGAGGCCAGAGGATTCATTATGGGCGCTGCCCTGGCCTACAAACTAAAAGCAGGGGTTATTCCCATTAGAAAGGCAGGAAAGCTCCCTTATAAGACACACCGGACAGAGTATGAATTAGAATACGGAAAGGATGCCTTAGAGATCCACATTGATGCTATAAAACCTGGGGATCAGGTGCTCATTGCCGATGACCTCTTAGCCACTGGAGGAACGGTCAAAGCAGCCATTGATCTTGTCAAGAAATTGAAAGGGGAGATTGTAGAGGCCACCTTCTTAATCGAACTCACCTTCCTAAAAGGTCGAGAGAAACTGAAACCCTATAAAATTTTCTCCTTAATTCAATATTAGTGGGCAAATCCTCATATTAATTTTTTCTTATTCGTATCTCTTTCTTAAGTTCTCCCACTGAGGAGCGAACGGAAGTGAGCGACGCCCCCGTAGCTCAGTTGGATAGAGCAGGATCCTCCTAAGTCGCAGGCCTGCCCCGTAACATCCCAAAGGGATTGGTATGGGGCAGGCCCCGCACCATTATCAATATCTCCCCGTAGCTCAGCTGGACAGAGCGTCCCCCTCCTAAGGGGAAGGTCGAGCGTTCGAATCGCTCCGGGGAGGCGGAATGAGTTATGGTGCGGGGTGAAAATCCTGCCGGGGGCGCCATGAGGAGTTATGATCGATCTTCATACCCACACCCTATTTAGTGATGGAGCATTAATTCCCTCAGAACTCATCCATCGGGCAGAGATAAAGGGATATAAGGCCATCGCCATCACAGATCATGCCGATTCATCCAACATGGATTTCATCATTCCCCGGGTGGTAAAAGTCTGTAACGATCTCAACAAAGTGAAAAAGATAAAGGCCATTTCGGGAATTGAGATAAGCCATGTTCCTCCAAAACTCATTCCTTCTTTAGTAAAAGAAGCCAGGAGATTGGGAGCGAAGTTAGTCCTGGTTCACGGAGAGACCATTGTTGAGCCTGTGGAGCCGGGAACGAACCGTACTGCCTTGGAGAGTGATATCGATATCCTCACCCATCCAGGCCACATTACAAAAGAGGATGCCCTCTTAGCAGCGAAGAAGGGGATATGCCTGGAGATCTCCACGAGAAAGGGTCATTCATTAGCCAATGGCCACGTGGCGAAGATGGCCAGAGAGACCGGAGCCAAACTGGTCCTCTGTACCGATGCCCATCATTACACTGACCTAATAACCAAGAAAGAGGCGCTAAAGGTAGCCAGGGTCGCCGGGCTCTCTGAAAAGGAGATAAAAACCCTCTTTGAGAATGCCCAAGAGATAGCAGACAGATGCTGAAAACTATTTTTGGCCGCTTCTAAAAATTTAGAAGCGGCTTTCTTTTTTAAAAATGACCAAAGCTTAAGCAAGAAGAGAATGTAAGATGAACAGAAAGAAAATAGCCGGCGGGATCTTCTTTGTTAGCGGAATAATGATGCTTATTGGAGTAGCGGGACAGATCCAGGACTTCATCCCCAGACTCCTCAAGGTAACAGAGAATATCGAGCCCTACATGCGGAATAGAATATTCTTGATAGAGTACCTCTTCCTCTTGGGTTTTGGAGCAAATGGTGTCTTAGCAATATGTATCTCTAAGGGACTCAAGAGGGGAGAGGGGAGGGTCTGGGGACTGGCCTTTATTCCCACCTTCTATATGTTAATCATGGCCATCTTAATTCCTATCTTCACCCCTCAGGACTGGATACACTCTTTTATCTACACCCTGCCCTTTGGCCTGGCTATGTTTATTTCCTTAATCCTCTGCCATAGAGAAATCAAATAATTTTTCCTCCCTTTTTTTACTTCCAAATTCAGCAGAAACATGTCGCGTAGAGCACATAGATTTTTTATTAAATTATGATATATAAAATCTTTGCCGATATAATTGTAGTTATGCATTTTATCTGGATATTGTTTATGCTCCTGGGATTTATACTTACCTTATGCGGTTTCTTTTCCACCTACGTCCTCCCGCTTACGCTGAAGCTTCAGCGGACAGGTCGGACTTCGGCGGACAGGTGGAAGGGATTTTTTGATAAGTGGCTCTTTAGGACACTTCATCTTTTTGGCATAGTCTATGTCAGCTTTTTAGCCATTATGGGTAAGTACTGCCCGCTGACCATATGGGAAAATTCCTTAAGAGCAAAATATGATCCTACCTTAACCTATTCTGGTTCGTGCATAGTTCATTATATCGAGAAGTTAGTCTATCTGGATGTCAATCTATTAGTAATATTAATACCCACGATATTTATTGCTATCTTCACCCTAGTGGTATTTATAATTAAACCGCCAACAAAAATAAGAAAGCCCTTCGCTTCGCTCAGAAACCTTGTTTTTCACTTTGTTCAAAATAAGAAGAATATTTAAATGGAGGAAGGTTTAGTCTTAATTTTGCTTATTCTTCTTTATTTTTAAATTCTTAAGAATTTGGAAACAACTAAAATTAAGACTACAATGAGTATTGTACATATTCGCGCGAATATGCAAATATTATTTGAGTGATAGTGACATAATCGCCAATGGAATTAAAAAAGGAAGAGAGATTTGTCTTCATTGAAAAAATATGGTAGAATATAATCAGGAAGGTTAAGATTTATGGAAGGAAATTGAGGAGTTCAGGGAACTTCATAAGATCTATTTATATGTTGATTACAAGATCAGCGATTTGGCAAAGCGATTGAATGTAGGCCGCAAAACGGTTGAGCGTTGGCTAAGTGGTAAAGCTCAACCAAGTAAAGAACAATTAAAAGAGATAAGAAAATATCTTGATGAGAAAAAGGCGGCACAGAAAATTACTTAATCAATAGTCCTTTATAGATTATAAATAAGCAGGGGAGTTTTAGACCCTGCTTTTTTGTTTGGAAGGGGATTGCCAGGCCCCAGAACCCCACTTTTTACTAATTTTAATCTATGAAAGCCCAGAATCCCCAAATTTGGCTATACCAAACCATAGGCATATCGGGAAAAAGCTCTTACAGGCGATTCTCGTGCGTTCTACGACGACATTAATGCCTTAGTTAGGCCCCCATTTAGGGGTATTTGATAACGAGCAGGGGCGGTAAGAGAAAATTGGATTTTGATAGGGGAGTCTTTGATGTGGGTTACGAATGACGGGTTATGAGTTATGAGTGCGAGATAAATGATTACATTTCTACTAAGCCCAATCATTGTGAGGGGTTAGCGGGTTCTTATTCCTTAAGATCTTTAGTACCGATAGGGGATTATTCTCGAAAAGGGGCTATTTTGGCTGAAATATCTAAGGTCCGATAACATATCTTATGTCAACTTCATAGTATCTCCATAAGCATAAAATGAGCAGAAATAAGCATAATACAAGGGTTTATGATTTCCTTTCTCTGAGGCCATTTTCCTTAAAGTAATTTCTCAAGTTAAATAACATAACTACTTGATCTCTCCGCATTTTAGAATTTTATCATTTCCCGGTTGTAATACCCATTTTTACAGCAAAATATCGTAGAGAAGGTAGCGATTGGGCTATTTAAATCATTTTTGAGGGCAATAAAAAATGCCGACCTATCCTTTCATATAGATATTCGGCATCTTAAAATGCTTATTTAGTGATTAACTAGGCTAAAACAGCCATTTAGCCCATATCAAACCATTACTACTCCTAAAAAAGGCCCTTGGAGGCGATTTTTGAGGCTTCTTCGAGGCTTTTCAGGCTTCCCACCTCCTGCCAGAACTCCCCTGCCAGGTATCCGAAGAGGGGATCTCCCTTCTCAAGCATCTGGAGGTATACCCTTTCCAGACCGTAGAATTTATTAGACGGGATATACTTCAAGACCTCCGGCTTTAAAATAACGATCCCAGTATGGGCCGCTTTAGTCGCTGGTTCTTCGCTTTTATATTTGTTTAAAAATTGGCAGACCCTTCCCTGGTCATCTAACCCAATGACCCCATATCTTTGGGGACTTTTGATCTTCTTTAAGATCATGGTAGCCAGGGCCTTCTTATTTTTATGGAAAGCAAGGGCTTTTTTAATATCTATATTGGTTAAGGAATCACAACAAGCAACTAAGAAGGTTTCCTTTAATTCTTTCTCTTTCTTCTTTAAGGCCCCAGCGGTGCCCAGAATATTCTTCTCATAGGAGTAGGTAATCTTTAGACCAGACTCCCCTCTCCTACTAAGATATCTCTTAATCATATTCGGCATATAATGAAGATTGATAATGACCTCTTCTATTCCTTGATTAGCCAACCATTCTAAGACATAGTCTATGATCGGTCGGCCATCGATTTCAATTAATGGTTTCGGTTTCTTAAATGTTAAAGGCCGCAGTCTGGTTCCCAGTCCCGCGGCCAGTATAAAGGCTTTCATCTTCTTTCCTACTCTCTTACTCTCCTACTTTCTTACTCTTATACTTTTATACTCTTATTCAAAGATGTATTCCAAAGAGAAATTGCCCCTATCTCGGGGGCGGATGAGATCGAAGATGGTGAATTTCCTTCTCTCCTTCTCCCGGATGACCTTCGGTTCACCCTTTATCTTCGCCAGTTCTCCGGCTATCTTTATAGCATCATCCAGGTTCCCCAACTCATCTACCAGGCCCAATTTCTTGGCTTGCTTTCCCGTGAATATCCTCCCATCTGCTAAGGAGCGCACCTTTCGTTTATCCAAATTCCTCTCCTTTACAATGACCTCGATGAACTGATTATAGACATCGTTTATTACCCTTTGAAGGAGGGCCCTCTCTGTTGGGGTCATGGCTCGAGAGGGAGAGCCAATGTCCTTATGGGCACCGCTCTTTATCACCTCAAACTTTAGTCCCACTTTCTTAAATAGTTCCTCCAGATTTGAGATGTGCATGGCCACTCCGATGGAACCAGTTACTGTTCCTGGATTGGCAATGATCTTATCTGCGGCACAGGCGATATAGTATCCCCCAGAGGCCGCTACCCCACCCATTGAGGCCACTACTACTTTCTTCTTCTCCCTGACCTTGTTCAACTCTTCGTAGATCTCTTGGCAGGCAGCCACTCCCCCGCCCGGGGTCTCGAGCCTGATGACTAAAGCCTTGACCATGCGATTCTTTTTATATTTATGAATCTTTTCAATGATCTCTCTTGAAGTATAGATGGGCCCTTTGATATCAATGATGGCTACATTCCCTACCCCAAGCTCTGCCCTCCGTGCCAGGAATACTGAGAGGACGACTATCTCCACAAGCAGAATGAGAAGAATAATTCCTCCCGCAACTATTCCCACGATGAGCGCTACCTTCCTTTTTTTCTTTCCTTTCTTCATGTTTTCCTCCTATCTCATTTTGAATAGATAATACATCCCGATCAGGTAGACAGTGATGATGAATAGACTATCGGGGCTGAAGCGGGGAACCCTCTTTTTCGAACGATAGAGGAGACCTCCCAGAGTAATAATAGTTAGGATAATTACTATTCCAGCAGTGAGAAGATTAGTAGAGGATACCTGCCCCAGTATCGGTCCGGGGCGGTAGAAAATATCGGTTAAGGGGATGATGGCTAAGTTAAACATGTTGCTCCCCAGTAGAGCCCCAACGGCCATATCTAAAGCACCTATCTTGAGAGCCGTTCCCGCCACTACTACTTCAGGAAGAGAAGTGGTTACTGCCAAGAAGAGGCTGCCCACAAATGTCCTTCCCCAGTGAGTCTTTATAGCGATTTCCTCTCCCAGATTAGCCAGCCAGATGCCCGCCCCCACAATGAATAGAGCAGCCACTACGAATTTGGTAATTGGTAGTTTTTCTCTTAACCCTTGACCCTTGACCCTTGACCCTTCATTCTTATGTTCATATCTATAAACAAACCCCATACCCAGAAGATAGATGATAAGGATTAAAAGACTATCCAGGCCAAACCATCCTAAAGAAAAGGGAGAATGAGACAGAATGCCTCCTCCCACTATGCCAACCAAGATAATACCAAAGAGGCTGCATATTGCCCCACCAACTATTTTGGATGTGGGACGTCTCTGACGATAGATGACAAGTAATAACCCCAGAGCCATAAGGTTAAAGGCATTGCTTCCCAGAAGATCTCCTAGGGCAAGGTCCGGAGCTTTTACCATTAAAGCGGCGCCCATACTGGTTACCACTTCAGGAAGGGAGGTTATAGCAGCGATTAATATTATCCCGATCCAGGCCCTGGTCAAACCTGTCTTCTGGGCAATTTGGTCTCCATAATGACAGAGCCTTATCCCAGAGAAGATAATAATTAAAGCAGTAATAATAAACTTAAGCCAGAGCAGAATCATCTATTTATTTTTCATCCTGAGGATTCTTTGGTGATAGAGGTTAGGGCTCATGGTCTTCACCAAGTGGATTATCTGAGAGGAATGTTCCAAGGAGGAAGTCTTGAGGTAGGCTTCTTCTAAGGTCTCTCCAATAGCAAAGCTTCCATGACCTTTGATCATGGCGATCTTATTTCCATTGAAAAGCTTTGCTAATTGAGAAGCAACAACCTCTGAACCGATAGTATCCTCAATGGCTAAGATGGGAACTCGGGGCAGATAAAAGGCGCCTTCTTCATCAATAGGGATGATCTCATTCTCTATGAGAGATAAAGCAATAGCATAGGGAGGATGGGCATGGACGCAGGCTAAGGCGGAGGTTGACTGATAGATTGCTCGATGGACTACTAATTCTCGCGAGGCCGCTTCTACCTTATCAGCGATTAGCGGGACAGAGACGATATCCTCTTTTGTTAAATTTCCCAGCATGGAGCCCCGGCGAGTAATGAGGATTTCATCTCCCCTCTTCACGCTCAGGTTCCCACTGTGAGAGGCGATGAGCCCCCGAATAAAGAGCTCTCTCCCAATCTTTATAAAATCCTCTTCCAATCCCAACTTATCCCTCTACTTTCATTTTATATTGAACATTGAGCATTGAACAATGACTATTGACTTTCTCACTTTCTCACTTTCCCACTATCTCCGATTCCCCGTTTCTCCGTTTCATTTACCTGTCTATCCCCTTCCCTCCATAGAGCCAGGGATGAAGAATCTGGGAGTATTTACAGAGTTCTTGTGGTTTGAAAAGTAAACGGATTTCCCTCTCTGCATTCTCTTTAGAGTCCGCACTGTGGACCAGATTGAACCTCTCATGAATAGCATAGTCCCCTCGAATACTTCCTGGTCTTGACTCTTCAGGAGTGGTTTCTCCGATTATCTTGCGTACCATACTTACCGCCTCCCCACCTTCTAAGACCAAAGCAACATTCGGCCCAGCAGTAGTGAATTTAATGAGATATCTGAAGAATGCTTTATCTCTATGCATCTGGTAGAGTTTTTTGGTTAAAGGTCTTGAGATGTTAATCATTTTTAATCCAATAATCTTCAAGCCCTTATTCTCAAATTTCTTAATGATCTCTCCCACCAACTTCCTCTGTACCCCATCCGGCTTAATCAGGACTAAGGTTCTCTCCATCTTAAAATCTCCTTATAATCTATGATTAGACGAGGCAAGCTTTAGCGCATCGTCATAATCTATGATTAGACGAGGCAAGCTTTAGCGCATCGCCAATTTCTTTTATAATTTTTTTTCTGTTTTCAAAAGTTACTTCCATTATCTTGGTATCTTCTCTTTCTCTTATGGAGTCCAAGAATTCGTTATGCCTGGCCTGTATGGTTCCCAGGACTCTCTTTTCACTATCCAAGGCCTTCTTTACTAAGGAGCAGAACTTCGGGGAATGGAGCTCCATCCTTCCTATCTCATCAATAATGATACATTCTTTATTTCTTAATGCCTCTTCTATAGCAGGGGCAGCAACCTCTTCCAGGTCTTTTATATTCACTCCATATTTGCTCACGCGGTAAGGACTTCTGCAATCTACATGAGCCAAAATTCCTCTCTTCCCATTTAAGGTAATGATTTCAAATCCTTTTCTTATTCCTTCCTCTCTGATCTCTCTGGTATAAAATCCTCCAGCGTTTATCTTTAAAATATCAATTACCTCTTTAATGATGGATGTCTTTCCTATCCCTGGTCTACCGGTCAGTAAAATATTCTTCATCTTCTATTTTAGGACGACGCGCTCCGCTTACCTCGTCTAACCATGAATTATGAAGAGTCTTACTATCCACCCCAAAGAATAGGCTACTGCCCCGGACCCGATAAGAGTAAAAATCCAGCCAGTAAAGATATTGCCCAGTGTTTTTTTATTGACCATCCTCATCCCCTTTACCAATCCTACGCCTACTACGGCACCTACCACTGCCTGAGAACTGGAAACGGGAACATGAAGCTGGGCATATATATGGAGGGTAACGGCCTGGGCTAAGACCACTATCAGAGCCGAGAAAGGATCCAGAGGGGTTATCTTCTTCCCTACAGTATACATTACATTTCGGGAGTAGGTTAGAGCACCCAGGGCGATGCTTCCTCCTCCTAAAAGAGTAGCCATAAGAGGAGAGAAGCCGGGCACTACCCCTACAAAGATTCCGGTGGTATTGGCAACATTATTCGCTCCCAAAGTATAGGCAGCATAGCAACCGATGATAATGGAGGAGATTCCCACTATTCTATTGAAGACTATTAAGTTCTTAACCCTCCTTTGCCAGGCGAAGGCTAAGAATTTATAGAGAAGATAAGCGATGACTACCGCTCCCAGAGGGGTTAATATCCAGCAGAGGAAGACCTTTCTTAACAGGGTATATTCTATCCTGGTATGTCTTAGCAAGCCTACCCCGATAATGGCTCCGACAATTGCTTGTGAGGTGGAAACAGGAATCTTGAGGTAACTCATCAGGTTTACGGTCAGTGCCGCAGCCAGAGCAGAGACTACTGCGGTCCAGACGACTAAGTTAGTAATTCCTCCTACAGTTTCAAAACATTTCCTTCCCTCCAAGAGAGCACCAATAATAACGAAGATCGCAGTTAGAATAACTGCCCTGCGATATTTTATAATCTCGGAATTGACCTGAGGGCCGAAGACATTGGCAGCATCGTTGGAGCCCAAGCCCCAGCCCATATAGAGGCCGGGAAGAGGAATAAGAAATTTAAACATTTGTTCCGTCCCTTTTTTCTAAATTTTTAAACCTGTTTCTTGATGATTAGAACCTCTAAGACATCGGCAGCATCCTCTATCACATCAGAGATGCTTGCTATGTGCCAGATGACTTCCCTCAAGAGCATTTTCTGAGATAGGAGTAGCTCAGAGGTGAATACGCGGCGATTCATCTTCCATTCCTCAGCATCTACCTTACCTTCTAGCCCGTGAACCTCGATGGTCTTCTCTCGGGAAAGGGAAAAGTCTTTGAAGAGATTCATCTTCCCCTCCCTCAAAGGGGGAAAGGCGGCCATGGAATCAAAAGTAATCTTTCTAAAATCCTCTTTAAACTCCTCTGGAATCTCTGGTCGGGTAAGCATAATAAAGTCACAAGTCGATTCTGCCCGATCGGCGATTTCATCTACGGCTAAGGTCAGGTCAATCAGGCCTTCTCGCAGGGCGGGAAGGAAAGCGCCCTTATAGAATTCCGCTATTATCCTGCGCCTTAGGCCGTCTGCCGCCCCCTCTAAGTTATGGGTCTTTAAAGCATTTGCCTTGGCTGAATCGATATTCCCTCCCAGATAATCTTCAATAGTCTTTTCCATACTCTCCAGACACTCCCCCACCTTCTCCAGATGCTGGTCCATCAAGGATACGACCTCCTCCTCCCTTCTTTTTCTAAGCATTTTCTACCTCCTTTCTTTCTTCATTAAATCTCTTAAACTGGTCTTTGCTTCCTTCTCGCTTCCCATATATTCTCTCATCTCTTTTGCCTCTTTATCTAGGAGATATTCCTTGATGCTCAGGGCGATCTTCCTCTTTTTTCTGTCTACCTTTATTATTTTGGCCATCACTTCTTCTCCCAGGGAGATGACATCCTCACAAGATTCCACCCTCCTCTTTGCTAATTGGGAAATGTGGATCAATCCTTCCACTCCCTCCTCCAGTTCCACGAAGACTCCGAAGGGGACAATATTTATCACCTTGACCTTGAAGTGCATCCCCTCTTTGAATTTCTCATAGGGGTCCGGAGTAAGCTGCTTCAAGCCGAGTGAAATCTTCTCTTCCTCGGGGTTGACATCCAATACTACAACTTCATGTTCCTCTCCCTCCTTTACTATTCTTGAAGGATGGGGGATTCTTCCCTCCCAGGATAGATCAGAGATATGGATGAGGCCTTCCAGGCCTTCCTCCAATTTCAAGAAGGCTCCGAATCTGGTAATTCCGGTTATTCTCCCCTTTACCCTGGAACCTATGGGATACTTCTTCTTCATCTCTTCCCATAAGAGGCTCTTGCGGTCCAGGGTCATCCGCTGGTTTTGAGAATCGACGTTCAAGATCTTTACCCCAACCTTTTCTCCCACCTTTAAGGCTTGGGAAGGATGTTCCAAATAGTTAGAGGATGAAAGACGCGAAACATGCAAAAGCCCCTCCAGGCCTTCTTCCAATTCTACGAAGGCCCCATAGTCTGTTAAGGTGGTGACCTTCCCCTCTACTATAGAGCCCGGAGGATATTTTTTCTCTGCCTCTTCCCAGGGGTCTGGCTTGAGTTGCTTCAACCCTAAAGAGATCTTATCTCTCTCTTTGTCCAGAGAGAGGACTAAGGCCTCCACCTCTTCCCCGATGGAGAGGAGCTCTGAAGGATGTCTCAGGTGGGCATAGGAGAGGTCTTTGATATGAATGAGGCCATCGAATCCTCCCAGATCAATGAAGGCTCCGAAGCTGGTCAGGCTCTTTATCCTTCCCTTCAAAATATCCCCTACCTGGATCTGGGAAAAAATCCTCTCCTTTGCTTTCGCTTTCTCTTCTTCTAAGATCACCCTACGCGAGAGAACCAAGTTCTTTCTCTTCCTATCCAGTTTAATAATCCTTACCTTAATCTTCTTTCCAATAAACTCTTCCAGATTATACCTGGGAAAGAGATCCAGGTGGGAACCAGGAAGGAAGCCCTCCCAGCCAACATCGACCATGAGTCCTCCCTTAATCCTGCACCTCACTACTCCTTCCAGTCTCTTCTTTTTCTCGAAAGACTGACTTAAAGTCTCCCAGATAATGGTCTCTTCTGCTCTCTTCTTAGAGAGGAGAAGAAGCCCTCCCTCTCCTTCTTTCCTCATAACGTAGACCGAAAACTTCTTGCCAACCTTGGGCGGTTCCTTAAATTCCCTTCTGGGGATGATCCCTTCCACCTTATACCCGATATCGACTAAGACTCCATCATCCATTATCTGAATGACTCTGCCCTCCACTATCTGATCCTGGCGAATAGATTCCCGGGCAAAGGATTCCTCGTATAATTGCTTTAGTTCTTTCTTAGTTGCCATAACCCTTGACCTTTCTCGCCACCTCATCTATTAGCCATTTTGGGGTTGAGGCCCCAGCACTAATCCCGACTATTTTTTTATTTCCTAGCCATCTGAAATCTATTTCGGATGCTTTCTCGATATGATGGGCATTGGTCAATCTTTCGCTGATTTGGAAGAGTCTTTTGGTATTAGCACTATCCCTCCCCCCGACAACGAGCATAAGATCCGCCTCTCGGGCTAACTTTCTGGTGGAGCGCTGTTGTCTGGATACTGCATTACAGATGGTGGCATAGCCCTTGAGTTCCTTTGTTCTACTTCTCAATTTTTTGACAATCCCTTTGAAATTCTCCAAGGATTGGGTGGTCTGGGCTACTACCCCAATTCTGGAGTAAGACTCCATCTTCTCTACCTGGAAAGGCCTCTGGAGAACGATGCTCTTTTCCGAGGCCATGCTTTTTACCTCTGGATGGCCCCTGTCGCCTACAATTACTAGTTGATAACCCTTTGATTCTAACTCCTTTGCCTTTTCCTGAGCACGCTTTACATAAGGGCAGGTAGTATCGATAATCTTCAATCCCTTCTTCTTAGCCAGTTCAATAGTGGCAGTGGGTAGCCCATGAGAACGAATGATAAGAGTTCCTTCTTTAATTCCCTTTAAATTATCTATTACCTTAAGCCCCTTTCGGGATAGTCTATCTACTACCTGGGGATTGTGGATCAAAGGGCCCAGGGTATAGAAGGGGCCCTTCTCTTCCCCAAGTGCCTTCTCTACTATCTCCAGGGCTCTCTTCACTCCAAAACAGAAACCTGATCCCCTGGCAACGATCACTCTCATTCCCTTTGCATTTCCCTTATTCTATTCATGATCTCACTACTTATTGCCCGATAGACCTCCTTGGGCCTGAGGTGAGAGAATCTCTCAATGGTCAAAGGCCGGCCAAAAGAAACCTTTATCTTCCTTGGTCGAATGAACCTGCCCTTGAAGGGAAGGGCGCGATGGGAACCAACGATGAGGGCGGGGATTATCGTTGCTTCTGATCTATAGGCGAGCATTCCTGCCCCTGGTTTTGGTTCGAGCAATTCACCGCTTGGACTCCTCGTCCCCTCAATGAAGATGAGCATGGCTTCTCTGTTCCTTAAGATCCTTAGGGCCTTTTTTGTGGCCTCTATGTCCGCTCCCCTTCTCTTTACCGGAAAGGCACCCAGCCTTCTTGTTAGATTACCGATGAAGAAAAATTTGAAGGTCTCTACTACCGCCATATAATGGAGCCTTCTGGGAGAGGAAACGCCCACCAGTGGAGGATCTAAGAAGCTTAAGTGATTGGAGGCGATAATGAGTGGTCCCTTTCTTGGTATATTCTCTCTTCCTCTGACCTCTATTCTGAAGAGGAGTTTGAAGAGTAACCTTCCTATGAAGTGGAGAATGGTATAGAGAATCCACTTCTTCCTTCTCTTTCTTATTACTCTTAAAACCGCCGCTACTTCTTCTTCAACGGTGAGATCTGTGGTATCGATCCTAATGGCATCGGCTGCCTTTTTCAAGGGGCCGGCCTTTCTTGTCATATCCGCCAGGTCCCTCTCTCTCGTCTCTCTTAAGACTTTAGAGAGGGGAACCTCATAGCCCTTTTCTTTCAGTTCCTTGCACTTCCTATTTGCCCGCTCTTCTAAGGAGGCATCTATGTAGAACTTCTTATCTGCTCGGGGAAGGACCACAGTTCCGATATCCCTTCCCTCTACAACAATCCCTCCCCTTCTTGCCATCTTCCTCTGAAATAATAGAAACTCCTTCCTCACCCCCGTTATTTTCCCTATTCTGGCCACCTTCTCATCCACCTCGGGAGTCTTTATTTTCTCTGAGATATCGTCACCATTTAGAAAGATACGCCATTTCCCCCCTACTTCTTTAATCTCTATCTTTATCTCAGAGGCCAATCTTATCAAGGTCTTCTCATCTTCAAGGTCGATTTTTCTCTTTAGCGCCTCATAGGTGAGGGCGCGATAAAGGAGGCCACTCTCCAGATAGGAGTAACCCAGCCTCCTGGCTATCAATTTCGCTAAGGTGCTCTTTCCGGCACCTGCTGGACCATCGATGGTGACGGTTAATCTTCTCATACCACTTTTAATCTTTCTAAGATCGCCTCAAACTCTGGAAAGGAGGTCTTAATACATTCTGTGTCAGAGATGATCGTCTCTCCCTTAGCAATCAATCCAGCCATGACCAAAGCCATGGCCATCCGATGATCCCCGAAGCTATCTACCTTTGCTCCCTTCAGCTGGCAAGATCCCTGAATGATGAGGCCATCTTTTCTCTCCTCTACCTCCACTCCCATCTTAGAAAGGTTAATGCTTAAGGCCCGGATCCTGTCCGTCTCCTTTACCCTCAACTCCTGGGCATCCTTTATTATCGTCTCTCCTTCTGCCTTTGTAGCAGCAAGGGCCAGAAGGGGAAGCTCGTCGATGACCCTGGGGATCATCTCTCCACCGATGGTTATTCCCTTTAATCGACTTCCCCGGGCTACCACGTCTCCTCGGGGCTCATTATTCGCCTTCCTTAAATTCTCTATCTCTATCTCTGCTCCCATCTCCTTTAATATATCTATTATTCCCATGCGGGTGGGATTGAAGCCTACCCCAGAGAGCCTAATATGAGAACCGGGTAGAAAAATAGCGCCTACTATAAAGAAGGAGGCGCTTGAAATATCGCCAGGAATATTAATCGGTTTGGCAATTAATTCCTTTTCTCCAGTTATACTCACTGTCAAATCCCTGACTTCTATATCTGCTTCCAGATACTTGAGTATCCTTTCTGTATGATCCCTCGATCTTGCGGGCTCTATGACCTCTGTCTTCCCTTGAGCATAAAGACCAGCCAAAAGGATACAGGACTTCACCTGGGCACTGGGGATAGGGATTCGATAGGAGACGGCCTTTAACCTTTTTCCTTCTATTTTAAGAGGAGCAAATTTTCCGTCTATCCTGGCTCCCATTCTCTCTAAGGGCTCCACTATCCGATCCATGGGCCTCTTTCTTAAAGACTCATCTCCTGTGATGGTGGAAGAGAAATTTTGGGCAGCCAGGATGCCAGAGAGGAGGCGCATAGTGGTACCCGAGTTTCCGCAGTCTATGATATCCCTTGGTGGGGATAACCCTCTTAACCCCTTTCCCTGAATGGTGAGAGAATCGCTTCCCAGTCCTTGAATCTCAATCCCCATAGATTGAAAGGCATGAACAGTCTTTAGAATATCCTCTCCTTTTGAGATCCCGGAGACTGAGGTTTTCCCCCTTGCCAGGGAAGCGAGCATGATGGCCCGGTGGGAGATAGACTTATCGCCAGGAAGGGAGATCTCACCCTTTAGACATCTAACCGGCTTGACCCTGATCTCACTCACAGTTTATCCCTTGTCTCTTTTGCCTTCTCAAACCTGTGCAAGAGCTCATCCCCCTCCCCCTTGGAGAGGGCCTCTTCCATCTCAGAGAGGACCACTTTAAATCTCTTGATCGCTGAGAGAACCCTTTCTTTATTGGCGAGACAGATCTCCTTCCACATACTGGGGGGACTGGCAGCGATTCTTGTGGTATCCCGGAAACCCTCTCCCATTAAAGAGAGGATCCTCTCCTCCTTCTCTGCTATTTCCCGGATTAGGTTGGTAAGAGAGGTGGCCAAGATATGGGGAAGGTGGCTGGTAAAGGCTACCAGTTCATCATGTACTTCAGGTGAAAGAAATAAGACCTTTGTGCCCAAGTCCTGCCACATACCCTTCACCAGGGCCAGCGCCTTCTCGTCCGTTTTCTCGACTGGAGTTAAGACGACCGTAGCCTCCCTGAAGAGATCGACTCTCGCTGCCTGGGGTCCCCTCCTCTCACTCCCTGCTAAGGGATGGCCACCGATGAAGAGAGGGTTATCTATTCTCTCAAGGATGGGTCCTTTCACACTCCCCACATCAGTTACCACACACCCTTTTTTCAGATGGGGAATGATCTTCTCAAAGGTTTCTACGGTAAGCTCAAGAGGAGTGGCAATCACCACTAGGTTAACATCCTTCACGCCAGATATGAGGTCTGTGGTTGTCTCATCTACTTCTCCTCTCTCCAGGGCAATCTTTAAGGATTCCTCTCTCCTCCCCACGCCAATTATTCTCTTGGCAATTCTCTTCTCTTTGAGTGCCAACCCTAAAGAGCCACCAATAAGACCCACCCCAATAATAGTTACTCTATTCAGCTTATTCATATTCTTTCCTCAGAAATTTGTCAATCGTTTATCGGTTACGAAGCTCGTATCGTCTTACGTTCATCGGTTGCGTGTTTTTTAAGAACAACGTTCAACAACAACCGAAACGAGAGGCGCAACCCTTTAACGTATAACGAAGGACTAAGGATGTAAGGGTCAAGTTAATTCAGATGCTCCTTCCTACGGCCTCTGCTATTCTTCCCAGTTCCTTCATTAGCCTTTTAAAGTCCTTGGGCAATAGGCTCTGGGCACCATCAGAGAGGGCCTCCTCGGGATGGGTATGGACCTCAATGAGTAAGCCATCTGCCCCGGCCGCCACTGCTGCCCTTGAAACTGGAGCGATCAATTCCCTCTTTCCAGTAGCATGACTGGGATCAACAATGATGGGCAAATGGCTTAGCTCCTTTACTAAACCAATGGCACTAATATCTACTGTATACCTAGTAGCATCCTCGAAGGTCCTTATTCCCCGCTCACATAAAATTACTTCCTTATTCCCACTGGATAGGATGTACTCGGCGCTCATGAAGAGCTCGGTTAAAGTGGCCGCCATTCCCCTCTTCAAGAGAACGGGCTTCTGGCACTTCCCCACTTCCTTTAAGAGGTTGAAGTTCTGCATACTCCTCGCTCCGATCTGGATGATGTCCGCACATTTTGCTACCAGTTCTACATCCTTGGTATCCATGACCTCAGTGAGGATGGCCAGGCCCGTCTCCTCTCTCGCCGCTTTCAAGTATTCTAATCCTTTCTTCCCCAATCCTTGAAAGGAGTAGGGAGAGGTCCGGGGCTTAAAGGCCCCTCCTCTTAATACTGTTGCTCCCGCTTCCTTAACTTTCTTGGCGATGGAGATTAAAAGTTTCTTCTCCTCAACAGCACAGGGTCCGGCCATAATTACTACTCTCTTTCCCCCGATCTTCACCCCATCCTTTATGGGGATAATGGTATTCTCCCTCTTAAACTCTCGGGAGACGAGCTTGTAGGGCTTGGAGATGGGAGTGATAAATTCCACTGCAGGGAGGGCCTCAAATATCTCCCGGGCACGGATAGCATTGGCACCGACAACCCCGATGATTGTTCTTTCCCTTCCCTTAGAAATATGAGCAGAGAATCCCGATTGCTTTATTTTGAAAACTACCTTATCTATCTCCTTCTTCTTTGTTCCCGGTTTAAGAGTAAGAATCATTTCCTACCTCCTTTTAACGCTTTCTTTAAGATCTGAATAAATCTTTTATTCTCTTCTTCTCTTCCAATGGTCACCCTTATGTAATTATTCAGTCCCCAGGCACTCATCTCCCGCACAATAATCCCTTTCTTTAATAATGCCCGACAGATTCTTTTACCATTTCTTCTTAGATTTATGAGAATGAAGTTGGCCTGAGTAGGGACGTACTCCAGACCCAGATCCTGGAAAGCAGCATAGAGAAACCTCTTTCCTAAGGCGTTCATCCTCCTTGTCCTTTTCACCTGTTCTTTATCCCTAAGACTTGCTAAGGCAGCTGCCTGGGCAAGGGAATTGACATTGAAGGGGAGGCGTACTTTAGAAAGGAGGTCGATTACCTCTTTTCGGGCAATGCCATAGCCAATCCTCAGGCCCGCCAGACCATAGATCTTAGCAAAGGTGCGCAGGATAATAATATTTCTATTCTTCTTCAATAATCTAATGCCATCCGGAAAATCCCTCCTCTCTACGTAGTCTTTGTAGGCCTCATCGAGAACCACAATGATTCTCCCAGGCACCCTCTTCAGGAATGCCTTAAGCTCTTTTTCGCCGACCATGGTTCCCGTAGGATTGTTTGGATTGCAGATGAAGATTATCTTGGTCTTTTTAGTAATGGCCTTTAGTATTCCCTTTAGATCATAGGCATAATCCTTAAGGGGAACAGGAACTGGCCTCCCACCCATGATTCTGGTTACGATCTCATAGATTAGGAAGGAGGGGTGACCGTAGATTACCTCCTCCCCAGGGTTTAAGAAGGTCTTGGAAATTAGTTCCATGATCTCGTCCGAGCCATTGCCCATGATGAAATTCTCCATTCTTACTTTCAATCTCTTGGCCAATTCTCTTTTCAGGTAGAAACAGGAGTCTTCAGGATAGAGATATATCTTGGGCAAGTAATCTCTTAAGGCCTTTAGTGTTCGGGAAGAGGGGCCCAGAGTATTCTCATTTGAGGCCAGTTTGATAATCTCCCTTAGGCCCAGTTCTCTTTTCACTTCTTCAATCGGTTTCCCTGGCTTATAGATCCTTATCTTTAAGATAGACTTACGTGTCAATCTCTTCATCCTAATTTACTCCTTAAAACTTGAAGTCAGTTAACAAGTTGACTAGTTGACAAGTTGATAAGTTTTTTGTTTCCTTGTTAACTTGTTCCCTTGTTAACTTATTCCCTTCTGCTTTTACCTGGCTATGGGATAAGCGCCCAGAATCTTTAGGAAGAGACACCCCCTCTCCAATTCCTTCAAGGCCTTCTTCACCTTCTTATCCCCAACGTGTCCCTGGAAATCGACAAAGAAATAATAGTCCCAGGCCTTCTTCTTCGAGGGCCGGGATTCTATCTTGGTTAAGTTAATCTTCTCTTTGGCAAAGGGGCGAAGCATATCATGTAAGGCTCCCGGCCTATCCTTAATGGAGAACATGATTGAGGTCTTATCCCTTCCCGTTCTCCTGCTAATGGTTTTGCCGATGACTAAGAAGCGGGTAACATTCTCCTTAGTATCCTCAATGCGGGAGGCGACAATCTTTAGATTATATAGTTTGGCCGCTAACTCCGAAGCAATGGCACCAGAATTTTTTTCCTTAGCCGCTCGAGCCGCCGCCCGGGCGGTAGAGGAGACCTCAATTATCTTGGTATTGGGCAGGTTGCTTTCCACCCAGTTCCTCGATTGGGCGATGGCTTGGGGATGAGAATAGATCTTCTTGATATCTTTCAACCTGCTTCTTGAAAGAAGGTTATGTGAAATCTCTAAGAGGATTTCAGAGACGATCTTTAAGTCAGAATCGATGAACATATCCAGGGTATAGTTGATTACCCCCTCTGTTGAGTTTTCAATGGGAACCACTCCGTAGTCCGCCCTTCCCCTTTCTACCTCACTGAAGACATCTGCGATGGATTTTGCCGGAAGGTAGGTAGGAGAGGAACCGAACTTTTGCATACTCGCTAAATGAGTGAAGGTGGCCTCCGGTCCAAGATAGGCGATTCTCAAAGGTTTCTCTAAAGAGAGGCTACCTGATATAATCTCCCGATATACTTCCCCCAGAGCCTTATTGGGAAAGGGCCCTTTATTTTTTTTCTTCAATCTCTTATAGATTTCTTCTTCCCGATGGGGGAGATAGTATTCCATTCCCTCCCCCTTCTTCACCTTGGCAATCCCCAAGGTGGTTCTTGCCCTTTTATTGAGAAGTTCTAATATCTGACCATCGATTTCATCAATTCTCTTCCTCAGATTCTTTAACTTCTTCATCAGTCTCCTCCTTTTCCGGAACTAATTCTCTTATTTCTTTGAGGCTGGGCAATTCATTAATATCTTTCAGACCAAAGTACTTTAAGAAATCATCTGTGACGCCATATAAGAGCGGCCGGCCAATAACCTTCTTTCTCCCTAGTATCTTGATCAGGTTCTTCTCGAGTAGGGTATGAAGCACCCCGCTGGTATCTACTCCCCGAACGGACTCAATCTCTACCCTAATGACGGGCTGATTATAGGCCACCATAGCCAAGGTCTCTAAAGCTGCCCGGGAGAGCCTGGTGGGTCGCGTCCTATGTAATTTCTCTATCCAAGGAGCATAATCTTGACGGGTGAAGATCTGATATCCTCCAGCTACCTCTCTTATCTCTAAATTTTCCTTCTCTTGATACTCCCTTCTCAGTTCTTCTAAGGTATTTCTCAAAGATTTTTTATCTATTCCCTCCAGAACTTCGGCCAGTCTCTTTTCGCTGAGTGGCTCGTGAGAGGTAAAGAGCAGGGCTTCAACGATTAATTTAATCTTCTCTCTCTCCATATTCCTAAGCCGGAGCACGATATACGGCAATTTCGCCGAAGAGTTTTGGTTGGCGAATCCTCACCCTCTTTTGCTTTATGAGTTCCAGGAGGGCTAAGAAGGTAACGATGAGCTCCCCCTTCGATAGACACTCTTTAAAGAGTAAAGAGAAACTAATCTTCTCTTTGCTCTCTAATCTTTTAAGAATCTCTTCCACCTTTTCTTCTAAGGTGATTTTAAAAGGCTCGATCTCTCTTACGATCTCGGGAGCCTTCTCTTTTAACACATTGCGGAAGGCGGTCAGAAGATCGAAGAGGCTGGCCTCGAAGGTCGGTTGAGAAGAAGGAATTTCAGCTTCCGGACGGGCGAAGAGCTTGGATTGTGCCTCTTCCTTTTCTGCCAAGGTCTTTGCCCTTTCCTTATACATCTCATATTCTAAGAGCTGCTCTATTAATTCTGAGCGAGGATCCTCAATCTCCTCCTCTATTGCCTCTTCTTCTTGGGGAAGGAGCATCCGCGACTTTATCTTCATTAATGTTGAGGCCATGACCAAGAATTCACCTATTACATCTAAGTCCAGTAGCTTCATCATGTTGATGTATCCTAAATATTCTCCCGCAATCTGGGCGATAGGTATATCCCAGATGTCTACCTCTTCCTTTTTAATCAGATAGAGGAGTAAATCCAGGGGCCCTTCATAGGCCTCTAACTTAACATGATATGCCAACTTATTACTCCTTAAAGGTAGATTGGAATTGTCCGAAGTCCGATGTCCAACGTCCAAGGTCAATTATTTGACAACTTGGGACCTAGGACTTAGGACCTTGGACTACTAACAGTTGTTAGATACCCATTACCCTCTTTACTTCTTCCAAGGTTTGCTTGGCGACTTTACTTGCTTTTTTTCTTCCCTTTTCCAGAATCTTATCGATTCTTTCCGGGTTTTCTAAAAGTTCTTTCCTCTTCTTATGGAGGTCAGAGAGGGCATCTATTAAGATGTTGGCCAAGGTCTTCTTGCATTCCCTACAAC
>JAUWYL010000005.1 GCA_030615855.1 bacterium | reverse complement strand
CTCCCGGCCAAAGCGCCTGAGGATGGCTTCGCCCAGAACCCCAATGGTTCCCATGTGAGGGAAAGTTGGTTTCATAGTTCCCCGCTCCGCCCTGAACCGTACGGTTCAGGGCTCCGTTCGGAGAGTAACCAGTAACCAGTGTACAGTAACCAGTTTTTTCACTGTTAACTGTTCGCTGTAAACTGTTAACTCTTGAGCATTCGTCTCCGCTGAATCAAATCAATGAAGGCCTCTAATCTTGTGACTATTCCTGCCTCCCCAGTATGCTCATCAAGGATGAGGGAGAGATAGGCGATCTCTTGATGCTTTCTTGCTCTATCAGCTATCAATTCCCTTAGGAAGGAGTCCGGACCACAGCCAAAGGAGCCCAGGTGAATCATACCATCTATGGACTTCGATTCCAGGAGATAGAAGCTCGCTCCCACGATTTCTCTTCCCAGGCTCCAGTAGACCTCCTGGGGAATCTTGTCTGCTTCTTTCTTAATCTCGAGAGGAGACACCATCTCCGGGGTAATTACTCTGGCACCCAGATCCTCTAACTTCTTAATGATATTGAGATTGACAAAGGAGTCATAGAGATTATAGGGATGGCCGACTAAAGCGATGCAGAGATTCCCTTTGGGATTGGATGGTCTGAGAGCTCTTTTCTTTTCCCAACTAGAAAGGACCCCGGGAAGTAGGTTGCCTTTACGAAGAGATGATAGGTATTTAGATTCCTCCTCTAAAGCCTTCTTATATGCCCCATAGATGGAAAGAAAGGACCTTTTAAAGATTCTTCCTACCCGATACATAGGAAAAAATAAATTGCTTGGCCTTCTCCTCAGGTTAAAGGAGGTATCGATTAAAAGGGGGAGGTTATCAAAAGCACTCCTTATCATATCCGGAAAGCCGATGAACTTGGGGCAGATGTAGGTCCCCCTTTCCAGGCTTACCAATCTTGGTAGAAAGAGATAGTCCACCTTGTCCATTAGGTCTTGCACATGGCCGAAGGCTACCTTTATCGATAGGCAGGCCTCATCCGGCGCATACTTCAGGCCTTCTTTCAATAATTTCTTAGTGGTCCTGCCCGAGACTATTACCTCTATTCCTAAAGAACTGAAGAATGTCTTCCAAAAAGGATAGAGACGATAGTATAAAAGGGCCCTGGGAATGCCTACTTTGATGGCCATCGTTCGCTCCGCTCTCTCAAGCCTCAAGCCTCAAGCCCCAGGCTTCAAGTTTTTGCAGCCTGTAGCATGTGGCCTGCAGCCTGTAGCCTACTTTCACTTTTCCAACACCTCCCACTTTCCGCACCGATCCCCCCATCTTGAGATAACCTCTCCATTCATCAAGACCTCAATTACCTCGCAGAGGTTGGGGCAGCCGGTACATTCGAAGGAGCGGGTCTTATAATCTACCTCACTCACCTTAAAGCCCTTGAATTTCGTCTTCTTCGTCTGAACTATCGTCTCCTGGGCAAGTATGGCGGCACCGATAGCTCCCATAACATGATAATATTCTGGGACAATAACCTCATATCCTAGCTCCTCCTCAAAGGCAGCCTTCATTCCCTTATTCGCTGCCACCCCCCCCTGGAAGACGACCGGTGGAAGGATATCCTTCCCCTTGCCCACATTATTTAAGTAATTTCTCACTAAGGCCTGACAGAGACCAGCCACGATATTCTCTGTAGCATGTCCGGTCTGTTGTTTATGGATCATATCTGATTCGGCAAATACCGTGCACCTTCCCGCGATCCTGGTGGGGGCTTTTGCTCTGGTAGCCAAATCCCCGAACTCCTCTATGGGAACTCCCAGCCTCTGGGCCTGATGGTCCAGAAAGGAGCCAGTGCCCGCAGCACAAATGGTATTCATGGCGAAGTCCACCACTACTCCATCCCGAACGATGATGATCTTTGAATCTTGTCCCCCGATCTCGAAGATGGTATTAATCTCCGGGATGAGATGGGAGGCAGCCACGGCATGAGCAATGATCTCGCTCTTCACCGTATCTGCTCCCACCAGTATTCCGGTTAGGTGCCGGGCACTCCCTGTAGAGCCCACCCCCTTTATCTCAAGTCCCTTTGCAAACTTTTTCTCCATCCCCCTCAGGCCCTTCTGAACCGCTTCTATTGGTCTTCCCCCAGTCAAGAGATACTCCCAGGCTAAAACTCTTTTTTCCTCATCGATGACTGCCAAATTGGTACTTATTGATCCCACATCGATTCCTAAATAGGTATCCATTTCAAACCTCCTATAGGTGATATTGTAATCAGTGAACGGTGATCAGTCTAGATAGTTTACAGTAACCAGCGAACAGTAACCAGCAAAATTATAGATTATCAGAACATCAGAGTCTCAGAATAAGAATTCAGAATCCCAGATTGATTGAGGGTAGGGATGGGTAGTGAGTTGTGTGGATGGGGATATATTCTACACCCTCACCCCCCACAACCCGACACATAACCCACAGCTCACCTTTATCCTGGTATTTTGATATCTGTCTTTCTTTATCTAATAATCTGGTTATCTGATGCTCTCTTATTTTTTTACTGTAAACTGTTAACTGGTTACTGGTTACTTCGCTGATTCCGTCGCCGCTTTAACAATTCGACAAAGGCCTCTAATCTGGTCATGAGATGGGTCTGGGAGGAGTGCTCCTCCAGTTCCACAGTGAATATGGGAATGTCATAGTCCTTGCTCACCCGGGTCAAGACCCCACCGGCCACAAACTCCGGCATACAGGTGAAGGGCATAAGATGAATGAAGCCATCGTATCCCTCCTTGGCATATAGAATGGCATATCCTACGGTGGCATTACACTCTGCACCCACATGATACTTGAGATAGGGCCTTGCTGCCTGGATGGCTTTCCTCTTGCTCTTTCTCATGAACTTATCCAGTCCCAGATGATGCAAGATATGGGTGGAGAACCATATGGTTCTATCCACCTCACAGCCCAGTTCTCCCAGTTTCTTCTCAATATCCAAGTTAGCGAAGGAGTCCAGGACGACGAAGATTTCCCCAGCGATAGCTACCTTAAGGGGCTTTCTGCTCCTATCCTGAGAGATGTTTTTCAAATTCCTTATCGCCTTATTCTTTGCTTTCTTCAGATCGTATAGATTCTCTGCCTCTTCAATTGCTCTCATCCCCTGATAGAAGACCTTTGTGGTATCCCCTTTGTTTATCTCATAGGGTCTAATCTTTAAGGAGAGCCTCTCAATTTCTTCTGTGGCGAGCATCTTCTTCCAGCCGAAGTGGAAGGCGAGTAATCCATCCATGAAGGTAAGTTTATCCCGATACTTCTCTACTCCCTTTATCATCCCCAACTGGAAGGAGCTCTTTATAGCCTGGGGGCTATCCAAAGTGACCCAATTAAACTTATATCCTAAGTTCTTTAATATGATCTGTAGAGGTAATCCATATAATCCTAAACGGCAGGGACCTCTATCACTGACTAAGATAATGGTATCTGCCCCTTTCTCTAAGGCCTCTATCAGATTCCCGAGCATTAACTTGAAGGGTAGGCAGACGAACTCCGGAGCATACTTTACCCCTAAGTTCAAGGCCTTCTTGGAGTTTGTGGGAGGAACTACAGCCTCCATGCCTAAGGCCTTAGTCATTCCCTTTATGAAGATATCCATCCTTCCCACATGGGGAAAAGTCGCTTTCACTCAAAGCTCCCTTCAGTCGCTAGTTACTACGCTTCGCTGTTACTATTAGTTACTATGCTTCGCGGTTACTATCGGTTGCCACAATTTTTAGTAACTGTTAGTAACCAAATTCGTAACCGTTAGTAACCGTTTGTAGCCGTTTGTAGCCCCCATTTACAGTTTGAGGACTTTTCTTATTGGCCCAAATTCAAATTCTTCAAGCAATTTGTGCAATTTATAAGAAGTGCTCCTTATTTTTGTATAATGGACGAAGTTCCTCCAAAAAGGAAGCTTCACCTTGGGATGCTCCAGATCGAACTCCCAGGGGTGGATGCAGAATAGCGCTGGCACTCCCTTTTTATTCAGATTCCTAACGGTTCTCTTGATATCCCACCAGATGCCAAACCGTAATCCCCAACCAGTGGCGATGGGCATATTCCCCATAAAGGTCCTCATAATGGTGGGAGGAAACTCAAATATCTCTCCATTCTTTGTTTTAACCTTATGAGAGTATCTATTAATTGTGGGTTCCCCTATGAGTCTCGCCTTCAGGATGCTGGAATCGTACTCCAGGCCTTCCTCTTTTAAGATGTCCAGCGCCCAGTAAGTATCCTTCCTTATCGACCATTCTGGTGCCCGATAACCAATAACCTTATTCTTGTTTATCTCCTCAATAATCTCTATTGATTTCCTTAAATCTCTTCTGAACTCTTCCTTTGTCTGCCTGTAAACCTGAATATGGCCATATCCATGGGTGGCGATCTCATGACCATCCTTCTTTATTAATCTTACAACCCCAGGATTCCTCTGGGCCACATATCCCAGGATGAAAAAGGTTGCCTTTACTCTCTTTTCTCTTAGGATATCTAATAGCTTTTCTAAGCCAATTGAGACCCGATCCTCATATTCATCCCATTTAGAAGGAGGAAAGATATCCTCCATTCCACAGATATGATACCAATCCTCAACATCAACCGTCAAAGCATTGAGCATGCTATCTCCTGAATAATAGCCTTCTCATCTCTTTCTGGGAGAAAAGGCTATAGACTGATAATATTCTACCCAAAATGGGACCGGGGTCTCTTAAGGATAATATATCATAGTTTGTTTTAAAATTAAAGAAGCCAGAAGTCCATCTGAACCTTCTTAGATTAGAGAAGAGATGAAGAAAATCTCCTGGGAACATCCAGCGGCATCTTACCTCTGTCTTATAATCAAGGACCGGTTCAATATCCCCTTCCTTTGCTATCCGATAGATGAGATACGGGAAGTCCACCCCAGATAGAATGGCAAGTTGCAATGAGCCCCAGAACCGGGGATTGACCTCCATCAGTTTCGGTTCTCCATCTCTGGGGTCTACTTTAAACTCCACCATGGCTACCCCTATCCAATCTAGAGCCTTCAATAATTTTAAACTCATCTCTTGAACTTTAGGATTTTTCACGCTTTCTCTTAAGGTACTTGGGCCTCCAGTAACCGGGTATTCCCTTAGCCTCTTATGGACGAAGACGGCACGAAGTTTAGAATTTTTATTGAACAGAGCACTCACTCCAAAGGCTTCCCCTTCCTGGGGAATAGATTCCTGAATTAGGGGGAGAGGATAAATTTTATGAGCCTCTTTATATTTTGAGATTAATTCTTTCTCGTTTCTTACTCGTTTAATACCATAGGAGCCGAAACTCACCTGGGGCTTAATCACTACTGGATACTCAATCTCTTTAGCAATTCTTTCTACTTCATCAATATCTTCAATAAACCAGGTCTTGGGGCAAGAGATATCTAACTCCCGGGCCTTTTTAATTATATTCTTCTTATTCCGGGTAAACTCGATCTTCTCATGATCAGGAATTAAGAGATAAGTAAGTTTAGAAATTTTTTCTTTATTCTTTGCCACGAGAAGTAAAGTTTCCTCTTCCATAGGAAAGAGAACATCGTAGGATGTCTGCTTCAACTCATCTAATAAATAATCAATAAAAGCATCCGGTTTGGTTCTGGGAGAAGGATAGATTACTTTCTTAGTAGCATATCTTGAGAAAAGGGTGGTGGCAAATCTGGTATTCTCCCCTACGGTAACCTCAATCCCCTTCTCTCCCAAGGAACGGACTACCGCAAGTGTCTTTCTCCATTGTCCATCAGTAACGAATGCTCTTCCCATTCTTCGCTCCGCTCAGACACGCCTGTCCGCTCCGTCCGTCCGTCTCTTCCGGACGGTCGGACGGATTTGGCGGAAAGCAACGCGAATCTAAAAAAAACCGCGAAACTACGCGAATAAATTCGCGAGTATTCGCGTCCCAGTTTATTATTCCCATTTTATATTCACAATTATTCGCATTTTGGTGGGCGCTGTAGGACTTGAACCTACGACCTCTTCCTTGTAAGGGAAGCGTTCTTCCTCTGAACTAAGCGCCCGCCTTCGCTAAAGCTACGGCGGGCAAGCCCTTTTACTGGCCTGCCAACCGAAGCCTTGGCGTAGGTTGGTGTCCCCAAGGGGATTTGAACCCCTGCTGCCAGGTTGAAAACCTGGTGTCCTAACCAGGCTAGACGATGGGGACATTTTATGGTGGGCCGCACAGGACTCGAACCTGTCACACCCGCCTTAAAAGGGCGGTGCTCTACCTGATGAGCTAGCGGCCCGCAAATTACCTATGTTATACTACCACACTTTCTCTTATCCTGTCAATCACAAGCATAGAACATCTATTCTACCTTTCGCGCGAATGGTAGAATAATTTTACACTATTTAAAGAAATTCCTTTCCAAAAATCTCAAAACAACTCTGTTCCTTTCCGGCATATGTTCGCTAATAGAGTAATAGCCCCAGAAGCTTTTTTGCCTTCGAATGACGAATCCTGCTCTTTCCAGCCTTAATAGGTGCTTTGAAGTGCTCTTGAAAGAAAGCTTTATTCTCTGGGCAATCTCACTGACTGATTTTTCACCTTCCCGGCGCAATAGCCAAAGGATAGTTAACCTTTTTCTATTGGCTACGGATTTTAATAAACTCTCTGCATCTTTCATATCGCCTCCTATAGGCCCTTTCGCGCGAATGGTTCCATCTAAAACACAACTAATATGTTATTTCTCTTGAGACGTCAAGGTTAACAAAGGGTTCTATCTAAGATGATGGTTTGGTCTCTTTGGGGGCCAACGGAGATGAGAGCAATCTTAATTCCCAATATTCTCTTTATTCTTTCAACATACTTTTTGGCATTGACAGGAAGTTTCTTATAAGTTTTAATTTCGGAAATCGATTCTCGCCAGCCTTTCAATACTTCATACTGGGGCTTACACTGTGACAAAACCTTCAGGCTATTGGGGAAATAGTTCATCCTCTTTCCCCGGTATTTATAATGGGTGCCGATCTTTATCTCTTTTAATTCATCGAGAACATCCAATTTAGTTAAAATTAGGCTATCCAACCCATTTATCTGTATGGCACTCCGCAGAAGAACTAAATCTAACCAGCCACACCTTCTCGGCCTTCCGGTAGTTGCCCCATACTCCCTTCCCCTCTCCCTTATCCTCTCTCCCAATCTTTTAGGGAGTTCGGTAGGAAGAGGGCCCCTTCCTACCCTTGTGGTATAGGCCTTGGCTACGCCGATTACTCTATCTATTTTGGTAGGACCTACTCCTAAACCAGTCAAGGCACCACCCACTACGGGATGGGAAGAGGTGACATAGGGATAGGTCCCCCAGTCGATGTCCAGGAAGGTCCCCTGGGCACCTTCAAAGAGAATGCTCTTTCTGTTACTTATTGCTTTATCGAGAAGGACTGAGGTATTAGTTACGTATCTCTTGATCCTTCTTCCATAGGATGAGTATTCAGTCAGAACTTCTTTATAGGAGAATCCTTTTTGATAATAAATTTTTCTAAGCAATCGATTCTTCTCCTCCAGATTCTTTCTTAACTTTTCTTTAAACGTCTCCTCATCTACAAGATCAGCGACTCTTATTCCCGTCCTTGCTACCTTATCTGCATAACAGGGACCGATTCCCCTTCCGGTGGTTCCGATTCTTTTGCCCTTGCGCGCCAATTCAGATACTTTATCCAGTAACTTATGGTAGGGCATTACCACGTGGGCGTTCTCACTTATGAATAACCTTCCTTTAACATCTATTTTCCTTTTCCTTAAATTCTCTATCTCTTCCAATAGAGTCTGGGGATCGACTACTACTCCATTTCCGATGATACACTTCTTTCTCTTATGGAGTATTCCAGAAGGGATGAGATGGAAGATAAACTCTTTCTTACCGATAACTACCGTGTGGCCGGCGTTCGCTCCTCCCTGATACCTGGCAATATAATCCGCTTTCTTCGCCAACAGGTCAATGACCTTCCCTTTCCCCTCATCCCCAAACTGGGTCCCTACAATAATAATATTCATTTTATTTTTTTAACAATAGCATCTGCCATCTCTTTTGTGCCTACTGCTGTGGGATCATCCGGAGTAGGCTTTAAGTCATAAGTAACACTCTTTCCCTCGGCAATAACAGAGGCAACGGCATCCTCTAACTTCTTTGCTGCCTCATCCTCTCCGATATGTCTGAGCATAAGAACACCTGAGAGGATCATCCCGCAGGGATTTACCTTATTCATTCCCTTATACTTTGGAGCACTTCCGTGGGTGGGCTCGAAGACGGCCATCTCATCCCCGATATTTGCTCCTGGAGCAACCCCTAATCCACCAACTAGTCCAGCGCAGAGATCAGAGATAATATCTCCGTAGAGATTGGGAAGAACCAAAACATCATAGATTTCTGGTTTCTGAACTAACTGCATGGCCATATTATCCACGATGCGATCCTCAAATGCTATCCTTCCCTCATACTCCTTGGCCACTTCCCTTGCCGTATCTAGAAATAATCCATCGGAGTATTTCATGATATTTGCCTTATGGACACAGGTTACCTTCTTTCTCTTATTCTTCAGAGCATACTCAAAGGCGAACTTCACAATTCTCCGAGAAGCACTCTCTGAAATGGGCTTGATGCTTATTCCAGAATCCTCTCTTATCTTCGCCTCTTTTAACTTCTTTATAACATCGATTAATTCCTTGGCCTCTTTTGAATCCTTTTTGAACTCAATGCCTGCATAGAGGTCCTCGGTATTCTCACGCACAACAACGATATCAACGTTTTCATATTTTGATCTCACCCCCCTGTATGACTTATAGGGCCTCAAGCAGGCGTAGAGGTTTAGCTCTTTTCTTAGAGCAACGTTTACACTTCGGAAGCCCTTTCCTACTGGGGTAGTAATCGGTCCTTTTAGGGCGACCTTATTCTTCTTTATTGACTCTAAAACATGCTTGGGAAGAGGAGTTCCATACTTCTCAATTACGTTCTCACCAGCATCAAGAATTTCCCAGTCGATCTCCACCCCAGTAGCCTCAATGCATCTTCTGGTCGCCTCAGTAATCTCCGGTCCTACCCCATCCCCAGGTATAAGTGTTATCCTATACAATTTTTTTCTCCTTTACAATTTAAATGTGCCGTATTTTTTGAAGTGGGCGGCCAATCCCCCATCCTTTAATATCTCAATCATGAATCTTGACAGGGGCTTGAACTTTATCTTCTTTTTCCTACTCTTATTATAGATTATTCCTTCCTCTAAATCAACCTCTAACTCATCGCCCTCTTTGATCCTGTCCGTATTGCACTCCATCACTGGAAGACCGATGTTTATGGCATTCCGATAGAATATGCGGGCAAATGATTTGGCAATTATACCTGAGATTTTAGCATACTTTATGGCTAGAGGAGCCTGCTCCCTTGAGGAGCCGCAGCCGAAGTTCCTCCCGGCAACGATGAAGTCTCCTTTCTTAATCTTCTTGTAGAAGTTGGGGTCTAAATCCTCCATAACATGCTTGGCTAACTCTCTCATATCTAAGGTCTTGAACTTATATCTTCCAGAAATGATATAGTCTGTATTTACGTCGTTGCCAAATTTATGGGCTCTTCCTTTCAGTTTCATCCCGTTAGACCTCTTTATTTTATCACTGGAAAAATGAATAAAAGAGATACTTCGTTTGGTTCATTTTAAAAGCCTTTGACCTAATCCCTCCAGACCTAGGAAGGTCTAATGGGATTCATATTTCAAAACCTTTCACCTTAGTAATGAACTCTTTTAGCTTCTTATGGTCCTTTTTGCCCGGGGATGACTCTACTCCACTTGAGACATCTACTCCAAAGGGTGAGACTTTTTCTATGGCCTCTATGATATTCTCTGGGTTCAATCCTCCAGAGAGGATGATTGGCCTTTCGAACTTCTTAGCCTCTATTGCTAATTCCCAGTTAAATGTCCTTCCCGTTCCTCCCGGTGCGACTTGGCTATAGGCGTCTAAGAGATAATAATCTACCTCATACTTTGGAATGTTTACTAAACTTTCTTTATCCTTAATCCTAAAGGCCTTGATTATTTTCTGAGGAAACTTCTTGCAGTAATCTGGAGTCTCATCTCCATGGAACTGTAAGATATCAAAGTTGCAATAAGAAGTAATCTCGTTTACCCTCTCCTCTAACTCATCAACAAAGAGACCGACCTTGACTACCTCTTTTGGTAGGGAACTAATAATCTCTTTTGCCTTCTCTTTAGTAGTCTTACGGGGGCTCTTCTCATAGAAGACAAACCCCAAAGCATCTGCTCCCAGTTCGACTACCTTTAAAGCGTCTTCAATATTGGTAATCCCACATATCTTAATCCAGGTCACTTGGTCTTTCCTAAAAGTTCCTTCATTTTGGCGCTGATGTCTGGGGCGCGCATCAGGGACTCTCCGACCAAGATAGCCTTCGCTCCACACTCTTGAAGTCTCTTCACATCCTCCTGGGTCTCGATGCCGCTCTCACTCACCAATATTCTATCCTTAGGAACTAATTTGCTTAGGGTCAGAGTAGTAGATAAATCAGTAGTCAGGGTCATCAGGTCTCGATTATTGATCCCAATGATCTGGGCCTTGGTAGCCAAGACCTTGCCTAGTTCCTCTTTGGTATGGACCTCTACCAGACAATCCAATCCCAGGCCATGGGCACATTCTAAGAAGCTATTTATCTGGGCTTCAACCAGAATAGAAGCAATCAAAAGTATGGCATCTGCCTTATTTGCTCTCGCCTGATATATCTGATACTCATCGACAATGAAGTCCTTCTGTAAGATGGGAATGGTGGTCACTTCCTTTACTTGAGAAAGAAAGTCCAGGCTTCCATAGAAGAACTTTTCTGTGGTCAAGACAGAGATGGCGCTTGCTCCAGACTCCTGGTAGATCTTGGCAATCTCTACTGGATTGAACTCTCTTCTAATTACTCCTTTAGAGGGGGAGGCCCTCTTTATCTCAGCAATGAGGTTCAGGCCCTCCTTTGATATGGTCTCTTTAAAGTCCCTTGTAGGAGGTAAATCAGTGATCTTAGACTTCAGGGTTTCCAAAGGCATCTTTATTTTGTCTCTCTCTATCTCTTTTCTTTTGTAGGCGATGATGCTTTCCAGTTCTCCAACCATTTCACCCTCGCTTTGCTCGGATAGTAACCAGTAACCAGTTTACAGTGAAGTGAATAGAAAAGACTGGTTACTGTTCGCTGGTTACTGTAAACCTCTATTCCACCGATCACTATTTAGAATATTTCTTAAGTAGTTCTAGCTTCTCCTTTGCCCGTCCAGAGTCAATGGCTTCCTCTGCCAATTTAATCCCCTCTTTTAAATCTTTTGCCTTGTTACCAGCAACGATGGCCGCAGAGGCATTTAGAAGAACGATGTCCCCCTGAGGCCCTTTCTTTCCCTCCAGAACATCATGGGCAATCTTCACATTATGGGGAACATTCCCTCCCGAGATATTATCCAACTTTGCTTTTTTTATACCAAAGTCCTCTGGCTTAATGGAGTAGGTGGTGACCTTCCCCTCTTTTAATTCAGAGACTTTAGTAGGAGAGGTGGTGGTAATCTCATCCAATCCATCCTCACCATGAACTACAAAGGCATGCTTAGAATCTAAGTTTTTCAATACTCCAGCAATGGTCTGGGTGAGTTTGTCACTATAGACTCCTAAGACCTGAACCTGGGCACCTGCTGGATTGGTCAAGGGTCCCAGGATATTGAATATCGTCCGGATTCCCATCTCCCTCCTAGGCCCAATAGCATACTTCATTGCCCCATGCAAAAGGGGAGCAAACAAGAAACCAATTCCAATCTCTTCAATACATCTCTCAACAGTTTCTACTTCGACATCGAGGTTGACCCCCAATCCTTCTAGAAGATCGGCACTTCCACATTGACTGGATACTGCTCGATTCCCATGCTTTGCCACCGCCAGACCACATCCCGCAACAACAAAGGCGGCGATGGTTGAGATATTGAAGGTATTGGGGAGGTCTCCTCCTGTTCCACAGGTATCAACTATGGGTTCCTTCTTCACCCTTATCTTGGTCACCTTTTCTCTCATGACCAGGGCCGCTCCGGTAATCTCCTCCACTGTCTCCCCTTTTAGCCTCAGGGCGGTTAGAAACCCTCCTATCTGGGAGGGAGTGGCATTTCCGGTCATGATCTCGTTCATCACCCCGACCATCTCTTTCCGGGTCAGATCCTTCTTCTCAATGAGTTTACCAATCGCTTCTTTGATCATCTTTACCTCACTTCGTTCGGAGTAAGAAAGTATCAAAGTAGGAAAGTAAGAAAGTATTTCTCTTTTGGCTTTGTCTCTTTCAGTTCCTACTTTTCTTCTCTTCTGCTCTCCTACTTTATTACTTCTTGCTTCGCTTTAAGGCTTCGTAGGTCTTCTCATGGTCTCCTTCGGGCCATAGACCTTGCTAGGCTCAAAGACCTTCTTTCCCACTATCTTTACCTCTCCTTCCTTCTTCATCTGGCGATAGAAGCAGGACCAGTAGCCCTTGTGGCAGGCGCCTCTTACCTGGCGCACCTTAATCAAAAGGGTATCTGCATCGCAGTCAAAGTAGACATCCTCTACTTGCTGATAGTTTCCTGATTCCTCGCCCTTTAGCCATAATTTCTCTCTTGATCGGCTCCAAAAGTGGGTCTTCCCGGTCTCCATAGTCATGATGAAGGCCTCCTCATTCATATAGGCGAGCATCAAGACCTCATTGGTATCAACATCCTGAATGATGACCGGGATGAGACCCTTCTCATCGAACTTCAATCTCTCAAGTAGTCTTTTCATTATTGCCCCCCAATGGTAGTTAATAAGTTATTGGAAATTGCCTGCCCCGTAGGAAGCCGAAGGCTTTCCTTCGGGGGGAATTAGGAATTAGAAATTGAGTCCAGATAACCGATCACTGTTCACCGATTACCTATTTCAATGGCTTTTTCTAAATCTACTCTGCCAGTATAGAGGGCCTTGCCCACAATGACCCCAGATAGGCCTTTCTTCTCTAGGGGTTTTAATTTCTTTATGTCTTCTAAAGAAGAGATCCCCCCGGAGATTATTAAGGAAATATCTACTGCTTTTAGCATCTTCTTAATCTGGAAGATGTTCGGCCCTCTTAAAGCTCCGTCCCTCTTTATATCAGTGAAGATAATACTCTTTACTCCTAATTTTGCTATCTCTTTGGCTAAGATGGGGGCGGTCTTTCTGGTTTTCTTCTCCCATCCTCGGACTCTAACCTTTAGATTAGAGGCATCGATGCTCACCATTATCCTCTTCCCGAATTTCTTTATTGCTCTTTTAACGAATTCTGGTTGGGAGATGGCAGTAGTTCCTAAGATCACATATTCCACACCACAATCCAGAACCTCTCTGATGGTCTTTAGACTTCTTACTCCGCCCCCGAACTGGATGGGGATTTTAACACCTTTAGCAATTCTTTTGACTATTTTTAGGTTCTGGGGTTCTCCTTCAAAGGCACCGTCTAAGTCAACGATGTGTAATCTTTCTGCTCCTTTCAGTTCCCACAATTCGGCTACGGCAACCGGCTCTTTAGAATAGACTTCTTCAGAGGATAACCTGCCCTCTCGTAATCTTACACATCTTCCTTCGATAAGATCGATGGCTGGTATGATAAGCATGGTGACCTCACTATCGTTCGGTCAGTAACCAGTTAACAGTAACCAGTTAACAGTTTGATTACTAATCAATAATGCCCTTTGTAGAAGGTACATCTTTTCTGCGGGGGTCAATCTCCACAGCCTGACGCAGGGCAAGACCAAGGCCTTTAAAGACAGGTTCTAATAGTGTATGGATGTCAGGCCCATGCGCCGATGGAAAAAGCTTTGGTTTCTCAATAATCAGATTAATCCCGGCGTGTTTGGCAAACGCTTCCCAGAAATGGTCAAAATCTTGTTTAGAATATTTTATATCTTCTTCGTTTGCGATTGGTGCAGCAGATTCGAGTTCACTTTGAAAATGGCTTCTACCGCTTATGTCTAAAGTCACCTGGGCTAATACGTCTTCCATGGGGACCGAAGCAGAACCGAATCTCTTTATTCCCTTTTTATCGCCCAGAGCGTCCTTAAACGCCTGACCTAAAACAATGCCGATATCCTCATTAGTATGGTGGATGTCAACCTGCAGGTCCCCTTTTGCCTCAATCTCCAAATCGAATAAGCCGTGAAAGGCAAAGAGTTCCAACATATGGTCCAGTAACCCGATACCGGTCTTCACCTTACACTTTCCTTCTCCATCGAGATTGAGTTTCAATCTAACATCTGTCTCTTTCGTCTTTCTCTTCACCTCTGCCATTCTCTTTGCCATTTTAATCTCCTCCCTTGCAACCGCTAAGGCCGCTAAAAGTCCGCGAAGTCCGCGAAGATTTTTTGCGCTTTTTACGATAATTTGGTGTTCTCTGCGGTTGCAGTCTAATCTTTACTGCTTGAGCGTGGGCATCCAGGCCTTCTCTTCGGGCAAGTTCTATAATCTCTTTCGCCTCTCTTTTTAGGGCTTCTTTAGAATAAGAGATAATGTGGGAAGACTTCATGAAATCCCTCACTCCTAAAGGAGAATAGAATCTCGCTGTCCCACTGGTAGGCAGGATGTGACTTGGTCCAGCGATATAGTCTCCCACTGACTCACTAGAATAAGGACCCAGGAATATAGCACCAGCATTTCTAATCTTCTTCGCTACTTGTCCTGGATTTCTGGTCATAATCTCCAGGTGTTCTGGTGCAATCTCATTGACAAGATTGATTGCTTCCTTCAAGTTTTTAGTAATAATTAAGGCTCCATTATTCTTTAAGGAAGCATTGATTATCTCGCCCCGCTTCAGAGATTTAACCTGCTTTCTAATCTCCTGCTCTACTTTTCGGGCTAATCTTAAAGAAGTAGAGATAAGGAGGGGCCAGGATAGTTTATCATGTTCTGCCTGTGCAATTAGATCAGATGCGATAAATGAAGGATTAGCACTCTCATCTGCCAAGATTAATATCTCACTTGGCCCAGCGAGCATATCGATGTCTACCTCACCATAAACCAACTTCTTTGCCAAGGTAACGTAGATATTTCCTGGACCGACGATCTTGTCTACCTTGGGAATGGTCTCTGTACCATAGGCCAAAGCAGCAATGGCCTGGGCTCCTCCCGCTCTATAGATTTCGCCTATTCCTACTAAATCCGCTGCCATTAAAATGTAGGGACTTAATCTCCCATCCCTTTGAGGGGGAGAAACCATAATAATCTTTTTTACTCCTGCTATCTCAGCAGGAACGCCAGCCATTAGGACAGTTGAGGGATAGGGGGCCCTTCCTCCCGGAATATAGAGGCCCACCCTCTTTATTGGCTGGTATCTTTCCTCTAAAATCACTCCTTCTCGAGAAGAAATCTTAAAGGATTTGGGAAGTTGTTTTTCGTGATATCTTCTGATATTCTGATAGGCCTTCTTTAATGCCTCTATAAAATCTCTATTTACTAATCTTTTTGCTTCTTCAATCTCTTTTCTACTGACCCTTAATCTTTTAGAAGAAAGAGAGACTCCATCGAACTTCTTAGTATATCTTAAGAGGGCCTTATTGCCTTTCTTTCGTACATCTTCAATGATTTCTCTGACCTTTTTCTCTAATCTTTTATCTTCCAGAAGGGTCTTGCGGTTCAGTATCCTTTCAATCCTTCTTTTAGCCTCTTTAGTGCCGCTCTTTAAGACTTTCATACCGTTACCCTCTCTATCTTTGCTCCTAAATTGGAAAGTTTCTCTACAATCCTCTCATATCCCCGATCTAGGTGATAGATACGAGAGATCTCTGTCTTTCCCTCAGCAACCAGGCCGGCTAAGATAAGGGCCGCAGAGGCCCTCAGGTCAGTAGCCATGACCGGTGCCCCACTCAAGGACCTTATCCCTTTTATTACGGCTCTCGATCCCTCAATCTTAATATCTGCTCCCATTCTTAAAAGTTCTGAAACGTGCATGAACCTATTCTCAAATACCGTCTCAGTAATCATGCTCATTCCCGGGGTAATGCTCATGAGGGCCATGAACTGGGCCTGCATGTCTGTGGGGAAACCAGGATAGGGCATGGTCTTGACATCTACGGCTTTGATTCTTCTTCTTGCTTTTACTTTAATCGCCCCCTCCTCATCCTTAATCTCTACTCCCGCCTCATGGAGTTTAGTAACCAGAGATTCCAAGTGATCAATCTTGGCGCCCTCTAAGATAATATCTCCTTTGGTAATGGCGGAGGCGATGATATAGGTTCCGGCCTCGATCCTATCCGAGATGATGGAGTAATCTGTTCCCTTCAGTTCCTTTACCCCGATAGTCCTGATGGTGTCCGTTCCCGCTCCCTTAATCCTTGCTCCCATTTTGTTCAGGAAGTTTGCCAGATCCACAATCTCTGGCTCTTTAGCCGCATTCTCTATAGTGGTCTTCCCCTTAGCCAGGGTAGCAGCCATCATAAGATTTTCTGTGGCCCCCACAGAAGGGAAGTCTAAATAGATTTCAGCACCGATCAGTCCATCCCTCTTCACCTGGGTATAGCCACCCCCCATGCTCACCTCTGCTCCTAACTCTTTAAATCCCCTCAGATGTAGGTCTACGGGGCGGGAGCCGATGGCACATCCTCCAGGCAGAGAGACCCTCGCCCTACCCAACTTTGCCAAAAGAGGTCCGAAGACCAGGAAGGAAGCCCTCATGGTCTTCACCAGATTATAGGGAGCGAGGAAGCGATCGACATTGGTAGTATCGATCTTCAGTTCCCTTTCCCTAAATTCTACCTTGGCCCCCAGGGTTCTTAATACCCGGGCCATGGTGGTAACATCCTTAAGACGGGGGATATTCGATAGAGTAGTTACTCCATTGGTCAATAAGGTAGCGGCCATAATGGGAAGGGCGGCATTCTTTGAACCACTTATTCCCACTCTACCCTTTAGTCTCTCTCCACCAGTGATAATAATTCTTTCCACACTTGCTCCTTATAATCTGTGAACTGTGATCTGTGAACAGTAAAAAAATAGGGGAAGATAGATAAAGGCGATGTGTGATATGTGATGTGCGATAAAAAATCCCAAATCCCACATCTCACATCCCATTACCCATATTACTGATTACTGATCACTGCTCTCCGGGCCACAATTACCCGTTCTATCTGGCTGTAATCCTTAACAACTTCTATAGATTCAAACTCTAAGGTCTTTTTAACCGTTTCTTTTGCTTGGGAGGCTTGATCTATTCCTAACTCCAGAATTAAGTAGCCTCTGGGCTTTAAATATAGGGGTGCTTTCTCTATTATCCTTCCATAAAAGAAAAGCCCATCCTCTCCTCCATCCAGGGCGATGTGCGGTTCATAATTTGCTACTTCAGGCATTAAGGAGTTGATCTCACTTCTCATAACATAGGGAGGATTGGAGATTAAAAAGTCTATCTTTCCTTCCAAGTAATAATTTTCCAAAGGAGAGAAGAGGTCGCCTTCCAAAAAGGTAATCCTATCTTCTACTCTGTGCTTTCTGGCATTCTCTTCTGCTACCTCTAAAGCCTTTTTAGAGATATCCGTAGCATATATTCTGGAGTGAGGAATATACCTCGCTAAGGTAATAGCGATATTCCCACAGCCTGTTCCCAAATCTACTATGGTAATTGGTAATTGGTAATTGGTAATTGGTAATTTTTCTAAAACAGCATCCACAATAAATTCTGTCTCTGGACGAGGGATGAAGGTATCTGGAGTAACTCTGAACCCTAAAGAATAGAACTCCTTCTTTCCAGTAATGTAAGCTAAGGGTAAACGATCCTTTCTCTTCTCTATTGCTTCTTCTAAAAGATTCAGTTCATAGCGGGTTAAACCGCGATCTGGATTCAAGTAAATATCTTGTCTCTCAAGGCCTAAGCAAGACTTGAGGAGTACCTCAGCTTCCAAAAAATTCCCCAGATCTCGATGGGCTTGACGGAAAGCGTCTCTTAATCTCACTTCATCTTCTCCAACTTCTTTATCTGATCCTCTGATTGTAACCTCTGGATCAGTTCTTCTATCTCTCCTTCTAAGATGGTATCCAATTTATGAAGGGTAAGGTTGATGCGATGGTCGGTTACTCGTCCCTGAGGGAAGTTGTAGGTTCTGATGCGCTCACTTCTATCCCCAGTCCCAATCTGAATCCTTCGCTCCTGGGCCCTCTTCCTGATCTGCTCCTGAGTGAAGTAATCGAAGAGTCGAGCATAAAGAATCTTCAAGGCCTTGGCCTTATTCTTATGCTGGGACCTTTCATCCTGGCAAGAGGCGACTATCTTGGTAGGGAGATGGGTGACCCTCACTGCAGAGTCGGTGACATTGACGTGCTGCCCTCCCGCGCCAGTAGCCCGAAAGGTCTCGATCTGTAGATCCTCTGATTTAATTTGAACATCTATAGGCTCTGCCTCGGGTAGTACGGCCACCGTTGCCGCCGAGGTGTGAATCCTTCCTCCGGCCTCAGTGACCGGCACTCTCTGAACCCGATGGGCCCCACTCTCATACTTGAATCTACTGTATACCTTATCCCCTTCTATAGAGAAGATAATCTCCTTAAAGCCTCCCACCTCCCCGGGATGGGCGCTTAGGATATTTATCTTCCACCCCTTCCTCTGAGCATACTTAGAGTACATGCGGAAGAGGTCTCCAGCAAAGAGAGCGGCCTCATTTCCTCCGGTGCCGGCTCTTATCTCTATGATGGTATTCTTCTCATCATTGGGATCGGGAGGAATCAAAAGGAGTCTTAGATCCCTCTCCAGGGTCTCCTTCTCTTTCGATAAATTGTCGAGTTCTGCCCTTGCCAGAGCCTTGAATTCTAAATCCTTCTCCAAGATATAGAGCTCCTGGGCCTCATCCATCTGCCTGATTACCTTCTCATATCTTTGGTATTTCTTCACCAAGGGTTCTATCTGGGAGCGCTCCTTGGCCAACTTCTGATATTTTACTCGGTCAGCAACGATTTCTGGATCGGAGAGGAGTCTTTCCAGGTCCCGGAATCTTTTTTCAAGATCAGCTAACTTCTCTAACATCTTTGTTCCCCTATTAAGTATAAAATCCGTCTTCCGTTCTACGTTGAACGGTTACGCGGCTCGTTTCGGCTATCGTCTATCGTCGTTCGTAAAAAGACGCAACCGATAAACGTAACCTAGTTATCTGCTCTATTCTCTTCTAGAGCCAGAACTTCTTTTAAGGCAACCAGGGCCACTTCAATCTGGTCGTCCGTGGGCTCCCCGGTAGTAATTTTTTGAAGTTGTAGGCCGAGGAAGTTGATGAAGTGCCATCTCTTCTTCATAGAGAACCTGATGATCTCATAGGCAAAAGCAGCGATGATAGGAATGAGGCAGAAGCGCAGTAGATGGGTCTCAAGAGAAGTAGCTCTTCCCAATAGAGAGAATAGCAGGATACTCATGATTAAGAAGATAAGGATGAAGTTCGTCCCACATCTGGGATGAAGGGTGCTCTTATTTCTGGCATTCTCTATAGTTAAATCTTCCCCAGCTTCGTAGGTATAGACCACCTTATGCTCTGCCCCATGATAAGCAAATAATCTCTTAATCTCTTTTAGCCGAGAGATGGCCCAGAGATAACTAAAGAAGAGGAGAAGGCGAATGAGACCATCCACCAGATTAAAGAGAATGCTACTCTTAATCTGAAATAAACTAGTTAGGAAGGCGGGCAAGAGGATAAAAAAGAGGATTGCTAAACCAAAAGCGAAGATCATGGTAAGGCCCAGAGCAAAACCTGATATCTCCTTCTCCTCCTTTTTACTCTTCTTGGCAGAGAAGGCTAAGGCCTTATAGCCGATGACCAGTGCCTCCCATAGGGCAATTGCCCCTCGGCTTATGGGCTTCTTTAAGAGAAGATGGCGGGAAGGAAGGATCTCCTTCTTTACCAAGATTTCTCCATCCTCTTTTCTTAGGGCAATGGCCAGAGCATGGGAGGTTCTCATCATCACCCCCTCAATGACCGCCTGCCCTCCAACCCTCACCCTCATTTCTTCTCTTCTTTTTTCTCGCCCAATCCGTACTTTCTCCTGAACCTTTCCACCCTTCCTGCGGTATCGACCAGCTTCTGCTTCCCCGTGAAGAAGGGATGGCAAGCAGAACAGATCTCCACTCTGATGCTGGGCTTGGTCGCTCTGGTATGGATGACGTTTCCGCAGGCACAGGTAATGGTGCAGTCTACATACTTAGGATGAATCCCTTCTTTCATATTAGCCTCCTTGATTCATAGTTTTCAGGAATTCCTTATTGGTCTTGGTCTTCTTCAGCTTGTCAATTAAGAGTTCCATCTTCTCAACAACATTGAGAGTACTCAATATCTTCCTTAAGACCCAGATGCGACTCAGATCCTCCTTATCCAATAAAAGTTCCTCTTTCCTCGTTCCGCTTCGTGAGATATCGATGGCCGGGAATACCCTTCTATCCACCAGCCTTCTATCGAGAACCAGTTCCATATTCCCTGTGCCTTTGAACTCCTCGAAGATTACCTCATCCATCTTGCTCCCGGTATCGATGAGAGCAGTAGCTAAAATAGTTAAGGAGCCTCCCACCTCAATATTTCGGGCGGTGCCGAAGAATCTCTTGGGCTTGGGCAAAGCATTGGCATCCACCCCACCGGTCAGTATCTTTCCTGAATGGGGGCAGGTGGTATTATAGGCCCGGGCCAACCTGGTGACGGAGTCCAAAAGAATGACCACATCCTTTTTATACTCTACAAGCCTCTTAGCCTTTTCCAATACCATCTCCGCCACCTGGACGTGGCGGCTGGCTGGCTCATCGAAAGTGGAGGCAATGACCTCTCCTTTGACGCTACGTTCCATATCCGTCACTTCCTCTGGCCTCTCCCCAACTAAGAGAATGATTAAGATTATCTCTGGATGGTTGGTGGTGATGGAGTTGGCAATCTTCTGCAATAGAATGGTCTTCCCCGCCCTGGGAGGAGAGACGATCAATCCCCTCTGACCCTTTCCAATAGGGGTCAATAAGTCCATAACCCGCTCAGAGATGGCATCCTTTCCCGTCTCCAGTCTAATCCTCTCCGTAGGGTAGAGGGGAGTAAGGTTATCGAATAGTATCTTCTCCTTAGCCAGTTCCGGGTTCTCAAAGTTTACCGCCTCTACCTTGAGTAGGGCGAAGAACTTCTCGTCCGCCTTGGGGGGACGAATCTGCCCGGAGACGATATCCCCTTTCCTGAGGCTGAAGCGCCTAATCTGAGAGGGAGAGATATAGATGTCATCTGGGCCAGGAAGATAGTTAGTATTGGGGGAACGCAGGAAACCGAAGCCATCGGGAAGAATCTCCAAGACCCCCTCCCCAAATAAAAGACCCTCCTCCTTCGTTTGGGCCTCTAATATCTTGAAGATAAGCTCTTGCTTCCTCAAATTCCCTATTCCCGGAATCTTCATCTTCCGGGCTACATCGCTTAACTCAGAGATGGTTTTTTCTTTTAGGGCAACGATATCCATCTTTCACCTCAACAAAAATATATTTTACTCTTTTTTACCCGCAATTGTCAAACGCAGCCGGTTGTAGACCTCTTTTGTTCTCTTTATGGTTTTCTTAACTGAACTACTATTATCAATGATATAATCAGCTAGTTTCGCCTTTTCAGATAAGGGCATCTGGGTGGCGATCCTCTCCCGGGCCTCTTTCTCTGTTAGGTGATCCCTTTGAGCCAGACGCCTGACCTGAATCTTAGGACTCACGGTAACTACAATAAGTTCATCAACTAAGGGTAATTGTCCGGCCTCGATTAAGAGGGCAGCATCCACAATGACTATCTTCTCTCCCTTCTCTTTAAAATTTAGTATTCTTTTCTTTATCTTCTTAACTATTTTGGGATGAAGGATAGAGTTGAGTCTTTCCCTTTCTTTAGAATCACTGAAGATTATCTTAGCCAATCTTCTTCTATTAATGGTCTGGTCTGGATTGAGAATCTTTTTCCCGAAATAGTCTACAATCTCTCTATAACCTATTTCATTCGGCCTCACCATTTCCCTGGCGATTAGATCAGCATCGATTATCGGCAGACCAAGTTCTCTCAGGGTTTTACTTACCACACTCTTCCCAGATGCCATGCCACCTGTCAGACCAACAACCAGCATTCTCTGCTCCTGCAAAAGGGTTACTAACAGTTACGAATGGTTACTATCAGTTACGAACAGTTACAAATGACTACTACAGAAGCAACCGGTAATAACAGTCCCGATTTTATCGGGACGTAGTAACCGATAGTAACAGCGAAGCGTAGTAACCATCTTTAGTGGATTTCTGCCCAGCTCTTTCCCATCTTTATATCGACTCTTATGGGGACCTCTAACTCTATTGAACCCTCCATAATCTCCTTGGCTAATCTTGATACTTCCTTTACTTCATCCTCGGGAACCTCGAAGAGGAGTTCATCGTGGATCTGAATAGTCATCTTGGTTTTTAGTCTTTCTTTCTTTATTCTCTCACTTATCTCAAGCATGGCCACCTTGATGATATCCGCAGAGGTCCCTTGTATGGGAGTATTAATGGCCACTCTTTTAGCAAAGTTGGAGAGCCTGGGATCCGGGTGATTTATCTCTGGAATATATCTTCTTCTTTTAAGTAATGTGATAACATAGCCCTTCTCTTTCGCCTCTTCGATGATCTCCTCAATATACTTCTTCACCCCTCTATACCTCTCAAAGTATTTTGTGATGTACTTCTCGGCTTCTTTCAAAGGGATGCCTAAGTCTTTAGAGAGGCCAAAAGGGCTCATGCCATAGGAGAGGCCGAAGTTTACAGTCTTTGCGATTCTGCGTAGTTCGGGAGTGACCTCTTTCTTTGAGATACTGAAGATCTCACATGCTGTTCGGGAGTGAATATCCTCGTCCTTGAAGAAGGCGTCTCTCAAACTCTTGTCTTTCGAGATATGGGCCAAGACCCTGAGGTCTATCTGGGAGTAATCGGCGGATAATAGAATAGAACCTTCTTTAGGAATAAAGGCCTTCCTGATTTTCCTTCCCAACTCTGTCCTTATGGGAATGTTCTGCAGGTTGGGTTCAGAGGAGGAAAGCCTTCCGGTAGCGGTCACGGTCTGATTAAAGGAGGTATGGACCCTTCCATCTATAGGATTGATAAGTAAAGGTAAAGCATCGATGTAGGTTGACTTGAGTTTGGCCAGTTCCCGATATTTGATAAGTAGGCTGGGTAATTTATGACTGGGGGTTAATTCCCTTAGGACTGCTTCTTTTGTAGAGTATCCGGTCTTGGTCTTCTCTATTACGGGGAGTTTTAACTTCTCAAATAGGATATAAGAGAGCTGCTTGGGGGAATTGATATTGAACTCCCCCCCTGCCAGGGAGTAGATTTTCTTCTCCAATTTTTTTAGCTCTAAAGCAAATTCCTTTGATAGAGATCCAAGATATTCCTTGTCAATAAGAACCCCGTCCCTCTCCATCTCTGCCAGCACCCTTACCAGAGGCATCTCCACCTTATGAAAGAGTCCTTCTAAGCCTTTCTCCTTTAACTTCGGCTCCATGATTTCTGCCAAACGAAGAACGATGTCCGCATCAGCGCAGGCATAGGGAGTGACCCTCTCGATCTCCACCTCATCCATAGTAATTTCTTTCTTGCCTTTACCAATTAACTCACTTATTGGAGTCATCTTATGGCCCAGGTATTCAATGGCGATGTCGCCTAAGTTGTGATTTAGCTTCGCGGGGTTCAAGAGGTAGGAGGCGACCATGGTATCAAAATATATTCCTTTTAAATCTATTCCTTCCCTCTTCAAGAGAATAATCTCATATTTTATATTCTGTCCATACTTCTTTATTCTCTCATTCTCCAGGATAGGCTTTAGCTCTTTTAAGACATATTCCCTATCCAGTTGTTCTGGGGCCCCGAGATAGGAATGGATAAGAGGAACGTAATGGGCAGAGAAAGGCTTTAGAGATAGAGCGATGCCTACCAGAGAGGCGGCCATGGGGTCCTTTCCCGTGGTCTCAAAATCAATAGAGACTAAGGGGACTTTCCTTAAATCCTTTAGTAGCCTCTCAAAATCATCCTTGGAGAGGATGGTAGAGTAGCTAACCCGCTTCTCTTCCTTAGTGGTGACCAGCTCAGCGATGAGACTTCGAAATTCTAACCTGTGGAGAAGGCCCAAAAGTTCTTCTCTCTTGGGTGGTTTTATTCTACAATGGGAGATCCCGAATTTTAAAGGAACATTCTCCTCTAAGATAACTAATCTCTTCGAGAGAAAGGCATCCTCTCTTGAATCCTTCAGCCTCTCCTTTAGTTTTCCCCCTATCTCATCTAGGTGTTGATATAAATTCTCAATGCTTCCGAACCTCTGGATGAGTTGGGTAGCGGTCTTGGGTCCTACCCCTCTTACTCCGGGAACATTATCCGATTGATCACCCATAAGGGCCATAAAATCAGTTATCTGTCTAGGAGTAACGCCTGTTCTTTCTTTTACCTCCTCCTCGTTATACGAGATATCCTTGGACTCATTTAAGACTGAGATAGATTTATCGACCAGCTGTAAGGCATCCTTATCCCCAGTGACGATGACGGTCTCTATCCCTTCCTTCTTTGCTCTTTCTGAAAGGGTGGCAATTAAATCGTCCGCCTCATACCCCTCTTTCTCAAAGAGGGCCAGATTCAATGCTCTGACAATCTCATGGGCCAGGGGGATTTGACTTCGTAGTTCATCTGGAGCCCTTTTCCTGGTGGCCTTATACTCCTCATATACCTTATGGCGGAAGGTGGGTGCCGGATAATCGAAGCAGACCGCCATATAATCCGGGGATTCTTTTCGCAAGATTTTCAGTATCATCCTGATAAAGCCATAGACAGCGTTTACTATCTCTCCTCGAGAAGTAGTGAGGAGAGGCAAGGCATGGAAGGCCCTATGGATATAGGCATTCCCATCAATTAAGAAGAGTCTCTTCTTGGCCATAAAATTTCCAAAAAAACAAGATAGATAACCACAGATTTCACAGATTTCCACGGATTTTTAAATCTGTCTAATCCGTCTAATCCGTGGTTGCATTGAAGTTCCGATACGATGAAAGGGAAATAAACTGGTGAGAAAAAACAGCGATTAAGTCTCTAACGGCGAGTTTCTTTGAGGGCCGGACAGAGCTCCTTATAATCGCACCAGGGGCATAGGGGTCCCTTTTTTGCTTCAAACCTCTTCTCCCTGATCTTAGAGGCAACCTCACCTACAATCCTCTCCACATCCCTCAACTGCTCTGGTCTCCTGGTGGTACTTAACTTCTGATTATACTTCAAATAGTAGAGGCTCACCTTCTCTGGGGCTCTCTTGAACTTCTCCTTACAGCCCAGATAATAGAGGGATAACTGGAAGTTCTCATCAATCGCTGAAGGATTTAGGTCGGCTTCTAATCCTGCCTCTCCTATTCTTCTTTTACCTGCCTTATAGTCTATGATCTCCCATCCCCCATCAGGAAGCCTATCGATCCTATCGATCTTTCCCCAGATCTCGCAATCCCCCATGCGAAACTTGAAATTCTCCTCCAGATAAAGGGAAACATTAGGATTTCTTATCGCTGTCTGATAATAATCCCTGAGTATCCTCTCTCCCTCTCTCCTAAACTCCTCTTCCTTCTCCTTGCTCTCGTATCCCTCGGCCACCCAGTTCTTCTCATAGAGATTCAATAGATCTTCCAGGCTTGTTCTTTTAGGATCAAATTCTTTGTGGAAGTCTTTTAGGGTATTGTGGATGGTTTGGCCGAAGTCTAAGTGGGGGCTAGGTTTGGTGGGTCTTCTCTCTATATACTGAAACTTATACTTGAGGGAACACTGCTGATAGGTACTTATCTGGGAATAGCTCAGGACTAAGGGTCTCTTCTCTGACTTTGGTGATGACTTCTCTTTACCAAAGAAATGCTCGAAAAGATCGCTCTGTTTACTCTTCAAACAACTACTTCCTTGGGAATCTTAAGTTTTTCATTCATCGGAGGTGGGCTCAAGAGTGGCTCCAGTTCCCTGACATCAAAGGTTATCTTCTTCTGCGATACCTTCTCCGATGGTTCTTTTCTCATTTTAGATTCCTCCTTTCTAACACGGATTATCACGGATAACAACACGGATTAGCACAGATAGACCGATTACTGATCACTGATCACCGATCACCTGCTCACTTTCCCGCTTGCTCACCTGCCCTTTTCCAGTATTTTTATTGCTTCAATGGCGATCTTTATTGCTTCGGTAATCCCTACCTTCTTCTCAATGGGCTGATCGGCATAGGTAAGTCCAATGATGGCCATTACCTCTCCCGCCCTTAACTTCTTTATTGAAGAGACCACGAATAAGGCACTGGATTCCATGGAGGTGGCCAGGACATTTGAGCGATACCAGGCCTTCCACATCTCTTCATTATGTTCCGCCAGGGGCAGATCTTTTGCCCCTTCAGTATAGAAGGCATCCTTGCAGTGGACGATACCTGTATGATGAGGAAGGCCTAACTTCTTGGCTGCTTCCACTAAGGCATTGGTTACCTCTAAATCGGCAACCGCCGGATAACTTAGAGGGACATACTGTCTGGTTGTCCCCTCCTCTCTTACTGCCCCGGTAGAGATAACAACATCGCCTAACTCCACCTCTTTCTGCAAGGAGCCAGCGGTTCCCACCCTGATGAAGGTATCCGCTCCAATCTTCGCTAATTCCTCAATGGCTATAGCAGTTGATGGGCAACCGATACCAGTAGAGGTAGTGGAGATCTTAATCCCTTCTACCATCCCAGTAAATGTCCGATACTCCCTGGTAAATCCCACCTCCTGGGCATTCTCAAAGTGCTTGGCAATGATCTCTGTCCTTGCCGGGTCACCAGGTAGTAGGACATACCTTCCCACATCCCCCTTCTTCAAACCAATGTGATACTCTTTCTCCATGATTCCTCCTGTTCTAAAGTTAATAACAGTTAATATCAGTTAATAGTGGTTAATAACCGTTTTTAACCGATATTAACCTTCTTTTTCGAAGGCTACTATCCTACAGAATGCCGATTCTCCTCCCATAAACCTCCAGGGGAAGCAGCCCACGATGGTCCTCTTATTCAATATCTTATCTATCTCTCCCCCTAAGTTCTCAGCATGGATGATGTCGTGGGGAAATAATTGAATGTGCATCAATTGATAATGGTCGGGAGGGAAGATCTCTTCAATGCTCTTCTTATATTTCTTCTTAAAGTATTCGTTACACTCCCTGGCTAAACGAGGCATCCAGTCCCTTATCTTGGTATTCATGGGATGGTCCGCTGAGCCGCAGTCAACCCCGATCCATTTAATCTCCATCTTCTTGCACCATTCAGCGAACTCTATAGTAGGACCGGGATGCTTGCACATATATCTCACCTCATCCGCCTCTGGCTGATCCCAGGCATACCTATGGTATCCAGTATTGATGATTAAAATATCTTTCTTCTTCACCTCTATCCGGTCAGTAATATCTTTAGAGGTATAGATACCATAATCCTCTGCCATATCCGAGAGGTCGACTACCGCTGCCTCGCCATATAAGTCCTCTAAGGGAATGGAGGCGATATCCCTTCCATGGGTGCAGAAGTGTAATGCCCCATCTAAGTGGGTCCCCACATGGTTGGAAGTAGTGATCAATTGTCCATTGGCCCCGTTGGGAGCCAACCTTTTGAAGAACTTCACCTGCAATGGTTCATAGGTTGGCCAGGCAGGTGTCAAAACACTCAAAGGCTGAGTAAGATCAATTAACTTCATTTATTTTACCTCCTTCTATCTCTTCCTAAAGAGCTCTGAGATGGTCTTGGTTCGGGCGATGACTTTTCCTTTCCTTATGACATAGAGCCTATCTGCCTGGGTGCGGAAGGCCTCCTGGACATTGCGGGCATCTATAATGTTTAGACTGGCCGGATTTCCCACCTTTATCCCATAGTTCTTAAGTCTCAATACCTGGGCAGCATTTATGGTGGGCATATCGAATAGAATCTCAATCTCTTTTGGCATAGTAAACTGTGCCGCATGGGCAGTAATTAAACCTACTTCTAACATATCCTCCCTTCCCCAGGTGGGATAGAAAGTATCCTTTAGACAGTCCTGGCCATAGCAGACGTTCACCCCAGCCTCTAAGAGTTCTTTTACCCTGGTAATTCCACGCCGGATGGGTTGTTTATCGAATCTCCCCTGTAACATCAAGTTCGTTGCCGGGTTGGTAATCATATTTACTTCTGCCTCTTTTATCATCCCGATTACCTTGGAGGCATAAAGATCATCATAAGCCGCTAAGGCGCAGGTATGACCAGCAGTGACCCTTCCCTGCCAACCCTCCTTTATTGTCTTGGCTGCTAAGTACTCTAAGGTTCGGGCATCCGGATCATCCGTCTCATCCACGTGCATATCGATGTCAACATCAAACTCTTTGGCGATCTGAAAGGCAATATCGATGTGCTTCTTAGAGTCATCATAAGTATATTCATTATAGGGCATTCCCCCTACTACATCTGCTCCTAATTCCATCGCTTGACGCATTAGTTTTTCTGTTCCCTTATTTTTTATTATTCCTTCCTGGGGAAAGACCACAATCTGAATGTCACAGACATCCTGATACTCTTTTCTCACCTCTAATAATCCTTTCAAAGGCATCAATTTTCCGATATTATCGACATCCACATGGGTCCTGAAGATGGTCGTCCCATTCTTTACTCCCCACTCAATGGCCTTTCCTGCCCGAGAAACAATATCCTTTATGGTATATCTTTTCTTCTTATTCCAGATAATCTCAATGGCCTCGGTTAGGGTTCCCGTAACATTCTCTCTCACTACTTCGCTAATCAGAGCTTTATCTAAATGTAGATGGGGATCGACGAATGTAGGAGTAGTTAAACCTCCCTTAGCGTCAATTTCATTCTTCGCTTTTCCATTTAACTTCTTGGCTATTCTCCTAATCTTCGCTCCCTTGATGGCAATATCTACTCTGCCATCCTTTTCTCTTGTCTTAGCATTCCTAATAATGAGGTCCATCATTTCTTTTTCCTCCTTTAAGTAGGTATCGGTTACTAAAGGTTACTAATCGGTTACTATCGGTTACGAGAAGTTACAAAGGCAACTGTTAGTAACAGTCCCGTCTTCAGCGGGGCGTAGTAACTGGTAGTAACAGCGAAGCGTAGTAACCCTCATAAATTCAGTTTATCAGCAGCGAAGCCTAAGCCTAGTTCTTCTAACTTCTTCCTCGTGGGATAGCCGGTCTCCTCATCCCATTCCCTAAGTTTATAATACTCAGGCAGCATCTTATCTAAGTAGACCACATGGCCTTTGGCTCTCTTAGAAGGAGAGGGCTCTTTTAAGAGTCTCTCTGGCTGGGTATCGTCCTTCTTCGAGATTCCCAAAAGGATATTATAACATCTCTGAAGATTGTATATCCTCTCCCCAATCTTTTTCAGTCTGGGAACATCAACATCCAGTCCAGTAGCATACTTTATTCCGGGAGTCAGAAGATCCCAGTAGATGGCGGGAGGAAATAATGTTCCGAACTTACAGATCCCCGATGAGTCAATGACGGCGCAGAACTCCTCCCCATCCTTCACCACAAGGGGCTTATACTTGGTCTGGATGCCATCTATTATCTCCGGCATCTTATCCTCTCCGTACCTTTTTATGGCTGCTCCGGCATAGCCGGTCTCATCAATGGTAGGGAATCCCTTCAAGTGGTCTGCTCCCCTATTAGAGGTTGCATGGGCTAATCCCATGGACTGCTGGCTCCTTCCATCCTGGGCGGGGATCTCCATCCCTTTGATATGCATGGCATAATATTCCGAACCCTTGCCAGTCTTCTCTGCTGCTCTCTTACAACCTTCTGCTAATAGACCACCAAATCCCTCTCTTTTGGCAATTTTCTCCAATAGGGTAATTATGGAATGATAATTTCCCCAGGAAAGGTCCAGGCCATCCGTATCTTCCTTAGTTAGTATTCTCTTCTCGTAACACTCCATGGCCCAGGAGATGGCCCCTCCGGCAGAGATGGTGTCCATTCCCATGCTATCGCAGATGACATTGGCCTTAATAACGGAGGCTAAATTGCTATTGCCACACTTTGCTCCCAGGGAACATAGTGTCTCATACTCTAAGGAAGAGGTCACCGTCCCCTTATACTCTCCTTCCCTCACCTCCATCACCTTATCACAAGCAATGGGACAGCGATAGCAGGCCTGGTGTCTCACAAAGTGCTTCTCGTCCAAGGCTTCACCACTAATCTTATCCGCCTCTTCAAAGTGTCCGGCTTGTAAATTCCGGGTGGGGAATCTTCCCACCTCATTGACAATATTTACTAAACCTGCTGTTCCATACTTATGCTCTCCTGCGGTGAACTCATTCTCCCTTATGGCCTTCCTTGCCAAAGTGGCGGCCTTCTTAAGCTCCTCTGGATTATTTAGGGAAACTTGTTTTGTTCCACGCACCGCAATTGCTTTCAAGTTTTTACTTCCCATTACGGCTCCTATTCCTGCCCGAGCAAGGGTACGATTCTCAGTGACTACGATGCAGGCAAATTTGACCAGATTCTCCCCTGCCGGGCCGATAGAGGCCACCTTAATCTTCTCATCTTTCAACTCTTCTCTGATCATCCTCTGGGTGGTAAGGGTATCTTTTCCCCAGAGATGTTTGGCATCCCTTAGTTCAATCTCATCGTCTTTAATCCATAGATAGACCGGCCTCTCTGCCTTTCCCTGAAAGACGATCATATCGTAGCCCGCAAAGCGTAGTTCTGGGGCAAAGAAGCCACCAGCATTGGCATCACCATAGATTCCCGTCAAGGGCGATTTGCTAATTACCTCTAAATGACCAGAACAGGGCCAGAGGGTCCCATTCAAGGCGCCGGTAGCAAAGACGAGCCTATTCTCTGGGTCTAAGGCATCGACCTCTGGAGGAACCTCATCCCAGAGGATCTTTATCCCAAAGCCATTCCCTCCCAGATAGTTCTCAATGAGATCATCTGGCAGGTCCAGAACCTTAACTTCTTCCTTCGTCAAATCAACCCTGATATACTTTCCATGATAACCTTTATACTTCCCCATCTCTATCTCCTACAAGCAAGCCTCATTTCTCATTTAACATCAACATTATACTATAGATTCAACGGAAAAGAAAGGAAAATTTGAGCTTATTACGGTCTTCCAATCTTCGAAGATGCGAAGGTAGTAAGAGCTTCTTCGAAGATGCTCATGGGGGCGCGCAGGATGCCGGCTCCTATCTGGCCGATGCCCGGTTTTTTGTGGGCAATCCCGGTATTGATGAATGGGGTAATCCCGGTCTCAACCACCTTTCTGATATCGATACCGATTGGTGTCCCTATAAAATCAAGGGTGGGAATTTTATAAATACTATGTTTTGCGACAGTAATTTCATACATCTCTTTGGTGTATTTTATGGCATCCTGAGGACTTCCTCCTATGAACTGGACGATAGCTGGAGCAGAGGCCATAGCAAATCCCCCAATGCCGGCGACCTCTGATATTGTGGAATCCCCTAAGTCGGGATTGGCATCCTTGGCGCTATAGCCGGCAAAGTATAGTCCCTTAGGCATCCCGGCTTTTGCAGTAAACCATCTCTCCCCTAATTCTGCCACCCTTATTCCGATATCTGTTCCATTTCTGGCCATGACGCTCACCAGGGAACTATTCTTAAATCCTAAGATAGTATCTGCAGTTGCCTTGCAGGCCGCCATGGAGATATTCAGAAAGAAATGGACATTTCCCGAAACAAATTCAATTATTTCTCCTATTGTCTTTTTATTCAAATCGGTCTTTAGGAGATGAGGGGTAATCTCCTTTAAAAATAATGAGGTGGCAGCAACATTCCTGTTATGGCACTCATCCCCCATCTGCAGTGCCTGAGCAGTAAGGTTCTTGATATTCATTCCCCCGGATATTTTTACCGCTTTCTTCAAGCCCGGAGCGAGGACCTTCTCCATCCACTTAAGCCTCTCGATTACTTCCTCACTATAGGCACCGAACCTCAATACCTTCCCTAATCCCTCATTTAAGGTGCAGTAAGCATAATTACCGAATCTTTGATTCTTGACCACGAAGACATACATAGAGGCCGAGATAACGCCGGCCATAGGTCCTACCGCATTATGATGGTGACAGGGGGAAAATTTAATCTTTTCACTGGCTACTAATTTCTTTGCCTCTTTCGGGTTCTCTGCCAATCCTTCATAGATCAGAGCACCCATTACTGCTCCCTTTATTGGTCCACACATCTTCTTCCATTCTACGGGAGGCCCAGCATGAAGAATGGTCCTCTTGCTCATTCCCGGAATAACATCCTTGGCCTGTTTAATGTCTACCAGTATCGGCTGAGAATCAATCATCCTCTTAACCGCTTCTTCATTTACTTTATCAATCGCTCGATTATCGAGTTTAGACAATATTCTTGCTCTGGAAGAAAGAGGTTTCCAATCGACATGCAAAACCTCCACTCCCTGTTCCTGTAAGGAATCGTGAAAGGACTCCAGCCCCAGATCGATGACCTTTAATTTCTTGCCGAATAACCCAGTCATTTTTTCACTTCATTAATTTCTTTATTTCTTTTATTCTTTGAGTACAGAATTTTTTGAGAGAATCTTTCTTCTTGGCCTCTCTTATTCTCTTTGGAGTCCATCTCCTTCGGTATGTTTCATAGAGATTTTTAATTAACTTTGGATCCATATTCTTCCAGGTTCTTCTCTTTGCTTCTCTCAAACTCTCAAACGAACTATATTCCCTCTCTGGCCACCTCTCTTTATAAGCCTCATAGAGGGTCATTCCGGTAAGAGATAGTTTCTTCCAATAGTCGATAACATCTTCTAAGTGAGTAAGGCATTCAAAGGAGCGGGAGCCCACATCGTAGATGGTGCATCTCTCCAAGGGATAAGATATTTTCTCATACTGGAATAGTTCGAACTCCGGGGAGAGGAGGGCGGGATATCTGATGAGGTCTGTTCCCGGAAGGCAGATTCTAAAATCCTTCCTCTTCTCTGGCAGGCCAAACCTTCCTTCTAAGTAATAGAGATAGGTATTCTGATAGTCGAATGATTTCCTGAAGAGCCTATCGAACTTTTCCAAGATCTTCTCCGCCTTATAACAACCAATGGTAAAGACGATGAAGTTCTTGATATTCTTCTTTTCTTCCAAACATCTTCTATAAAGTATTCCCAATCCATTCTCTATGGTGGTTCCGGTAGCAATGACATCCCCTAAGAAGATGTTAGCATCTTCCGGAATGGAAAACTTGCGATACTGGTCTAACTTTATTGACCACTTCCCTCTTTTCTTATATCTCTGGGAGGTGATAAAGGAAGAGAAGTGCCTATTGAAGCCATAGACCTTGTGGAGAAGAAAGGGGAGGCCGAAGTTAAGTCCTCCTCTTAGGAAATGTAAGACAGAGACACTTTTATCATCGAAACGATGAAAAGGAAGGTTCTTTAAGATCTTCTTCATTCCTTCCTGGAGAGTGCTTATATACTCAAAGCCCATGATCTCCGGAATGTTGCATATCTTGCGTGTCTGGAGAGTAGAGATAATATACCTCTTTACCCCCTTCCCATCCGGGCCTATCTTGTAGAGAGAAAAATCCTTCTTCTTGGCCTTCTTAATTAAATAGTCCATATCTCCCTACCTTTTAAAAAAAGTAGTAAGTAGTAAGTAACAAGTAGTAAGTGAAAGGGCTAATCCCTTAGTTTGCTTAGTAGGGAATTGAGCATAGCTTGGATTTCACTCAATTGTCCTACTCTTTTCTCTATTGTTTTCTGGGATAAGAATTTTTTGCATCTTCTATATCTTCCCTTACTCTCGCCTGTAGAACCTCTTGATATCCGGAAGAAATTTTTATGTTCCTTGCCTGCTTTTCTCCCAAAGCCTTCCTCCATATTGGCACAGATGGAATCAAGGCTTCTTACCTGCTGTCTGGCCAATTCCCTTCCCGCAAAATGTTTACTCAAAAGAGGAAGGTCTTCTTCCATGAATTCATCAAAGAGTTTCATCGCTCTCTGGTAAACTAAGAGATCTTCGACCTTTCTTACCTTCTTTTCCATCACTTCCTACTTACTCCTTACTCCTTATTCCTTATTCCTTACTCCTTTATCTGTAGTCATCTGCGTTTTGTGGCTGCCAGGGCAGTGAACCTCGCTGCCTGAGCATTGGAAGGCATAATGATTACTCCCATCTTCTCTAATTCTTCCTTCTGTCTCTTATAGTCCTGGGGATCGCCCTCTGTGCCACATAAGGAGGCCACTACTAAGACATTCCTTTCCTTTGCCTCCTTTATTGCTGGAGCCAAGGCATTCGCTGGATCAGGATGGGCGCCATAACCCAAGACGATGTCCAAAAGGATTACCGCTGTTTCTGGATTCTTTACCTCCTGGATAATCCTTTCATTCCTTAAGGTGAAGTCAATCATGGGATGGGGCCTTCCTCTGGTAAACTCATCATCTCCTAAGTCAACTAAAGAGTTCTTTTGGCTCAAATTACTGTTCTTTAACTTCAGAGAGGGTTTTAGGGGGATATTGGAATAGATATCACCCACTAAATCTTTTAAGATGAGCATGGCCTCATCACATAGTGTTCCCCCAGAGAATAATCCTCGAATATACTTCTGTCTATTTTTAAGTTTTGAGGGTTCTCTTTTTGCTAAAGAGATTATTCTTTCTTTTCTCTCGCTGAATACTTTAGATTTATACTTTTCTTTCTTGCTCAGGGCTATCGCTTTATGGGCTGTCTCCTCTAAGGTAGAAGCAAAGTGTATTCTTTTAGTCTCTTCGCCTGGTTTGCTTCCTAAGAAATTTATGACAAAGGGCTTCTTAGCCTTCTTTACCTCTTTTATTATTCTATCTGCTACTTCCTTTGCTGGAGGCTTGGAGATCAAGAGGATTATCCTGGTATCTGGGTCATTCTCCAAGGCCTTTATTCCCTGAAGCATGGTAATTCCACCGATCCCCTTTAATAGGTCCCTTCCCCCAGTTCCAATACCCTGAGAGATTCCCAAGCCAGCCTGATGGATTAGACAAGAGACTTCCTGCAGTCCTGTTCCCGCAGCAGCAACAATTCCAATATTCCCTCTTCTGACTACATTAGCAAATCCTAAGGCCACACCATTGATTATCGCTGTTCCACAGTCTGGACCCATGACTAACTGGCCTTTCCTCTTAGCCATTCTCTTTAACTCTAACTCATCCCCTACGGAAACATTGTCACTGAAGATGAAGAGGTTTAAGCCCCTTTCTAAGGCTTTTTCTGCTTCCCATCTCACATACCTTCCGGGAATAGAGATATGAATAAGATTGGCATCTGGCAATTGGTCAAGGGCAGAATCCAGGCTCTTAGGTAAAATTGCCTCACCTTCTTCTTTTCTAACCCTTTTCTCCGCCAATAATTTTTTGATCTCCTCCAATGTCTTTTCAATAGCCATCTTGTCCCGGGCAGAAATAGCAATCAAGAGGTCATTGGACTTTGCTTCTTCTCCCTCCTTAGTTAAAAGATTTACCTCGGCCAATAGTTTTTTATTCTCTGGAGTTCCCATTAGGCAGGATACTTCCTCTATACCTTCTAAAGACTTTACCCTACTGGCAATGGACATCAAGAAGACAGAATCCTGATAGGTATCTTTCTTAACGATATTCTTTAGAATCATTTTCTAGTTCCTTTACTCTTAAAGAAAGGCCTGCCAAAACTCCAAGAAGAGTATCTCTTCCCGAAGTGGCACCAAAGTCTAAACACTTTTTGGCCGCTTCCTTGACCTCTTTTCTATTTCTAGAAAAGATCGTTTCTATTAGATTCAGAATTGTTTCTGGGAATCTACCTTGGCAGGCGTATTCCAAGAACTTCCCACTCAAGAAAGTAGTTTTCTCTTTCTCCAAGTTAATGATTCTTTTTATCTTTTTTAAAAGAGGATAGAGTTCTGAATTGTCCAGAAAATGTAAAGGGGCAATGAATCCTACTAAAAAATCGTCTCCTGAAGGAGTAAGTCCTTCTCCAAAGCCAATGAGGCTCTTGACATTTTCTGAAACTTTGGAAGAATCTCTTTCTTTAGTGGATTTAATCAATTCTTGAATCCGAACTCTTAATTCTTGAGAAACGCTGTTTCTTTCTTTTTCGGTTGAAAAATCTTTTTGGAGAAATGAGCCAAACAAGTTGTCTCTTACTCGAGAACTTAATGTCTTCTCTTTTATCTCAATTTTAGATGACCATTTCTTCGCTTTCTCTAAAGAGATGAGGAAATTTCCGTTATCAATACTTATCTCCTGAGCAGTTCCTACTGTTTTTGCCCCCTTTTTTATCCCAAAAGAAATGAAATCTTCATCTTCGGGAAGTTTAAGGAGAATGCGATTGGGACCATTTAGTTTTTCAGCTGTCACAATAGAGATAAGTTCATTCTCTTCTGTTCTAATATTGAAGGCTTTAGAGAAGACGCTTTGGACTTCTCCCCCAAATCTAGGGGGTAACTTGGTATCGAAAGAGAAGGCACTAAAAGTTCGTCTCATCCTGAGCCCTATATTTCCCGTGATATTTTGCCTTCCCAACCGTTCTCTGAAAGATGAACTGGCAGATGGGCGTCCCAGGATAGATGGCCAAGGGCATAGGACTAAAATTCGAAATCTCCAGGACCTGGTGGTTGGCGATCCCAGGATGCATGAAACTGGCTGAGATGTGGACCAGGAGACCGAATCGAGCGAACCTACTCCTTCCCTCAAGCCAACCACAGATGTCACTGGGCAAGGTGATCTTCTCTCTTGTAATCCCTAAGATTGTCTCTCCTGGCATCAAGACAAAATGCTTCTTCACCTTTACTACCTCAGTTACCTGCTCATGGGAGGTCCTTTCTGAGACATGGATGACATTGTGCACCTTCTTGAATACCCGGAACTCGTTCCCCAGATGAAGGTCCACAGAACCCGGCCCCACCTTCGACTCATCGAAGGGCTCGATCTTTATCCTTCCCTTCCTAATCTCCTTCAGAATCTCCCCCCTGGTCAGAATACTCATCTCCTACCTCCCCGCTTTTTTGAATCGGGGAATCGGAGAGACGGTGAATCGGTAATTCTTCTCCCTTTCTCCGTTTCCCCCCTTCTCCGTTTCACTATTTCACCTGCCTGCCCCGTAGGCTTGTCCTTCGGGGCTCACTTTCCTAGTCTTTGTTTTTCCCGCATAGTATTAACCCAATAATCCCTGCCATCTGTAGTTATAATAACTGCTCCCTCTTCATCTGTGCGATATACCTTGATTCCTAGATTCTGGAATCTCTTTAATACCTCAGGATGGGGATGGCCAAAGGGATTTCGGGCACCGACACTTATTATAGCACACTCTGGAGAAACTTTCTCTAAAAATTTTAAAGTACTAGAAGTCTTAGACCCCTGATGGGGAACCTTGAGGATGGTACTCTTGAGCCTTAGGCCATACTTCTTAACCAGTAACCCCTCTGCCTCTTTCTCGATATCAGCAGTAAAAAGGAAACTTACTTTCCCATAGGTCAGCTTTACTACTATTGAGTTATTATTCAGTTGAGAGCCTCCATACTCTATGAGTTCTTCTTGAGGATGCAAAATATCGATCCGTATATTATTTTGATTACTTTCCAATTTCTGGCCTGCTCTGGCTATCCGGTAGGGGATCTTCTTCTCTTTCATAATCTCCAAAAACTTTTTGTAGGTGAAAGAGGTATGCTCCTGGCCACTCTCTATTACTCCTCCTACCCTAAAATTAGAAAGAACCCCTATCAGACCTCCTAAGTGATCGGTATGGGGATGAGTGGAGATAAGATAATCGATCCTTCTTATTCTCTGGTCCCAGAGGTAGGAAGGGAGGGTATCATATCTTCCACTTCCTCCATCGATGAGCATATTCTTCTTATCTGGAAATTGAACGAAAATGGAGTCTCCCTGACCAACATCCAAGAAAGTGACCTTTAGGAGATCACTTTGAGGGGTAAAGATATTTCCCCAGATGAAGAAGGCTATTAAGCATAGGGTTCCAATAAAAACTACTTTTCTTATCAAGGGGGAACGTCTAAAATTTATCAGCCCGACAATACCTAAGTAATAGAAACCAATGAAAAAAAGAGAAGGAGTAATAACTCTTATTCCTGCTCCCGGAAAATAATTGAAGAAGTTAACCGCCTTAACGAGTAGGGTTAGGAATAGCCAGTTGGCATGAGAGAAGAGATGGGCTAAGGGAAGAAAGAAGGAGAAGATGGTTGCCAGAAAACCCAAGGCAACGACAATAGTGACTAAAGGTACGACAAAGAGATTGGCCAGAAGGGCCACTGGAGTAAAGTAGTTGAAGTGATAAGCGATTAGAGGCGCTACCCCAATCCAGGCAGCCAAAGAGACGGCCATTAAACCCCCGAGATAGTGAGATAGAGATTTCAATTTGGGCCAGATCCTGGGATAGAGATATAAGATGGAGAGAACCGCTATAAAGGAGAGCTGGAACCCAATGTTGAATAGAAAAAGAGGGTTTATAAGAAGGAGGATGAGGGCCGCCAAGGCAAGGGAATTGTATAGTTCCCTCTTCCGTTGAAGGTAGTAGGCAAGGGTGCCTATTCCAAACATGATCGAGGCTCGCAGGATAGAGGGGCGGGGACCAACCATGAGGGCATAGAGAAAGATGATGAGAATGAGGAGAAGGGCACTTATCCTTTTAGGGAGACGAAGAATGGCGAAGAAGGCCCCGAAGATGAAGGTAATGAGGCCTACATGGAGGCCAGAGACCGCCAAGACATGAACTACCCCAGTATCTATGAAGTCTTTTTCTATTTCTGGAGGAAGTTCCCCCCTCCTGCCAAGGAGGATCCCCTTGAGCACCCCTCCCTGAAGGGAAGGAAGGGTCTGGTCAATAGTCTCCATGAGGTGCTGACGGAAGAAGAGACCGACCCGAGATAGGGGATTTCCTCCCTCTCTCCCCAGAATCTCTATTTCCTCCTCCCTCAAATAGACCAGGGCAGGGATCTTCCTTCCCAAGAGATAACTTCGATAATCGAAACCCTTCGGGTTTCGAGAGGCAGGAGGTCTCTCCAATCTTCCCCGAAATCTGATCCTATCTCCATACTGAAAGGAGGATTTCTTTATTTCTGCCTCACGGTAGAAGTCTTTGGCATGGAAGATACTGACCTCTATTCTGGATCCCATCCTTTTCCCATCTATTTCCTCTGTTTTCAGAGCAAAGGAGGTTCTCTCCTCTTTTGCCTCTGGAAAGGAGGAGACCGTTCCAATAATCTCTACCTTTTTCCCCAAGAATTCATCCAACCCAGAAGGAGTAAGACAGGAGACAAAGAGTTTATGATAGAGAAAGCCGCTTAAAATAAGGGAGAAGATGAGGAAGATGGTGGAAAGGGTGAGATTCCCTCTTTTAAAGGATAGAAAGAAAGAGAGGAGAAGGAAGGTAAGGGTGAGGAAGAGAAAGGGGAAGGGAAGGTCAAGAAGATGGCTAAGGATAATACCTAGAATATAAGTGAGAACAATAATAAGGAGTGGATATTTTATTCGCGAAGATTTGCGTTTATTATTCGCGTTCATTCCTGCCTCGTCGGCAGACAGGCGCATTCTTCATTCCACGGTAATTTTATCCCTCAATACCCCATAAATTTTAGGGCCAAACCCATGAATCTTGGTAATCTCTTCAATGCTTGAATAGGGGCGGTTAGCGATGATGGCTTTTGCTTTCTTTGGACCGATGTTGGGCAGAGTTTGAATCTCTTGGAGGGTGGCAGTGTTTATGTTTATTTTTGGGGCTACTTCTTCTTTTATCTTTCTTTTGAGTTTCCTTTCTTCTTTTTCTTTCATCTCACCATAGGCTAACTTTAACTCCTCTGTGGTATAGACATGCTCTGGTCCATGGGAGAGAAGCCTCTTTTTAAACTCCTGGGCATCGAACTTCTGGGAGACAACGATCTTGGAGCCATCTTCCATGGGTTGAGCGAGGTTCAGGATGTCGAGAAGGGCATCCTCCTCTGGTCCACCAGCTGCCTTCACGGCATCGATGACTCTTGCTCCCTCTTTAAAGTGATAGACCCCGGGCCTCTTCACTGCCCCCGTAATGTGGATGATAATCCTCTTAGGGGCAACTTCTTCTTCAAGCGAGGTAATGCTTTCTGCGGTCAGGAGATGCCCTTTCTCCTTATTTTCCAGATACTTCTTAACAGAGGCCACAGCACCTCCCACCAGGATCACTCCTACAAGGAAAAGAATGACCAACTGCTCAGAACGGGATAGTTTAAACACTCTTCTCTCCTAATCCACGGTAATCTTATCCTTCAGGTTCTCGTAGGTCTTCTGCCCGATGCCATGGATCTTCGTGATATCAGAGGTCTCTTGGAAAGGGCCATGTTCCTCCCTATATCTTATGAAGGCCTCTGCTTTCTTTGGTCCAATACCGGGCAGGGTCTGGAGCTCTTCCTTTGCTGCGGTATTGATATTTATCTTCCCCTCTTCACTTGGCTTGGGTTTTTCTTCCTCCTCTTTGGGTCTCTCTTCCTTTTTCTTCTTTATCTCTTCTTCAGGCCTACCATAGGCCAGCATTAGCTCCTCTGTGGTGTAGACATGCTCCGGTCCATAGGAGAGGAGTTTCCTTCTGAAGGCTTGGGCATCGAACTTTCGGGAGATGACAATCTCCGAGCCATGCTCCAGGGGTTGGGCAAGCCGCATAACATCCAGAAGGGCGTCCCCCCTTGCCCCTCCCGCAGCCTTTACTGCATCAACGATCTTTGCCCCCTCAATGAAACAATAGACCCCGGGCTTATTCACTGCTCCCGTGATGCGAATAGTAATTTCCTTTGGAGCGGGAGGCATTTCTGGGGTTGGCTCGGAAGGCGGCTTGGTAATGATCTCTGGCTCAGGGAGGATCTCAGGCTCAGGAAGGACCACTGGTTGCGGAATGACTTCCCGTCTCACCTCCCTTTCTGGAGGGGGGAGGATTTCGGGAAGGGGGGTGAGGAGTATCTTCACCATATAGAGAATGCTTCCCAGAGTTAAGGCTCCTAGGAGAGAGAAGAAAACGACTCGTTCCAAATGAGAGAGTTTAAACATACTTCTCCCTTTAAACACGAATTCACACAGATAAGAAACAAATTACAGGATGCGCTTCGCTGGCATCCTAGAGAGTATAAATAGTTAAGCATTGCCACGGATCACAGATCTAAAAGACAGACGTAACCAAGGATAAGGATCAAGGATCAAGGATCCAGCATCCAGTATCTACTATTCGCGCTCATTCGTGTCCTAATTGTCTTTCGTCTTTGCTTTCCAGTTCGCGTGGATTCGCGTTTAATCGACAGTGATCCGAGGCCTCAACTTCTCAAGGGTCTTGGGTCCGATGCCCTTCACCTCGGTCAGGTCATCAACCGTGGCGTAGGGACGGCCAGCGATGATGAGCTGGGCCTTGGCCGGTCCGATCCCGCGCAGGCTCTCTAATTCGGATTGGGAGGCGGTATTGATATTAATCTTCCCCGTAGTTACTGGCACCGGGACAGCCACTGGAGTAGCGGGCACGACAGCGGGAGCAATGGCCGGAGCAGCGGAAGCAGCACCTGCGATCCGAATATCAAAAGGACTTCTTGGTTTTATCTGAAGTCTTCCCTTGTAGGAACCGATCTCTCCACTTACTTGGATGCTCGTTCCTTGAATTAAAGAAGCTTTCTGTGGTATCTGGTAGAAAAGGTTATTCCAGATGAGGATATCTATGCTTCCTGTTCCATCGCTGATTTTTATCGTCCTTCCCTTTTTGAAGACCCGGACACTGGTTATGTTTCCCTTCAGGGTTGCCCTCTGGCCAACGCTTACCTGAGTGATGCTCGATATGGGGGGTACTCCAGCAACTGAGGCAACATAGGCCACACCGATCATAAGGGCCACTAAGAGGATTCCCACTACGATAATACTCATCCTCTTACTCTTTTCCATTTCCTCTTCCTTAAACGCGGATTTTGAGTATGTCTCCTGCGTGGGCAAAATATCACAGATTATAGGATGCACTTCGTTAGCATCCTAGAGAGCATAAATAGTTAAGCATTGCCACAGATGAATCTGTGCCTATTCGTGTTGTAATCCGCGATGATCCGTGTTATTCAACGGTAATTAGGTTCTTCATCCTGGCAAATGACTTCTCTCCAATCCCTTTCACATTCGTAATATCTTCAATGCTTCCATAGGGACGGCCATCGATAATCTTCTTTGCCGTAGCTGGACCAACACCAGGCAGGGTCTCCAATTCCTTGGCACTTGCGGTGTTGATACTGATCTTCCCCCCAGCCGCAGCCGCCCTCTTCTTCTTGGCTGCCTTCTTGACCGGAGTTGGAGCAGCGCCCGGCTCCCCCTTAATAATAAAGGTGTCGGGAATCCCATCCCCATCGGTATCTATCTTCTCCATCACCAAGGAAGGGGCCTTGGTGGGAGGTGCAGTCTCCTCCACCTTGACCTCCACTAACCTCTCTTCCGCTACCGGGACTTTTATTTGGACTGGTTCCCGAGGAGGGGGAACCTGAACCACTGGTGGGGCCTCCACGATCTCTGGTTCTTCTAAAGGCATCGCCTCCTCTGGAGGAACCATCTCCTCATAGATTGCTTCCCCTGGCTCCTCTGTCCATCTTGCCCTCTTAGACCTCTCTCTGTAGGTGATAATCCCGATTACTCCCACTAAGAGAACGGCTACGATGGCCAGACTCACCCACCACCTCCTATTCTTCTTCACCCCGCACCTCCCTTATGATTCAATAAGATTCTGTATTATACTTAGTAAACCCCGTTAGACTCTCAAATATCGTTCTGTAGTTTTTCCAATAGTTTTGATACCGACTCTAAATAGATTAGTTATTCTCATATGTTGGTAGATTAGAGTCTAAACGGCGTAAACTCAATCCAGTTCTTGCTTCTTCTATTTTCAAAAGATAAATATGATAAATACAGTAGGAGGTGCGGGGTTCATTCCCGTTAGACCTCCTTTCTACCTCATAGTCCTTACGCTTATATTCTTCCCATTACTAATAATGGTGATATTTCCATCCAGATGGGTGTGGTGAACCTGGGCCCCGATCTCCCTCCACCTCCTCACGGTCTCTGGGGTAGGATGACCAAATGGTGGTCCTCCAGTACCGCTGGTTACAGCGTGAGCGGCTCCTGTTAATCTAATGAAGTCCCTATCGTTTGAGGTATTGGAGCCATGATGGGGAATCTGAACAACATCTGCCTTTATCCGCGGGCCATACACATCGATGAGTCTATTGATGGCTCTCTTCTCAATATCTCCCGTGAAGAGGAAGCTGGTTTTGCCATAGACTAACTTTATGGTCACCGAGTTTTCATTGGCGTGACCCCATAATTCGCCTTTGGGAGGAGAGAGGATCTGGACGAAGACATCCGGACCCCAATCCAGGATATCCCCATCCCTCACAATCCGATAGGGCATCTCCTTCTTCTCTATCAGTTCCAGAAAAGCATTATAGGTGGGGGTGGGATGGACCATACCGGGGTCTAATACCTCCCCTATCTCGAACTCGTTGCTACTCAATATGGAGAGGAAGCCTCCCAGGTGGTCGCTGTGGGGATGGGAACCAACAATAACATCAATTTTCTTGATATGTTCTCCTCTTAAGACAGGAAGGATGGCCTTCGCTCCCGCATTGCGATACTTGGTATACTTATGATCCGGGTCCGTTCCCTCTCCGGCATCATAGATAATTACCTTTCCTGAAGGGATCTGGATGAGGTGGGCCAATCCCTGGCCGACATCGAAGTAGGTAATGGTCAACTCATCGGGTGATTTATATACCTCTTCAATCTCTATGGGGCTGGGAAGAAAGGCCTCCTCTTCAATCTCTACAGGACTGGGAAGAGGGGCCTCCTTATCAGTCTCTACAGGGCTGGGAAGAGAGGCCTCCTTAAAGGGAGCATAAAGCACCTGGCGCCAGTTGGCATTTAAGGCCAATCCCCAGGTAGAGGAAGCAAGTAGGAGCAGAATAATGACTAAAGAGAAGAATCCTTTATTTGACTTTTTTTCTGGCCCTTTCTCTACTCCATAGGCCTCAACCATTTGACCCTCACTCCGTTCGGGAGTAAGAAAGTATAAAAGAAGGAAAGTAGAAAAGTGCTAATTTTCCAATTGAAATGCCTACTTTCCTACTTTCTTACTCTTTTACTCTCCTACTATTTATTGGGGCTTGGTGACCCAGGTATCGGGAATGCCATCCCCATCAGTATCTACTTTTACGATTTTTACCTTCTTTTTACTTTCTTCTATAGATTTAACCCTCTCCGCGGGAGGCTTATATTCCGCTAATCCCTTGCCGGTAACGGTAATGTAATCCTTTATCTTCTCAAGGGTTTTTTCCCCAAACCCATGAACATTCATTATATCTTCAATACTTTGGTAGGGTCGGCCACTGATAATCTTCTCTGCCCTTTTAGAACCGATATAGGGTATCTTCTGCAATTCTTCTAAAGAGGCGGTATTGATATTTATCTTCAAGGCCTTCTGGAGTTTTTCTTTCTCCCTTCTCGCCAGTTTCCTGATGGGAGTCTTCTCTGTCACCACTACTGGTCTGGGTGAGACCGGTTCTTCAATAGGTCGGGGAATAATAGGTGGGGGAGTAATAGGTGGGGGGGTAATTTCAGGGAAGACTTCTATCTGCTGGGAAGTAATTTCTGGATACTCCTTCATAATTCTATAGCCCAAAACCCCTCCTCCAGAGAGAAAAGCCAGGAAAAGGATGATAACCACCACTCTCTGACCAGAAGAAAAGGACATTTATTTCACTCTCTTTCCCTATCGCTTAGTCTCTATCCAGCACTTCTTTCCATCAGTAGTTATGGTAATATTCCCTCTCTCATCCGTTCTATAGACCTTGGCCCCTATCTCCTGAAGCCTATCGAGAACCCCTTTATTGGGATGGCCGTAGGAGTTGGGGCCCACGCTGATTATGGCTACTCTTGGTCTGACATAATTTAAGAAAGAGGAAGAGGTGGAGGTCTTTGCTCCATGGTGGCCGGCCTTCAGGATGGTGCTCTTTAGCCCTTTCCTGAAGTTGGCTACCATCTCGTCCTCTGCGGGATAGCCAGCATCTCCAGTAAACAGGAAGGAGGTTAAGCCATAGGTGAGTTTGATGACTATGGAGGAGTCGTTGGCGTTGTGAAAGAGATGGGCTGGGCTCAGGACCTGGACCTTCAATCCCTCCCCCCAATCGAATATCTGACCCGCCCTCGGTTGGTAGTACTTTATATCTTTCCTTTCCGCCACCTTGAGCAGGAAGTCTTGATAGGCATAGGAGGTATGCTTATGGCCAGAGTCTAAAACATTCTTGATCTCGATATTGCTATCTAAGATGGCCAATAGTCCTCCGATGTGGTCCATATCTGGGTGGGTAGCCACCATAGTATCTATCTTCCTTATTCTCTTCTTCTTGAGAAAGGAGAGGAGTTTCTTTCCCTGGTTAGTCTTCCCTCCATCGATTATGATATTCTTCCCTCCCGGGGTCTGGATGAGACAGCTATCCCCTTCCCCAACGTCGATGAAGGTAACCCGGAGGTAATTCTGGGCAGAGAGGGAGAAGACGGTTAGGAGAAGGAATGAGGCGATGAGAAGAGTAAGGAGTAGCTTTCTAAGAAGGGATTTGCCCACTCTATTTTTCCTCAATAACGTAGGTATCAGGGATCCCATCCCCATCTGTATCTATCTTCTTAAAAAAAGAGGGGGATTTCTCCCCCTTCAATTGCCCCCCGAAAAGGGGCGAGGCCCCCTCGGGGCTTTTCGCCCTCCTGGGCTTTTATAGGGGGCTATTCTTTCTTTCTTTCTTCTATGGCCTGCGCCTTCTCAACGGAAGTAGCGATGAGTCCCCCCAGAAGTTCTAAGAGTAATTGGTCCTTCTTCCCAAAGGGCTCCCCGGATAGTCGGCTCCTGATTTCAATCACCCCAATGGTCTTTTCCTTACTTACTAAGGGAGAAACGATGCCACTTCCTAGCTTGGGAGTGTCTATGGGAGAGGAGGTTCCAAACTCCGAGGCCATCCAGACCTCCCCCCTTCCTTCCTCCACCTTGATATCTGCCAAGGTCTTCTCACTCATGGGGCCACTTATATCATAGCCCATCCTGGCTCTCACTTCCCTGGTCTTCTCATCCTTCAAGAAGATGACCAGTTCCGAGACCTTCATAATGTCAGAGATGGTCTGGGCGCTGAGCCTCAGGGCCTCTTTGAGGCTCAGGGCGGTCGGTATCTCCCTTGCTGCCTTGAAGAGGGCGAAGAGATCCTGGGGAGAGAGTTTCTTATATACCTCATCGAACCTCTCCCCATACTCCGGGAGATACCTCTTCAACTCCTTCTCCAGATCGTATTCCTCCCCGGGTAAAATCTCTTCCCGGGCAGGGGCGGTGCGGGCAGCGATGAGATCGCTGATCTGTCTATTCAATATCTTCCCCATGACCAGGGCTCCCACCATGCCCAGACAGATGAAGATCACGGTGAGCATGATATTCTGATTCCGGACCTCAGCCGCCTTCTCCCTAAGGCGTGCGGTAGTGAACCCGATGCGCACCGCTCCCACTGGCGCAGCCTTAAGTTCTGGAACCTTGATGGGAACGATAGTATCGTAGAGAGTCTCTTCCCTCCCTACCTGGATCCTCTCCATCTTACTAGCCAGGGTGATCTTAATGGATTCCTTGAGCAGTCTATCGATTGAGGAGAAGGTTTCTTCGCTTAAGGCAGTGCTGCGGCTCCGGGTCATGGTGCGACCCTCCTCATCATAGATGGCGACATAGGCGATATCCGGGTCTCTTTTAATTACTTCCTCCACCGCACTCCCCAAGGCAACATAGTCTTTTTTCAAGAGTTGTTCCACGTTGCTTATTGCTAAGATCTCGGAGTGGTCCTTTGCCTTGGCTCTCATGCTAAGTTCCATCCCCTGCTGTTCGCGTCTGATGGTAACTATGGTCACAGCAACCATAATACCGATAATCAGGGTGACAACAAGAATGATCAGTTTATCTTCCAGTCTTAGGATAAACTTTTTTTTGACAGGAGACATATCTTCCTACTCCTTCCTATTCTCTCCCTTTCTCCTCGAGGAGCATTTTCACTGTGGAAAGCATCTCAGTAGCCTCTGGATCACCTGGTTTGACCTTTAGTGCTTTCTGGAAACGCTCTTTTGCTTCTTGGTATTTCTTCTTGTTATAGGCCTTCATCCCCTGTTCATAGTAGAAGGCATAGAGAACAGGGGAGATCTTCTCAAGTTTCTCCTTACTCGGTTTTAAAGATAGGACCCTCTCATACTCTTTTATGGCCTCAGCCTTCTGGCCCACACTATCATAATATTTTCCCAATCGATAATGGGCATCCAGATGATTGGGATCGATCTCGGTTATCTTCTGATACTCCCCAATGGCCTTCTTCTTCTCTCCCTTCTTCTCATAGGCCCAGGCCAAGTAGAGGTGGGCCTTAACAGATTTGGGATCGCTCTCTACTGCTTTTTGAAACTCAGTGATGGCTGTATCATACTGGCCAAAGTTATAATACTTAATCCCTTGATCTATGAGATCCTTGGCTTTTCTGGTTACCACTGGTTTTGGTTTAGTGACCCCTAAGATTTCATCTATCTCCTCCAGAAGCTTTTTTACCCTTTCCTCCTCTGGCTTAATCTCCAGAACTTTCTGGAAACTCTCTTTTGCTTGGGCATACTCCCCATTATTATAGTGGGTTACTCCCAAATTATAATTGAGGGTAAAGAGAGTGGTTTCGATCTCAGCCTTCTTTTCATGCTCTGGCTTGTGTTCCAAGACCTTCTCATAGGCCAGGATGGCCTCTTCATTTAATCCGCTCCCGAGATAGAGGTCTCCCAGCTGGTAATAGGCCACGGTAATCTTGGGATTTATTCTCACCACTTCCTGGAATTCCCTTATGGCCAAGCCGGGATATTTCCTATCCTTATAGCAGAAGGCAAGGTAGTAGTGAGCCTTTAGATTATCTGGATTCTCTTCAATAGCTTTCTCAAACGCCCTTATGGCATCGATGATGAAGCCCTCTTTAAGATGGGCCCTTCCATTTTCATAGTAGCCACTGGCCACCTCTTTCCTGGCCTTCGAAATTTTCTTCTCTCTTTTTGTGGAAGCACAGGAAAGGGAGAGGAATAAACAGATAACCAGCCCTACAATTATTGGCCGGCGCATAAACTCCTCCTTTTACGTTATACGTTGAAGGGTTACTTAAGTCATCGGGGATAAGGGTGAGTTGTGTGTTGTGAGTCGGGTTGTGGGGGTGAGGGTGGGGAATATATCCCCATCCACACAACTCATCCCCGACCCACTACTCACGACCCATCCACACCCCTAATACAGGCAACCGTTCGCTGAAATCTCTACTACTTCTTCTCTTCTATCTCTGGTATCTCGGCCTCTTCTAATTCCGGTATCTCGATCTTTGCCTCTGGAACACGAATGTCCTTATCTGAGACCTTCCCTGTGGAGAGGTCCCTTGCCTGTTTCCTGGACACCCTCGTCCCTTCTCCCGGGCTGGTGAGAACATAGGGAGTGATGAACATCATGATCTCCACATTCTCCGTCCTCTTCTCCTTCCTCTTGAAGAGATAACCCAATCCCGGTATCTTACCCAACCAGGGAATCATATACTCGGCATCTATCTTGGAGGTCTTGATCAGTCCTCCAATAACCAGGGTATAACCATCCTTCACCAGGCCACTGGACTCTAGGATCCGCTTTGAGAATATGGGAAGTCCATAGATGTTCGTTCCATAGATCTCTGTGATCTCCTGATTCAGGCTGAGGTTGACAAACTTCGCCTCATTGATCTTAGGAGTAATATTCAGGATTATCCCGATATCCTTATAGACCCAGTCATCATCTATGACCACGGGATACTCATAACCTACCTGAATCATCGCTGGTTGGTTGTTAAGGGTGAGAATCCTGGGAGTGGAGAGGACATCCACCTTATGGGTCTCCTGCATGGCCTGGAAGAGTATTTTGACATGCTCATTCCAGAGAATGAGTTTATACTGGCCACGCTCTGTAGTGTAGAGGTCCTCAGTATCAGCTCCGGTCACCCCAGGCACCGTCCCCTCATCGAACTCATCCCAGTGCATCACCCCATCGAGACCACCAGGGAGGTTGACATCTCCCCAGACCCACTGCAGACCAATATTGGTATCATCCGGGCCAAGGGTCACCTCAACAATCATGACTTCTAAGAGGACCTGGGGGATCTCGGTATCCAGTTCCTTTATTAGCCTCTCAAGCATCAGGAAGTTCCTGGGGTCATCGGTGGTGATGATCAAAGAATTTGTCCTCACATCCGCGATGACGAAGGTCTTCCCCTTAAAATGAAGGGTCTTCGCGGCTTGAACGGCTCTCGCGAATTCACCAGCCCTCTTTTCAGTAACGCGGAGGCTAACTTTTGTGGGTACCTTCTTTATTACTGCTCCTCCCAGGACACTATTCAGAACCTCAGCTAAGCCTGCGGCATCGGCATGCTGGAGGACGAATACCCGGGTTAAATCGGCCTTTACCGCTAAAGTGGCCTGGAACTCCCCTATGGTCATGACCCTTATGATATTCTTCTCTTTCTTATACCACAGGCCCTGCATCTCCAGGATGGTATTCAGGGCGGTCATGACCGGAACATCCTTGAGGGTTATGGTCACCGTCGCGGCAGTTACTTCAGCGCTGGCCACGATATTGTAGCCACTCATCTCGGCTAAGAAGCTCAATACCGCAGACATGGGAGCATCAGTAAAGGAAACGCTGATCAGCCTCTCCTCAAGAAGGGGAACCTTCTCCTCTTCTTCAGGAGGAACTTTCTCTTCTTCAGGAGGGGCCTTCTCCTCTGGTGGGGCCTTGGCAATCAGAACTTCTGGCTTATAGAATTCTAAGTATAACTTATTCTCCTCCCTGGCTATCTCGTGTTTGACCCACCTATCAAGGTCTACCACAATTCTTGAGATCTCTGTGGGAAGGACCTGATACTGACTGGACCTGATTCTCTTTACTGGTCCCTTCTTCACCCGGAACCTTCTCTTGGGAAGGTCATTCACCGAATTCAGAATGTCCACATAGAGCATCTTTGGCTTATATACCTTGCCAATGATATACTCCGCCGGCTGGGTGGTAGTAATAATAATCCTCACCTTCTCCGGCAGATCTACAACCTCTATGCTCTGAACAGCGTTGGTCGGCTTGACAGGTACCGGAGCTACAGGTTCGACAATCGGAACAACCTCCTCTGGTGAATATGCCTCTTCTTCCTGTGCCAGAGCCAGACCAATCCCTAAACTCAGAGTCGCCAATAGTGTTAGACTAATCAGCCATCTTCTTAAATTCTTCCTCATTCTTCTTTTCCTCCTCTATCATCTTTATATTTTTTAATCCTCAATTGTTCAATGTTTCCGTCACAGACGGATTACTTGTTACTTTCTTAGTCAACCAGACTACTGGTTTGAGATAAAATCTTATAATAGCTTTTAAGGCTTCTTTATTCTCAATGTATCTTGCTATGGGTGGGCTCATCCTTTCGTAATAGGAGACGAAGGCCCTTCCTGGGGCATTGGTCAAGAGATATTCATCCCGGAATTTCTGTAAAACAGTGATCGGTGATCCGTGAGAATCCGTAATCAATCCGTGCTCATCCGTGTAGCTGCCGTAGGCAGCTGTAGCGATGAAGCAGACTTTACCACCACTACTTCCTCCCCCTCCAGTGCCCGTTGTCCCTCCGTCTCCTCCCGGAGGAGCAACCTGATTATAATAGTTACTCAAGAACTCATCCCAATTGGTAGTAGCGAAAGAGTTAATGCTGAGCGTGCCATAATCGCTGTCGTAAGATGCTTCAGTCGAGGGAAAATAGATGGCCAATCCATGAGAGTTAGGATGGTCAGTGCCGTGGCCCTCAGTAATAACCGCGCTGGTGACGTTATCCATTACTGTCTGGGCGCGAGAATCGATGGTTGAATTAGAACTATACTGCTTACAGAGATAGGCGAAGTGATAGAGGTCAATATGTGCCGGATAATAATAGTCCTCAACATTTGCCCGGGCGTTTGCTATATCCGAGTCATATCCCAATGCCTGGGCAAAGCTATCCACAGCGCTGGCTAGGGCGTTAATCTTTGTAAGGTCTATGGCTGACTGAGTTTTATATGCAGCAGCAGTCTGGGCTATATAAGTATCTACTATCCAGTCACCCAGTTGATTCGCTGTCCAGTTTGGATTTTTCACTAAACCATTGGTTGCACTGAGGATGGTATCATATGGCCAGCCATCATTGGGCTCAATCGTTTCAGAACCAACCATAACGCTTCCATAACTATATATCTGATGGGCAACCTCTATCATTCCCATCAGGCAGGCATCGAAGCCAATGAGGTGCATATGCTCTGTAATATTCAGGAGAGCGCTCTTCACCTCATTCATATAGAGGCAATCGGCATTATCTGTCTCATCCCAGCAGATGGCCTTTATTGCATCTTTATTCAGCCCCTTAGCCTTTATCGCATCTCTCCAGCCGCCGCCATGATTCCAGAGGATTAGGGCATAATTGGTTGCCGGGTAAGTGGTAGTTGCCCAGTCTACAAAGTCGCTCAGGGTATTGGGATCACCCATATTCAACTCACCCTCATCAGAGATAAAACCAGAGTCGCTATCAACCGGGGTACTATCCAAGTCAACACGAAACCTCTTTGTCGTTGTCCAATTACCGTAGCTGGTGTCATCATATGCTCCTTGGCCAATAGCATCTAAAACTTCAAAAGATACCCGATCCATCTGAACGATGATATTGACATTAATATCAGAGCCCACTTCTGCCATCTCTAAGAAATCATCGATGGCAGCCGATTCCAAGTTATTGTCCCCATCGAGATAGACCATGAATGTCCAGGCATCGGAATAAGCAGTAACCGGAACTGCTACTAAAAGTACCAATAGTATGATTCCTATCCAATACTTCTTCACCCCGTTAGAGATAGGTCGCCCAAGGCGACCGTAATTTACATCTAAATTTATTCTGTCATCTCTAACGGGGTTCACTTCTCATTTCCCTATTTCAATTTTCACTGCCTTAATATACGGAATATTCTCTATTTTAAGATGGGCATAGGGATTTTTCTTCAAATGAAAGGTTCCGGTTACTGTAATTTTCCTGCCAATGTCTTTATAAGGATCGAGATGAGAAGCTGGCTTCCCGGTAACATAGATGGTGCCCGTCTCATCCCTTACTCCCCAATCGCTACGAGTTACGGGAGGGGGACCACACTCTGCCTTCCAGCCACGATATTCCCCTTTTACAGTTACCGTTTTACCTAAATAGAGCGAAGGGTTCTTCTTCAGGTTCCCTATCTTCACCACCGGTACTTTCTTCTCGGTTATTACTTTCCCTCTGGACTGGGTCCCAGAGCAGGCACCTCCCATTAAGGTCATTCCCACTATCAATCCTGTAATTAATATTCTCAATTTATTTATCGTTCAATTCTTAGAAGGCAAAGGTAAGACCCAAGTAATGCCTCTCCTCCTCATCTCCTTTTTGGTGAGCAAAGTAGGCATAGTCAAACCTATATTCGATCTGATTTATTTCGAACCTCAGACCTAAACCGCCAGTATAGGCCTCATACCGGGAAGTAAGATGATAGGCCCCTCCCCTTAAAGCGACGTACCTATGCTTTGTAATCCACCTCTCCACGCCGACTCTCACATCCTGACTGGCATCGTGATAGGTATCGTCCGTCTCTCCTGTAGCATCGTATAGGTCACAGGCAATGACGGTCAGTTTATCTGGACGGAAGGCGACTCCCGGTCGAAAGTTAATATCATACTCCTCATTCCAATGCTCAGGCTCATTCACATCCTGAATTAAGAAGCCAGCAGAAAACCATCTAACAGGACGGTAAAGAAGGGCGAGATCGAGGGCTCCAGCGTGGTCGCTCACATTGGGATGGCGGGTTTTACCCCAGACATAGCGCAGGTTGCCCCCCAAGGAGAGGCCCCTTAAAACCTCCTTGCCATAGGAATAGCAGTACCAGTACTCTGGCTTCTTCGCTCCTTTCTGATGTGAGCCGCTATCCACAAACCATCCTGCCCAGGCTCCATACCTCTCATCTGGGTTAGCATAGATGACGATGTCATCGTAATCTAAGTACTTATTTCTGGTCGACATATCTACCAGAGAGGTGACTGTTCCTTCTCTTCTCTTTAACTGAGATAGCCCTGCTGGGTTGTAGTAGGCGGCATAGGCATCATCTGCCACAGCGACAAAGGCTCCCCCCATCCCGGTAGCTCTGGCTCCTACAGGCATGGGCCTATCGCCTACTCGGGCAAGTAAGGCTGAAGTCTGAATCAATGAGAAGATTAGACCTAAGAGTAGTATTCTTTTTAATCTCATAGAAAGGCCTTCGTTTCTGGGAGTTCGCCCTCTAATTTCAATAGTACCTCCTTTATTGCTTCCTTTACCTGAGGATGCTTTTCCTTCCTAAAGGCCTTTCTGAGAGCCCTTATTGCCTTGCCTCGCTCCTTCTGGATATCCAGTTCTCCCAGGCTCCTTGCTGCCCAACAGCGGAGGGCGGGGTTTTTGCTCTTCAAATCTTTAAGCAGGCGGGAGATAATCTTTTTATTGGCCTTCATTCCAGAGAGGGGAAGGGGCTCCAAAAGAGGGAGTTTGGGATAGGAGGATTTCTTCTTTAACTGAAGGGGGCTACTCTCCCTCTTCTCCTTTTCCACTGGCTCCTCTTCTGAAATCTCCCCCTCTTCTATTATCTCAATCACTGAAGTTGGAGAGTCTTTAGTTTCTTCAGGACAATTAATCTCCAGTTCTATGGACTCCTCTGCCCAGAGGGTGCCCACCATAAAAGCGATTATAAAAAAGAGAGTTACTATCTTCTTAATCATTCCTCAAACTCAACATGGATTTCGTTTTCTTTGCTCTTTACCTCGTATTCCTTAAAGCGGGAGAGCCTTATTATTACTCGTGTTCCATCGAAGGGGACCGCGCGATGCTGAATTACCTCGACCGTTCTCACCCCTCCCTGATTGACCATTACCCTTCCGGGAAAGACAGCATTTATGGTATGGGGGATGTCGATGACTATGGCAGGTGGTCGCCCCCTCTCAGATACCGTATACTTCCTCTCGCCAGAAAGGGTGATGGTTACCCTCATTTTTCCTTCAACCATTTCTGCCTTCACCCCGCTAACCACATCTGTAGAGTGGATAACCTTGGCTCCTTTGGGAAGTGGAGTGGGTCTTACTCCCAATTCTTCCTCAATCTCCACTTTGAGTTCTTTCTTCTTAACTGGAACTTCCTTAGCAACCACAATCTTCTCTGGAGGACCTTCAGTCACTACTTCGACTTTCTCAAGGGATTCTATTTCCGGCTCTTCCTTAATAACCTCTATTGGGGGTCTCTCCTCTACCTCAAGGGGTTTCTTCTGTTCCCCTACCTCCTGAGCAATCCTTCGCGCTTCTTCTGCCCGAGCCCTTTCCTCTTTTTCTTCTATTCTTGCTTGTGATTTAGCGAAGTATTCTTTGGCCTTCTTATGCTCGGGGTTCTTAGTCAGGGCTTTCTCAAACTCTGCCATGGCCTTTCCATAATCCTTATCTCTATAATACTTACTTCCCAGGTGATAGTGGCTCTCGGAGAGATATCTAATTGCTTTCTTGTAGGTAGGATCTAAGGCAAGCGCCTTTTTAAATTCCTCAATGGCTTTCCTATCCTCCTTGGCATTGTAGTATCTCTTTCCTATCAGGTAGTGCTTCCTGACTTCTTTCTTCTTTTCTTTTGTCAGGGGCCGGGCTTCTTCTTTAACTTCTACTGCAATCTTCTTTGGTATCTCTATCTCCCGCTTTTCTTCAGGCTCCTTAATCTCTTCCACCTTTGCTACTCTCTTGGCCTTTACCTTTTCTACCCTCTCTTCCCTTGCCCAGCTGGGGGGACTCATCCCTTTAGGAGCAAAAGTGATATAGGCTTTCCTTATTTCCGGGTCCTCCTTCAGGGAAGGAGCAACTTCGATGAGTTCCACAAGGTCTTTATAATCTCCCACAGTCTTGACAACCTTGAGAAGGATGAGGATGTCCTCCTTCCATCCGGCCGTCTCTGACGGACGGACTATTTCCTGAGAGGATGACTCACTGGAAAGAAGGGATAATGAAAGGAGAATAGCGAGTAAAACAACGGTCAGTTTCTTAGTCACTGAGCTCCTCTCTTCCTCAAGAGTTTCTGAATGGCTTGGTAGGTCTCCGGGGTTTTTTCCCTGGGAACCTCCCTCCAGACATCTTGAACATCGCTATCCATCCTGATGTTGACATACCTTATCTCATCCCTGATGTAGGCCCAGCCATTGATCCCATCTATCCTCTCAACCATGACTTCCCTTCCTGCCACAGTGATGGAAACCCCCTCTTTTACCTCCGGTCTTGCTTTTAGAACAGCCTCCTTAGCACTAATGGTGATGGGTTCTGCTCTGTCATAGGAGAGCTTGACCTTGGCCGCTCCATCTATAAACTGAGAGGCAGGAATCTGGGAAGGATTGAGCTTTCCGCTTCCTGTTACGGAAAGAAGGGCTCCCTTCCCTGTGGCTTGATAGTCAGTCACCACATTCCCGAAGGAATCACAGGCAGTAATGGTGGCTTCGAAGCTTTTCCCGGCTCGGGCAGAAGGAGCACAGGATAAGAGGAAGTGATCGAAAACCCCTGGCCTTACGGTCAGAGAAGAAGAAACCCCTTCTGCCTTCTCTCCCTCCTCCTTACAGGTGAGGGTGATCTTCTGAGCTTTATTGTAGGTGAGGTTAAGGGAAGTAACCCCTTCTTTAAATTGGGTAACTTCTACCTTGGAGGGATTGAGTCTCCCCTCCCCAGAAGCGAAGAGGGAGAGCTCCTTTCCTCTACTGGAATAATCAGAGATAATATTCCCAAAGGCATCCCGGGCACTGATGAAGATGGTAAACTCCTGCCCTGCCCTGGCCTCCCTGGGAACGGTAAGCACAAAATGATCCAGTTTGGAGGGAAGGACGGTTATGGTATTGCTCCTCCCCCTGGCCTTCCCTTCTATCTCAGTAGAGATGAAAAGGATATCCTGCGCCCGATCATAGGTGAGGCTCACCTGAGCTACCCCATCCTTAAATTCTAAGGGAGCGATCCTCTCTGGGACAATCTTCCCCATCCCGCTGGTGGTTATCTTCACTCCCTTACCAGAGAGGCGGTAGTCAGTGACTATATTCCCGAAGGAATCACAAGCAGTAATGGTTACTGGGAAGAGCTTTCCCGCAGTAACCTCACTGGGTGCCGTTACCGAGAAGTGATCCAGGCTGGCAGGTACGACGACTACCTCCCCTGCTCCAAAAATAGCAACATTCAATAAAAGGCTCCATAGAATTAATAAAACTCCTGATACTATTTTCTTCATCATGATTTTACTCCTTTCTCCACACTTTTATTCCTCTTCTTCCTCCTCTTCCTCTTCTTCTGCCTCTGTCTCGGCTTCCTCCACTAATTCCACTGCTTCCTTGGCCAGCTTCTCCGCCTCAAGAGCCAGATCCCTCGTTGTAGCATAGTCCTTGGTGAGATATGCTTCCTGAGCCTCCTCTAACTTCTTTTTAGCAACGTCCCTTTCCTCTATGGCTTCCGAGGTATCTGTTGCCGTAGAGGCATCGACAATGCTGGAGTCGGCCTCACTCATGGCCCGTTTTGCAGCATCCATGGCCTTCTTCGCCTCCTCCCCTGTGACCTCCTTTGGCTTTTCTACTTCTTTCTTCTTTTCGCTCGGCCGGAAGGTGATCAGGGCCTTCTCTCCCAGGGCTTCTCTGGCCAGCCTGATGACCTGGGGCTTCTTCCAGCCCTTGCCCATGAGGGCCACGCTCTGGTTCTTGAAGTCAATGGCCATTACCTTCACTTCACTGGTGCCAATCATCTGGCCAGCCTCCACAATATGGGCCTTGCCTCCTGGATCCTGAATGAGGGCGGCGATTCTTCTCGTTTCCGGTCTCTCTATGATCCCCTTCAGGACAAAACCCCCTACTCCTACTATCCTCTCCCCTTCAATCCGGGCCATTCTGGACTGCATGAAGAGGTTTTTGGTCAGGATATGGTGATAGTCAACAAAGGGAGGTATCTTCTGGGCCTCCTTGAGCTGGGCAATGATCTCTTCCTTGCTTTTCAGGGGTTTCTTTCTTCTGACAACCACCTCCAAGATGGGAGGAGGGGAGACCCCTCTGATATAACCGATGAGGATAAAAACCCCTAGAGAGAGGGCAACGACTCCCAATCCCCAGACGAGCATGGTCTCTTTTCTCTCCTTCAAACTGCTAAGGACCTTTTTAATATCTACTGCCATTTCATACCTCGTTATCACTCGGTAGTTTACAGTAACCAGTTTACAGTTTACAGTAAAAAATTACAAAGAATTGATTAAGCCAGTAATCATACTGGTAATCTCTCGACCATCCTTACGTAGGTCTTTAAATACTGCTTTATCAATAAGCGATTGCCTGATTAAGACATTGAATACAGAAATACATTCCCTCGTGGAATCTAAAGAAATTCCAAA
>JAUWYL010000031.1 GCA_030615855.1 bacterium | reverse complement strand
TTCCGGATAGTTCTTCTTAATCAGGTCTACAATCTTCTCTTCTGCCTTTAGATCGATATCAGTAACCAAGCTCCTCTCCCCTTTGCTCCTGACCTGAATGGTCCGACCAAAATGAACCTTTAATATCTTACCTGCTTCTTTAGCTGCTTTAATCGCCAGTTCTTTTCTTTTGCTAATTCCTAATTCTTTCGCCATCACTCACTCTATTTTTAATCTTGCGCCACAGCCCAGATCGAAGAAGTCTTCTCCCCAGGCCTTCCGGAATAATTCTATCGGCCTTCCTCCCGTACAATGGGAAGGGCCAACCTTCTTAACACCAATTGCTTTCAGGTTTTTAATGATTCTTTTGACTTGGGGTTCGCTATAGGCTAAGAGGTGGAATCCTCCCAGGACAAGGTAAACCCTTTCCTTTTTTAGTAACTCTTGGGCATTTCTCACAATATTTACTACCCCCGGATGGGCACAGCCAGTAACAACCATCAGACCTTTTGGAGTATCAATAACTAAGGACTGCTCCTTTATCCATCCGGCAAAGCCGGACAATTCTCCAGTGGAATGAACATTTTCGCAGATTTTTACTGGATTATGGATAGAGACTACATTAGCTCCTTTTCTCTTCACCTTCTCCTTAAAATCTTGAGGTAGAGAGGTCGGTAAATAGACGGTGACTTTATTATTCTTATCTAAGAAACTTAACAACCCTCCCCTATGGTCCCAGTGGATATGGGAGATGACTACGATATCTATCTTTTGAGGATCGACCTTCAGTTTCTCCATATTGGATAATAGTATTTCACCATCGCCCCCAGTATCGAAGAGGATGGTCTTTTCTAAACCCTCAATGAGGCAGGAGAAGCCCCAGGCAGTAGTAAGTTCCTCATTATAGGGAACATTATTGTACAAGATAGTAAAAGATATATCCTGGGCGGTAGCTGCTGCGGGAACCAAAACAGAAAATAAAACAATAACAAGAATTCTTTTATACATAGTTACTTTCCTTCCAATAAAATTTTGGCTACCCGGGAATCGGTAGGAATGCTTAAGAAAAGTTCCTCTTTACTTAAATTTACTCCCGGCCTTGAACCATAACAGCCTAAAGAAACATTGGCCTGACCGGTTATCAAGGGATAAGCGGTGCACTCCCCACATATGGCTCCAATGCCACTCATACTGGCCTTAATTCTTTTCCCCGTAGTGCGAGAAAATTTCTGCACCAGAATCATAATCTCTTGAGGATTGTCTATGATAATGATGACATCTGCTTTTAGATTTTTGGTGGGATAAGGAAAGTAGATAATACATTTTTCGCTCTCTTTTAGACAATGGCCTGAATTCAAATAGCTTAAGGCTACCTTCTCATCAATAGCATCATCCCAGCTAACTAAAGTCTGAGAGAGTTCTTTTACCAAAGTTCGTGAGAGATCTCTTAAATTCTTTCTTTCAAGTCCTAAATAAAATCTGGCCAGAGGGCAGGAGATATCTTCGCCTCGGGCATAAAGAACAGTCCCTCCTCTGGCCTGGCCAACAAAATGGCAGTGTTTATCCGAAGATTTCACTCTCTCAATTCCTACAGGTTCTTTTTTAACAATGGCTATTCCGATTCTGTTACTTCCCACTATATCCTTTCACTGCTTCTGAGACAGTACCACTTATTCCGGTTATTACCTTGACTCCGGCGCTTTCTAAAGCTGCCTTAGCATTGGGGCCGCAGGCGCCGGTCAAAACCACCTCTGCTCCATGCTTGGCAATGAGAGAGGCAGTATGAGGACCTACCCCGGATAGTTCACCGGTATAGGGGTTGGGCACCACATCGAATTTCATAGTATCAGAATCAACGATGAGGAAATACTGTGCCCGGCCAAACTTCTCACTCACCTGAGCGCTCAATGAACCTCCGGTAGATGATACGGCAATTTTCATTCTCTTTACCTCCTTACAACACAGATTCACACAGATAAAATACAGATTGCCACAGATCACAGATACTTAATAGATTGATAGCTTATCAACTCACTTTCCCACTTTCCCACTTTCTCACTTGCTCTTTCGTGTTCTCAGTGGTTTAGATAGCCAGTACCCACTGATGAGAGCCGTAGCAGGAATGACGAAGACAAATCCCAGGCTTCCTGCCAAGGCCCGGGTTACCTCTAAGGCAACAAATTCTGTATTCATGATTTGAATGAGGGGAAATTCTCCCGCGATATAGATCATGAGGGCTAATAGACCTCCCCCCAGATAGACCAGGATGAGACTATTGGCCATGGTGGCCATGATATCTCTTCCCACGTTCATTCCCCTCTTGACCAGTTCCTTCTGGCCGATCCCGGGATAGGCCCCCTTTATCTCTGACATACTAGAAGAGACAGTAATGGCTACATCCATGACTACACCCAGGGCACCAATAATGATGGCTGAGGTAAGAACACCTCCCATATCGGTAATAAGGTCTCCTCCATAATGGCGGGAGAAGTAACTTAAGGCCCTTATCCCTTCAGAGCTGAAGCCAGTAATCTTTAAAATCTCCTTTGCTCCTAAGGATAGAAAAGCGGCGATGAGGATACCCAGGGAGGTTCCCAGAATAGCGCAGTGTCCCTTAATTCCAAAGCCGGCCACAAGATAGAGAGTAAATAGAGTGGCTAGAATGGAGACCAGAATACTCAAGGGAAGAGGGGGAAACCCGAGTCTAATAAGAGGCAGGAAGAGGAAGAGGACCAGAGCTAAGGTTATCCCCAGAGCCAGGGCGGTGCGCAGGCCCTTTGCTCTACCAATCAGGATTAGAAGAGCAATGAATACTCCCGCCAGAATGAATAGAAACCTATCTCGAACATAGTCAGCGATGAAGAACTCTTCCTGGGATAGGCGAAGGAGTGCCTGGTCGCCCTCTTTGAATAGAAGGTCGTACTGGGGTCTACCTGTTAGGTAATTTGGTACATCCACTACTCTATTCTTATATCTTCCCCCTAAGACCTTAAAGGTGATTATCTCTTCTTTAGGGCCTTTTCTATCTATATCTAAAACCTTTCCCCGAACAAACTCCTCCTCTCTTTCCTTAATGAAGACCAGGGGATGGGTGCGAAGCTCAGACTCCGGTAGAAGCTCCCCGCCATCTTTAGCATGAACCCCGGTTCCCAGGGTCAGAAGTAGCAGAAGAATGATTGCTGCCCTTTTGATTCCGGAGAAGGGAATCCTCTTGTATAAAAGGGTAGTAGTTATTATTACTGTTAGAGGAATGACCAGGACAAAGCCGATACTCCCTGCCAGGGCAGCCAGGATCTCGACATCCAGGAAGGCCCAGTTAGAGATACGCAAGAAGGGGGTACCCATAATCATAAAGGTCAGGATTAGGGGAAGGGTGAGGCCCAGATAGGCCAGGATGAGGCTATTGGCCATGGTGGCCATGATATCCCTTCCCACGTTCATCCCACTCTTAACCAGTTCCTTCTGGCTGATCTTGGGGTGAGCCCCCTTTATCTCATAGACACTGGAGGCCATACTGATGGCCACATCCATCATTACTCCCAACCCACCGATAATAATTCCTACCAGGAGGAGGCCCCGCAAATCGCTCAATCGGCAGGTTAGAGAGTGACGGAGGTAGAAGACCAGGGTCTTCGATTCCTCCATATGATAACCATTGAGGTGCATGAAGTGAGCACCGACCAGGGCCAACCCCCCAACGATCAGAACTCCCATAATGGTGCTCAGGATGGCGGAAAGGCTTTTAACCCCTCCTCCACCGATTAAATAGAGGGTTAGGGCAGCAGCAATAATGGAGATGAGGACTCCCACTAATAATGGCGGAAAGCCGAGCTTTAAGAGGGGAAGCATAATGAAGAAGACCAGGCCCAGGGTGAGGATTAGGGAGAGAGCGGTGGATAGACCCTTCTTCAGGCCTCCCATCAGAACTAAGGAAAGGAGAAAGAAGAGGATGAGAAGCAGGATGAACCTATCCCTTATATGGCTCACTAAGGAGAGGGAGGAGATCTCCCCGCTAAGTGTGGTGATTATCTGAACAAGAACTTTATCCCCAGGATCGAGGAAGATGTCATAGCCCCGATGGCCAACCAGATGATTGTCAAAACTGACTATTTCTCCTCTATGGGACCCGCTCAGTATCTTTAAGGAGAGGTGCTGAGCCTGGGGTGGATAGCGAAAGAGGTCTTTAGAAATAGGACCTTTTTCATTCCGGGAGGAGAGGACCTCTACCCGAACGAATTCATTCTGAACCGGCCTACCCACCGTAGCCTCAGCGTAGGCCGGAATAAGACTTAGTAAGATAATTAAGCAAAAAGAAAAAAGTACTATTTCTTTAAGTAAGGTATTTTGTGGTTTAGCGTTTGGCGTCTTTGCGTTACTCTGTTTTAGGGATCCCATAACCCTCACCTGCTCCCGGCCGACAGAGGCTTTCCCCGCCTTTTAACTCGCCTTTGAGCAGTTTCTCAATGGTGTCATCTACCTTGCCACTTATTCCTACGATTAACTTAATCCCTCTTTCGGCAAAAAGGCTCTGAGCTCTTTGTCCCGCCCCTCCAGCGATAATACATTCCACACCCCTTTCATGAAAGAACTGGGGTAGGAAACCAGGGTGATGACCAGGGTTAGGAATGACTTCTTTACTTTTGACTTTGCTATCCTCAACCTCTATTAGGGTAAAGGAAGGGCACCTCCCAAAATGGGCGGAGACCTGGTCACCGTCTGTGGATATGGCTATTTTCATCTCGTTAGACCTCCTCTATACAAAATGGTTACTACGCTTCACTGTTACGAGCAGTTACTACATCTCGATAAATCGCGACTGTTACCAATAGTTGCTTTTTGGTAACCGTTAGTAACCAATTAGTAACCGATAGTAACTGTTAGTAACCTTTACTCTTTTTGCAGTTCAACTACTAAGACCAAGAAAGCTCCAAAGGGAATTTTGAATCTGGACAGGTTCTTTTCTATTCTTCGCAATCGGGGGAAAGAAGGCAAGAATAGGATGCTTCTCCAGATGATCTTACTATTCTCCGCTTGAGGGATGACGAGGTTCCGTAATCCCTTTAAGGAGTAGAACCTTGTCTCGTTATATACTGTGGGCCTGAATAATCCTTCTATCCTCCGATAAAGAGCCCAGATACTGTATTTATTTAGAGTTCCTAAAACTACCCTCTTGCTTGCTACCCGGAAGGCTTCTCTAATCGCTTTACTCGGTTCTTTTATGAATCCCAGACTGGTAATGAGAGTAACGATATCAAAGGAATTGTCCGAAAAAGGAAGGCTGGTTGCTTCTCCAGAGATGAACTCAATATCTCCCTTCTTCTTGATCTTACTCCGTGCCACATTGAGCATCTCTTCTGAATTATCCAGACCAGTAATCTTGAGTCCTAACTGGTAGAAATAGAAGGAGAAATATCCTGTCCCGCAACCGACATCGAGAAGACTTTCCCCCCTCTCTGGCCTCATTAAGTCTGTTAGGAGTTCTCTCTCTAAATCACCGACATAACTCCCTTTTGGTGATCGATACCACTGATCATACTTTAAAGCATCAATTTTTAATCCCATTGGTGATCACATCGCCATAATCATCTAAATAATCGCCGTAATCATTTTACCTCATGAGCCAGTCGTCCTTGAAGCGCTCTTCCAGCCTACTCCTCCGATCCTCTTTCGCTATCCTCTCCTTACTCAAAGGATAGCGATAGTTCTCACAGTAACTCAAGAGGTCCTTATAGGCCTGGTTTATCTCCTGCATCTTCCTCTTATCGCCCCTCTTCTTATCCGGATGGAACTTCTTAGCCAATTCCCGATAGGTCCTCTTTATCTCTTCTAAGCTTGCTTCTTCTCCCAGTCCAAGTAGGTTTCTTGCCCTATCTATCTTTTCAAATCTTCTCACTTCTCAATCTCCCCAATTATTCGGGAAACGACCTCTTTAAAGACCCGAGCAGTCTCTGTCTCCCCATACTCGGCAATGAATGGCCTTCCCTCATCCGTAGATTCCACAATCCTCTTCTCAAAGGGGACCTTCCCTAAGAAGGGAACCTTCATCTCCCGGGAGGCTTTCTCTCCCCCTCCAGAACCAAAGAGCTCTGTTTTCTTCCCACAATGAGGACAGATGAACTCCGTCATATTCTCTAAGATACCCAATACCGGAATCTTTAATGCCCTCAAGAAAGAGATGCATTTACGAGAATCTAAAAGAGCAATATCCTGAGGTGTAGTAACCACAACTCCCCCATCTGCTTCAGGGATGAATTGACAGATGGATAATGGCTCATCCCCGGTTCCTGGTGGTAGGTCAACTACTAAATAATCTAACTCCCCCCACTCCACATCTTTTAAAAACTGCTGGAGGGCCTTTATTTTAAGTGGTCCCCTCCAGATGAGAGGAGAATCCGGACTCTCTAATAGTAAAGCAATAGAGACTACTTTGAGATTGGAATAGATGGGAAAGGGAATGATCTTATTCTCACCGCCCCTCAATGTTTGACCTTCGATCCTCAACATCTTGGCAATGCTCGGACCATGAAGGTCGGCATCCAGAAGCCCTACTTGATACGTATCCTGGGCTAAGGCGACCGCTAAATTGACCGCCACACTACTCTTGCCTACCCCTCCCTTATTACTGATGATAAAAATCTTATGTTTTATGGTCTTCAACTTCTCTTTGAGAAGCCTCTTCTCCTCTTCCAGATTACGCTTCTCCATCTTGTCCTCGCCTTACTTCCTACTCTCAGTTAATATCAGTTAATAACGGTTAACAACAGTTAATATCGGTTGCTCTTGAATCATCCTTCGTTCCTCGTCTTTCGCTATTTATCTACCCCCTTTCTCGCTCTTTTACTTTTTACTGTTCACCGATTACCCGATAACCTGATCACCCGGTACCCCTTACTTTCTCCCACATCTCTTCTACCTCTCTGGCTGGTGGACTTTCTGGATATTCCATAATGGTTTTTCCCTGAACCATAGCTTTAGTTACCTGGGGATTAAAGGATATCCGGCCTGCTATCTCTATTCTACTCTCTTTACAGAATTTTTCAATATTCTGACTATTCTTAAGGTTGAGGTCATATTTATTGATGCAGACCAAGGTTCTTATCTGAAAATGTCTGGTTAATTCCAGAGCACGTTCCAAGTCCCATATTCCAGATAGAGTAGGTTCAGTAACGATTAATGCCAAATTGGCCCCAGTAACTGAGGCGATGACCGGGCAGCCGATCCCTGGGGGACCATCGATAATAATTAAATCCTTATTCTCTTCTTCAGCCATATTGACCGCATTCTTCCTCACCTCACTAACCAACTTGCCAGAATTCTCCTCAGCAATTCCTAACTTAGCATGGGAGAAAGGGCCATACTTTGTTCGGGAGAGATAGGTAGTGCCTGAGACTTTGGGAACCAGTTTCAATGCTTTCTGGGGACATACCTCTACGCAGACCCCACAAGCCTCACAGGCTACAGGATCGATAGACAGGTCATCCCGGATGGCATCAAAGCGACAAACCTTCTGACACTCCCGACAGAAATTGCATTTTGAATCATCCTTGACGATATCAAAGCCACTCTGGAAAGGATATGATTTTAAAACCTCGGGCTTTAGAATAAGATGCAGATTAGGGGCATCCACATCACAATCCGCTATTACTTTATTTTTAGCCAAAGTAGCAAAAGAGGCGGTAATGACCGTTTTCCCTGTGCCTCCTTTCCCACTGATAATAACAATTTGTTTCATATCTTTCCCTTTAGCCAGCCTATTTTCACCTTTGTCTTTGGTCCGAATTCAGGGACATAAGGTTTGATATCAAGGAGTGGGGTCTCATCTACTACATCGATGCCTCTTACAAAAAGAATATTGTTCTTCCTTCTTAATAGATTAACCACAGTTAAGCCTATCTGGTTCGGCCTTCTCGGATATCTTGTGGCAAAGAGGCCGCGTAATTCATTATTTACAAAAGGCTCCACCATCAATCGATAGCCCCTTGATCTGTGGAACTTATAAATGAGAATGATATGGGAAAATCCCTCTATATCCTTTAGTCCTTCTTGGTATTCTTTGAAGACTGTGACTTTACCAATACCTTTCGATCTGAATGGTTGAATGGGAGTTTCTTCTTTGGATTTATATGGTGTATTTATTATTCCTATAGGTCTTATTCTCATACATCAACCTCCCCCCTTTTTCAAAGGTTTCTGAGTCATTTTTGAAAGCCATTGTTTGCCACTTCATCCTAAAGGGCAGGTTCCAGTGGGACAGCTGGAATCACTGCTGGAACTTGATGATTTGCCAACGCTGAAGCCGCTTATCTCTTTGGTAATCTTTTTACTACCACATTTCTTGCATTTCAATTCTTCCTTCTCGGCAGTAACCCCTACTAATAGATCGAACTTCTCGCCACAATCCTCACAGGCAAAAGTGTAAATAGGCATTTATTTCTCCTTTTAAATAGATGGTAATTGCCCAAGAATTTTAAACACCGAACTTGAAACCAATTGGGCCTTTAAGGCGCAACTCTTCTTTGCTCCTTCGCAGAGTAACCCTCTTAAAACCTCTTTTACCAATTCCATTCTCTTTTTTATCTCAAATAAACTTTCTCCATAATAATACGATACCCCAGCAATCAAGGAAGGAGCAACCTTATTTGCTAAACCACATAGATCAGAGATCCTCCCTTCCTCCTGCGTTAGATAAATCTGAACAAGAATAGAGAACAAAAATGCGGAAATTACTCTATTACCCGTTTTTTTATAAATCTCATAAAAGGGTAAAGTTAGCAGAATTCCCTGATTTCCTGAACCCGTAATGGTAATAATTTTTACCTCCTCTCCTTCCATCCTTTTTTCTACTAATTTTTCTATCGCTTCCAAAATATCTTTAAAACCATATTTTTCGCTTTCCTTACCCTGTTTAATTAAAAAATTTCTGGCGATGGTCTCCAGATTTTTATTTCTGATTTCAACTATTCTTTTAATTTCTTCCAAATTTTTTATGCGAAGTAATCTTTCTCTCTTACCTCTGAAAATTCTCTTTCCATTTAAAACTATCTCCTTGATATTATCATGCCTTTCTTCAATTATCACCTGAACACAATTTTTTCTATTTTTCAACTCTACCTTGACAAAAATTCCTCTTTTTTTTAAAGGAATCGTTTCCAACCAATTCTTCTCTTTAATGAGGTTTAAAATTTTCCTTTTCTCTTTATTTCCAATTTGAGCAAAGGGGTTAAAGGAAGGAACAGGAGTATAAATTCCACAGGCAACAGCTGGTTTAATACCTCTCAATTTTAGAACAGGAATTTTTACTGTAGAAGCATTGCGATAAATATCCCGAGAAAGATATACCCTGACATTTATTCTGTCAGAAAATTCTTTTATGCCAGTTTTTGTTTTTAGAATACTGGATGCCTTAGAAAAAGCGAAAGCAATGCACGCCGGTTCAGTACAACCCACTACTTCTTTTATTTCCTGTTCAAGTAATTTAATTACTTTTTGCATTTTCTTTAACGAAAAGTAAGGGAAAGACAATATCGCTTATACAACAGGGTATCCAGACCGCAAGAAATAAAAATAAGAAAGTAACAATAACCAATATCCAATTTATTCCTCCACCCAATGCCATCATAATATGGAATAATGATGCCCAAGTGCTCAGTAAGACATGCCCGGCATGAGGAAATTTGGTAGTCGGGCTGAAATAAGCAATACCAATACCAATAATGGCTAAAGGATTTACCAGCCACCATTTCTCAATAAAACCAATATGGATTTCCTTATTAGGAAGACGGAGCAAGGTCTCTCCTAAATAAGGAATTAGGGAA